>JBEKGH010000036.1:0-65859 GCA_050012895.1 Occallatibacter sp.
TAGTGCTGATCGCTGATGCAGATTTCCGTGGCAAGGAAGGGCTTGCCGTCCGCGGCCTCGTGCATCTGCTTCATGCGCGCGTCATACAGGTCGGGGTTCGCGAGGAACTCCTGAAAGTCGTACTCATGCACGGCGGCGTAGTCGATGGCCTTCCACGCCGCGGGATTCTTGCGCAACTCCGTGGCGCGATCGATGCCGAGGAACATGTAGCTGGCGTCGGCCATGTGGATCTTGGTCGCGGTGAATCCTGCCTTGTCGAGTTCGCGGCGCAGGGTGAGCGCCATCGAGCTAAAGACCGAGGGCGGCTGATCGACTTCGTTCTCGATGCCAACGATGGCCGGCGCGGAGCCGGTGGCTGCCTGCGCTTTTTTGCAGTAGGTGACGATGAGGCGCGCGAACTCGTCAGGATTCGCCACCTGCCGGATGGGCTTGGGCTCGGCGGGTTTGTTCGGGGTGTCCGTGGCGTGCGGGCCGTTGTTGGGCACAGTGGCCCACGAGGGCAGCGCCCAAAGCTCGTAGATGACACTTCCGCCCAGATCGAGCACGTGACGGCTGTAATCAAAGCTCGACAGTTCGCTGTTGGGGAAGTTGTCGCCGTAATAGTGCGGCGTGGAGTCGGCGAGATCCTCGAGATTGCTCATGTCAGGCTTGAGTTCGGAACCCATCGGGTACTCGCGGAAGAGCAGCAGATTATAGCGCTTGAGAATCTGCCAGTAAGCGCGCTTGCCTTCATCGCTCAACTCCGCGTAGGCGGCGATGCTGGGGCTACCGCCGAAGCCGAGCATGGTCTGGTGGACTTGCGATGCATTGATCGTAATGGTCGAGTTCTTTAGATCGGGTTTGAGAAGTGAGCCGGAGACGACCAGGTGCGCGGTGCGCGAGGCGACGAGCATGAGCTGGTGGCGCGCGAGGTCGAAGAGCAGCGGGGCCTCGAGAATCTGCTGGCCATTGATCAGCACGCGCACGGCTAGATGCGCATCGGCGACAACGGTGAGCGAGCGCGCATCGCCTGTGAACTGGCGCTCGTCGGTGAACGTAGTTTTCTCAGGGAAGTTACCCTGGCCTTCGTAAAGCGCCATGGAATCGTAATATCGTTCCGCGATGCGGACTTTGTTCGAGGTGAGCTCGACGGTAAGGCCGGCGCGCGGACCGGTAAAGATCCAGCGCAACGTGGTGCGCTGCGGAAGGGTGGCGTCGAGCGTGAGAGTGCGCTCAAAGAGAGCGGTCAGATTTTCGCGAAAATACTTGCGCGCGATTTCATCAGGGTGGCTCCATCCCGGACCGACGGGACCGTCAGAGACGAAATGGAAGGTGTCGGCAATTGGCGCCGAGGCGGCCGGTGGAGGCGGCAGCGGAATCGCCTGTTGTGCGGAGGCGCCTGCGGCCACAGCCAGAGACGCGAAGAGAACAATCCATCGCATGGCCTCGATTATCCGGGGCGGCGGGCTTGCGCTGTCAAGGGCGGCGGTGAAGTGCGGAAAACTGGCTGCGTTCATCAGTCACTTCTGCTTGAGCAAGCGCGGGCCTGGAGGCCCGCACTACAGCCGGCCAGGAGGCCGGCGCTACAATTCCTGGCGGCGCTACAATTCCTGGCGGCGCTACAAATATTAGAGGCGCTACCGCCCTGAGCGGGGTTGACCAATCCGTTTCCACACACGCATTTCGTTACGAATCCGGGCGCGCGGATTGGTAGTGTAAAGAATGTGAACGAAGCGCAAGACACACGGTTGCGCATCGCGGCGATCGATTTTTTGAATCCTGCGCCGCTGATGTGGGATTTCGAGCACCCTCCACTTTGCGATGAGTTGGCGAAGCGCTATCGCATCGACCGCATGACGCCGGCGGAGTGCGCGGCGAAGCTGGCCACGGGGCAGGCGGATATCGGCCTGATTCCCATTGCCTCGCTGGCCACGTCGCCGGAAGTGCGCATTTTGCCCGGCTGCACTATCGCCTCCAAGGGCCGCGTGCGCTCGCTGCTGCTGGTGCATCGGGCCTGGCAGCTGCTCACCGATTTGCAATCGGTTGCCGCCGACACCGCCAGCCGCACGACGATCGCCTACGCGCGCATTCTCTTCCACAAGTGGGGCAATCCGGGGATCCAGTTCCTGCCCATGGCTGCCGATCTGGACCTGATGCTGGAGCAGGCCGATGCCGCCATCCTGATTGGCGATCCCGCGCTATTGGCGCTCGAAGAGCGATTCAACCGCATGGAGCGGACCGGCGAGGAGCTTATGTATCGCGACCTGGCCGCGGAGTGGAACGTGCTGACCGGGTTACCCTTCGTCTCGGCGGTCTGGGGTGCTGCGCACGGCAGCCTTTTGGACGAGAGTGTTGCTGAGGACTTTATTCGCTCCCGCGATCATGGGCTTGCCAACATTGACGCGCTGGTGGCGGAGTGGTCGGCGCGGTTTCCCATTCCCGAGGAGACCATTCGGGCGTATCTGACGACCAACATCCACTACGTACTCGACGAAGAGTGCGTGGAGGGGATGCGGGGATTCTTCCGCATGGCAGCCGAATGCGGAGTTCTGCCGCCGTATGACGTCACGGTGGAAGAGTTGGCGCGCCGGTAGGACTCCTCCGGTCGCGGCCCGGCTGAACAGCTTGCGGAAAAAGTCTCTCCTCCGGCGTCCTCAAAAGAAAGGCCCGTGGCTAAAGCCACGCAGAATCGAGGGCCTTTATTCGGGAGGCTGAAGCCTCCCGCTCCCTCCGACCTTCAAGAATCCGAGTTTTAGCGGGCTGTGAGGCCGTGCTTTGGTTACAAAAACTGCTATCAAGGGGTCTTGGCGGGGCGCGGGCGGGATTTGCGGTAGACGTTGGCGACGGCGAAGGTCCAGAGAGGGACGAGGTCGAAGCCGGGGATGAGTTTGCCGGCAAACGAGGGCAGGAACTCCCAGTGCCAGCCCAGAAGCCAGGAGAGGATGCCGGCCATGGAAAGGTCGACGATGTCGTCGGCGGGCGATTCTGCCCCTTCGAGGAAGATGGGGAAGAGAACGATCTGGACAATGTCAGCGAGGACGGCCAGCAGCAGGGCGGCCTTCATGCGCGGGCCGGGCGAAATGCGGAGGTCGCTCTGGCTTGGCGGAACGGTCTGCGGGGTTTCTGCCATAGAGAAAGTATAGAAGCCAGGGACCGAGGGACCAAGGGACCGAGAAGGCAGGGACTAAGGGACCAGGGACCAGCGAGGTGAATCTGAAGTTAGTTGAAAAACAAATGCAGGTCCCCATTCGACTACGATCGTACGAAAGGCAAAAGCAACCGCAGGTCCTTCGACTCGGTCGCCGCGGCGACCTCGCTCAGGATGACATTCGATTTTTGTTGCTCAGGATGACAACTCCATGCTCGGGATGACAACTCCATTTTGAAGCGAATTTCTTGATGCGAGTTTCTTGATGCGAACTTCTTGATGCGAACTTCTGACTCAACACACCAGAGACACGGCGGTGAAATTCTCAATACGGCGTCCCGTTCCCGTGAACCTGCGTCGTCGGCGACCAGTTCCCGGCCAGCACCCCGTTCGGATTGGAATTCGGAATGTCGGTCTGGTACCACTGGGTTCCGTTGGTCCAGGTCTCCGAATAGCCGGCGGAAACCTTGGTGGTGCTTCCGTCGGGGTTCATTACGGTTTCCTGGTCCAGCGAGTAGTCCACCCAGTCAGAGGCCGCAGTGCTTTGCGCATTCATGGACGCGTTGGCGTTGTTCATGGCGCTTTCGAACTGCGACTCTTGCTGCTGCCGGAAGGACTCTTGCCGCCGCTGGAAGGCTTAGCACTCGGCTCCTGCAGTTCTTTAGCTTCCTGCTGTTCTTGAGCTGTCAGAGCCTTCATCTCCGCTGCCTCCTGCTGCTGCTGCCGTTGCAGTGCCGCCTGCATCCATTGCTGCGTTGTCACGCCATGCGGCAGGTTGTTGGTGTCGACCAGTTGCACCAGAGCATCCAGTTCGCCGACGGGCGCCGTAAGCACGTCGACTCTGGCCCAGCATGTTCCTGCGGGGCTGCTCGGATTGGTACTCACCGTGCACTCCACAACGGTCCGCAGCCGTTCCTCCGCCACGGACGACCCATTCACCACCTGAATCCGCAGCGCCGCCGTGTCGGACGTGTAGTTGTTCCGCACTGCCGGGGGCGCTTGGCTTGCGTTCTGGTTCAAGTTCGCCGCGAACCCCTGCGCCCACTGCTGATACGCTGAGGAAATCGCCATCGGCCCCTCCACGCGCACGCTGCCCTGGATCGACCCCAGGTAATACTGCAGGAAGTCGGCCGCCGAAATCTGCCCGGAGATATTGGCACAGCCGGTGTTAAACGTGCCTTTCACGTTGGGGTGCCACTGCCAGCCGATCACCGGCTCGCTGCTCATCTGCATCGAGGCATCGGGCGAGGAAGCGCGAAAGACAGGCCACGGTAAAAACGTACAGGGGCTGATCGTCATGATCCCTTGCAGCTGCCATCCTGCCGGAATGGTCAGCGCTGCCGCCACGATGTTCTTCAGGGATGGATCGGTGATGTTCGCCGTTGTGAATTGATTGGGCAGCGGCGAGCCGGGGACGGACGTCGTAGGCCCGGGCTTGCCACTGGGCTGCGATCCACTGGGCAGCGATCCAATGGGTTGCGATCCAGTGCTACCACCCCCGGGCACGGGGGCCGTCGCACTTTGAGGCGGCTGGCAGCCGGTAAGTAGAACTGTGAATACGCAGGACGTGGCGATACTGCGACCCAACTTGTTCATCATCAGAGCCCTCCTTTTATGGCGCCAGTTCATGGGATTGTATGCTCCGTGATGGACATTGCGACACAACAAAACAACATTTACGGTGAAGAAATCGGACCATCCGGCCGTCAAGACCGGCAGGTATGCAGGTCGCAATGGCACCAATTCCTGCACCCTGCGGGCTGTTTGGCGAATCCAAAGCAGCACAGGAGAAATTTGACCGATGGCAGAGAAAATTGCATTTATTACCGGCGGGAATCGCGGATTGGGTTTCCAGACTGCACTGGAGTTGAAGGGCGCGGCGAAGGTGGTGATTGGCGCTCGTGATCTTGCCCAGGGCGAAGAGGCCGTACAAAAGCTGCGCGCGGCTGGAGTGGATGCCGATGTGCTGCAGTTTGACGTAACGGACGAGGCCAGCCACCAGGCGGCGTACGACTACTTCAACTCGCGTCACGGCCGGCTCGACATTCTGGTGAATAACGCGGGAGTCGCCGGCGGAAAGTTCCCGGGGACGGGTCCGGAGCATCGGGCCACCGATGTTCCCATGGCGGTGCTGCGCAAGGTATTTGAAACCAACTTTTTTGCGGTGGTGGCGCTAACGGAGAAGCTGCTGCCGCTGATCCGGAAGAGCGCGGCGGGACGGATTGTGAATCTTTCCAGCATTCTGGGCTCGTTGACGCTGCATGCAGACCCCAAATCACCGATCTATAATGCCAAGTCCTTTGCCTACGACGCATCGAAGACGGCTCTGAACGCGTTTACTGTGCACCTGGCGTACGATTTGCGCGACACGAAGATCAAGGTGAATTCGGCGCATCCGGGATGGGTGAAGACGGATATGGGCGGCCCCGAGGCGCCAATGGAGTTGAGCGAAGGCGCCAAGACAAGCGCGACGCTGGCCACATTGCCTGAGGACGGGCCCACGGGCGGGTACTTTCATCTGGGACAGACGCTGCCGTGGTGAGAGCAGGGACCAAGGGAACAAGGGACCAAGGGAACAAGGGAACGAGTTGGCAGTGGAGCGAGGGAGCAAAGGGGCAGGGACTGAGGATTTGAGGTTTTGGCGGGAGGCGCGCGTTCTTGGTACCTTGTTCCCTTGGTCCCTTGTTCCCTGTTTTCATGCTTGCCAGCGAATGGCGAAGCATGACAACCTTTTAAGAGGTGCGCAAGTTCCGCACATGAAGGAGTTCCTCAACCCCCATGCCTATCCAAACTACTGAGAAGATCTGGCACAATGGCAACCTGATTCCGTGGGAGCAGGCCACGATCCACGTGATGAGCCACGTGATCCACTATGGCTCCAGCGTGTTCGAAGGGATCCGCTGCTACGGGCAACCGCACGGGTCGGCGGTGTTCCGCTTGCCGGAGCACATGCAGCGGCTGCTCGACTCGGCCAAGATCTATCGCATGGAAGTTCCGTTCACGATCGAGGAGCTGTGCGCGGGCGTGGTGGATGTGATTGAAGCCAACGGCGTGGCGCCGTGCTATATCCGGCCCATTGTGCTACGCGGCTACGGCGAGATTGGCGTGAGCCCGAAAGGCACGCCGATCGAGGTGTACATCGCCAATTTTCCGTGGGGCAAGTACATTGCCGGGCACGGAGGCGCCGATGTGTGCATCTCCAGCTGGAACCGGCTGGCCCCGAACACCATGCCGGCGCTGGCAAAGGCCGGAGCGAACTACATGAACTCGCAACTGATCCACATGGAAGCCGAAATCAACGGCTACCAGGAGGGGATCGCGCTGGATGTGAATGGGCTGGTGAGCGAGGGATCGGGCGAGAACATTTTTATCGTGCGCAACGGCGTGCTTTCCACGCCGCCGCTGGCGAACTCGGCGCTGTCGGGGATTACGCGCGACAGCGTGCAGACTATTGCGCGCCACCTGGGATTGACGGTGAACGAGCAGGCCATTCCGCGCGAGCTGCTGTATATCGCCGACGAGGTCTTCTTTACCGGCACGGCGGCGGAGGTTTCGCCGATCCGCTCCATCGACCGCGTGGTGATTGGAGATGGCAAGCCCGGCGAGATTACCAAGAAGATCGCCGACGAGTTCTTTGGCATTGTCAACGGGCTGAAGCCGGACCGGTTTGGCTGGCTGACGCCGGTGAAGGTGGACTCCAGCGAGACGGTGACGGCGTAAAGGCAGGGAGTAGGGAGTAGGGAGTAGGAAAAGCGTAAAGACAGGGAATAGGAAGTAGGGAACAGGGAATAGGGAAAAGCAAAGGCCCTCCGGCGTGAGCTGGAGGGCCTTGCTGCGTTTGGGCGAAACGCATGGAGGGCACAGCGGCGCTTCGCGTGGGCGGGTATCATGGACGAGAGCCTGCGGAAGACCGCAATTTGCGCGCGCCGCAGGAAATTTATCGTTCCGGCCCATGAACATTGGCGCGTCTTCCCACCCTTTTCCGCAAAGTGCGCGGAAAAGGATGGGGCAACGCGACGGCATTCAGGAGCCGGCGCACGGCGGCGGTATTCAGGGGCCGGAACAGTCCCATTTCCGCAAAGTGCGCGGAAAAGGATGGGGCACGGTGCTGGTATTCAGGCACAGTCGCGATATTCAGGCACGGCGGCGGTATTCAGGGGCTGGAACAATGGCAAAAGATAGCCGGAACAGTAGCGAGAGACAAAGGAAGACAGGCGCCAAGTGAAACCCGACATGCGAGTGAGGTTTGCCGGACTGGAGTTGGTGAACCCAGTGATCGCCGCCAGCGGAACCTTTGGCTACGGCATCGAATTCGAAGAGATTGTTTCGCTGGAGCGGCTGGGCGCGATCGTCACCAAGGGCGTGTCGCTGGAGCCGATGGCAGGCCATGCGTCGCCGCGTCTTGTGCAGACGGCGGCAGGCATGCTGAATGCGGTGGGGCTGCAGAACGTGGGCGTCGAGGAGTTCATGGAGCGCAAACTGCCGCCGATGAAGCGGTACCCCAGGTGCAAGGTCATTGTGAATGTCTTCGGGTATACGGTGAGCGAGTACGTGGGAGTGATCGAGCGGTTGAACGACGCGGAGGGGATTGCGGCGTACGAGCTGAACGTGTCCTGCCCGAACGTGCACGCCGGCGGCATGGCGTTCGGGGCGGATGCGGGGTCGCTGGAGTACCTGGTGAGCCGCGCGAAGGCGGTAGCGCGGCGGCCGCTGATTGTGAAGCTGACGCCGAATGTGACTTCGATTACGCACATGGCGCGGGTGGCTGAAGACACCGGGGCCGATGCCGTGAGTGTGGCGAACACGTTTTTGGCGATGGCGATCGATGCCGAGGAGCGCAAGCCGCGGCTGAGCAACGTGACCGGAGGGCTGTCGGGGCCGGCTATCAAACCCATCGCGCTGCGCCTGGTTTGGGAAGCGGCGCGGGCCGTGAAGATTCCCGTGCTGGGGATGGGCGGAATCGTGACGCCGGCGGACGCGGTGGAGTTTCTGTTGGCAGGGGCGACGGCTATTCAGGTGGGGACAGCGAGCTTCGCCGATCCGCGCGCGACGGAACGGCTGGCGAAGGGGCTCGAATCGTGGTGCAGGAGCCACGATGTAACGAAGGTGAGCAGCCTGACGGGAGCGTTGGAAGTGCAGGGAATAGGGAGTAGGGAATAGGGAGTAGGGACGAAGTGCAGCTTCCAGCTTTTAGCTCTTAGCTTTTAGCTTATCGAGGTGAGTGCGCGACAGTGGCGGGGATGAAGGCACGGACTAGGGACCAGGAAACCGGCTCCTGGGGATTTACGCCTTGTTTGATGTGACTACTTTCAGTTCCTGGACGACGCGGTCCAGATCGTTGACGATGCGATTCGGCGGATGGGCGCGAAAAACCTTGAGCAACTCGTCGAAATACCATAGCTGCTCTTTCGCGCCGCGCTTGAAGCGTGCAAAAACTGCGGGGCCAATTTCCTTGTAATCATCCAGAATTGCCTTGGCGTTGTAGAGCTTGTCGGCGGCGGAGATGAGCAGCACGTCGTCTGACTCCTCGCGCAGACGGGTGAGGTAATTGTTCTTGCGTTTCTCCCAGCCTTCCTTCTTGTCGTGATCCTCGGCGAAAGTATCGGACAGGGCTGCGACCATGCGGGAGACTTTCGGCCCGAAACGTTCTTCGATTTCGCGCAGGCGCGGCGTGCCGCCATGATCTTCCACGGCGTCGTGCAGCAGGGCGGCGATCACCATATCTTCAGTTACCGGGATCGGACCGCCGGCTTCACCCATGACCAGCGCGGCCACGCCGAGCAGATGGGCCATGTAGGGGATGTCGGTGCCTTTGCGGTACTCCGTGTGCAGTTGCCGCACGTATTCGACGGCCTGGGTAAAGCGCTCGGTCAGGACGAGGCGGGGATTCGGGCTCATTTGGGTGCACCTCGAGAGAGAAGTGATAAGAGGCTAGGATATCGCAGACGAGCGCCGGAGTGGGCTGCCAGGAAGTGGGTCAGTTTCACGAAAACTATCCCTCAGGGGCTAAAGCCCGCGTTCATTTTGTGGCCTTTTCGGCACGAGTAAACTCGTGCCCTTTCAAAACATATTCAAACTGACCCACTACCGCACGCCACGCGGCGGGAGAGGCAAAGATCGCCGCTTAAAACGAAAAGGTGGATTGCAGGAAGACGCTGCGGTTGCCGGGGATAGGCGAGCCAAACGGGCCGCCGGCGAGGGATTGGGTTTTGTTGAAAAGCGGCGAGAGCAGGACGCCGTTGGGCGTGCCCCAGTTGACGATGTTGAAGACATTATTGGCGCCGGCGGCGAGAGTGAGATTGAAGCGGCGCGGGGCGGCGGCATCGAGGCGAATCGCTGGTCCGCCACTGCCGATGCCGCGGCCGCCCACACCGCCATTGCCCTGTCCTGGCGTGAAAGTTTGTCCCTCGCCCGCGGTTTTGATCTTGGGGCCGATGCCGAAGACCTTGCTGATGCGTGCATGGTAGACCCAGTTTGCCGGGCCGGTGCCGATATCGAAGGGGACGATCGGCTCGTTCTTGCCGGCGGGATCGGTGTCGAGGCAGCCGTACTGCGTGGAGACGACTCCCGTCGCCCCGCATGTGCCGTAGGCGGGGCGTGCGTTGAACTGATTGCTTCCGGTGAGGTCTTCACCGATGGTGAGGTTGTAGGGCGTGCCCGATTGCGCAGTAAAAAGAGAGGCGAAGACGATGCCGTGCGGGGCGGTGTAGCTCTCGATGAGCGTGACGCGGTTGCGAATGCCGAAGCCGGCGCGGCCGTAATCAAAACCGGGATCCTGTGCGACAGAAGGGAACGAGCCGACGCCCTGGGTGTCGCTCTTGGCCTGGTTGAGTGTGTAGTTGCCGCTCACGGTGAGCTTCTTGAGCTGCAGGGCTGAGGAGAGGATGAGTTGATTCTGACGGTAAAATCCGCCGGACTGGAACTGGTAGTTGTAGGCAGCAGGCGTGGCGCCGGTGATGGTGTAGTCGGCTTCGTCGAATGCGGGCGCAGTGACGTTGTTTGTCAGGTATTGGTGATCGCCCTGCGTGTAGAGATAGGTGACGTTCGACGTGACGCGCTTGCCGAATTGATGATCGACGCCGATGCCGGCCTGCATGTCGAGCGAGGCGTGGAAGTGGGGATCGACGGAGTGATAGGTGGGAATGGAGGAGGCGGTCGAGGTCAAAACCGACGCTGGTTCTGCGGCGTCGGGATTGTAGAAACCGGGGTTGGTGACGGTGTAGCTTTTCTGATTGATGAGGTTGTCGTGGATGGCCTGGATGATCCAGGGCGTGCCCGCGGCGTTAAAGGCAGAAGGCACAATGAAACGGTTGAAGAACCAGCCGTAACCGGCTCGAATCACGGCCTTTGGAGGATTCTTGCCGGGATGGCCAGGGGTCCAGGCCAAGGCCAGGCGCGGCGCCCAGTCGGCGTGGTCGTGGATGAAGTTCTGGCCTTCGTATCGGAGGCCAAGGCCCAGCAGAACTCTCTGGTTGACGCGCCAGTCGTCCTGGGCGAAGACCGAGCCATCGAAGAAAATGGCTCGAGCCGTGGGATTGGTAATGACTGTGGCGGAGTATTGCGAGGGAATGCCCGCCTGATAATCGGCGACGCTCGAGAAGAAGTAGCTGCCGTTGACGCCGGTGGTGGAATAGTTCGCGTCGCGGTAGGAGCGGGCGCGTACGCCGAAGCGCAGGGTGTGGGGTCCGGCCGTCGCCGTGCCGTAGGTCTGCAACATGAAAATGTCTTCGTGGTCCTGCACGGTACCGGCGCTGCTGCCGCCGTTTGTGAAGGCGCCCTGGACCGTCACTGCGGGAGTGAGGAGGCTCGGCATTTGATTGTTGTTGATGCGACGCCACAGGAAGCGCGGTTCGAGGAGCAAGTGAGGATTGATGATCCAGGTATCGCCGATCTGGAGCTCGTTGGTGTAGTTGATGGAGCTGGTGGATTGGTCGGGAAGGCTGAGAGTGCCCACGCCATTTCCGTGGCCGGAGTAGCGGGAAAATGAGTCGCGGATGCTGATGAAGTTGCTTTTGGTGAGCTGGAAATCGACACGCGGATTCAGATTGAAAAAGTTCATCGGGGCGGGCCAGGCCTCGGTGATGTTGCTGGTGAGGGTTGCAGGATTCAGCGCGTCGACGATGTTGGAGTTCTGGCGGGTGATGGTAAAGCCGTTGAAAAAATACGACGAGGTTTTGGTGATGGGGCCGCTGATGTTTCCGGAATAGGAGTAGAGGTAGTAGCTTGGCTGCACGGTGATCAGGGGATTGCCGGTGTTGAGAGCCGAAGTGTTGCCGAAGCTGTTGATGCTGCCCTGAAACTTTTGCGAACCGGGCTTGGTGATGATTTCGATGCGGCCGTAGCCGATGCGGTCGTACTCGGCAGAGAAGGGATTTTGATTGACGCGGATTTCGAGGATGGCGGATTTGGGCGGGATCTGGCCGCCTTCAAAACCGTCAATGTAGATTTGCCCGCCGTTGGGACCGGCCGCGGGACCGGCCAGCGCCTGTAATTCATTTTGCAATTCGTCGGGATCGTCGGAGAGCGCGTCGAGATCGCTGCCCTTGATGACCATGGCGCTGGAGTTTTGATCGGAACTGATGTTGACGGTCCGGCTCTGGGCATCGACCGTGACTTCCTGCTGCTCGACGGCGATGGCCAGCGGCAGATTCATTTCCTTGGCCTGGCCTGCGGCGAGAGTGACACTCGGGATGGTGAGCGGCGCGAATCCCCTGGCAGTAACGGTCAGAGTGTAGGAACCGGGAGCGAGGGACCGCAAGGAGTATTGGCCGTCAGCGCCGGATTTGGTCTGCACAGGTTGCGCACCGCCTCCGGTTAAGGAGATGGCCGTAATGGTTGCATTTGGCACGACGGCGCCGCTGGGGTCCTGCACCACGCCGTGCAACGTGCCGGTCTGCGCCGCGGCTGCGGCGGGCCACGCCAAGGCAATAAAAAACAACACAAGAGCAGGGATTCTAAGCTGAGCGATCATGTTCTCCTGTTTAGCGGGAAGACGATGCAGGGCTTGCCTGGTTAGACCCGGAATTGGGGCAAATGAAAGCGAATTGTTGACCACTAAAGGTAAAACGCGGAGCGACGCCGCGGGTTAACAAGGAAATACGTACGGGAAGGTCAAGGAGTTCCGTGCGTGGCTGCGGTCGAAGCCGGGTTTATGTTTCCGGGATTTCAATAGTGAAATCTCGGCGACGTACGACCTCTGCAAATTCTCTCATTCTTCTTTCCGCGAAGATGCGCGATTTGGGATGCAGAATTTCGAGGCGATGAACGAGGGCGCAGGTTTGACCCCAGCTTGAAAGAAGCTTCCCTCAGGGGCTAAAGCCCCGATTGATTTTGCTCCCTCTGCGGCACGACTGAAGTCGTGCCCTGATACAAGGCTTGCGGATTGAGTTCGCGCTATCCCCGGTCCCCAAAGGCGAGGGACCGGGGGCACCCTCATCGGGCTTAGTAGAAGGCGCGAAAAACAAATGCAGGTCCTTCGACTCGTCCCGGCGCGCCGGGACTCGCTCAGGATGACATCCGACAGCGGTGTTTAGGTTGCGAACCGTAGAAGTCAGGATAGCCGCTTGATGAAGGCGAGGGCTTCAGCGAGCTGAGGAAAGCGCGCTTCTTCGG
This sequence comes from Occallatibacter sp., assembly GCA_050012895.1. Classification (GTDB taxonomy): domain Bacteria; phylum Acidobacteriota; class Terriglobia; order Terriglobales; family Acidobacteriaceae; genus Telmatobacter. The sequence continues at coordinate 12,740 of JBEKGH010000036.1, forward strand.
CTTTGAACTCTCGGGAGTGGATGCAGCGGCGCAGGTTGCGCGTGCGCACGGGGTGCTTCAGGTGCAGCATCTCGTGGTAGAGCAGGTATTCGATGGCGTAACGCGGGCTGGAGGGGCGGTCGAAGACGCGGCTGACGACGATGGTGTTGTGCGCTGCATCGTAGTGGCCGAGCGAGCGCTTGGCATGGTGCTCGCTCCAGGTGAGGTCGGGACGGCCGAGCAGGCCGCCGAAGAAGCGCGTGTTGAGCGCGTCGAAAACTTCTTCGAGATGAAAATAGCGGCCCTCGGGGCCGAAGAAGCGCTTGCTGCCGCGTGCGGTGCGGATGAGGTCCGTTTGGCGCGTGACGGCGGCACTGGAGGCAAAGCGCTTGTAGCGCAGGTTGTGCGCCCGGTCGATGGGTTTGCGGTAGAGCTTGGCGAGAAGGATGTGCGCGATGGCGTGGAGGACGGACTCCGGCGCGCCTTCGAGCAGATCGGAGAGCGAGGCAAAGATCTCGCCCTCGCGTAGACGAATGGTGGTGTTGAGCGAGGTGAAGCGGCGAAAGCGAACATGGATGGGCGGCATGGGCGCGCGCGGGCGGAGGGCGCGGTACTGTTCCTGAAAGATGGGAGCGACGTCGAGGGGCACGAAGGCGAGAGTAACAGATGCGATGTGAGAGCTTCTAGCTTCTGGCTCCTAGTTTCTAGCTTTGCTCGGCCGCCCATTGCTGGTGTGGCGCGCCGGAAGTGTGTCGAAAAGCAACCGCAGATCCTTCGACTCGTCCCGGCACGCCGGGACTCGCTCAGGATGACATCCGATTTTTGCCGCTCAGGATGGCAGAGTATTTTTGATGCAAGTTGGGATGCAAGGCGCTAACGGCAAGTAGCTGGGGGCTAGAAGCCAGGAGCTAGCAGCTGCTTCATTTCGGTTCGGCGCGGTCCTGGCCTTTTTCGTCGGGATGGGCTTTGAAATAGGCTTCCTGGTCGGCGGTGATTTCCTTGTCCTGGTCGGCGAGATCGTTGGTGCTATCGATCGCCTCCTTCAATGACAACTCGAAGCCGGGCTCACTGGGCAGATCGCGCAGCACTCCCTGCCAGCGCGGAATGGACTCATTGAGACCCTTGAGCGACTTGCGGAGATCCGCCTTGCGCTGGGAAAACACATCGAGGTTGTCGCCGAGCTCATCCATCAGGGCGGAAAAATCCTGCAGCTCGTCGTCGATGCGGCGGGCGCGAGCCGAGGATTTGGCGCGCGGGATCAGCCCTTTGATGGTGTCGCAGTAGTCATTGACAAACTTGACGTACAAATCGACGCGGGCCACGGGGTCGATGCCGGCTTCTTCAATCTGGTCCTGTTGCTTTTCGGTGAGAGGTTCGCGCTTTTGCTGTTGCGCGGCGAGGGGCGCGCTCAACAGCAGACAAAAAAGACTGACCAGGAATGGACGCATGGCGGAACGTCTCCGGCGCTTCCATTCAAGCGTAAAGGACCGGCAGCGAGGGAGCAAGTGAAGTGAGTGAAAGATGTGAAGGAAGTGAAAGGAGTGAAGCGAGTGGATCAGCTGATGCGGCTGTAGTCGATGCGCGCTCGCTTCTTCTTCACTCTTTCACTTCCTTCATTTTTTTCACTTGGCGCGCCTTTGCTCTGCCACGGCTGCTACTTCTGGAAGACCCGCATCAAGGCGGCGTTTTGCGCTTCGGTCACTTGCGCCAGGGTTTGCTCCACGAGGGGGCGGTCTTCGACGCTTGTGGCGTGCAGCATCTCGCTGAGGCGGAAGGCCGTGTGGCTGAGCAGCATTTCGGCGTTCTTGAGGCGCTTGTCGTTGTCAGACAGGGAGAGATGGATTTTTTGCGCGATCTGCTGGATGCGTTTGAGCAGATTGGTGGCTTTCTCGGCGTCGCCTGCCGCATATTGCCGAATGCTGAGCTCCGTCATCTGCTGGACGAGCTCGGCATACAGGAAGGTTTGCTCGCGCGGCTGGGCCTGGTTGGCGCGCGCCTCGAGCGCGGCAATGGCATCCAGATCAGGGGGTTTGTTGTCGCCCGAGGAAGCGCACATGGGGATCGCGGTCAGGCTGAGGGTGACGAACGCGGCGAATGAAACTACGCTTCGCATGGGGACCTCCTCAGTGCTCGGTGATGCCCCCCAAAATTGTGACAATAGTATTCGCATCCGCGACGCCGCGCAACACCTAAGATGCAGGATTTTGATTAGGTGGATAAAAAAATACAAAAAAGGGCGGTGCGTGGGCTGAAATTGGACCTTCGGAGGCCGATTTGTGGGCGGCTGAGCCCTATTTTTCGAGGATTTGGAGGCGCTGGCGGGCTTGCCACTCCTGATCGGGCATTTTGCCGGCGGCGGCCTCGAGGAAACGCTTATAGTAGGCGGCGGCCTGCTGCTTCTGATGGAGAGAATCGTAAGCCTGAGCCCAGAGGAACAGGGTTGCGGGGTTTTCGGGTAGGGTTCTGGAGCGCATGGTGAGCGCGTGCAGGGTGACGTCGGGGCGGCTGGTGCGGAAGGCGGCAAAGGCCAGGCCGCTCCATGCGTCGCCGTTGGCAGGGTCAATTTGCGCGGCCTTGTCGAAGGCGGTGAAGGCCAAAGTAAAGCGGGCCAGGCGGACAAGGTTCTGGCCGTGGGCGACGAGGAGGTCCGCGTCCTGGGGGTCGGCAGCGAGCAGTTGGAGGTACAGCAGATCGGAGCCGGCATAATCTCCGGCAACGGCCAGCACCTGGGCCAGCATGCGTGTGATGGCGGGGTCGGCTGGATGCGCGGCGTGGAGTTTCTGGAGGAGCGGCAGGGCGTCCGCATCGTCTTCGGCGGTGAGCACTGCGGCCAGTTGCGCGTTGAGCGTGGGATCGTCGGGGGCGCTCTTGAGGGCGGCGCGGAGGAGGGTGTCGGCCTCGGGATATTGCTTGTGCAGAATGAGCAGGTGCGCCAGGCCGGCGTTAGCGGGGACAGAGTGGGGATTTTTCTTGAGCACGCGGCGATAGGCGGTTTCGGCGGCGTCGTTCTGGCCGGATTTTTCAGCCAGCTCTGCGGCAAGGAGAGTGTCTTCGGGAGTTTCCGGCGAGAGCTTCAAGGCCTCAAGAAGATCATTTGATGCGGCAGCGGGGTCTGTGGCGCGATCGATGCGCGCCAGGGCACGCCAGGCACGGGCCTTGAGTTCCGGACCAGCCTCGCCGGGATCGAGTGTTGTGGCGGCGGCAAGTTCGGGACGGGCCTCGTCGAGCTTTTTCTGGCGGGCGAGAAGCAGGCCCAGCGAGAGGTGCGCCTCAAAGGAATTGGGATTGGCTGCGATGGCGCGGCGATAGAGGGCGGCCGCATCGACCAGGCGATTCTGCGCGTCGGCAACGTAGCCGGCATCGAAGAGCGCGCGCGCATCGGTGGGATGGGCGGCTAAATAGGAATCGAGCTTCGTCTCGGCAGTCTTCCAGTCGGAAGTTGCGATGGCCGATTCGGCGGCGGCGATTTCAGTGGGGATGGACTGAGACTGCGCAGGCTCTGGCGACGGCTGGGGCGTGGCGGTGACAGGCGGCGATGGGGAATTCTGTGCGGAGACGAGCGCGGGGCAGGAGAGTAGCGCGAAAAGCGGGGCGGAAAGCAGGGCGAAATTGGCGATGCGGGGCACGAAATTCCTCAATGAACAGTGTAATTGGCATCCGTGTAACTGGCGGGGAAGTGCATGGGCGAAAGAAGCCGCAGGACACCGAGAGCAGTGGTGGCGGCGATTGAAACGTGCATGGGGGTCTCCTTCGAGCGAGGCCGCGCTCAGTTTCTTGCATTTTCCGCTCCTGGAGACCTCGGTGGGATTTGGCATCTAAAGGGAAGGAAAAGATGATTTGAAGAGAACCTGTGGCATGGACGCGGCATCTATATCAGTTACAGCCTTCAGAAAAGAGGGCAACATCCCGAGGAGGGGACTGAGCATGAGCGCAGAGTCTCGAAACAGCGAATCGCAGTTTGAAAATCCCGAAGTGTCGAAGCTGGAGGATGAAACCAACGATGATGGCTCACCGCGGAATCAAGTGGATCGCCTGGCCGAGGAACTTGCTAAGAAATCTACAAAGGTCGAGCAGGATTCCGCCAAGAACCGTCCTATTTTCACAAAATAGCAGGCTCTTCACTGAAATCATTCCCGCGGAAGGTTGGACGCGCGAACCTTCGAGGGCAACGGTTCAGCAGATGGCTACGCGCCCGCCGGGATAAAACGCCTTCCGCCGGCGTGAGGGTAGTTCTGCGGGGATTACGACGCTGCGCGCATCGGCGGGAATCCCTTGCGCTGTAACGAAGACGGCCAGATGAATAAACAGCGTGTTGAAGATCTAAAAATACCTGTGACTGTGGGTAGTGAGTCGATTTCAAAAAAACCGTCCTTCAGAGGCTAAAGCCCACGTTTGTTTTGCGGTCTTTACGGCACGAGTGAACTCGTGCCCTTTCAAAACGACGGCCGCATTTAAACAGCGGGTTGAATTTTCACAACTACCCGTGACCGCGGAGAGGCGCGACCGCGGAGAGACTTGCCGCGCAATTTATAATTGAAAGTGGACGGTTGCGCTCTGAGCCTCGCCGAGGCGTCTGTGTCGCCGCCGGACAATTCTTTACCGGCAGACTTCCTCTTGAACGACTTCATCATCATCCGCGGCGCGCGGACCCACAACCTGAAGAATCTCTCGTGCGATATTCCTCACGGCAAGCTGACGGTAATCAGCGGCGTGTCGGGATCGGGCAAGAGCTCACTGGCCTTCGACACTATTTATGCCGAGGGACAGCGGCGGTATGTGGAGTCGCTATCGGCCTACGCGCGGCAGTTTCTGGAGCGGATTGAGAAGCCCGACGCCGACGAAATCGACGGGCTGGCTCCTGCCATCGCCATCAAGCAGAAAAATACCACGCGCAACCCGCGCTCTACGGTGGCGACGGCGACGGAGATCTACGATTACCTGCGCCTGCTCTACGCGCGCTGCGGAGACGTCCACTGCGTTGATTGCGATGGGTTGGTAAAACGCAATTCGGTGGACGAGGCGGCCGAGGCGGTTCTGGCGCTGGGCGAGGGGACGCGGCTGAACGTGCTGTTTCCTGCAATGAGCGCGGCTGCGTCGCCGGAGCCGGGGGCAGGAGTTGACGCCAGGCCGGGAAAAAATGCTGGCACCGTTGCAAAAAAAGCGGCGAAAAGCAAGACTGCGGGGAAGAGCGGCGAGCCGGTGGGCGATTCGCTGCATAGGGAAGTGATGAAGGCGCGGCTTGCCGACTTGCGGTCGAGCGGATTCAACCGGTTGTGGCAGCAAGGAAGGATTTTCGAGTTCTCCACGCCGGAGTCGCTCGTAGATCTGGATTTGGGAGCTCCGTTCTTTGTGCTTTTGGACAGAATCGTGGTTAGTGCGGAAAACCGCCCGCGCATTGTGGACGCGGTGGAGACGGCGTATCGCGAGGCAGGCGAGGTGATTTTCGAAGAGGCGCCCCGTCACCCCACGGACGAAGACCTGTCCGTGGGGATCCCGAAACCGCGTGATGAGGCGACAGAGCGCAGGCGGCTGCGGATTTCCGGATCGTATGAGTGCACGAGCTGCCACCGGCCGGGGCGCGAGCCGGAGCCGCGGCTGTTCAGCTTCAACAATCCCTTTGGCGCCTGTCCGCGCTGCCAGGGATTCGGCAACACCGTGGACTTCGACCTCAATCTTGTGATTCCCGACCCTGGATTGACCTTGCAGGACGGCGCGATCGATCCGTGGAATCGGCCGAAGTACCGCCCATGGTTCGGCGAACTACGCAAGCGCGCGGCAGAACTGGGCGTGCCGCTGAACGTGCCGTGGCGCGACATGCCGGAAGCGGCGCGCGAGACGGTGCTGCGCGGCAAAGATGGATTTGCGGGCGTGATGGGCTTCTTTGCGCAGATGGAGCGCAAGAAATACAAGCTGCACGTGCGCGTGATGCTTTCGAAGTATCGCGGCTACGCGGAGTGTCCGGATTGCCGCGGACAGCGGCTGCGGGCCGAGGCGAGGGCGGTGCGTATAGATGGCAAGAACATTTGCCAGGCGACGGCGCTGACCATTGCAGAGGCCAAGGAGTTTTTCGACGCGCTCAAACTTTCGCCGATGCAGGAGGAGATTGCGGGGCCGATCCTGATTGAAGTGCGGCAGCGGCTGGGTTTTCTGGTCGCGGTGGGGTTGGAATACCTGACGCTCGACCGATTGGCGTCGACCTTGAGCGGAGGCGAAGCGCAAAGGATACAACTGGCGACATCGCTGGGATCGCGGCTGGTGGGCGCGCTCTACGTGCTCGACGAGCCCTCGATTGGATTGCACACACGCGACACGGCGCGGCTGATTCACATTCTCGAGGAGCTGCGCGACCTGGGCAACACGATTCTGGTCGTCGAGCACGATGCCGACATTTTGCGCGCGGCCGATCATTTGCTCGATCTGGGGCCGGGTGCGGGCGAGTTCGGAGGCAAGCTGCTGGCCGAGGGCGTGCTGGCCGAGATCGAGGCCAACCCGGCATCGCTGACGGGGCGCTATCTGAGCGGGAAGATTGCGATTCCCGTGCCCACGCGACGCCGTGAGCCGGGCCGCGAGAAGCTGGTGCTGAAGGGGGCGCGAGCGAACAATTTGCACGGGCTGGACGTGACAGTTCCATTGAACATGTTGGTCGCGGTGACGGGAGTCTCCGGATCGGGAAAGTCGACACTGGTGCACCAGGTACTGTATCGCGCGGTGGCGCGGGCACTGGGGCAGACGGATGGCGGCGATCCCTCCGGGGTATTCAGTTCGTTAAGCGGAACGGAGCGGCTGAACGATGTGGTGCTGGTGGACCAGACGCCCATCGGGCGCACGCCGCGGTCGAATCCCATCACGTATATCAAAGGCTTCGATCTGGTTCGCGAACTGTTTGCCGCGCAGCCTGAGTCCAAACGGCTTTCGCTCACTCCGGGGCATTTTTCGTTCAACGTGCCCGGCGGGCGCTGCAACACATGCGAGGGCGACGGCACGGTGACGGTGGAGATGCAATTCCTGGCCGACGTGGAGTTGCTCTGCGAGGACTGCAACGGCACCCGCTACCAGCCCAGAATTCTCGGAGTGCATTACAAGGGCAAAAACATTCACGACGTGCTGCAGATGACGGTGAAGGAGGCGCTGCGCTTCTTTGCCGGGCAGACGAAGCTGCTCGAGAAGCTGGCGGTATTGGATGAAATCGGGCTCGGATATTTGCGCCTGGGACAGTCGGCGACGACACTTTCGGGCGGCGAGGCGCAACGTGTGAAGCTCGCTGCGCATCTGGCCTCGGTACGCGCGGTGAATGCGACGGCCAAGCCTTCGCAGGCCAGCCGCGTGCTGTACATTCTCGATGAACCGACGACGGGACTGCATTTCGACGATGTGTCGAAGCTGCTGACGGCGTTTCGCAAACTGATCGACGGCGGTGGTTCGCTGATCGTGATCGAGCACAACCTGGACGTGATCAAAAGCGCGGACTGGGTGATCGATCTGGGTCCGGAGGGCGGCGAAGGCGGCGGAAAAATTGTGGCCGAGGGTCCGCCTGAAGAGATTGCGAGCAATTTGCATTCGCACACAGGGAAGTGGTTGGCGCGGGTGCTGTGAGGGCGTTACCTCAACTTGATTCAAGAATTCCTTGAGCGGACCAGAAGGCGTCCATCAGGGGCTAAAGCCCGCAATTTTATTGGCCGTTCCCGGCACGACTGAAGTCGTGCCCTTTCAAAACGAGAGCTTAATTCGAGATTCCTAAAAAACGCCTTATACCTGGATCACCAACTCGCTGTACGGTTTTAGCCTCGAATCCACGGTGAGCAGATGGAGCGGTTCGGAGATGGCTTGTGCCACCAGCAAACGATCAAAGGGGTCGGTGTGGTGCATGGGCAGCGTTGCAACCAGCAAGACATGTCTGGACCAAACCGGTAGCTCGTCAAAACCGGCTGCTCCGATCAGCCGCACCAAGTCGGACGGATCACCCTTCATCTTTCCCAGGCGAACCTTAATCGACATTTCCCAAATTGAAGCTGAGGAAACGAAAATTGCCTCTGCTTCCGCAATTCGGTCAAGCGCTGCCTGCGAAAGCCGCTCGCGCTCATAGAATGACCAGTAGAGGATGTGTGTATCCAGCAGAAGACGCACTATCGGCCCTCAAATTGCGCAAGAATCTCGTCCGGCAGAGGGTCGTCGAAGTCATCTGCGATCCAGCCTTGGCCCTCCAGAAGCCCCAGTGCGTAGACCCGCTTTTGTTTTGGGTCCAGGCTCGTCAACCGCGCCGCCGGTTTTCCGTTTCGTGCGATCACAACATCCGTCCCGGACGAGGCCAGATCGACCAGCTTCGAAAGTTGGGTCTTGGCTTGATAAATATTCACGGTAGGCATGTTCTGCTCCTGGTCTGACTAGACCTAGTCTACCATAGGTGCTGCCTGGCGCGAAAAGCACCAGCCGTTGCCGTGCAGCCAGCAGGATTCGTCCTTTACGTGAACATCGCAGCGCAGGGAGCGTACAGCGGCACCTTCGTCGCGCCGCAGCAACTGGGCAAGCTCGCTGCTGACGGCGGGATCTCGCGCTCCTGCGAAATCGACGAAGAAAACCGAGCCATGGAGCGTGGCCGCGAAGAGGTCCGAGCTGGCGCGGATGAGGTGCGCCATGGCTCCGGGGCCTCGTGTGGAAGTGAGAGGAAAGAGCAGCTTGCCTGAAGGTTGGACGGCGGCGAGCCATGCGGGCATAGGATGCGTGGCGCCGGCGCTGACCACAATCACGTCGGCAGGCTCGAAGGGGCCGCGCGAGCCGTCGGCTTGGACCACGGTGACCTGCGGCCATGGCTCGAGTGCGGCGCGCGCGCGAGCCGCAAGTCCTTCCTCAATTTCAATCGCGGTGACTTTGCCGGCCGAGCCGGTGAGTTCGGCGAGGATTGCTGTGTAGTAGCCCGTGCCGCAGCCGAGGTGGAGAATCCGATCGCCAGGGCGAACCCGGAGCAGGTCGAGGTGGACGGCCCAGAGGCTCGGCTGGCCGTTGTTGAGGTGCTTTGACTCGTCGAGCACGATAAGCGCGTCACGGTACACGTGAGAGGGGTCGGCGTCCTTGGTGAACCAGCTCGTGCCGCTGCTTTGAATTGCCCATGGGCCGGGCCCCACGAAGCGCTCGCGCGGCACGGATGCGAAGGCGGCGAGGAGGTCGGGTGAGGAGATGCCGTTGAGGCGGCACAACTCCTCGGCATACAATCGCCGCGCGGATTCGATGGGGTCGGCCATGATAAGTGCGGGTCTGAAGACCCGCACGAAAGCCAGTCTGGAGACTGGCGGTACAACGCAGATTATAGGCGCGCCGAAGACGATGGCGGCGAAGTAGTAGTGGATCAATTTGAACGAAACCGCCCCTCATGGGCTAAAGCCCCGGTTCATTGATTGGCATTTACGGCACCCTTCGACTCCGCTCAGGGCAGGCTTTGAAGTCGTGCTTCTCAAAACAGATCCAAACTGCCCCACTGCCGGCCAAATAGGAGCGTGATCGTTCGCGAGAGTAACGTTAACGCGAACGATTACGAGTTTGCCAGTACAAAGGCGGATTCGATACAAAGGTGAGGGCCTTTTCAGAGGGGGCTAGCGGGGCGCTGAAAGAGCCCGCACTGGAAGACGAAGCCCGCATGCGGGCTGCTGTTCAGAAGGAGAAATATATTTTGAGCATTTCCGTCGGGCCGATCGATAAGCGAAACAAAGGGCCACGAAACACAGGGCAAGGTAATTCGCCGTCGCAGCATGAAGACATTGAAGCCCCGTTGATTCCCGCGGGACGGTTGCTGCCGTTCATTCTTGTGACAGCGCTCTTTTTTCTGTGGGGTGTGCCCAACAACTTCAATGATATTTTGATTCGCCAATTTATGAAGTCGTTCGAGATCAATCGGCTTCAAGCGGGCCTGGTGCAGTTTGCATTCTACTTAGGCTATTTTCTGCTGGCGATGCCTGCTGCGCAATTGATGCGGCGCGCAGGGTACAAGGCGGGGATTCTCGTTGGGCTTTGTCTTTACGGCGCGGGATGCCTCTTGTTCTGGCCTGCGGCGATCGTTAACAAATACTGGTTCTTTCTCACTGCGCTGTTCGTGATCGCCAGCGGGTTGGCATTCCTTGAAACTGCGGCGAGCCCATTTACTCTGCAGATCGGAGATCCTCGCAGCGCGGCTCGACGCCTGAATTTCGCTCAGGCGTTCAATCCACTGGGCAGCATCTCTGCGGTGCTGATTGGCAGCCGGTTCATTTTTTCAGGGATCGAATTGAAACCAGCCCAGGCTGCGGCCATGCGGGTGGCTGGAACCTACCAGGCCTATCTGAAGTCAGAAACTCTGCGCGTAATTGCGCCTTACCTTGTTCTCGGAGCGGTGGTGCTGTTTTGGGCAATTCTCATCGCGCGCACGCCGTTTCCGCATACGGGTCTCGACTACTCTCCGGACACGCTCGCCAGCGACCACTCCAAGCCCCTATGGAAGCGAAGGCATTTTGTTTTTGCAGTAGGGGCTCAGTTTCTTTATGTGGGAGCGCAAGTCGGCATCTGGAGCTACATGATTCCTTATGTGATTTCCGGAACAGGGATTGGGGAGCGGCAGGCGGGATATTGGCTCACAGGCGCTCTGGTTGCCTTTACGGCGGGACGGTTCTTCTCTGCCTGGTTATTGAACTTCGTACCTGCGCACCATTTGTTGGGCAGCTATGCTGCGCTCAATACGGTGATTTGCTGCGTGGCCGTCATGAGGCCGGGGTGGTTGGGCGTCTACTCTCTGGTCGCCGCAACCTTCCTGATGTCGACGATGTTCCCATCGATTTTCGCGTTGGGCACCAGAGGTTTGGGAGAACGCACCAAGAGCGGCGCAGCCTGCATTGTGATGGCAATTATCGGAGGTGCGCTGATTACGCTGGCGATGGGGCGCGTGGCCGATCGTGTGAACATTGCAGACGCCTACATTGTGCCGGCGGTTTGCTTCGTGGGAATCGCAATTTATGCGTGGTTTGGATCGCAAATGGACCCGGAAGAGATTGCCGCGGAAAACGCCTGATCGACTTCGCGCGTGGGGCGCTTCAGAGAGAACGCACTGGAGTCAAAAGGCCGAAAAACCCATCCCTCGGCGGCTAAAGCCGCGTTTATTCTCGATGCTTTACGGCACGACTGAAGTCGTGCCCTTTCAAAACCGAATTCATGTAACCAGTTCAAGTCGACTTCGCGCGCCATGCATATCAGAGAAAACGCGGATTGATGGCGTGCTTCGAGATCGAGATCACTCTGCTACGACGGGATTGGTGAGCGAGCCGAGGCCTTCGATGGTGACGGTCACGGTCTCGCCGGGTTGGAGCCAGCGCTGCGGCGTGCGGCCCATGCCTACGCCAGATGGCGTGCCGGTGGAGACGATGTCGCCCGGCAATAGCGGCGTGATGGACGAGATGTACTCGATGAGCTCGGGAATCTTGAAGATCAGCTCGCGCGTATTCGAGTTCTGCAGCGTTTCGCCGTTGATGCTGAGTGAAATGGCGAGCTGATGCGGATCGGTAATCTCATCGGCAGTGACGATGGCGGGGCCCATGGGGCAGTACGTGGGGAAGCTTTTGGCCAGCGACCACTGCGAAGTGGCGCGCTGCACATCGCGCGCGCTCAGATCGTTGACGATGGTGTAGCCGTAGACGTGCTCACGCCACGCCGCTGCCGGAATGCGATAGCCGCCGTTGCCGATGACGAAGGCGAGTTCGGCCTCGTAGTCGGGCTCGGTGGAATTCTTGGGCAGCACGATGGCGTCGCCGGGGCCGATGATGGCTGTGGGCAATTTGAAGAAGACGACGGGCGCGGAGGGCAGCGCCATCTTCGCTTCGGCGGCGTGATCGCGGTAGTTCAAACCGATGGCGAAGATGCGCGGGGGACTTCGATGGCGGTGACACCGGCGGCGATTACGGCGAGTGTATCGTCATACGCTGCGGCGAGGTCAATCACCGTGCCGCTTTGCTGAAGCAGTACGCCAGGGCGCGGCACGTTGCTGTCAGCGACGGAAAATGAGACGAGATGCATAAGCAGCCTCCTGCAACTACCAATGCGGTAAGCCTGAAGTCCAGAGAAAAACAACCGCAGATCCTTCGTCTCCGTTTGTCGCAAAAAGCGCGCCAAACTCCGCTCAGGATGACAATTTCATTGTGATGCAAACTTCTGGCCTACGAAACTTAATGCGCGAGATCATGCGGCGGTCCAGCCGCCGTCGATGGTGAGCAGCGAGCCGGTGACGAAGGCAGCTTCGTCACTGGCGAGATAACGGATGGCGGAGGCGACTTCTTCAGGCCTTCCCAAACGGCCAACGGGCTGGCGGGCACGCAGCTCGGCGCGCATCTCCTCTTTATTGTGCTTGTGGAACTTATCGAGATAGGCCTCGACGAAGGGCGTTTGCACGGTGCCGGGGCAGACGGCGTTGACGCGCAGCGTTTTGGGATACTCGACGGCTAGCTGGCGCGTCATGGCGACGATGGCGCCTTTGCTGGTGCAGTAGGCGAAGCGCTGCTTGATGCCGACGAGACCGGAGACAGAGGCGACATTGACGATCGCGCCGAGGGCCTCGTGACGCTGGTGCGCAGAGAGCAGAAGCGGAAGAAACGCGCGCGTGACGAGATAGACGGAGCGAACATTCACGTTCATCAGGCGGTCGAAGTCTTCGGGCTCGGTGGTTTCAATGGAGCCCACGTGGCCGATGCCGGCATTGTTGACGAGAATGTCGAGGAATTCGAGCTGCGCAAGGGCGGAGGCAATTGATGCGGGGTTGGTGACGTCGAGGTGCAGCGCGCGGGCCGAGGGAAGTGTGGCCGCGAGGGCTTCGGCGGCGGGGAAGTTGATGTCGGCGATCCAGACTTCGGCGCCTGCACGTGCGAGTTCCTTCGCGGTGGCTTCACCGATGCCGCTTGCGCCGCCGGTGACGAGGGCGATGCGATGGTCGAGGCGGAATGGATCCGAGTGAGTTTGCATTTTTGTGAACGTGTCAGTTCTTGCGCGCGTCGGTCAGTACTTTCAGGTAAGCGCGGGCGGTTTCCGTGATGGATTCGGGATGCCCCGCCTCAACGGCGGCGAGATTGACCAGGTCGCTGCCCACGCCGAGTGCGCGCGCGCCGGCTTTGATGAAGCTTTCGGCGGTCTGCAACGTGACGCCGCCAGTGGGAATGAGCTTGAGATGCGGAAAGGGCGCGAGCAGGGACTTCAAGTAGCTTGCGCCACCGACGGCGGAGCAGGGAAAGATTTTCACGTAGTCGGCACCGGCGTTCCACGCGGTGATGGCCTCAGTGGGCGTGAGCGAACCAGGACACGAAATTTTGTTGTTTTTCTTGGTGACAGCGATGACTTCGGGATGCAGGCTGGGGCTGACGACGAATTCCGCGCCGGCATCGATGGTGGCCTGAGCCTGATCTGCGGTAATGACAGTTCCAGAGCCGAGGAGAAGCTTGGAGCCGTACTCCTTGTTGAGTTCCTTCAACAGATCGACGGCGTTGGGAACGGTCATGGTGACTTCAACGACGGTGACGCCGCCGGCAATCATGGCGTCGACCACGGCGCGGCCCTGGGCAACGCTCCTGGCGCGTAGAACGGGAATGAGGCCGACGCGCTCGATGATTTGCTGTGTAGTTTCGGACATTTCTTCCTTTCAGCGGCGCTAGCGGTGTTAGCGGAGTTAGAAAAAACAGCGAGCCGGGGAGTTAGCAAGTCAGTCCTTCACCAGCGCTGTAGCCCCGAGGTCGATGAAACAAGCTGTTCACTCCTTTGCAGGTTGGCGTCGCTTCGCGACATCGCAAGTTCGCGAGTTCGCCCGAGAGCTTTAGGCGAGTCAGCGCGCAATGCGTGCTGAGCCGCCTTTCATGATGCGTTCAACCTCCGCTAGCGTGGCCATGCTGGTGTCGCCGGGTGTGGTCATGGCAAGAGCGCCGTGCGCTACGCCGCATTGGACGGCCCATTCGATACCTTTGCCGGCGAGCAAGCCGTAGATGAGGCCGGAGGCGAAGCTGTCGCCGCCACCCACGCGGTCGAAGATGTCGATTTCGCGCTGGGGGACGTGGACGATTTTGTCTTCATAGAGCGCGATGGCGCCCCAGGCGTTGCGGCTGGCGGTTTGCGCGGTGCGCAAGGTGCTGGCAACGAGCTTGAGGTTGGGATACGCGGCTGCGACTTCGCGCAACATTTCTTCGTAGCCGGCGATGGGCAGCTCGGCGAAGTCCTCCCCTACACCTTTGATGGCGATGCCGAGCATGGCGGAGAAGTCCTCTTCGTTGCCGAGGAGCACGTCGACCTTGCTGACGATGGCGCGATTGACCTCCTGCGCCTTGGCCTTGCCGCCGATGGATTTCCAGAGCGAGTCGCGAAAGTTCAGGTCGTAGGAGATGGGCGTGCCATATTTGCGCGCGGCATCCATGGCTTCCACGGCAACTGCGGCGGTTGACGCGGAAAGGGCGGCGAAGATGCCACCCGTATGCAGCCAACGCGAACCATTCGCCGCGCCGAAGATCGATTCCCAATCAAAGTCGCCCGGCTTGACCTGGCTGATGGCCGTGTGGCCGCGGTCGGAGCAGCCGGCGGCCGCGCGCACGCCAAAGCCGCGCTCAGTAAAGTTGATGCCGTTGCGGACGGTGCGGCCGACGCCATCGTAAGGGACCCAGCGGATGAGCGAGGTATCGACGCCGCCGTGGAGGATGAAGTCCTCGACCAGGCGGCCAACAGGATTGTCGGCGAGCGCGGTGGCCACGGCTGCGCGCAGTCCGAAGCAGCGGCGCAGGCCGCGGGCCACGTTGTATTCGCCGCCACCCTCCCACGCCTGGAAATGGCGCGTGGTGTGAATGCGCATGTCACCGGGATCGAGGCGAAGCATGACTTCGCCCAGGCTGAGGCAGTCCCAGCGACGGTTGGAGTCGGGAATCGAGAGCGGATTCATGGTCACACAATACTTTAGCGCAGGAGGGTTGGTGCGGTCAGTGGGCCGTTCCACGCGAGACCGTTGAGCGAGGGATCAATTAGGCTAATGCCAAGGGCAGCTTGTGCGGTAATCACTCGATGAAATGTGCGGGCGAGGACGCCCGCACGACAGCCGGTCAGGAGACCGGCGGTACAATTTCACGGGAGACCGGCGCTACATTTCGCAGGAGGATGCATTGGCGGGTCTGGAACTGTTTGATTTGAGCGGGCGCGTTGCGGTGGTGATTGGTGGGACAACCGGCTTGGGCCGCGAGATCGCGCTGGGGTATGCGGCAGCGGGCGCGGACGTGGTGGCCAGCTCGCGGCGGGCGAGCCAAGTGGACGCGGTGGCCGCGGAGATTGAGGCGCGGGGCCGCCGCACCCTGCGCATCACGAGCGACGTGCTGGACCGCAGTTCCATCCAGCGCGTGCACGATGCGACGATCGAGACCTTCGGCAAAGTGGAAATCCTGGTGAACGGCGCGGGGATGACGAAGAAGATGCCGACGCTCGAATTCGATGAGGCGGACTGGTCGAAGATAGTCGAGACCAATCTGACTGGCACCTTGCGCGCCTGCCAGATCTTCGGGAGCTCCATGGTCGCGGCGCACTATGGTCGCATCATTAATATCGCGTCGATGACGGCATTCCGCGGTTTCTACCAGGTGGCGCCGTATGCGGCGAGCAAAAGCGCAGTGGTTTCGATGACCAAGACGCTGGCCATTGAGCTGGCCGAGACGGGCGTGAACGTGAATGCGCTTGCGCCGGGCTTGTTTCCCACCGATATGAGCCTGCCGCTTGTCGAAGGCACGCCGCGGGGCGAAGAGATTCTGATGCGCACGCCGATGCACCGGTTTGGAAAGGGGCGCGAGATTGTCGGGCCTGCGATTTTTCTAGCGTCGGAGGCCGCGGCGTTCATTACTGGGCAAGTGATCATAGTGGATGGCGGTTACCTGGCGAGCGGTGTCAACTGCTGAGAAGCAGGGACCAAGGGAACAAGGGAACAAGGGAAGAAGAAGGCGGGGACCAAGGGAGAATGGGAACGAGGGAAGCGATGGCAGAGGCAGGCAAGCTGCGGATGGGTATGGTGGGCGGAGGGCCGGGCGCCTTCATCGGTCCGGTGCATCGCATTGCCGCGGAACTGGATGGAAAAATTGAGCTGGTGGCGGGAGCGTTTTCGCAGTCGGCGGAACGGTCGCGGGAGGCGGGGGTGCGTTTTCACATCGATCCCGCGCGCGCCTACGCGGACTACCGCGAAATGATCGAGGCCGAGCGCAAGCGGGCAGACGGAATCGACTTTGTGGCGATCGTGACGCCGAATCATGTGCACTTGCCCGTGGCGCTGGCGGCACTTGAAGCGGGCATTCCTGTGATGAGCGACAAGCCGGCCACCGCGACCTATGAGGAAGCGCTCAAGCTGGAGGCAGTGGTTCAACAGAGCGGCCTGCCGTATGGATTGACGCACACGTACGCGGGTTACGCGATGGTGCGCGAAGCGCGGGCGATGTGCGCGGCGGGAAAGCTGGGAGCGATTCGCAAGGTTGCGGTGGAGTATTTTCAGGGCTGGCTGACCGGGCCGCTCGAGAACACAGGGCACAAGCAAGCCGCGTGGCGCGCCGATCCCGCGCAAAGCGGCGCCGGCGGGGCCATCGGCGACATCGGCACGCACGCGTTTCACCTGCTCGAATACATCAGCGGCCTGAAGGTGGCGGCGATCAACGCGACACTGCGCAGCGTTGTGCCGGGACGTAAGCTCGATGACGATTGCAACGCATTCCTGCGCATGAGCAACGGTGCTGCCGGCACACTGGCCTGCTCGCAAGTGGCCGCGGGAGAGATGAACGAGGTGCATCTGCGCATCTATGGCGAGCAAGGCTCGCTCGCATGGCGGCAGCAGGATCCGAACCGGCTGATCGTGAAGTGGCTCGACGGGCCGGAAGAAATTCATCATGCGGCAATGAGTTATCTCAGTGCCGATGCGCTGGCGGTGGCGCGTGTGCCCGCGGGGCACCCCGAGGGGTATCTCGAAGCATTTGCCGTGCTTTATCGCGAATTTGCCGACGCGCTTGTGGCGTGGATGCAGGGGCAGGCAAATCCGTTGCCAGCTACGCTGCCCGGGATTGAAGCGGGCGTGCGCGGCATGCGTTTTATTGAGCGCGCTATCGAGAGCAACCGCAGAGAAGGCTGGGTGGATTTCTGATTTCGCGGGGGGGCCGAGAGGAAATGAGATTACCTAGAGCTTTTCGGATCATACTGGGTATCATTGCCATGCTTGTTGCGTGTTGGTCCTTCGTAGTGATTCCTGGCACATGGTTTCTCGTTCCGGATTGGCCCGGTCGGACCGCGGCGCAGAATCTGGAATTCCGAGTGTTTATGACTCTTGGGTGTATTGCTGTCGGAACCATTTGTGGATGGCTCGCAAATTGGTGTTTCGTCGGGCGAGGCTTCAAGCAACGGAATTAAGTCTCTTCTAATACTACAGTTGTATTTGGCCGGACGATAGAGGCCCGGGCCTAAAGGCCGTTTCCTTTTGACCTGTTTTCAGGGGCCTGAAGGCCCCTGCTCCCTCCGAAATCCTTAACTCCAACTGTGATGCAAATGGGCCTACGTATCGCATTGGGGGTGTTGTGCTGCGCAGCTGCCGTCGCGCAAAACACTGGCGCGCCAACGGCGGCAGTGCGGGAAGCGCCTGCTGCCCCGGCGCCCTGGAGCTCACCGAACGGAGGCGAGCCCGAATTCGAAGTTGCGACGGTCAAACCGAGCGATCCGGCGAAGTGTTGCGCTCGAGGTTGGTCGATGAATGGCAGGCGCTTCTTCACCATGAATATGAATCTCAAGTACCTGATCCAGTGGGCATGGGGTCTGCAGGCGAAGCAAGTCGTGGGAGGTCCGCCGTGGATGGACGATGCACGCTTCGATATCAACGGCGAAATCGATGGCGACGGCGTTCCGAACCAACACCAGTGGAAGATGGCGGTGCAGAAGCTCCTGATCGACCGGTTCCAGCTTCAGATCCATCATGAAAAGCGGGAGATGCCTGCGTTCGCTCTGGTGATCGCCAAGGGAGGGCCCAAGCTCACACCGGGGGACGGCAATGTCAAAGCTCACCAGAGCATGGGCCTCGGTGGCGCACCCGGGCAGACAATGTATGGGAATGGTGTGAATGCTTCTATCGGCGATTTTATTGGCGAACTGCAGCGCATTGTGATGAACAGACCCATTGTTGACGAGACCGGCCTGACCGGCGTCTACAACATCCAGTTTGAGTTCACACGCGAGGACCCGGATGCGCTGGGCATGACGGAGTTGCCGGACACGGCTGCGCCCAATCTGCTGAACGCCTTGCAGGAACAGCTCGGGCTGAAGCTTGAGGGAAAGAAGACGGCGGTGGACGTAATCGTGATCGACCATGCGGAGCCGCCGGCAGCCAACTGAATCTGCCGAGGGCGAAACGCGTCCGCGAGCCAGAGAAGAGGGAACATGGCGCGGCAGCGGGCCCGTTTGAATAACTTTCTCCCAGGGGCCGAAGCCGCGCGCTTTCAAAATGGTTTCAAACCGGCCCACTATCCCCAGCGCAATTGACTGATTGCGGCTGATATACTTCACTGCAATTTGAATCTCTAAATTCTCTGCGAGATAACGATGCAAATGCGTTGGGCCATTTTGATTGTGCTGGGAGCGATGTGCGGCGGGGCGCAGGCGCAGCCTATGAAACATCCCGGCGTGCTGGTGAGCCGGGAGCAACTGGATTTCATCAAGCAGCGGGTGAAAGAGAAGAAGGAACCGATCTACGGCGAATACCTGAAGGCCGTGGCGAGCCCGCTGGCCGCGTTCGATTACAAGCTGCTGGGACCGCCGGCCACTGGGATCATTGAATGCGGCCCGTATTCGCATCCTGACAACGGATGCCACGCCGAGGATACCGATGCCAGCGCCGCGTATCTGCAGGCGGTGCTGTGGTGGATCACGGGCGATCATCGCTATGCGGACAATTCCATCCGCATTATGAATACATACGCACGACAACTGAAGGGATACACCGGCAGTAATACGCCCTTGCAGGCGGCGTGGAGTTCGGAGACGTTTCCACGCGCGGCGGAGATCATCCGTTAGGAAACTGGGAATTGAGCATGATCGAAGGTATGATGGGCACCGCGGTGTTCACCGACGATCGTGTGCTGCTGGACCATGCCGAAGCGCTGTGGCGGGAGCGCGTGGCAACGTATTTTTATAATGCCAAGCTGGATGGAGATCATCCGCGCGCGCCGGATCCGTCAGTGCACCAAGGCTGGTTTGGACAGACCACGTTCGACGACAGCACCAACGGCATCGCGGCCGAGACGTGCCGGGACCTGGGGCACACTGGTTACTCCATCGCCGCAACCATGGCGGCCGCGGAAACCGCGCACATCCAGGGAGACAAACTGTATGAGAGCGAAGAGCAGCGGCTGATTGGGGTGCTGGAGTTTCACGCGCATCTGCTGCTGAGAAAAGCGCCGGCGCCGACGACGGTCTGCGGGGGCAACGTGCACTACGCCGAGGGATACACGTTTGGAATTGGGTATAACGAGTATCACAATCGGCTTGGTCAGGCGCTGCCTGAGACGCGCGAGTGGCTCGATCATATTTTGAACGTGCCGGAGCCGGTGGACATTCACATGATGACTTTCGAACTGCTCACCCATGGCGAAGACGCGAAGAGCAAGAGCACCGATCTTGTCGCGACGCCTTCGGCCCCGGCGCATTGAGGAGCTAATAATGAAGACCATTCAGGGGCCGGCAATATTTCTGGCGCAGTTTGCCGGCGACGAGCCACCGTACAACACGCTGGAAGGCATGGCAGGTTGGGCGGCAAAGCACGGCTACGTGGGCATCCAGATTCCGAGCTGGGATCGAAGGCTGTTCGATCTGGAGCGAGCCGCCGAGAGCCAGGCGTATTGCGACGAGGTGAAGGGAATTGCGGCACAGGCCGGGCTCGCGGTGACGGAGCTCTCCACGCACCTGCAAGGGCAACTAGTGGCGAGCCATCCGGCCTTTGACACGTTGCTCGATGGCTTTGCGCCAGCGGAGCTTGCCGGCAACGCGAAAGCCAAGTCGGCATGGGCAGTGCAGCAATTGCTTTGGGCGGCGAAGGCGAGTCACAACCTGGGCCTGAGAGCGCATGCGACGTTCTCCGGCGCATTGGCGTGGCCCTTCTTTTATCCGTGGCCGCAACGGCCCGCGGGTCTCATTGACGAAGCTTTCAAGGAACTTGCAGCGCGCTGGCTGCCGATTCTAGATGCCTTCGACGAGGCCGGAGTGGATGCGTGTTTTGAGCTGCACCCCGGCGAAGATTTGCACGACGGCGCAACCTTCGAACGGTTCCTTGCCGCTGTGGGCAATCATCCGCGCGCATGCATTCTCTACGACCCCAGCCACATGGTCCTGCAGCAGATGGATTATCTGGCCTTTCTCGATCTCTATCACGAGCGTGTGCGCGCGTTTCACGTGAAGGACGCGGAGTTCCGGCCGAGTGGACGTGCGGGCGTCTATGGCGGCTATCAGGATTGGATTGACAGGCCGGGACGATTCCGCTCGCTGGGCGATGGGCAGATCGATTTCCGGCAGGTCTTTAGCAAGATGGCGCAGTACGACTATCCGGGGTGGGCCGTCGTGGAGTGGGAGTGTTGCATCAAGCACCCGGAGGTGGGCGCGGCCGAGGGCGCACGGTTTGTGCGCGAGCACATCGTTCGTGTGACGGATCGGGCGTTTGACGATTTCGCGGGTGGTGGCGCGGATGCTGGCCGGAATCGCAAGATCCTGGGCTTGTAGCGAGCGTACTTTACGATCTCAAAATAATATAACGGCGCGCGCGCGGGCGAGGACGCCCGCGCGACAGCCGGCCGGGAGGCCGGCGCTACAAAGACGCGGGCGCTATGAAGACGTCAGCGTTACAGCTGCATATTCGCTTCGTCGATCGGCGAAGGGGTTCTTCCCGGCGCGACGATGCCGTATTTGCGATCGAGAAAATCCTGCAATTCATCGGGAAGCAGTGCGGCGAGTTCCTGCCAGGTTAGGACCTTGAGACGAGTGCGCAATTCGGCGCTATTTACGGCCGCCATCACCTCAAACCACGCTTCGCGCAAGTCGGGGCGGCGCACGTCGTGGAGGACGCAGAAGCTCGAACCCGCGGCATGCGCAGCCAGCACATTGCGGATCAGCTGATAGCCGGAATAGCCCTCATCGCCGGGTGAGCGGAAGCTGGATTCAACAGGGGAGAAAAGAGCGGGATCGCCGACAAAACTTTCCAGTTCCTGCGACGCGTTCTCAGGGAATTCACTGGCCTGCATCCAGCGTGTGGTGGCGATCTCGATGCGCGGCAGCTGGTCGCGGTCGAAGACCTGGTCGAAATCGCGATAGGATTCGACGATCGCCGCGGAACGCGATTGAAAGTCTGCCTCAGTCAACTTCGCCTCCACGAGCAGCGAGCCGAAGCGCAGATCGACTTCGGTGCGGTCGAACCGTCCATTGGCGAGCGGAACGCGGGCTTTCCAACCAAAGATTGGCTCCGCGCCGAATATTGGCTCCGCGCCGTCGTCGACGCCGAGCATGGCCCGGACTGCCTGGGATTCCGCGACGCCGGGCGTGCAGAAGACGTTCATCAGCAGCGCGTCGGAACTCATGGAGGAGTCGAGCTCGCGCCAGCGGCGGGCAATATCGATTTGCGGTTTGGGCAATGAACGCGCCGCCTGGGCGTGAACTTTGTCGAAGCGGCGCATCCAGCCGGGCTCGGCCACGATGGCCGCATAGGCCGCGTCGAAGAAATTCCCGTGGCGGGCGCCATCCGGCTCGTAGACGATGACCTGAGCGCTGCCGTAGCTTTCCACGTGCGCGCGCCCGCGAGCGTAGCTGCGGTTGCGCCGCATCAATTCCCAGCGAAGCTGCGTTGCATAAAGGCTCGTCTTCTCCGCCATCACGAGCAGAGTACACCGGCGGCGGAGGGTTGAGCCACGCGCTCTGCAGCAATTCAGATCAGCACAGGCACGTCGGCCACACCGGCTACGCCAAAGACACGCCGGTAGTGCTCGACTTCTTTGGCGTCGCCCATGGCTTTGGACTCATTGTCAGAGAGCTTGACCGCGGGACGGCCGTCGACTTGAGTGAGTTTGCAGACCAGGCCGACGGGATTGAATGCACCGTTGCCCTGGGGATTGCAGTTGCGGAAATCGTTGGTGAGCAGCGTGCCCCAGCCGGCGCTGAAGCGGATGCGGCGATCGGGAACCCAGCGGCTGGCGTCGTGAAAATCGCTTGCCGAACGGAAATCGTCGGGCGTTGCGCCGTTGCGGAGTGACCCAGCGAAATAGGCGTGCAGGCCGAGAATCTGCTCCACATCGAGCGCGTCGCTCGAGATCAGGCGTTTCTGGCGCGGATCGCGGCCGTGGCGCTCCAGCCATGCAATGTATTCGTCGCCGGCCACGTAGGCGTCCTTGCTGTCGATGCGTTGGCCGGTCCAGTTGGCCACCCAGTCCGGAGCGTTGCGGAGGAATTGCGTGGTGCCGAAGGTGTCAGGCAGAAGAATCAGCAACTCGCCCTGGTAACTCCGCTGCCACAGCTCCAGCAAACGGTATTGCGCGGCGCGCAACTCTTCGTCATCGCGAGCCATCGCGGCCATGGCCATGGGCAATTCGTGGCCATTGGTGCCGATGGCTTCAAGATCGTGCTTGTAGGCAAGGAACGCATTGGAAGTTCCAGTAAAACCTTCGCCGATGGTGTCGTGCATGGCGTTCACAACGTATTCATGCCACAGAAAGCTGTGCCTGCGGCGGGTGCCGAAATCGCTGATGCTCAAATCGGGGACGCCGCCCAGACGCTCCAGTTTTTCCCAGAGCCGGGTTTTAGCGCGCGCGTAAAGAATGTCAAGCTCCAGCTCGCTCAATTGTTTGAGCGCGGCGCGCGTCTTCAATTCGCCGATCTGGGCGAGTGCGTAGATCTCCCACATCGATGTTCCCGACCAGAGCCCTTCGAAGCGGAGATGCAGTTGCCCGTCGTGCACAGAGAGTTCGTAATCGGAAAGGCGGAAATCGTGCTCCAGCCAATCGAGGAAGGCGGGCTCGAAAATGCCGCGGCGGCCGAAGAAGCTGTTGCCCGCGAGCCAGACCAGCTCTGACTTGCGAAAGCGCAACTTGCGTGTGGCCTCGAGCTGCTCGCGGAGCTGCGGCACGCTGACTATTTCGCCCAGGCGCACGGACGCGGTGCGGTTGATGAGTGTGAACGTGGCGCGCGTGCGGGGAAAATGCTTCCAGATGAACTGGAGCATGAGAAGTTTGTAGAAATCGGTGTCGAGCAGGGAGCGCGTGATGGGATCCATCTCCCAGTTGTGATCGTGCGCGCGCCTGGCCAGATCGATAATCACGGTGTCGTTAGTTTACAGTTCGCAGTTCATAGTTCGTAGTTTTTTGGCGGTTTGGCTCGTCATGCCGCGGCTGGAACCGCGAACTGTTTGCCAGTGTATACTGGCGCGGTGCCGGCATGCCCGCAAAAGATTCATGCGTCGCCGGCGTCCTTCATCTCTACTGCAAGGAAAATCCAATGCGCGATTCCAGTCATCGATCTCTCGAAGCTTCCAACCTTACAACCTATTCCGGAGTGACGCGGCGCGAGGTTCTTGAGGGATCTCTTGCGGTCGCGGGCGGAATGCTGGCGTCGTCGGTGATGCCGGCGTTGTCGCGGGCACAAGAACATGCGAAGCGGCCGAACCTGATTTTCTTTTTGGGCGAAGGGCAACGCGCCGACGCGCTTTCCATTGCCGGAAACGCGATTTTAAAAACGCCGAATCACGATCGCATCGGGCGCGAAGGAATGCGCTGCGAGAACGCGTTTTGCACCAACGCACTTTGCGCTCCGGCGCGCGCGGTGGCGCTGACGGGCATGTACTCGCGTTCGACCGGGGCGCTCTCGAACGAACATCTTGAGAAGCCTCTGCCGCCCGATATTCCGCTGTTCACCGACCTGCTTCACGATGCGGGTTATGAAGTAGCGATTCTCGGCAAGGTACACATCCATAATGGCGTGGAGGAGCGCTATTGGGATTACTATTTCGGCCACAACAGTCCCGCGAACGACTATGTCAATCCGTATTTCAAGGAGGGGCGCAAGGGAAAGATCGGGCCGGAAACCCGGTATCACAACGTCTACCCCGACGACCTGACGGTGGATCGCGCTTTGGCCTGGCTCGAAGAGGATCGCGGAGACAAGCCATTTTGCCTGCTGGTTTGGTTTGTAGCTCCGCATGAGCCATTCTTCAGGCCGCGCAGGCATCTTGACCTGTATCGCGAAACAGTGACTCCCAAGCCGGGGACCTTCGACGACGATCTGAAAGGTTATCCGGGTAAGCCGAAGGGGTTTGTGAACGCGACCAACAAGATCGGCACCACGTTTTCGCACCCCGCGGCAGGCTCGCTCGAAGGCGTGATGAAGGATTACTACGCGGGGCTGGTGGCCGTGGATGAAAACATCGGCCGCGTCTTCGATTACCTGGAGAAGAAGAACATTCTGGATGACACCGCGATCGTGCAGTGGTCCGATCATGGATTCTTTTTGGGCGAGTGGCGCTTGTTCGACAAGCGCCTGATGCACGAACCGTCGATCCACGTTCCGTTCATGGTGCGCTATCCCAAACGCATTCCGGCAGGAACGGTGCGCAGGGAGATGGCGCTCGATGTGGACCTGGCGCCGACGATTCTCGATCTTGCCGGGCTGCCCATCCCGGAGCATATGCAGGGGAAGAGCATTCTATCGCTTGTCCACGCGCCGGACCCCAGGTTCCGCGAGGAGTGGCTTTACGAATACTTTGAGTGGCCGAACCCTGAGACCGTGCCGCCCTGCCGCGGCATTCGCACCGAGCGGTACAAACTGATCGAGTACACGCTTGAGCCGCATGAATTCGAGATGTACGATTTCGAAATCGATCCGAATGAGACGCGGAATCTCTATGGAATGGCGGAACACGCCGAATTGCAGCAGCATCTGCAGGAGCGTCTGGATGCTCTGCGTGCCGCTTTACCGGAAGGGGCGAAGATTTAGCGCGTTCGCAGCGATCTGCGACGAGTTGAACTTATTCTGGCGCGTGTGCGGCCAATGTGCGGGCCGGGAGGCCCGCACGACAGCCGGTCAGGAGACCGGCGCTACGCATGGTGTCGGCGCTTCGATGATGACGATCAATGCGTCGGCTTGGGGTCGACGGGATTGAACTGGC
Source organism: Occallatibacter sp. (assembly GCA_050012895.1). Lineage (GTDB taxonomy): Bacteria > Acidobacteriota > Terriglobia > Terriglobales > Acidobacteriaceae > Telmatobacter. The sequence goes on from JBEKGH010000036.1 coordinate 37,887, forward strand.
GCGCGAGGTCGGGCGTTGATTCAACATCGGTGGCCGACGGATTGGCCTTTGCGACTTCGACTGCAAAGACGTAGCTCGGCCCAAACATGTTGCTGGTGAAAATCACGAGCTTCTTGTCGGGCGAGAAACGCACGTTGGGTTCCTCGCGGTAGTTGTGGTGCGACATGTTCACCAGGTGCTCGGAGTGGAAGACGCCGGGCTGCCAGAAATCCGGCCCGTTGAGCGTATCCGCCGTGACGGTGAGCGTTTCCGGATGGAGAAGCTCGATCCACTCGCCGTTCTCGGCGCGCGCCACTTGTCCGGGATCGCCGCCGTCGTCGCAGAAGATGTCGAGATCCTTCGTCAGGTTGAAGTGGATGCCCCATTCGTCGCGCTCCATGTGAAACGCGGTGCGTTTGCCGGTTTTCAGGTTATAGCCGGCAAGGTAAAAGACCTCGCCCCTGGGGTACTGCCAGTCGTACCAGATGGTTTCGCCGTCGAGTCCCCAGAACTCGTGGCCTGCGATCTCCATGGCCATGGTGCGCTTGTGGATGAGCGTATTGTGCGTGCCATCGGTGTGGATCATCCAGATGCGGTCGACCTTTTGCCATGGGCCCTCGTGGCAGTACATCAGTAATTCGGGATCGGTAGGCGAAAAGAGCAGGTGATTGATCCAGTCGGTGGAGTGTAGCAGGACGTTGATGTCGCCGGGCTTTTCGCCGTTGGGACCGGGTTCGAGACGGATGGTGAAGAGCTGAAGCGGAAGGCGCGCGGCCAGGCGGCGCTCCATCATTTCGCCCTTGTCGAGAGCCTGATAGTGCGGCCCCTGATCGGGGCTGGCTACGCGGTTGTCGCCGCCGCCCGTAGACGATTGCGGTCGCGGTGGCGCGTTCTGGCCGTATTGCTGGTCGGGCCGGTTGCTTTCATCGAAAGTGCCGGCAGCGAGGGTTTCGTCGGCGTTGATGCAGACGATCATGTGCCGCTCCGGCAGATCGATGAGTTTGCGGATGGCGCCGGTGTAGACGTCGGCTTTGTAAACGGAGGTGACTTGGGTTTTGGGATCTGTCTGGGTGTAGAAGACGCTGCTGGTCTTGAATCCTGCGACAAGCGCGTGGACGCCAAAGCGGAAAGAGCCGGCGGGCGCTGATGGGGCGTCGGCTGGGCTCGCGGGATTCGGAACTACAAGACGCGTCTTCTCAGTCTCCAGGTCCAAGGCGTGGATGCCGTCGGGCGCGGTGTAGATCATGGATTTGTGGTCGGGGGTGTAGCCATTCACGTTGAAGTAAAAGCCGCCCGAGTTGGGCTCATCGGTGAGCCGCCAGACACGGTGGCCGGTGTCCTTGTCGACCCAGGTCTTCGGCGGGGCAGTCTGTGCAGTTTGGGCGGCGAGGGTAGCGGTCGGCACGAGGGCAAGGCAGGCAACGGCATGGAGAAGGCTGCGCAGCATGGCGATGAGCTCCTTTAGCAGGGATTGGGGCGCTGCGCACTTATGGATGAGCTCTTGACCCCGGCCAGGCGCGCCAGAGAATTATACACCTCGGAGGTTACAGTTGGGAATAATTTATCGGCTGAATTTTTGGGAGTGCAGCCGTGGGCTATGCGGCGATCTTTAACGGACGGATGCGCGGGCGTTTCCTGCTCCGGGGCCGCCACATATCGTAGTTGCTCTGCATGTCGAGCCAGAAGCTGGGGTTGGTTCCCAGGGCGGCCGACAGGCGAAGCGACATGTCAGCGGTGATGCCGGTGCGGCAGTTCAATATCTTGGAGAGCGTCACGCGCGACACTCCAATGTGCTTTGCCACGTGCGTGATGTTGTGATTCTCCAGGTAGTCGCGCAGGACCAGTCCGGGATGCGCCGGGTTGTACATTTCGCTGGGCATTGCTTCGTCCCTGGCGGTCGTCAGTTAGGCGATGGCTGACGAATCGAAAAGCAAATGTTTGTGTGGTGACGCGCGTTCCTCAGGGGTTAAAACCCCTTCGTTTTCTGCGCCGTTTCGGCACGGCTGAAGCCGTGCCCTGTTACAAAGCTCGTTCCAGCGGGATTCGTCGAACCCTGCCTGATCCCTGTTCATCAATCGTAGCTCAACTCCAGCACATTCACCGAATACGGCGGGAAGGTCTCGGTGAATTTGGGGCCGGCGATGGGCACTTTTCGTATCACTGGCACTACCGCATCGGGATGCGTGATGCTGTTGGTGGCGTTGGGCGTTTTGCCGCTCATGGTGGTGAGCGTGGCCTGCGGCGCGACCTTAGCGACGCCGGTGAGCGTGATCGAGAGCGGCTGCGGGGTGGAGGTTGCGTTGACTACTTTCACGAAGAGCTTGTGTTTCGCGTCATCTCGGGTGACGGAGGCGTAGACGCGTGCGGGCGCATGGTCGAGCGTGCTTGAGACCACCTCGGTTCCCAGATGCGTTGAGAACATGACCTGCGTCCAGTAGCTGGGCGAGCCGTAGCTCGTGAGCGCGTCGTAGCCGATGAGATCGGTGGCCCACTGCATGCCGCCGGGATTCACATTGACGAAGAGCGGCGCGTAGCTGGCCATGATGACGAGATCGCTGTTGCGCTCGAGTCCCGTGAGCCAGGCCGCATCGGCAAGCGCTGCCTCGAGGTTTGGCGTGGGGTCGCCTTCGCGCGTGGCCCACTCGCCGACAAAGATCTTCGGGCCCTTGCGGTCGGCGGCGTCATAGTGGTGCGCTTCGCTGAATGACTGTTGCGCCGACATGTAGAAATGCTCATCGAGCACGTCGGGCGTGACGCCTTTGACGGGCGTGGTGGCGATGATCTCGAGGTTCGGGTAGCGCTGCTTGATGGCGTGGTAGAACTGCGCGAAGCGGCCGTCGTAAGAGTGCGAGCGGTCGAACTGGTCTTCGTTGCCAACCTCGATGTAATGCAGTGGGAAGGGAGCCGGGTGGCCGTCTTTGGCGCGTTCGGCGCCCCACTTCGTGTCCGTGTCGCCGGAGACGTACTCAATCTCGTCGATCGCGTCCTGCACGTAGGGTTCGAGTGCGGGGCCTGGATCGACGTGGTCTTGTGCGAGAGAGTAGCCGGCATACACCGCGAGCAGGGGCTCCATCTTCAGGTCCTCGCACCACTCCAGAAACTCCAGCAGGCCCATGCCGTCGGAGGAGCGATAGCGCCAGGGGCTCTGGTGCGTGGGGCGGCCGGCCCACGGACCGATGGTTTGTTTCCAATTAAAACGGTCGGCGATGTGGTCGCCCTCGAGATAATTGCCGCCGGGCAGGCGCAGGAATTTGGGTTGCATGGCGGCCAGCAGGCTCATGATGTCGGTGCGATTGCCGCCGGGCCGCGCGTGATATGTCGGCGGGAAGAGCGAGATCAGGTTAAACCACACCGTGGCCGGGCGCGCGATGGTGAGGATGAGATGGTTGTTCGACGAAACCGGCGCGTCGCCGGTCTTGAGCGTCCAGGTGAACTGCTTCCATTCACCAGAGAGGCCAGTGACGGTGGCCGAGGCTGCGACCACGCCGGTCTGATCGTTTTCGAGGCTCACGGTAATAGGAAGGCCCGGCGTATCCGTCATGGCGTAGAACGATCCCGTGTACACGGCGTGTGGACGCACGGGAATGCCCCAGTAGCCGTCGTTCTCGACTCCGGCAGGCGAGTCGGCAGTGGCCGCGGAGACAGTGACGCGAAGACTGCGGGTGAGTATGGTGCTGGGGCCGGTGGTTTCATCTGAGGAGACGTTCACGATGGAGTTTCCGCGCGCCACGACGGGCCAGTGAGTGAGGGAACCGAAGCCGCGGCCGATGGCATGATCGCGCACCAGCTCGGCGTAGATGCCGCCGTCATAGGAGTAGTTGATCTCCTCGGTCATGAGGCCGTAGAGTGTGGGGCTTACCGTTGCGGTGGGGTGGTCGGCCTGGATGGTGAAGGAGGGCGCCTGCGCGTGCGAGCTGAAGGGAAACACGAGTGCGGCATAGAATGCGACGGCTGCGAATGGCTTGTTCATGACTCGGCCATCGTACTGCGGGGGCTGCATGGTTGACAATCTGGAAACGCTTACTGGAAGCCGGCAGCGAGTGGCCAATAGCCAGTAGCCAGTCGCCTGTAGCCGATGTAGTGCCCGAGAATTTTGGCGGGCAAGGATGCGAAGAACAAATGCGGGTCCTTCGACTCGTCTTGGTGCAAAAGCGCAGCAAAACTCGCTCAGGATGACAGATCGTTTCGTTTCAGATGCAGAGCACGAGAAGCTACGGGCTACAGGCTACGAGCTACTGGCTGTTATTCCGCCGTGCTCTCGATGGCTGCGGTGATTGCGTCGCGAACGGCGTCGGGCAAGGCGGGCATGGCTCCAGATTGCGAGGCCATCCAGCCGCCCCAGCGGTTTCCGGCTTCGTTCAGCGTGGCCAGGTCGGCTCCGCGCAGCATGTAGTGGGTCATGGCCGCGGTGAAAGCGTCCCCGGCGCCGATGCCGTCAGCAACTTTCACGGGAAACCCGGAATGCTCGTCCCACTCGTCGCGTGTGACCAGGAGGCTGCCCCGGCTGCCGCGCGTCGCCGCAACCATCTGCAAGGAAGGGAACTCGGCCAGCAGGCGCTCGGCCGCTGCGCGCAAATACACTGGAGTCGATAAAGTCTCGCCTGGGCCGGGCGCTTCTTCGATGGCCAGGTCGAGCAGGTCCAGGACCAGCGGAGCCTCCGTATCGTTCATCTTCACCACGGTGGCCAACTGCAGCGATTCCTCAAGGACCTCAGCCGAGTAGAAGGGCGTGCGCAGGTTCACATCGAAGACGCGAATGCAGGTGGAAGAGGCCTCGGCAGCGAGGGCTTGGATGGTTTGCCGCGCTTGCTGGTTGCGCTGCGCCAGCGAGCCGAAGCAGATGGCGTCGGCCCGTGCAGCGAGCTGAACCCACGCATCGGACAGCTCAAGAAAGTCCCACGCCGCGGGCTCGTGAATGGTGTAGTGCGGCTCGCCGTTTTCGAGGGTGACGGTGACACGGCCGGTTTCGTGCTGCGAATCAACTTGAAGGACGCCCGATTCGACGGGCATGGGGTCCAGGCGTTCGATGGCCTGGCGACCCAGGTCGTCGCCGCCGATGCGGCTCAGGATTGCGGCGTGATTGCCGAGCCGGGCCGACATCACGGCGAAGTTGGCGGGCGCGCCACCCAGCCGCATGTCGTCGGCCACAATGTCCCATAGCAGTTCGCCGATTCCCAGGATCAGATGCGGTTGTTTCATGTCAAAACCAGGGAGTAGGGAGTAGCCAGTAAAGCAGGGAATAGGGAGTGGCCAATAGGGAGTAGAAAAATACAGTGCCCCGGATTTTCTATTGGCTATTCCCTGCTGGCTACTCCCTGTTCCTTTCCTTTCCATCGATAGATCGAGCAGTCCTCCCAACCTGGCGCTGCATATTCAGCTCCGGGCTGTTGCGTGAGAATGGTGCGATCGGCCACGGCATCGGCGTGCGAGCGGCGGATCTGGCCGCGAAAGAGCCGTTCAAATCCGGGCTCACAGGCGAGCACGTTCTTCTGCTCGTCATTGACATACAGAATATCCAGTTGCCCGGCGCGGTCGGCAAATTTTTGTTTCCACACGTGCAACAGCCGCCGCAGCACGGGCGCGCCAAAGGGATTGAAGAGAAAAACCAGGCAGGGACCCGGCGGAAGCGGGAAATCGGCGGCATCGCGGCAATGCATGCGCAGGGGCACGCGGGTGCGGCCGGCGGCGCGCCACAGCGCAAGGTTACGGCGCGCGATTCGCGCCAGCGTGGGGTGCAGTTCGACGCCGACGACGGCGCGAAAGGGATACGCCGCGGCCAGCAGCAGAGCGCGGCCCATGCCTGCGCCGAGATCGACAAATGTGTACGCGTCGATACACGCGATGGGCCGGCATTGCCGCCAGCGCACCAGAATCCCTTGAAAGACCGAGGGCGCAACCGCGTAGTAAGCTGTCACGTGCCGGTCGTGCCGATGCCCGGCGTGGAGATGGCGGCCGGCGACCAACCCACTGGTGCGTACGCCAAATTCCAGATCGAATGGGTGGCGGATTAGCCCATCTTTTGCCGCCAAACCCGGCAAAAGCCGCGGCTTTGCGCTCTTTCTTTCAGCCTTGCCTGACGCGCCAACGCTCACGCTTGAACCTTAGCACACCCGGGCAAGCGTGCGGTGAATCCGGGCAATTGTTCCGCACCAAGCTTCCGGATGCCGACTAAGAGCGCAAAAAATCGGGGAGCGGCCTGGCATGGGCTGCTCCCCGATCTCGGCGATCTCGTACAGCAGAAGGGCCAGTGCATAGGCAGAGTCGGTACGGCGCATCTCGTCAGATCGTTGCGATAAAGCGCAGGCGCACGTAATCGGCTGTCCAGTTTCCTTCTTCATCGCACAAGGCCGGCGCGAGCAGAGCAACGGTTTCCGCGACCGCAGTTTCGCGCAGATCCTCGGGCAGAGCATCGAGCGCGCCGCGGCAAAAGGTGTTCAACCAGGCAGTCATGCCGCCTGCGCCGAGCGGAGTAGGGCGGGGAAAGAGAATCATGCGCGCTACCGTGAAGCCGTGCGATGTGAGACGTCGCGTGTAGGCGTCGAGAGTGGGATAGTAGTTGCCGCGTTCGCCCAGGGTTGCATAGCCGAGGCGCGCAAGCACGGCAGCGAAGGCGACGCGGATGGCGGCGATATTGCCGTGACCACCCATCTCGGCGACAAAACGCCCGCCGGGACGCAGCACGCGGCGCACTTCTGTCATCATCGCGTCCTGTCCTCGCACCCAATGCAACACCGCGTTCGAAAACACGGCGTCGCAGGAGTGGTCTGCGCAGGGCAACGACTCCGCGGAGCCTTCCTCAGCGGCAATGCCGCGCGCGCGCGCCGCGGCGACCATGTTCGGCGAGGCATCAATGCCGGTGACGTTTGCTCCTGCGGCGACGATGCGTTCCGTCAGTTGCCCGTCACCGCAGCCGAGGTCGAGGATGCGCTCGCCGGCTTCGGGAGCGAGCCACTCCAGCACGCCGCTGCCGAGCTGGGGAACGAATGCCGCGTTGCGGCTGTAGGTTTCAGGGTTCCAGGTTTGCGGCATGATGGCCCTCCAGTTTCAGTGTGGGGGAAGAGATTGGCGGAACGCAAAGCAATTGTGCTTTTACTGCGGATAAGGGAATTTTATGGAGGAGGAGCGCCAGTTGGGGTTGCGGCCAACTGTGGGTAGTGGTCTGTTTGTAGGAAACGTCCCTCAGGGGCTAAAGCCCGGTTCTTTGATGTGGCGTTCATCGGCACGGATAAATCCTTGCCCTTTCAAAGCTTCGCCCAAATGTAAACAACGTCCTGAAACTTCACAGCTAAAGCCCGAAACCTTTCATACTGCTCTCGTCACGGCCGAAGTCGTGCCCATTCAAGACGACTTCAAACTGAGCCACTACCTACATGTGATGAATCCGGAATTCGTTAAAGGCAACCGCAGATCCTTTGACTCCCTCCGCTGCGCTTCGGTCGCTCAGGATGACATCCGATTTTGATTGCTCAGGATGACAGAGTGTTTTTGATGCGATCTTTCGTGATAGGGCTTCAGATCGATTGCACGGGAAGGAGCGTGAGATCGTCGACGAGGCCGACTTCCTTCTGGACAAAGGGCTCGCCGTAACGGACACCGGCCAGGAGGCCATAGTGGCGCGCCTCGGCAAAGGTGCGCTCGCGAATCTCTTCCTCGGGAACGAAGAGGCCGCTGCCGTCCGATTGGTTCGCGTATTGCGAGCGATAGGCCATCAGCGCCTGATGCCGCTGCTCGATAAACGGCGTGATGTCGACGACAAAGCTGGGGCGCACGTCGGCGTAGAGGCTGGCGTAAACGATTTTGAAGGGCCGGTGCGGATCCCCACCCCAGGAAGCAGAAATCGCTTCCTGGGGGCTGCGGATTTCCGCGCCGGTGTCGATGCTTTTGAGGCCGGCGAGGAAACAGGCGTCGTAACCCAGCGTCCCGGTGACGGCGTGATCGGGGTGGCGGGCCTGCCAGTAGGGAAGAATCACCACGCGGGGACGAAGCCGGCGGAGAACGCGGGCGATGGCGACGCGATTTTCAAGCGTGTTCTCGATGGCGCCGTCGGGGAGGGTGAGCGCCTGACGCCAGCCCACGCCCAGAATGCGCGCGGCTTCTTCGGCCTCGCGGGCGCGATCCTGGGCGCTGCCGCGGGTTCCGGCTTCGCCCTGGGTGAGATCGAGAATGGCTGTGCGCAGGCCGCGTGCCGCCAGGCGCAGCAACGTGCCGCCGCAGGTTTGCTCCACGTCGTCGCGATGTGCGGCGATAGCCAGAACGTCGGCGCGGAAGTCGATGGGCTCGGTGGGCATGGGAGATATCCTACGACATTCTTGCAGGAAGGTCGTCGGGGAGGAAAGCCGTGATCGATTCCCACCCATTTCGCAAAAAGCGCGAAATGGATGGGGCACGGAGCGAATCGTCGGGTATGGACAGGATCAGTAGACGGTGTTGTTGGCGTCGGTGATGGCGTCGATGTAGGCCACGTCGTAGGCAGTGCCTGTCACGGTCACGTACTCGTTGTTGATCGACGAGCCATCGACAGTCGAATAGATGTACACCTGCCCGCCTTCGGCCGCGTAAAGCTTGTGCAGGCCCGTAACCGCTGCAATGCCGGTCGCGTCGCCGATGTACGGCTCAAGCAGCGCCACCTTGTTGGTGGAGGTGTTGTACATGGTCAGGCAGCCGTAGCCGTTTGCGGGATTGGTGGCATAGCGCACGCCGGTGGTGCAATTGGTCATGGCGATCCACAGGGTGTTGTCGTCGGCTTCGAGGATGCGGCTCATGGCGCCGGGCTGACCGTCGCTGATGGCGACTGGGCTACCGGCGGTGTTGTTCGCCAGATTGACCACAGTCAGGTTGCCGCCGAAGAGAGTCTGCCCGTTGATCTGTTGCGGCTCCTGCCCTACGACCCACATGGTCGTGCCATCGACCAGCGCATTGCTGGCCCCGCCGGGAATGGGGACTTTAGCGCTAGCGAGAGCGCTGGTGGTGGGCAGAAGCCCGGACCACTGGCCTTCTAAAAAGATCATGGGCGCGATCGGGACCCGCGTGTAGGCCGCGGTGGCGCCTCCGCACTCCGGCCCGCAGCTCAGGATGTAGGCCGTACTGCCGTCGGATGACCAGACAGCCTTGATGGGGTGATCGAAGGTAAGCGGCGCGCCGTAGTAGTTGCCTGTCGCGTCGATGTTATCGGGACTCTGCATTTGAAAGAGGCACCAGTAGGGCGCACTCTGCGGCTCGCAGTCGACGGCGGCCTTAGGCCACGTGGAAGGACCGCCGGAATAGGTGAGCGTTTGCGCGCCGGTGAGCTCGCGCGGGTAGTAGACGTAGTTGGAGTTCTCCACGAAGGCCAGTGCCACAGACCCGCCGGGATTGACGCTGACGCGGTACACGTTAGGAAGGCTCAGACCAATTGAACCGCCTCCGGCTTGATTCACAATGGTGAACTGATGCGATGTCTGGCTGGCCGCGAAGACGAAGGCCCCGTTCCGGGTCATGAAGATGCTGGAGGAAAGTCCGGGGAGGCCGCCTACGGTACCCGTGGTCTTCTCGCCCGCGTAGTTGGCTAGACTAAGGCTTCCGTCGCCTGCGCCGTATACCGCGCCGAACTGCTCTTCAGGCATGTTTTGGATGGTGATGGGGAGCGCGCCGCCGTATCCGGCAACGGAAAACGAGCCTGGCGTACCGTTGTAACCGCTGCGCTCGTCGTAGTAGGCGTCGACAATCTGAAGTGCCCCTTTGGACAGGATGCCGGGGTTCTGGATTGCGATGACGACGCGGTTGGTGAGCCCGCTGGGCGGCAGTACGCGGCCGTCAAAATAGTAGGTGCTACCACAACCTGCCAGCGCGACGGCTGCTGCCAAAGCGATACTGGCACTGATCCAAAGGCTTTTCTTCTTCAAAATCCCAATCCTCGATTAATGGAGCGGCGCAAGCCGCCGCGACAAAGAAATGTCAATGCGTGCACACAGAAATCGTTCAAATCAAAGTGGCCGAAACCGATTTCCACGCAGGTTATGACTCCCGAAGTATAACAAAGCCACCCTGCTGGTCGCGGCCCCGGAGCGGCCCGGACCGGCCCGGGCCAGGGGGTTGCCTCCGGGTCTTGTCCCTGCTTTGGAAACAAGGGCAAGCAGCGCCAGAAAGGCCCCGGCAGGCTGCGGCAAACTCCGGCAGGAACCGCGACGGGGTTGCATACAATTCCAGCAGCGATGCGGTAGCATGAACTTAGAATGACCCGCTTTTTCGAGCTTTTTGCCGACCGACCCGTGCTTGCCGATGGCGCCATGGGCACGGTGCTCTACGCGCGCGGCATCTTCGTCAACCGCTGCTACGACGAGATGAACCTGTCGGACCCCAATCTGATCCTTGGCGTGCATGGGGAGTATTTGCAGGCGGGTGCGGAGATTCTTGAAACCAATACTTTCGGCGCCAACCGCTTCCGGCTGGCGCGACACGGCCTGGCGGGCAAGATGGCCGAGATCAACGCCGCGGGCGTTCGCCTGGCGCGGCAGGCGGTCGAGCGTTTGAAGGAAAAGCAGGCGGCCAATGTGGAAATTGCCGCGTGGGTTGCGGGTTCGGTCGGGCCCCTTGGCGTGCGCCTGGAGCCACTGGGAAAAACCGGACTGGATGAAGCGCGCGCGGCATTTGCCGAGCAGATCGGCATCCTGGCCGGGAATGGCCCAGGAGCGGGAGTTGACCTGCTGATCATTGAGACCATGCCGGCTTTGAACGAGGCGCACGAGGCGCTGGAGGCTGCGAAGGCGGTGGCCCCGCACCTGCCCGTCCTTGTGATGGTGACGGTGGACGATGAAAGCGAGTGCCTGGATGGCGCTTCGCCCGCGCAGGCGGCGGCCTTGCTCACGGAGTGGGGCGCCGATGCCGTGGGCGTGAACTGCTCCACCGGGCCGGCCACGGTGCTGACGGCCGTGGAGGCGATGCGCTCGGCCACGGCGCTGCCCCTGGCAGCCATGCCCAATGCGGGCGTTCCGCGGGCTGTTGACGGCCGCAATATCTATCTCTGCTCGCCCGAATACATGGCCAGCTTTGCGCGCAAGGCCGTTGCCGCCGGGGTGCAGATTGTGGGCGGGTGCTGCGGTACCACCCCGAATCACATTCGCGCCATGCGCTCGGCCATCCGGGCCATGGACGAGCAAACCCACGTGACGGTGACCGGCGCAGCGCCCGAGGTGGGCAAGGAGACGCCTCCGGCAACTCTGGGGCAGCGCTCGCGGCTGGGCGCACTGCTCGTCGAGGGCGCGTTCATCAAGCTCGTGGAGTTCGTGCCGCCGCGGGGTATCGACTGCTCGAAGGAGATCGAGGGGGCGCAACTGCTGGCGCGGCTGGGCGTCGATGCTATCGACGTGTACGACGCGGCCCAGGCCTCGGCGCGCATGAGCGGGCAGAGCCTCTGCATCCAGATTCAGCAGCACACCGGCATGGAAACGATTCTGCATTACACCTGCCGCGACCGGAATCTGCTTTCGATTCAGTCGGATCTGCTGGGAGCTTCGTCCATCGGCCTGCGCAACATTTTTTGCGTTACCGGCGAGCCGCCCAAACAGGGGGATTATCCTGACGCTTCTCAAGTCTTTGACGTAGATTCCATCGGTTTGGTGAACGTCGCCAAGCGGTTGAATCACGGGCTCGACATCGGCTCGAATTCCATGGGCGCGAGCACGAACTTTACCATTGGCGTGGCCGCCAATCCCGGCGTGCCCGAGATCGAGAACGAATTGCGGCGGTTTGCCTACAAGGTGGAGGCAGGCGCGGAGTACGCCATCACACAAGCGGTCTTCGATCTGCGGTTGCTGGAAGAGTTTCTGGAACGGGTTGAGCATCGCATTGGGGACCACCGCATTCCGATCATTGCCGGCATCTGGCCGCTCACCAGTCTGCGCAACGCCGAATATATGAAGAACGATCTGCGCATCGCCATGCCGGAAGAGATCATGCTGCGCATGGCGCAGGCCGATACGCCCGACGCCGCGCGTGCGGAGGGAATCAGGATTGCTCAGGAGATGGCGGAGGCGGTGCGTCCGTACGTGCAGGGTGTGCAGGTGAGCGCACCGTATGGCCACTACGATATTGCCGCCGAGGTGATCGCCGGCGCGCTGCCGCAGGGTATTCAAAAAAATGCATAGTTAATGGAGTTTCTTGGCTTCGCGGGCGAGGCTTTTTCGATTTCTCTCTTGACAGCACATGAACACAAGTCAATAATGAACTTATTCCGTACGCTCGTAGGCGAGCATGTATCTCGCAGACCCCGGAGCGAAAGCTTCGGGGTTTGCTTTTTGAACGGAGAGTATGAAGAAGATCGTCCTCATGATTGACGGCGGCTTTTTGCGCGTCGCCACCAGGAAAGCCGGAAAGAATTACGATCCCGCATTTATTGAGTCATTTTCAGCGATTTGCCCTACAGCGGATGAGGAATTGTTCCACGTGCTGTACTATGATTGCGCTCCTTATCAAGGGCAGCAGAAACTTCCAGTTTCCGGCTTGACGCAAACATTTGCTGGTTCGGACCAGTGGCTATTGGATCTCGCCAAGAGGGACCTAATGGCGGTCAGACGGGGCGTGCCGAAGTTCCGCGGCTATAAGCTGAAGAAGGTTCCTGTAATGGGTATAGCGGCTCTTGCCGATGCGGACTTCATCCCGGATTTCGAGCAGAAGGGCGTTGATATGCGGATAGGCCTCGATATCGCGTCCTATTCCGCGTTGAAATGCGTGGAAAGGATTGGCCTGGTGACCGCGGATACCGATTGCGTACCCGCGATGAAGCTGGCCAGAAAGAGTGGAGTTCAGGTTATTCTGATCGCGTTGCCGGGTGGTGCTGTTCCCAGTGAGCTGGCGCAGCATTCAGACATGGTTCGCACAATCGCGTGGCCTTAATGGCTTTGCACCTCGCGGTCAATCAAATGGTCTTGGTTTCCCGGTAACGAATTGGAGTCGTCACCATGCCTTCCTTTGAAGAATCGCTCAAGAAGCTCGAAACCATCGTCGAACAATTGGAAAAGGGCGATCTGGTGCTCGAGGATTCGCTCAAGCTCTTCGAAGAGGGCGTGAATCTGTCAGCCGCATGCAAGCAGGAGCTGGAAGCGGCCGAGGGCAAGGTGCAGATGCTGGTGAAGCAGCGCGATGGGTCCATGAAGCCCGAGCCGTTCCTGACGGAAAAGCCCTTCTAACACAGAATCGTTCGCCATTTCATCTGCTGGTTCTCGGCGGTGGGAGATGCCATCCCATTCCTGCGGCCGTTTTGCCCCGCCCACAGGCGCGATCATTGTGCGGCTTTAACCGCAATGCCTTCCAGGCACGGCGCGTTGGCATCATGCGTGTCTTGGGACATGCTGATCTGCCATACCTTATCGTTCGATCCCTGGGGGCTGACCGTCGTCGCGACCGGAACGCTGTCCTTTGAATCGATGATGATCGTTATGTTCGCCACTACCGGCGTATTGCTCGTCGTCATCCCGGCCTTGTCGACATAATTAAAGCTTATCCTCTGCTCGGGAGTGAAATCCTTCGTCCAAAGGAAAAAAGGACAAGAACGCTCCCCCGGCATGAGCGAAGCAGGTTTCGGGAACGGTGTCAGCTTGAACTGCTCCAGGAGCACCACATTCGGCGTGGCTTGCCCGTGGGCAAGAATCATCGGAAGCGCACCCGCAAGGATCGTGAGAATCAGGGCAGAAGCGAATGACAATCGGGGCTTCATTTATTCTCCTTCCACTTTCCACAATCTGGAATTTCCATTCTGCTTTGTCGGCAACCCACCAATATACGCCCAGTTGCGTCCATCTGACATCTTTTTGCGTTCGCTCCAACGCCAGAGACCCCGGCGCGCCCGGCTGGGCCGTCTTCAGATTCGCAAGTCAACTTGAAAATGGAAATGTGGGTCTAAGCCCAAAGTCGCAGTCGAAAACTATTCAGGCTTCTGAAGTTGTTTTTCTGCGCGCGCCGATCTGCGCGGCCAGCGCCAGCAGCGGCTCGTCGCAACCGCGCGCAGCGGCCAATTGCATGCCGCCATGGGCGCAGGGGATGGCGACTGCGGGTACGCCGGCCACGCTGAAGGGCGATGTGTAGCGCAGCAGGCGGCTGCGCGTCTGTCTGTGGTCGGCGCGGGCTGCGAGGCGCGCCACTGGAGTAGACGGCAGCAGAATGAGTTGGTGTGCGGCGAAGAGCTCGTCCATGCGCGCGCAGTAATCGGCATGGCGCTGCCGCAACGAGGTAACTTCACCGAGTGTGAGGCTCGCGCCCCACTTCAGGCGATCGCGAATGGCCGGCTCGCAGCGGTCGAAGTTGCCTGCGTGCAGCAGCGCGGCCTCCGAAGCCTGGAGTGGCGCGAAAATATCAATCGAGTCCTGCCACCACTCCGGCCCCCCTTCCGAATCGATGGGCACGGCGTCGAGCCCGAGCGCCTGCAGTTCGCCGATCACGCGGCGAAAGCCTTCCATCACCTCCGGCTCGCAATCGAAGAGAAATTTATCGCCGGGAAAAGCGAAACGGGTAAAGCGCACCGTCGCCACGTTCTCTCCGGTCGCGAAGGTCGCAGCCAGCAGCGGCGCATCTTCGAGATCGCGGAAGAGCCAGCCCATGGTGTCGAAGGAGACTGACAGGTGCGCACCGCCGCGCCAGTTGCCGCGGCCGATGGTGGCGCGATATCCCGCCAGTCCGCCGAGCGCCGCGGGAGCGCGCACGGAGCCGCCGGTGTCGGTGCCGATCGCAGCCACGGCCGAACCCTCCTGCACGCTCGCCACCGCTCCGCTGGATGACCCGCCTGTGAGTGCGCCCGCATCGCGTGGCTGCACGCAATCGCCAAACTCCGGATTCTCGCCGGTGATCCCATAAGCCAGCGGATGAAGGTGGGTCTTGCCAATGATGACGGCGCCCGCGGCGCGTAGTTGCTCAACCAGCCAGGAGTCGCGCGCGGCCGTGCCGTTCAGATCGCGATAAAAACGCACGCCGCACGTGGTTGGCGAGCCGGCGAGGTCGAAGCAGTCCTTCACTGAGATGGGCAGGCCCCACAGCGCGGGGCGGCCATCGCCGAACGGCCCGCCACTCGAACGCGGCATGGCCTCGGTGCGGGCGGCTTCTGAACGGGTCCATGCAGCATCCTGCCAGAGGTAGGTGTTGCGGCTGGCACTTCCGTTCGAGCGCGCGAGCGCCGCTTCAGCCAACTCTGTGGGACTCGTGGTTCCGTCGGCGAGTGCGCGGCGAAGAGCGCGGAGGGTCCACGGGACGGCGGTCATACAGAGATTGTAGGGGCTACACCGCTGTCCCACCTTAGCGACAAAAACAAAGGCATCGCGAAGGTGGGGCACCCGGCCGTTATCCGAAGGCGCAACGAAAAGGGCGGCTTCTTGAAGAGCCGCCCTTTGTAAGTTGAAGTTTCTAGCGCATCAGAAGTCCAGATGCAGCGCCATCTGAACCTGGCGCGCGCTGCCGATAGCGTGTTTGGTGATGCCAAGGCCTGCGGGGCAGTTGTAAAAGCCGGTGTTGGTTCCCGCGCCCGTCTGGCAGTTGTTGGTGGGCGCGGCCTGCGTGGGAGCTGTCGAGCTGCTGTTGATGAGGTCGGGGACGTTGTTGAACCCGGCGTTCTGGTTCACGTTATTCTGCGGCACGTCGAAGCTCGTGGTGTTGGTGATGTTGTACATGTCGAGGCTGTAATGCAGAACCCACTGGTCGTGGATGGGCAGATCCTTGGACAGCGATGCATCGGCCCGGCGTTGCCACGATTGGCGAAAGATATTGCGCTGGCCAGTGGTGAAATTGGTTTCGAAAGGATCCCCCGCCGGGACACCCATGGTGCCGACGGGGATGAGCGGCAACGTGAAGCAGCTCGCCTTCAGGGCCGCGCCTGCGCCGGTGTTGACGTTGTAAAAAGCGCCGTTCGCACCGGTGAGCGCATTTTTGCGGTTGCAACCGGCAGCGTAGTTCAAGGGCACAATCGGATTCGTGATGCCGTTGAAGGTCGAGTAGAAGATGCTGCCAACCGCGCCGGAGTAGTCGATGATGCTGTAGGGCTGGCCGCTCTGGATCGTGGCCACCCCGTGCAGCGACCAGCTATCCAGAGCCTTGCCTTCCAGCGTGTTTGCCGGGAAGAATTTGGGCTCGGTGAAGTTGTAAGTAAAGTTCAGCACATGCGTGCGGTCGAAGTCGGCCGAGCCGTAGGCGCTGCGCAGATTGGTGGGATTGTTGCCGTTGAAGAACAGGCCAAGGCCGCTTTGTTCATCAGTGGCGTGGGAGTACGTGTAGGAAACTCCGGCCTGGATGCCGTGGCTCATGCGCTTTTCTAGGTGCGAGGTGAGGGCGTTATAGGCCGCGATGCCGGCCGCGGTGTAGGACTCAGACTCCGAGGAGTAACCGATGTAGGGAACGCGTAGATCCACGTTGCCGCCCTCAAAGTTGTTCAGCATGGTGCCGTATTTGCAGGCCAAGTCCTGGTTCACGCAGATCGGAAAGAATGCGTTGGGGTCGTAAACCGTGTAGCCGTAGCTGTAGGACTGCGTCACAGAGGTTCCGTCGGCGAAGACCTTTCCGCCGGGATGAGTGGGGTTGCCGAGAGTGGCGATCTGCGCCTGGTTGAAGGGTACGGGAACCACCTGGTGACGGCCGAGGTTGCCCACATAGCCGACCTCCCACATCAGATCGTTGCGCGGCTGGTACTGCAGATTCAGAGTGAAATTGATGCTGTAGGGCAGCTTGTTGGCGCGGTTGTAAACGCCGAGGATGAAGGGCTGCTGCGCGTTGCCGCCGGTCGAAACCACGCCGCCATCGATCGTGCCGTCGATGATCGCGGCTGCATTGGGCAGATAGTTGGTCACGTCGGAGGCCTTTGGATTGTTGGGCGCGGTATTCGGCGCACTGCCCCAGGGGGTCGCAAGGGAGTAAGGTTCTCCCGGGCCGTACGTTGGCATTGAGAAGTAATCGCCGCCGCAGATGGGAACGTAATTCAGATAAAGAAATGTCGGATTGCTGGCGTTGAAGGACTCCGAGTAGGGGCAGTGCGTCTGCGTCACGAACGGTGGCGTTTGCGTAATGCCGAATGGTCCGCCTTCAACTTCACCTGCCGCATAGCCGGGCGAGAGATAGGTGAATAATTCACCGCGATCGTAGTAAATTCCGCTGCCGCCGCGCACCACGAACTTGGAGTGGAAGTTCGATGGCTGCCATGCAAATCCCACGCGCGGCGCGATGCCCCATTGACGGCCGGTGAGTGTAGTCTTGCTCACGCCCGAGGTTCCGTTCTTATTGTTGCCGGCAATGATGAAGCCGGAATTGAGGAAGCTGTCGGTTGTCGCGCAATAGGAGTAAGCATTGGGATCGCTGGTGCTGGCGCTGCAGGAGTCGGGATTGGTTCCCGGATCGAAATTGAACAGGTTGCCGTTTTTCTCATACAGGCCGCCGTTCCAGTCATAGCGAACGCCTGCGGTGATACTCAGGGTTGGCGTTACCTGGAACTTGTCCTGTGCGAACATTCCGGTTTCATTGGCGCGCATATAACGATTAGCATTGCCCTGCAGGTAAGTAGTCGCCGTAAAGAGCTGAGTTGTGTAGGGCGTTACCCAGTTATCGAGGAATGAAACCATGTCGGGCGAGTCCACCATTCCGGTTCCGGTGCGGCGATTGCGCAGATTCAGCTGCGTGTAGGCATAACTGCCTCCGAAGCTGAGCGAATGACGTCCCTTGGTCCAGATCGCCGTGCCCGAGGGCTCGATGCGGTTCTGGAACGCGCCGGTGTTGGCGCCCTGATACTCGGAGTCAGGACCGATAGAGAGCGAAGGAAAGACGAGGCCGTAAAGCGGTCCGGTTGGGGAGTCGAACTGATCGCCGATGGCGTCGTTGATAGTGAACCCGGGGAAATACGATCCGAAGGCAGACGGGATGCCGACTGATTGGGCGTTGAATGCCTGATCGTTGGTGGCGTATGTCTTCTCGCGCAGAATGCCGATGGTTTCCGAGATGCTGAGCGTTGAGCCGATGGTTTGCACGTTGTTGAGCGAGCCGAGCTGCGAGCCGGTGTCCATGTGGGCGGTAAATCCCGGCACGTTGGAGTAGGCGTAGGGCGAACTGGAAGGATCGTGCTGGTAATAGTACTTGGCGGAGAGTATGTCTTTGGCGCTGAGGTTCCAGTCCAGATCCGCAACCGCCTGGTCGGACGTAAAGCGCGACGTGCCGGGGAGGAATGCGTTGTAAGGCGAATAGACGTTGGGACTGGCGGTAGGAAGCGCGCTGGGAACCAGGTATTTCCCCGGCTCGCCCGGCAAAGCCGGAGCTGTGAACAGGTTATATGCAACTGGATTTGTGGTGGCGCTGAAACCGTTGTAGGTGCCGCCGGTGTAGCATCCGCTTCCCGGGCTCGTCGCGCCGTATGTGGGATCGAAGCCCTGGCTTTGTTCGTAGCCGATATTCGAGGTCCAGTTGCAGTTGGCAACCTGAATCAGATTGGAAACGCCACGGTTGGTGGCGCTCAAGCCGGGCGGCACATCCAACAACTCGTCGCCCGTTTCCTGATCGGAGATGTGCAGGTGCTGATAGCCGACAAAGCCGAAAAGCTTGTCTTTGATGATGGGCCCGCCGATATCGCCGCCCAAAATGTAGCGAAGCAACGCCGGATTCTTGTCAGCGGCAGGAATATTTTGGTCTTTCTTGAAAAAGAACGGCGCGGCGTTCAACCAGTTTGTACCGCGATGCGCGTAAACTCCGCCGTGGAACTGGTTGGTGCCCGACTTGGTGCTCATGTCGATGTGCGCGCCGCTCGAGGAGCCCTGCTGCGCGTCGTACATCGAAGCGTTGACGCGCACCTCGGCGATGGTTTCCGGAGCGGGAGTGGGAATGGCATTGCCGATAGAAAGATAAACCGACGATGCGCTGGGAATAACGCCGCCCGCCGCGTTGTTGGCCTGGCCGGTATTGTTCACCACACGAAACGAATCCACCTGGCTGGTGCTCTTGCCGTTGAAAAGATTGCTGGCATCGACGCCGTTCACAAGAAATGCATTCGACGTGTCGCGCTGACCGTTGGCCCAGATGGGCGCGTTGCCCATGCCGGAGTTGGATCCGGTGCCGCCGGGCAGCTCCGCGTTTACGCCGGGCGAAAGAATCGCGAGGCCGGTGAAGCTGCCGGTGGGCAAGGGCACGGCGTCGATCTGCTGGGTCTCCATCACGTAGCCGTTGGTGGTATCGACTGCGTTCATCAACGGCGCGGCTTCAACTTCTACAGTGGTGCTAGCCTGGCCCACTTTCAGAGAAGCGTTCAACGTAGCCGTGCGGTCGGCCTGCACCGTAATGTGCGGAGTTTTCTGCGCCTGGTAACCATCGGCCGAATAAGTGAGCGTGTAAACACCGATGGGCAAGTTGACGAAGCTGTAACTGCCCGAGCCGTTGGTTTTGGTGGTGCGGGTGAGCGAGGTCTGCTCTTCGGTCACTGTAACGCTCACGTTGGGAATCACGCCACCCGAGGCGTCGGTCACCTCGCCGGTAATTCCGCCGAGAGTTTGCTGGGCATCGAGCGGCTGGGTCGAGAACACCGCGGCCACGACGACTACCAGCAGAGCAGCGATACACAAGGAGATCGTGCGCATGGAGTGCTTCAAAGGACTGACCTCGAAATAGAGATTTCCCGTATGAAGACCCGGGATTTCAAAAAAAAGCTAAGGTGAATGTGAGATCCGGCGTTTGAGTGCGTGCAACTGCCAAACTGAAAAGTTATGGTCTTGAACGAAGACCGTTCAAAGGCTTGAACCTGCGACCGCGCGGCTTAGTGGCATGGTAATGTCTGCAGCATAAAGTTCATGTAAAGATTTGTTGTAAATCGCGCCTGTTTGGGGCGCGTTTTCCACAGAAAATCAACGATGCACGCGCATCGCCCGCCGCACTCCGTACCAGCCTAGCCCCGCGGCAATGTAGACGAGATAAAGATACGGAATGCGCGCGTGAACCGTGTCGGTCGCGGAGTTGAGATCGAAGATCGCGATCAGAACGACGATGGCGACGGTGAGAACGCTGACCGCGGCCAGCACGTGAGAATGCCTTCCGAGGGCGTGCCGCGCAAAGGGCAGCGCCACGGCCACCAGCGCGTACGCAGTAAGAAAGCCGAAGACAGAAAGCGAGCCGAGCAGGTCGTACATGGTGTAGCCGGTGACGCCGCGCATGGCAAAGCCCGCCGTGGCCGCGAACATGAGCGCGGTCGAAAGCGTGATCGCAGTTCCCGGAGTTTTATGCCGCTGGTTGGTGCGCTCGAACGCGGCGGGCAAAAGTCCGTCGTGCGCCATACGCAGCAGCACGCGCGCGGCGGCTGTAGAGCAGGCGAGCACGCACGCAAACATGCTGATGAATGCGCCGCAGTCGATAGCGACCCCGAGCGGCGAAACGCCGGCTTTCGCCGAGAGAAGGTGCAGTGGGCTGGTGGTATCGCTGAGCGCATTGGACTGGCCGCGGAAGCCGACCACTTCAGAGTAGGCGCATAGCATGAAGAAGGCGCCGGCGAGCAGCGCGCACTGCATCACGGCGCGTGGAATCGTCTTGAGAGGCTCGCGCGCCTCGCCTCCTAAAGTGGTCGCGCTTTCAAAGCCGGCAAAACTGAAGATGGAGAGCACCAGTGCCGGTCCCAGTCCTTTGAACGAGACGCCTTGCAGCCTGAATTGGCTGGTGTCGATCTGCAGTCCCATGTGGACGGGCAGGAGAATGAGCACAATCACAATGAGCGAGACCGAGGCCGCTTCAATCCACAACATGACTTCTGCCGACAGCTTGACATCGCGATAGGCAATGAAGCCTGCAACCAGGCAGACCGCCGCAAGCGTGGGGATGGGCGGCGGCGACCCATGGAAAAACTCCTGGCAGAGCACGGTCGCGTAGTAAAGAGCTCCGCCGGCAACCGATGCGCCCGTGGCGAGATAGGCAAGCAGCAATCCCCACGCGGCTGCGACGCCAAATGCGGGAGGCAATGTATCTGCCGTGTAACTGTAGAGCGATCCCGGCGAGGCAGAAAGTTTTGCGAAGCGGCTGACGCAGAATCCCACCAGCAGCATGGCGCCTGTGGCCAGCAGATAGACAAACCACGTGGCGTTGCCGGCGAGCGCAAAGACCAGCGGGATGGTGAGCGACGCCGAGGTGCTGGGCGCCATGGCAGAGACGGATTGCGCGAGCGTTTCGACAGGGCCCAGCACGCCCTCGCGCAACCCATAGCTTTCGGCGGCGCTTCCTTGCGCATACACCTGGCCTTTTGTGGTCGATGTGCCGGTCACGTGCTTGCCTTTTACTGGTTGTGTTTGAATTACCGCTCGACGGTGGCCTCGATGGTACCATGCGGCTCGTCGATGGGGACGAAAATGTGATTCGGATTGTCAAGGCCGAAGGGGCTCAACTCGGCAAGCAGATGGTGCAGATTGGGCATGGAAAGGTGAATGCGCGCGATTTCCGGCGCAGCGGCGAGCGCGGCTTTGCCCATGTCGAAGAGCGTATGCTGCACGCTCATGCTGTCATGCCCTGCAAACTCTTTCAGCAGTGCTGCCAGAATCCGCGCGCGCACCTCGGCATAATCCGGCGTCGCTGCCGTGTATTCCCATGTCACCGTGGCGCGCGTGCCGAAAATGCGGTCGGTGGCCGGCTTGAGCGTGGTCAGCTTGTCCTCGATGTAGCCGGTGAACGCCGATTTCGTCGTCTTGAGAATGGTCAGGCCATCGACGCTTGAAGTCACGTCCCACCCGCCGCCTCTTTCGCGCTCGGCGTGTGCAGTCTGCATCTCGGGTCCGCCCATTTTGAAGGTCGTGGCTTCCGGCGCGCCGTCGACCGTCATGCGCTGCCACGCCTTTTCCTGGACTTCGATGCCGACCTTTGCAACTTGTGGCTGATTCGAGAGGAAGTAGTCGCCCAACTCGCAGGCAAACGCCTCGATGGTCTCAGCCTTCGAGCCACGCGCCACGTAATACACGGTGTTTTTCATGGTGTCGGTGGGCAGAACCTTGCTGTTATCGGCCTGTGTGTAGCTGGTTTCGAAGTCGCCGTACAGCATCACGTGCACGGTCCACTCGTTGAACTCATGCCGATCCCCGTGGACCGAATCTTTGACGCGTGTGATGCGTGACAAGCGCACGCGCGATTTTCCGTAGCGGTTTTCACCCAGTCTCGCCATTGGTTAGCTTCCTCGATAGGTGGTGTAGCTGTTGTCGCTGAGCAGGAGCGGCAAATGATAGTGGCCTTTGCCGTCGCAGGTGAAGGTAATGGAAATCTCCGGGTAAATACCGGTGCGGCCCTGGCGCTTGAGGTAACTGCCGGTGTCGAAGGTGAGGCGGTAATCGCCGGCCGGCGCATCGGCCGCAAGATCGCGGCAGCGGCCATCGGCGTCGGTGGCGCCGGCCGCAACTTCAACCCAGGAGCACGGGGCATCGCGCACGCGCTCCGGCGGCTCGCTATCCATTCCCGGAGTATCCAGGACCTCGATCCATCCCCCTCCGTCCAGTTTCTCGAGTCGCACGGCAATGCCCGCTGCGGGCTTGCCCAGAACGGTATCCAATACGTGTGTTGTGATTGCGCTCATTCGATCAACCACTTTCCCAAACGAATCTGCATGATTTGCCGCTGCTGTTCGGCGGCTTCGCGTAACTCGGTTTCGCGCGTCGATTTTAGCCGTCGCTTCAGAATCGCCAGCATTTCTTCCGCGCTCTTGCCCGTGGCGCACACGATGTACGTGAATCCGAATAGGTCTTCGTAGCGCTGATTGCCCGCGGCAATCTCGTCCAGTACACTATCGCTCGCCGAACCCGTCTGCGCTTGTTCAGCCTGAGACCACACGGACGACTGTTCACTCGCGTGGATCGACACGTGCCGTCCGCCAATCCGTGGATGGCAGGCAAAGGCCTCAAGCCAGTCGGCTTCCTGCATCGTGCTCCATACGCGGTCTGCCTCCTCACTCAGTGCAAACACATTCGCGATGGGACGCAGGGCTACCATGGCATCGGCCCAACGCTTAGACCCGCAACAGGCCAGCATGGCATTCCGGGCCCCTGCTTCGCCGGCCGCATTCCAGGCTGCTAGCGTTTCATTCACGGCCGCGAGCCCTCCCGGCGCAGTTCGAGCAAAAACTCCTCGAGCAAATTTACGGCCACGCGCCGCCGGTACTCGGCCGTGGAGCGAATATCGTCGATGGGTTGCACTTCGGCAAGCAGTGCGCGCCGCGCGGCCAGCACCGTCTCACGCGTGAGCGCCTGCCCCAGCAGCGCCGCCTCGGTTTGCTTGAGCCTCATGGGATAGGGCGCCAGGCTTGCCGCGCCGAGCCGAATCTCGCGGAGGACGCCTTGCTCGATCAGCGCAGTGGCTCCGAGCGCAACTTTGGCGATTGCCATGGCGCGCCGCGTTCCCACCTTGCGCAGGTATTGCCGGTGGCGCGTGAATCGCCTCGGCAGGTGAATTGCGTAGAGCAGTTCATCCGCGGCGAGCACATTGCGCTTGTAGCCGGTGTGAAATTCGGCGTAGGGAACTTTACGGCGGCCGCGCACGGAGATGGTTTCAATTTCAGCATCGTACGCGAGCAGCGCGGGCGAAGAATCCGCGGCGGGTGAACCGTTGACCAGATTTCCGCCCAGCGTGGCGCGGCTCTGGTTGGCAACGGAGCCGATCCAGCTTGCGGATTTTGCGAGCAGCGGCAACTCCGCGTTGATGACGGCGTGTTTGCGCAGATCGAGAAATGTGGCCGCCGCGCCAACGACAACGCTCTGCGGTGTGACATCAATCGTGCGCAGGTCGGGAATGCCCCACAGGTTGACCAGTTTGTGCGCGTTCAAACGCCCGGCGGAAAACGCCACCATCAATTCCGTGCCGCCCGCGATCGGCGTCCATTGGCCCGGCTCAGCGGCAAGCAGATCGAGCACCGCGCCCAGGGTGCCGGGCGCAACAAGCGAGTGCATTTCCGCATTACCGCGCATGGCTGGGCTGCTCCGTCACCGGTTCATTCGCCGGCGTCGTTTCCGCTGCGCCGGCCGCGGCAGCGACGGATTCGAAGATGCGGATGAATCCCGTGCAGCGGCACAAATTTCCCGCCAGGCCTTCGCGAATCTCAGTTTCGCTGGGGTGCGGGCTCTGCGCGAGCAGCTGCGCCGCGGCCATCAACATGCCGGGCGTACAAATGCCGCACTGGGCTCCGCCGTTCTGCAGAAATGCTTCCTGCAAGGGATTGAGCTCTCCGTCGAGCGCCAGTCCCTCCACAGTTTGAATCTCGGCGCCCTCGGCCTGCAGCACGGGCACAAGGCAACTGTTCACCAGCTCGTCATTCATGCGCACCGAACACGATCCGCATTCGCCTTCGCCGCATCCCTCCTTGGTTCCGGTCAGATGCAGGTCCTCGCGCAGCACGTCGAGCAGCCGCTTCATGGGCGGCACGTTTACCGTGCGGCTTTCGCCATTTACTGTGAAGCGGATCGCCGGCCAGTGTGCGTTTGCCTTGACGTTTCCGTTGGCGGTCATGGCAACGCCGGCTCCTCCACCGGTTGGCTCGCGGCGAGCCCTGCGTAAAGATCTTCGGGCAGAAGCGGAATGGAGTTGAAACCCACGCCGGTGGCGTCGCGGATGGCATTCAGAATCGCGGGTGCGGGCCCGTCGTGCGGCAATTCACCGAGGCCCTTCGCACCGTACCCTCCATGACGGAAGGGGATCTGCTCGAAGTACACATGAATGGGCGGCACATCCTCTGCGGTGGGCATGATGTAATTCGTCATCTGGTTGTTGGTCATGCGGCCACCATCGAGAACCACCTTTTCGTAAAGTGCGTAGCCGATGCCCTGCGCGATGCCGCCCTCGATTTGGCCCGCGGCCAGCACCGGGTGCAGCACACGACCCACTTCCTGCACCGCCCAGAAGTCCTCCACCTCGGCCGAGTAGGTCACCGTGTCCACGGCGACCTGTGCCACGTAAATTGCCCACGCGTACGCGCCGTATGCCTCGCCGTGATATTTCTGATCGTCCCAATAAATGCCCGGCGGAGCCTCATAGCGGCACATGGATGAAACTTCACCATGTGCGGCACGATATCGCTCGCAGGCGGCAAGGAATTCTTCCCGCGTATGCGTCGCGCCGAGACCTGCCTGCGCGCGCAACATGGAGATGAGCTGCAGGCACGCGCGCTCAATCAAGCGGCCCACCACCATCGAGGTGCGTGAAGCCACCGTAGGTCCGCTATTCGGCACCATATCGGTGTCAGCCGCGGCCATGGTGGCATCGCTGTATTCGATGCCCAGGGCCTCGGCGGCAATCTGCGTGAGAATCGTATTCGTTCCCTGGCCGAATTCGGTATTCGACACCAGAACGCGTACCTTTCCCTCCGGCGTAACGTCCACGCCGCCCAGCGAATTCAGATACAGCTCGCCCGAGCCGGTGAATCCCGAGCCGTGATAGAACGCGACTAGCCCCATCCCGCGCTTGATGGAATTCTCGGCATTCTCGCGCGCAAATCGCGTACGCTTGGCGTGATAATCGCTCTCTTGCAACGCGCGATCGAGCAGCTTGTCGAGGATGATTGGTTCACGCATCAGTTGTTCGGTCGCATTCGTATCGCCCTCGTGCAGAAAATTCCTGCGCCGCAAATCGACTGGATCGACGCCGAGCACCGCGGCAACTTCGTCCATGTGCCGCTCCATCGCGAAGACAGCTTGCGGCGCTCCGAAGCCGCGAAACGCGCCGTACGGGACGTGATTCGTCGCCCAGGAACGCGCGCGTACCCGCACGTTGGGACAGAGATACGGGCCAGTGGAATGCAGCGTGGCACGCGAGAGCACTGTGGAAGACAGCGTGGCGTAGGCGCCGCCGTCAGTGTCGAGATGGATTTCGATGGCCAGCAGCTTGCCATCCTTATCGAGCGCGGTACGATGGCGCACACGTGCGGGATGGCGCTTGGTGGTGACCGCCAGATCTTCCATGCGGTCGTAGACCATCTTCACCGGATGACCGCTCTTTTTGGCCAGCAGTCCCGCGTGGCTGGCGAGGACCGACGGATAATCTTCCTTGCCGCCGAACGCGCCCCCGGTTTCAGTCTGGACCACGCGCACTTTGTCGTCAGGCAGATCGAAGATGCCGCGCAACGCCTTGAACACGTAGTAGGGACATTGCAACGAGCCCCACACCGTGACTCCGTCTTTCGCGCTGTACTCGGCGATGACGCCCTGGTTCTCGATATAGAGATGCTCCTGTGCGCCGGTGCGATATTCACCTTCGACAATATGCGCCGCGCGGGCCCATACCGAGTCCACATCGCCCTTTTCCAGCAGAAAACTCTTGAGCAGATTGTCCGCGCCCCACACGACCTGATCCTGTCGCTCACTTTCCTCGATGGTGAAGATGGGCGGCAACGGATCGTACTCGATCTTCACGCCGCCGAGGGCTTCGCGCAATTTGTGCTTATCGGGATGCGCGAGGAGAAGGATCGGCTCCTCGCAATGATTCACCTTGCCGTCGGCGAGGCAGGGCTGATCCGCAACGATGAGCTGAATGATATTTTCGCCGGGAATGTCGGCGGCGGTGACAACCGTGAATTCGCTCCAGTCGATACGGCGGTCAAAGGCGATGGAGCGGATGAGCCCGCGCGGAATCGAACTGCGCACCGTGGCTCCGTACCACATGCCATCGCGTTCCATGTCGTCGATGTAGCAGGCGCGGCCCACCAGCTTGTCCGCGCCCTCTTTTCGGGGAACGGGTGCGCCAACGATGCGGGTTGTCGCATGCGTGCTCATGGGTGCCGACAGTGCCGTACGGGTTGAGGGATAGCATACAACAGTTCGCAGCAGACAGCGAACAGCAGACAGGACAGGGCAATCGCATTCGGAATTGGAATCATGAGCCGCAGTGGCTTTGAAAGGGCACGGCTTTAGCCGTGCCGCAAGGGTCGGCAAAATCGACGGAGCTTCAGCCCTTGGGGGATGTATTTTGCTGCCTTCTAAAGCCATCCCCCAGGGGCTAAAGCCCGAATCTTTCTCTTCTGCCTGCTTCGGCACGACTGAAGCCGTGCCCTTTCAAGACAAAATGCTTCCGCATCTTGAAGTGCTATTGCTCTAGCAGACTGCAGAGCATCTTTCACTGTTTGCTGTTCGCTGTATGCTGTCCGCTAGTTTGCCAACTGCGCCAGCGTGCGCCCCAGCACGTGCACGCCGCCGCCGATCCACTCGGGAGAAGCGTATTCGTCGGGCCGATGGCTGACACCGCCGCGGCAGGGAATAAATAACATGGCCACGGGCGCAATGCAGGAGACGAAGGATGAGTCGTGATAGGCGCGCGCCACCATCTTTTTATATTTCTTGCCGGCCGCAACGGCTGACTCTTCGAGGGCCGCTAAAATTGCCGGATCGCACGTGGTCGGTGGATCGGCGTTGATCAGTTCCGTTGTAATCTTGACGCCGCGTCGTGCGCTCACTTCGTCGGCTGTGTCGGCCAATGCGACCAACACGCGGTCGCGGCGCGCGCCGTCGATGTCGCGCACGTCGGTGGTAATGAGCACACGGGAAGGAACGCTGTTCACCGCGCCGGGAAAGACCTCGCAAATGCCCACAGTACCCACGGTATCGATGGCGCCCGTCGATTTCGCTGCCGACTCGAGAGCCAGAATCAATTCCGCTGCAGCGGCGAGCGCATCCTTGCGGCCGGGCATCAATTTGCCGCCCGCATGGCCGCCTTCGCCTTCAATCACAATGCGCTGGCTGGCCGGCGCAGCAATGTGCGTCACCAGGCCCACGTCGAGACCTTCCTGCTCGAGGTACGGTCCCTGCTCGATGTGCAACTCGACAAACTTGTGGAAGCGGCCGTTGGGCACAATGACCGATTCAAGCGGGCCGGCAAATCCGGCTTGTGCGCGCCACTCTTCCAGGCCCCGGCCTTCCTTATCGCGCAGGGCGAGAGCCTGCGTTGGAGTGAGCACATTGGCCATCATGCGGCTGCCCAGGCAGCCGATGCCGAAGCGCGTGGGCTCTTCGGCGGTGAAGATCACGAGTTCGATCGACCGGCGCGGTTTGAATCCGAGCTTCTTGAGAACGCGAAT
>JBEKGH010000037.1:0-33791 GCA_050012895.1 Occallatibacter sp.
GCTCGTGTTTCTCATTCCACCGTTTCCCGGGTCATCAATCAGGTTGAATCTGTCGATCCCAAACTGGTGCGCCGCGTGCAGGCCATCATTCAGGAAGTGGGCTATCGGCCCAACTTCCAGGCGCGTGCCCTGGCGCGCGGCCGCAATCACACCGTCGGCCTCATCGTTTCCGAGTTGAGCGGCGGCAATCCATTTTTCTCTGAGGTCATGCTCTACTTTGAGCGCGCCGCGGTCGAGCAGGGCTACGAAGTTCTCGTCAGCTTTGCCGATACCGAGACCCGTCCCGATCACGTTGCCGTCTGCGCCACGCGCATGCAGGAGCGCCAGGTGGAAGGCATCGCCACGCTCACCTTCGGCATGGAAGAGCAGCTAGCTAATACGCAGATCGACGTGCCCATGGTCTATGCCGGCGCCGACCACGATCTGCCCGGCGTACGCAACGTGCGCATCAACTATCTCCCCGGCTTCAAAGACGCCGTCAAGCACCTCGTCGACTTCGGGCATCAGCGCATCGGCTACTTGAGCGGACGCCTCCGTTGGAGCAGCATGCGCACACGCTTCGACGCACTGCGCAAGGCCATGAAAGCATCTGGCCACACTTTCGATAAGGAACTGGTGGCCGAATGCGATCACACCTGGGATGGCGGCGCGCACGGCATGGGCTTTTTGCTCAGCCTTCCCAAGCCGCCCACCGCCGTTTTGTGTTGTAACGATGTAGCCGCCGTCGGCGCCTTGAAAACCCTCGCCGCGCGTGGCCTTCATGCCGGAAAAGACATCGCGCTCATCGGTTTCGACGACCTCACCATCTGCCAGTACACGCAGCCGCCGCTCACCTCCATCGAGTTTTCTCCTCGCGAGCTTGCCAGCCTGGCCTTTCGCGCCCTCCTCGAAGAGATCCAGCACACACCCAAGAAAACCAACTTCGAGTACAAGACGCGCTTTGTGCTCCGCGAATCCACCTGCGCCCCGCGCGCATAATACTCTCCGAATCGGTTTAACCGACGGCGTTGGGAACGGACCTTCGGGTGGCCCACCCTCGCGACGTTTTTGGTTTTGTCGCTAGGGTGGGACGGTAGCCGCGCCCGTCCACGGGTTGCCTCGCCAGCGCCAGAATTTAATTCCTTACCCACACCGCCTTTGCCTCAAAACCTGCATCTAATTTTGAGTACAAGATGACATGGAGGTAAAGGATGCGTCTGATCAAATCTTTTGTATTGCTCAGTCTGCTGTGCCTCATTGGCCCAAGCAGCTCCCCCGTGCCGGCTCAGATCGGTGTCGGCGTCAACATTGGTCCCGAACCCGGCTGTCCCTACGGGTACTTCGACTACACGCCGTATGATTGTGCCCCCTATGGCTACTACGGGCCCGATTGGTTCATGAACGGCCTATTTATCGGCGTCGGACCCTGGTTCCACGGACCTCACGGTTTCTATGGCCACGTGGACAATCGCTACGATCCGCGCAACGGTTATCGCGGACCTGTGCCCGCGCGTGGCGAACGTCCCTTCAATGGCTTCCGCGCCAATGAAGCGCGCGATGGAGGAGGCCACACTGGGACCGCCGACCACGACGGAGGCCGCGAACATTCTCCCGGATTCTCCGGTCGCGGTGGTGCCGGCGGCCGCGGCGGCGGGCACCGCTAACCCGCAGTGGGCAGGTTAACTCTCTCGTGAAAGAGCACGACTGCGCGGTCTGGACCGGCGGCCACGCCGGTCCCAGGCTGGGCAGCCCGCAGGCAAAATCCTGACCTTGGCCCCGATCCCGACCCTGAACCGAGTGAAGGGGAAGGGAAGGACCCAGCCCTCAGAATAGATTTGATGAGATTTGGTGCCGAAGAAGGGACTCGAACCCCCACACCCTTGCGAGTACGTGGACCTGAACCACGCGCGTCTGCCAATTCCGCCACTTCGGCACGGGACACAGCTCAGGCAGGATGCGCTGAGCAGGCAGCAACTCTGAGTCTCGCAAATGCGGAACGTGGTGTCAAATTCCGCCAGCATACTCAATGAGTTGCGACCGGGGCCTTCGCCCCGGCCTCTCCATCCGAGCCGCGCTTACACCAGCTTGGCGTCGAGCGTGATCTCCGTGTTATTTGCAAACAGCTTCGAGATCGGGCAGCCCGCCTTGGCGTCGGCAGCCGCCTTGTCGAAAACTTCCTTGGTGGCGCCGGGAACGCTGGCCGTGGTGGTCAGCGCAATCTTCGTAATCGCAAAGCCCGCATCCACCTTGGCCAGGGTCACCGCGGCCTGGGTTTCGATGCTGTTAGGCGTCAGGCCCGCGCCGCCCAGTTGTGCGCCCAGAGCCATCGAGAAGCAGCTTGCGTGAGCCGCCGCAATCAGTTCCTCTGGGGTTGTGCCGCTGGTCGCGCCCTCAAACCGCGTGGCGAACGAATAGTTGGCGTTGTTGAGCACGCCCGTCGCCGTGGAAATCGTGCCTTTGCCTTCCTTCAGTGAACCTGTCCAAACCGCGCTTGCCTTGCTTGCCATAGTCCCTCCTTGGGGGATTCAAGAATCCTGTGGTTGTGTTGGGGTTCCGGCGCGTGTTCTTCGAGGAAATACCGGGGCGCCGTTCTTGCTGTTAGAGCAACTCCACAATAGCTATGCCCATCGCTTCCGCGCCCCATCCTCCCGAGCGAAGTCGAAGGATCGCGCTTTTTGCCTAAAGGGTGGGAAAGCGAAAAGCCTGGGTACATCGACCCTGGAACTGGCTTAAGCTCTCGAGCGCCTGCCCGTATCGCGTCGCGCAGGCAGCTTCATCTCTATGTTAATCTGTCCCCCATCTTGCCGGAGCGCCCGCACGCCCTGAATTCCGACTTTCCCGCCGGTTCCGCGGCGGAAATCTCACAAAGTGGTGTGTGCGACGATGCCCGTATCGATCACCACTGCCAGGTCTGCCCCACCTGCGGTCATCGCCTCACCGGCCACCACTGCAAACTGGTCTGCACCCACTGCGGCTACTACCTGAGCTGCGCCGACTATTACTGACGGCTGCGCGTTCTCCGACCGCTTGAAGATGAACCTGCCCGTGCCCCATCCTTTCCCGCGTTTCTTTAGGGATATGGGTGGGAAAGCACGAACTGCGCTGGCGCGAATTCACACGGTCAGAGACTCAGAAGACGATCTTCCCGGCCACCTGCAACTCGCGTGCGGGAAGAGTCGAGTTGACGACTCCGAAGTTGCCGCCGAGAGAAGTGTTCGGATCGCCGAAATTCGTCTCGTTGGTAATGTTGAATGCTTCGGCCCGAAGCTGAAGACTATATCTTCCCTCGAGCGCGAAGTCCTTGGTCAGGCCCGTGTCGAGCTGCCAGAAACCAAAGCCGCGGACCCCGTCGCGTGGCGAATTGCCAAACGGCACATTGGCCGGCGGTGTGGTGTAGGCCGGCGTAGTGTTGCTGTTGTTCAGGTATTGAATGCCGCTCAGGGCGGTGTTGTAGGCCCAGGTCGAGTTCTTGAGCGGGACGCCGGGCGTCAGGTTCGGACGGTAGGAATTGCGGCCACTGATGGTGATCAGCCCCGAAACCTCCGCGTTGTTGCTTGGGTTATAAGCCATGGTCAGCGGATTGCCGCTCCGAGCCTGGAAGATATTGGTCAACTGCCAGCCGCCCACAAATTCATCCAGGGCGCGGCTGGCGTTGGGCAACAGCCACTGTCCCTTGCCCGCGGGCAGCGACCAGACCACGGAAGTCGCGTTGACAAGGGGATGGTTGTAGGCGGAGATGCCGTGATCGGCCTGCCAGTTATAGACGTTCTGGACCGAGGGAATACCGTTGCCGCAGTCGTTGCAGTTTCCGCCGCCGTCCAGGGACTGCGCCGCGATGTCGATGGCCTTCGAATACGTGAAGGAGTTCAGCAAATACAACCCTTCCGAAAAGCGCTTCTCCACCTTGACTTGCAGGCCGTTGTAGTTCGAATAGCCCCAGGGCAAGGTGCCGATGATCGAGCCGAAGCCGGGGTAGCTGAAAACGCGCTCCTGGCCGGCAGTGTGACATGCCGGCTCGGGCTGGCACGTAAGCGCGACTGAGCCGGTGGCCGTGGTCTGAGGCGCACCCTGGTTGACGTCGTTGAAGAAGACCTCGTTCACTCCGTCGTTGCCCACGTAGGCCACGTCCACCAGCAAACTGTGGCCCATATCGCGCTGCACGCTCAGGAACCAACTGCGTACCTGGGTATCGGGCGAGCTCTGCGGCATGTACTGGAGGGCCGCGTCCTGGGCGTCTGCTATGGTCCAGGTTGCGGGATTCGCCATATTGGTCGGGAAGCTGGCTTCGGTGTTGAGATAGCCGTAGGTTCCTGTGGCGGCGTTGGCGGGATAGCTGGGATACACGAACTGCAGCGCGTCGATGCCGAAGGGCGCGTTCAGGGTCAGATAGCTGGACCCGGTGCGGTTCCAGTGCGAATAGCTGAGGCCGAAGCCGCCGCGCATCACTGTCTGGTCGTTGATGCTGAATGCCGCGCCAAACCGCGGTGCGAAATCCTTCTTATTCGGATTGACCGTATAGCGGTTGCTGGAGCTGGCCAGCGTCATGGTCATGGTGCTGGGATTGAAGTTGGAGAGTTGGTTGTTGGCCTCGTAGATGGGCGTGTAGTACTCGTAGCGCAGGCCCAGGTTCACCGTCAGCCGCCGGCTCACCTTCCAGTCGTCCTGCACATAGCCGCTCAATCCCCAGTCGCGGATTTGGGCGATGGTCGGACTGGTCAGGCCCATTTCCGTGCGGTAGCCCAGCAGGAAGTCCGCGTAGTCGAACATCTTGTTGGTTTCAGCATCAACAGGATTCAGGACAGAGGGAGCGGGATCGCCCACAACCGCACAGAGAGGTACGTTGGGGGCGTAAAAAAGGGTGTAGTAGTCGTCGTAGCATGTGCCGCTCATCTGCGCATCGTAGGCGTCGCCGCCCATCACCGGGTGCAGGTCCTCCTGCGCCACGTGCAGCATCTGGTACTCCAGGCCGGCCTTCAGTGTGTGGCCCGGCAGCAGGCGAGTGTAATTCACCTTGGGATTCCAGACCGTGGGGTTTTGGTACTGGGGGCTGGTAAACAATCGGCCCAGGCTGGTGAATCCGCCATCCACAAAATATTCGTAGCTTATGCCGCCGGAGTAAGGCCCCTGCGGGGGCAGGCCGGTGATGCCGAACATTGTCTGCATACTCGGTCCGCCCACCAGCGGAGGAGTCTTCCCGGCTTGCATCTGCGAGAATCCAAAGCGCGCTTCGAATAGTGACTTCGGGCTGATGGTCCATGTGGCGCCGCCCACAATCTGCTTCACCGGTGCGTACACGTGGCCGTCGCCGTTCGCGCCCGCCGTGCCCGCAATGGATCCGGGGTCAAAGGCATCGAACCGCGCTTGTGAGTAACGAGCAAATAGGCGCAGGTTCGGCCGCACGTCATAGTCCACCTTGGCGTCGCCCTTGTCGCGGTTGAATG
Source organism: Occallatibacter sp. (assembly GCA_050012895.1). Lineage (GTDB taxonomy): Bacteria > Acidobacteriota > Terriglobia > Terriglobales > Acidobacteriaceae > Telmatobacter. The sequence continues at coordinate 5,421 of JBEKGH010000037.1, forward strand.
TGCTGGGATCCAGAATAATGTAGTTGTTGGTGCTGTTGGCGTTGGTGTTGGGGGGCAGATACAGGTTTCCGTTGACGTCCTTTCCTTCCAGAATCGTTGCGGCGTAGTTGATGACGGCGGACGCGGGGATCTGGCCGTTCGTATACTCCTGGCCGCCGGCCTTGCCTACAGAGAGCAACAAGCCCCCGGCGAACTCCGTGGAGGTATTGCACGGATTCGGGTTGGCGTCCGGGCCGCCATTCGGGCCCACGTATGGACACGGGTTATCGATGGGCAGGTAGCCCTTCGAGTTATTCGGGTCATTGGGGTCGTCAATCAGGTAGTAGCCAAGAGCAGTCCCGGTTGAGCTGAGCCCGCGCTCTGCTGCTGTGGGCAGGGTAGAAGTTTGTATCGACGAGCTGGCTTGGCGGAAGCCCTCGTAGTCGATGAAGAAGAAAAGCTTGTCTTTCTTGATCGGGCCGCCCAGCGTTCCGCCGAACTGGTTCTGGTGCAGCGGCGGCTTGCTGCCATTGCTGGGCAGGAAGAATCCGGCTGCATTCATATTCGTGTTGCGCAGAAACTCCCAAACGCGGCCGTGCAGCTGGTTGGTGCCGAAGCGGGTGACCACATTGATCGTGGCTCCGCCTGCGCGCCCATACTCAGCGCCCATATTGTTGGTCACTACCTGAAACTCGGCCACGGCGTCGGGCGATAACTGCACCACCTGGTTCGAGAATCCCTGGTTTGAGGTGCCGTAGAAGTTGTTGTCCAGCCCATCCAGTAGATAGTTGTTATACACGCTGCGCAGGCCGTTGATATCGAACGATCCCTCGCGTTGCGTGTAATTCGTTCCCAGCTCGGCTGGGCTGGGAACTACGCCCGCCGTCAGCTCTACCAACTGCGAGTATTCGCGCCCGTTCAGCGGCAGTTCCGCGATTTCGCGCTCATTCACCACCTGCCCGCGCTCGCTCGATTCGGTCTCCAACTGGGTCGCCTCGGCCGTCGCGGTCACAGAGCTGGTCGCTGAAGCGACCTTCAGTTGCACATCCACGCGCTGCCGAGCGCCGACGGTCAGTTCGAACTTTGCCGCAGCCGCCTGAAACCCCTGTGCCGTCACTTTCAGCTCATAGGTGCCAATCGAGACGTCCACGAAACGGTACTCTCCCCGGTCGTCGGTAGCCGCCGCAAGCTCCTCTGCCGTTGCCGTGTTGTGCAACACCACATTGCAACGCGCAACCACCGCCCCGCTGGGGTCGGTCACGGTGCCAAGAACGGTTGCTGTATCGAACTGCGCCCTGGCACTGGCCGCCAGAACCACCAAGAAAAAGCAGATCGCGAAGCGACGCATGAAAATCTCTCCTCGGGTCAATATTAGGCTCCTCGTCGCATGCGCCACGGCATGGCCGCGCAGAATGTCACCGTTCGTGAGCGGGTTGGGGGGCGCACCTTCGCGAAGACATGCGGTGGAGGTTATTGGCTCTTGCAAACAATCTATGTTGTGAATGTGAATTGTCAACAGATTTCACATAAATGCTTTGTTTAAATGCATTGCAACGTGATTCAAAATCACCTGGTAGCGCCGGTCTCCGGACAAGGGTCCCCAAGAAACGGTCTTTGTTTATTGGGGTGGGAGACCGGCCGTACTGCGGGTTTCCTGAACCGCACATGTGGGTGCCCTACCCTCGCGACGTCTTTGTTTTTGTCGCTAGGGTGGGATAGCACGAACCCAACCCACCTCTTTCAACTCAGCACAAGAATGGGTGCCCCACATCTCGATTTTGAGATGTGGGGAAGCACGAACCCAAACCCACCGGGTTCGTCTCACCGCACGTCTTTCCCCGTCGGCGCAATGCTATCCAGCAGCGGACCCGCCAACAAATGCGCGCGCGCCAGCACCTTGCGCGCCAGTCCCGTCAGCGCCATCTCTGCTGCTTCGCGCAGCGGTACCCAGCGGCGCTCGCCAGCCGCCACCGTCATCCCCTCAATATCGTCCTCAAACACGGTCCGGATTCGCACGTAGTAATTCACCTGCATAATGGCGTGGCGCAGCGTCATGCGCAGATCCTTCTGCGGCACGTCAGAGCGAACAAGCATCGGCAGCTCCCACATGCCCGGCATCACCGTCTGCTGCGTGGATCGCTGTTCCAGCAGCACCTCGCGCCCACCCGGTCCGCGTCGCTTTCCCTCTGCCGATTCCGTCCGCACCGAAAGCGCGTAGCCCACGGCGCGGCTGATCATCGGAGCCCGCCGCGGCATCTTGTGCTCGCCGCGCGTTTTGCAATCAACGGCCAGCGGGCACACCGGGCATTGCGGATTGCGCGGCGCGCACACCGTTGCGCCCAGCTCCATGATGGCCTGATTGAAGTCGCCCGGCCGCGTGCGATCGAGCAGCCGCCCCGCCAGATCCTCAATCTTGTGCCGCAATGTTGCCCCGCCGCCTTTGCGGCTGCCCCCCTCCCAGCCCGCCAGCCGGCAAAGCACGCGCTCCACGTTGCCATCCACCACGGCTACGGGCTCGCCGTGTGCAATGCTCGCCACCGCCGCGGCGGTATACGCGCCAATCCCCGGCAGTGCGCGCAACTCCTCCGCCCGTGCCGGTAAATTCCCTCCCAGGTGCGCCGCCACAAATTGTGCTGCCTTATGCAGCATGCGCGCCCGCCGGTAGTAGCCCAGGCCGCTCCACAGCGCCAGCACATCCTGTTCGGGAGCCAGCGCCAGCGCGACAAGCGTCGGAAACCGCTCCATGAATATCTGGTAGCGATCCGCGACCACGGCTACACGCGTCTGCTGCAGCATGATCTCCGAAACCCAGATTGCGTACGGATTCGAACTCTGCCGCCACGGCAGATTGCGCTGATACAGCCCATACCACTCCAGCAGGCGCACGCGCAATGCCGCGGTCTTCGCGGGATCCTCATCAAATCTCGCCATGGGGAAAGATTAAGGCATGCCGGCCCGCGACAGGTTCCTCATTGTAAAAGACCGGTCCAGTCGTCTATCGATTCGGCTGCAAAATGCCGCATCCGTGCCCCATCCTTTTCCGTGCCCTTGCGGAAAAGGGTGGGAGAGCAAGAATCTCAACGCACAGCTCTCGTATCAGGGCGCCGCGGCTGCCCATCCTGAACGCGTCTTGTGCGTTTAGGTTCCGTTGAGGGCGTGCACACTTTCAACAGAAGCCGCTATAAACCTGCTGCGCTTTCGGACTTCGGTGCGCCCGCGCCCATGAGGATCAGCGAGCGCTGCGCGAAGGGCGAGTAGACGAGTAACGTTGTGCAGGCGAGCGCCAGTCCGAAGTTGATGTGGTGCAAAAGCAGGAAGGGCGAGAGCGACCAGAGCTCATCGAAGAGCAGCAGAAACGGCCAGATCTTCAGGAATTTCTCGCGGAATCCCGGCGCGTGGAAGAGTGCGGCCGAGAGCATGAAAGCGCGCACGGGGATGAGAATGGCGGCGGTGACGATGAGAACGCGGTAAACCACGGCCGCATTCGGCAGCAGCGAAAAAAGATCCTCAATCTCAACCAGATTGGCCAGCGCCCCAACATAAAATCCCAGATACATCAATTGAAAGAGGATGAAGAGAGTTTGCGCAACCCGATAGGAGACCTTGGGAAGCTCTTCCGGTGTGGCGAGAATCTGCAAGCGCGGCCGGGACGGAGGCGAGTCGGACGATCGCTGATCCTCTACTGAATGCGCCGGAGATTCGGCGACTGAAAGCGACTGGCTTTCACCGGCCGAAACGCCCTTGCGAAATTCGACACGTTCGACCGGCGCGATAAATCGATAGCCGCGGCGCGCCAGGGTTTCAAGGAAGCGAGGACTGGCAGCCGTGTCGCCGAGGGCTTCGCGGATGCGGTTGATGGCCGAATTCACACCGTGCTCGTAGTCGACGAAGGTGCCGTCGGGCCAGAGCTCGCGCGAAATCTCCTCGCGCGTAAGCAACTGCCCAGGCTGGTCGAGGAGCATAAGGAGCACCTGGAAGGGCTGGGTGTTCAACTTGACGCGCAGACCCTGACGGCGAAGTTCTCCCGTGGCGGCGTCCACCTCAAAGACTCCGAAGCGATAGCGCGGGGCTGGCTGCGGGCCGGTGCTGTCTTCCTTCATGGCTTTCAAACCAGTGTAGCCGATCGAGATTTCGACCGAAGATCCCGCCCGACGATGGAGAACTTTTCCCAAGTCGCGCCGATCGAGCCACTTGCACGGTGAGAAATCTTCAGCCCACAAATGAGAAAACTTGCATTGCGCGCGAACGTCTGACTGGTTAAGGTGCGATGCATGAGCGAACGCAACCAAAACGGATGCGGAAGTTGGGCGGCGGCTGGACTTTTGCTCCTCCTGGCCGCGCCCGCATGGGTTGCGGCACAACCCACGCCAGCGGCGACGACCGCCTTCAACTCCTATGTGCAGAGTGTCGAGGCGAGACTGGGCGCGCAGCATCGGTCAGCCGGCGGCTTTCTGGCTCCCGTGGACTTTGCGCGGCTGCGCCAGGACGATTTGATCATCGACCAACTGACAAGCGGGGCAGGCACGGAGCTGCCCGGCGCGCTACTGCACGATTGGCGCGGCACGGCGTTTATTGCCGGAGGCAAAGCGGCCGACTTCGAACGGCTCATGAAAGATTTCGATGCCTACCCCAAGGTGTATGCGCCGCAGGTACTCACAGCGCGCATTCTCTTGCACGATGGGGATCACTTTCAGACGACGATGCGGGTCCAGCAGAAGCACGTGCTGACCGTGGTGATGGATACGACGTACGACATCACGTTTGGAAGACTGGATGCCCAGCGCGGATCGAGCATTACTCACAGCACGCAGATTGCGGAAATCGATTCGCCGGGAACGGCGCACGAGCGCGCGTTGGGTCCGGGCGAGGAGCACGGTTTCTTGTGGCGGATGAATACCTACTGGAGCTACGAGGAGCGGGACGGCGGACTGTACATCCAGATCGAGTCGGTCTCGCTGTCGCGCTCGATACCGACCGGGCTGGGATGGGCGATCGGGCCCTTCATTGAGAGCGTGCCGCGGGATTCGCTGGAGTTTACGCTGCGCGCGACAAGCGACGCGCTGCGGAAACAGCGTTAAGAGCGGCGCGACGCGAAAGGAGACGAAGATGGGTACGCAAGCAGTTGCAAATGGAGATCAAGCGGCGTTCCGGAACGCGCGGCGGGTGAACCAGGCGCTAACGGCGCGCATGGAGAAGCGGGCGCTCACCTGGATGGCGGAGCGCGCTCCGCGGTGGGTGAGCTCGGACCAACTGACGCTGCTGGGACTGTGCGCGCAAATCGGAGCAGGCATCTCTTATGCATTGGTCCGCTGGGATCGTCGGGCTTTGCTGCTCGTGATCGTGTGCCTGGCGCTGAACTGGCTGGGCGACAGCCTGGACGGAACGCTGGCGCGCGTGCGCCGGCAGGAACGGCCGCGTTACGGGTTCTACGTGGATCACGTGGTCGACATTCTAGGCTCCGTGGCGCTGATGTGCGGCATGGGCGCGTCGGGCTTGCTGCACTGGGCGACAGCGATGGCCATGCTGATCGCGTTTCTTGTGCTTTCGAGCGAAAGCTATCTCGCCACGTACACCTTATCGTGCTTCCAGCTTTCGCAGGGGATCTTCGGACCTACAGAGATTCGCATTCTGCTCGCGCTCGGCAACCTGGCGGCGCTGCGCAGCCCGTATTCGACAGTGTTCGGACACAGACTTCTCCTATTTGACCTGGGAGGAACGATTGCGGCCGCAGCCATGGCAGCGATGGCGATCGGCGTCGCGGTGCGGCACACCGCACAACTCCACCGTCAGGAACCCCTGAAAAAGGAGCCGCTCCAATGAACGTGTCAATGGACAAGGTTGGGGACATGCTCGCCCGCTGGGGCAAATTCAACCTGGTGGGCGCCGTCGGCATGGCCGTGCAGCTCGGTACGCTGGCGCTCATCAACCGCATTGCGCCGGGACATTACATGCTGGCGACCGCCGCCGCGATCGAGATCACACTGCTGCACAATTTCGTGTGGCACCTGCATTACACGTGGCGCGATCGCCGCTGCCGCAGCGCGCTCCGAAGCCAATTGATCCGGTTTCATCTGTCGAACGGGCTGGTTTCGATGGCGGGCAACCTGGCGCTGATGCCGTTGCTGGTGGGGGAAATGCGGATTCCCGTGGTGGCGGCGAATGCCATCGCGATTCTATGCTGCTCGATCGTGAACTTCTGCCTGGGACACAATTGGGCGTTCGCGCCCAACCTCAGTGCGGCCGGTTCTCCGAGGCAACACGAATGACCGCATCGAAGGCGGGCTTGGGCTCGCCCGTGCGATCGAAGAGCAGCGGGTAGTTGGTCCGGCCCTGCATCGGCCAGTTGTTGAGCCAGGAATCGCCGTCGGTGACATTCCAGAAGGTCACGCGCGTGATTGTGCCGCGGTGCTTCAAGAAAACGCGGAAGAGCTCGGCGTAGCGCGCGGCGAGTTGCTGCTGCACGGAGTCCGGCAGGCCGTCCGCGTAGGGATTTTGCGCCTTGTTCTGCTGGATGCTCAGCGTGACATCGGCGGTGGGCTGGTGGCCTGCGCTGGGCAGCACGTTGACGTCGAGTTCGGAGATTGCGACCTTGAGGCCCAGCGCTTCGAATGCTGATATGGTGGCGTCTTCCTGCTCCGCCGTTGGCCACGTCAGATTGTCGTGATTCTGCAATCCGATGATCGCGATCGGAATTCCCTTCGCCTGCAGCTTCTTCACGAGCGCGATGGCTCCGTTGCGCTTCGCTTCATTTTCAAGGTTGTAGTCGTTGTAGGTGAGCTGCGCCTGCGGGTCGGCCTCGTGCGCGAATGTGAAGGCCTTTTCGATGTAGTCGTCGCCGATGATCTTGAACCAAAGTGAATCGCGCATCGTCCCGTCCTCGTTGAGCGCTTCGTTCACGACGTCCCAGCTTTGAATTTTTCCCTTATAGCGGCCAACCACCGTATGAATGTGGTCGCGCATGCGCGCGAGCAGAGCGTCGCGGGTGAGGAGATTGCCGTTGGCGTCGTGAAAGACCCACGCAGGCACCTGATTATGCCAGACCAGGTTGTGCCCCACGATGAACATGTGATGTTTCCTGCCGAAGGCAACGTACTGATCGGCAAGCGTGAAGTCGTATTTCTCCGGCTGGGGATGAACGATCACCCACTTCAACACGTTTTCGGGCGAGATGGAATTGAACTGCGACACGACGATCGCATCGCCGCGAGCGTCTTGACCGGTAATTTGCGCCGCGTTGATGGCCGCGCCGATGACGAAGTCGCCTTTATACGCGACTTTGAGCGAAGTGGGGGCATGGGCCGCAGCTGCCGTGCTGGCCAGGAAAAGACCGAGGAAGAATGCCGGTCGAGCACTTGTCCAACTTAAGCCGCGTGGGAATTTGTAGAACATAATTTCTCCTTGCCGGATGCGGCGCAGTGCGCTCAAGAATCTAGGAATTGGCTTGCGGCGCGAAGCCTTTGCGCCGCTCGGTGAGTTCGTTAGCGATTTTCTGATTCAATTCGCGCGAAATGGGGTAGAAGAAAAGGCAGGCGGCCGTGGCAAAGAAGGCGAGACCGGCATAGACGCTGGCGGTCAAGAGAATGCCGCTCTGCGCGTGCGCCGTCTGCACTGCGGCTCCGGAGACAAAGCCATAGAGCGAGAAGAGCCATCCGGCGATGGCGCCGCCAAGGGCGAGTCCCGCCCACAGTGCGAACACAACGGCGGACGTGACAGTACCGCTGGCGCGGCGGCCTGTCTTCCATTCGCCGTAGTCGGCCACGTCGCCCATCATCGCCCACAGAATCGGCCCCGACAATCCAAAGGAGAACTGACGGAGCACTTCTGCCCCGATGATCACGACGGTGGCAGTGGGCGGAATGACAAGCAATGCCGTGTTGAAAATGCCGGAAAGAATCATGCTCGCGATAAAGAGTTGGCGTTTACCCACGCGGACGGACACAGCGGTAGAGCAGGTGACGCCAACGAGCAGCGCGACCAATCCGAATCCGTTGAACCATGAGTAGAGGTCCACGTTATTGGCCACGAATCGAAAATAGGGCAGCATCACATTGCCGCGGATGACGATGGCCGCGAAATAAAATAAGGTCGCCAGGAACAGCACAATCCAGGGACGGTTTTTCAAGAGGTCGGCGAGGTCCTGACCGAGGGAGGTCTTCTGCTGCGGGTCGGGCTGGATGCGCTCTCTGGTGGAGAAGAATGCCACGAAGAAGAAGATGACGCTGAGAACCGACAGAAGGCCCATGGTGTACTGGTATCCGCGCGCGTCATCGCCATGGCCGAAGAACCTGACCATGGGGATGGCGAGGCTGGCAACAATGAAGCCGGCGGAGTTGGCCGCAAACTGCCGGTACGACGCGATGCTGGTCCGCTCGTCGGGGTCAGAAGTCATGACCGCCGTGAGCGAAGCATAGGGTACGTTGTTGACGGTGTAGACGAGCCGAAGCAGGATGTAGGTGGTCCACGCATAGACGATTTTGCCGGCGGGACTGAGATTGGGTGTGGTAAATGTCAGCACGCCGATCACGCCAAAGGGAACGGCGGTCCAGAGCAGCCAGGGCCGGAATTTTCCCCACTTCGTCTGGGTGCGATCGGCAATCATGCCCATGACCGGATTAAGGCAGGCAACGCCGAGACCCACCACGAGGAATAGCGTTCCCGCCTGCGCCGCGGTGAGGCCGAAGGTGTGGGTGTAGAAATCCAACTGCAGGGCCAGCATGGCCTGGAAGACAAAGTTGGCGGCCATGTCGCCCAAGGCGTAGCCAAACTTCTCGCGGAAGGAAAGTTTCTCGGTCATCGCCGCCTCGTCGTTCACCAGCCCGGAGTGGATCGGGAAATCGCGCAGGAATTCGTGAAAGGGCACGACTTCAGTCGTGCCGTGAAGGTCCCAAATAACGCATGGGCTTTAGCCCCTGAGGGATGCTCCTTCAATGCCATACGTTTTCCTCGCACCTTTTCTATCCCCTCCCGCCGGCCGCGTCTACTGCGTCACATGGAGAGTGATCTTCTTGAGGTCTGCGTCCCGGGAAGAGTTGCCGACCATCAATTCAAAGTCGCCTGGCTCGACAACGTATTTCATATTGATGTCGTAAAAAGAAAGCAGCGCGGGCGTGATGTCAAAGGCGACGGTCATGGTTTCGCCCGGATCGAGCTGCACTTTGCGGAAACCTTTCAGCTCCTTGACGGGGCGTGTGACCGAGCTGATTAGGTCACGGATATAGAGTTGGACAACTTCCGCTCCTTCGCGATGTCCGGTGTTGGTGACATCGACCAGAAGGCGCGTGGAACCGTCGCGGCGAATTTTCTTGCCAGTCAGTCGCGGGTTGCCGATGGAAAAGCTCGTGTAACTGAGCCCGTAGCCAAAAGCGTAAAGGGGCGACACATCGTCCCAGAGATAGCCGCGCCGCGCGGATGGCTTGTAGTTGTAGAACGCAGGCAAGTGGCCGGCTGAGCGCGGAATGGTGATAGGCAGCTTGCCGCCGGGGTTGTAGTCGCCAAAGAGCACGTCGGCCACGGCGCGGCCGGTTTCCTGGCCGAGATACCAGCACTCGTAGATGACCGGCACATTTTGACTCAGATAATTGATTGACAGCGGACGGCCATTGAAGAGCAGTGCGATCACCGGCTTGCCCAGCGCGACCATCGCCTTGACGAGTTCTTCCTGCCGGCCGATCAGGTCCAGGCTGGTGCGGTCGCCCATGTGCTTCAGCGACCAGGCCTCGCGCGAGGTTTGCTCGTTGCCGCCCATGGCCAGCACGATCACATCGGCTTGCTTGGCGACTTTAACAGCCTCGGCGATCTGCTTGCGGTCTTCTTCAGGATCGCTGGGAACGACTTCATCCTGATTCCAGTTTCCGCCGACGGTGATTTTGCAACCTTCGCTATAAAGGACGTTGACCTTCTTGCCGGCTTTCTCGCGGATGCCGTCGAGAACCGTGATCTCGTGTTTGGGCACGCCGCTGTAGCCGCCGAGAAGACTGCGGTCCGCGTTGGGACCAATGACGGCAATGGATTTGATTTTGCTCAGATCAAGCGGAGCGACGCGGTTTTCGTTCTTGAGGAGCGTGATGGCTTGGTGCGCGGCGGTGAGAGCCAGCTCGCGGTGGGCGTCGCAGCCGGCTACGCGCTCAGCCTCATCGGGGTCGACATAGGGATCGTCGAACAGGCCCATTTCGAACTTCCAGAAAAGCATGGGCGCGACCAGCGCGTCGAGTTCGGACTCTTTCAGCACACCTTTGCGGACAAGCTCGACCAGATGCAGGTAGCAATCGGGATCCGGCAGCTCGATATTCACCCCGGCTTTGACCGCGAGGGCGCAGGATTCCCTTTTGTCCCTGGCGACGAAGTGACCGTGTGTGTCGGGACGGTAGCCGAGTTCCCAAATGGCGAAGTAATCCGAAACGACGAAGCCCTTGAAACCCCACTCCTTGCGCAGCACATCGCGGAGCAGCCAGCGGTTGGCGTGCGATGGGACGCCGTCGATCTCGTTGTAGGAGGCCATGATGCTGATGGCGCCGGCCTCGCGCAACGCCTCGCGAAATGTGCTGAGGAAGGTCTCGCGCAGAACGCGAAGAGAGACATTGGCCGGCGCGCAGTTCATGCCGGACTCGGGCTGGCCGTGGCCCACGAAGTGTTTAAGTGTCGCGATGAGATGGCGCTTGTCCCTGAAGCTGCGATCCCCCTGGAATCCGCGCACTGCGGCAATGCCAAGCCTTGAAACGAGAAATGGATCTTCGCCAAATGTTTCTTCCACGCGGCCCCATCGTGGCTCGCGCGCCACGTCGACCACCGGTGTAAGCGCTTGATGCGCTCCACGCAAGCGGGCCTCTGCGGCCGTAATGGTGTACAGCTGCTCGACCAGTTCAGGATTGAAGGTGGCGCCGAGCGCGATGGGCTGCGGAAAGCTGGTTCCATCCACCGCGGCGTGGCCGTGTAGGCATTCCTCGTGGAAGATGACGGGAATTCCCAGGCGGCTGTTTTCAACAAAAAATTTCTGAACGGCATTGGTCAGGGTCGCCATCCGTCGCGCATTCAGACCCTTGCCTGCATCGCTGGGGCGCCCCACCTGGCCTAGGCCGCGGCGGTCGCGGAATGCGGCTTTGGCCTTTCTTTCGTCGAAGCTTCCGTCGCCGTCTACGAGCGTTTGCGCCTTTTGCTGCCAGATGCAAAGCATCTGCGCGGCCTTCTCCTCCAGGGTCATTCGCGAGAGCAAGTCTTTGACCCGCCGCGCAGAGGAAAGGCTCGGGTTTTTGTAAGCGGGGCCCTTGGCGTGGCCTCGCTTTGCAGTGTTTGCTTGCTTCTTCATCTCACCGTTCCTGTGAAGCACCTTGTGCGTGACCCTAAACGCGACCGTGGAAGCATTTCTTGCCGTCTCGAACAAAATGAAAAAGAAAACGCGAGGCGGCTGAGAAATAGAGTCCGGTCCAAATGCCCTCGCTTCGCCGCTGATCAGTGTAGACACAGAATCCCGCTAAAGGCAATAAGAAAAGCGATTTTCTTGGGAGGAAAGCACATAGCCCGATCCCGGCCGAAACGTTGTCCCAGGGCCGGAGTCAGGCAGCTGACGGCTCACTTGTGGCGGATGAAGGTGCCGTCTTGAAGCTCGGCCATCGCCTGGCGCAGCTCGGCCTGAGAGTTCATCACGATCGGTCCGTACCATGCCACAGGCTCCTCAAGCGGCTTGCCTGAGACGAGCAGGAAACGAATGCCTTCCGGGCCGGCCTGGACCACGATTTCGTCGCCACGGTCAAAGAGCGCGAGCGAATGGTTCTTCGCGTCGTACACCGGCGGGGCATTGGGGGCGATATTCGATTCCAGGGCCGATTCAGTCAGCACCGCCTGCGGCGCAGAGGCGTCGCGGAAGGTACCCGATCCGGCGAAGACGTAAGCGAAGGCGTTGCGCGTGGTCTCCACCTTGATGCGCTTGCGGGTGAAAGGAGGCACGGAAATGTCGACGTAGCGCGGGTCTGCTGCTACGCCCTCTACCGGCCCAGTCCTGCCCCAGAATTCGCCGCAGATAATGCGCGCTTTCGTCCCGTCATCCTCAGTGACCTCGGGAATGGCGCCGGCAGGAATGTCCTGGTAGCGCGGGGTAGTCATTTTCAAATGCGAAGGCAGGTTGGCCCACAGCTGGAAGCCGTGCATCCGTCCGTGCTCGTCGCCCTTGGGCATTTCTTGATGAAGAATGCCGCTGCCGGCGGTCATCCACTGCACATCGCCCGCGGTCATGCGGCCCTTGTTGCCCAGTGAGTCACCGTGAGCGACCTCACCGGCCAGGACGTAGGTGATGGTTTCGATGCCGCGGTGCGGGTGCCAGGGGAAGCCGGCCAGATAGTCAGCGGGATTCTCGTTGCGAAAGTCGTCGAGCAGCAGAAACGGGTCGAATTCCTGGGTCTTGCCGAAGCCAAAAGCGCGCTGCAGCTTGACGCCGGCTCCCTCGATGGTGGGTTTGGTCTGGTAGATCTCTTTTACGGCTCTCAATGACATGGTGCACCTCCAACGACAAATTCAGGACGCGCGGCCGCTTCCGACGTGACAGTTCCGGACTGGATAAGCCAGAGACGCGCTACGCGGCCGGTTCCAATTTTGCCGTGCAGTTATTGGATGCGCGAGTGAGATATTCGTTGCAACAGGTGATCCTGAACAGCGACATTGTTCATTTGCGCAGGCCGGATGGCAGGGATTGGGACGGCACTTTGCATGTGAACCCGAAGCTGGAAATTCGTGGGCTGGCGATGATCTATAACCCGCTCGATGAGGGAATCACGCGGGAATTACGGCTGCCGCTGTATTACACGGGACTTTCGGAAACGGCGCGCATTCAGCAGGAAGATGGCGAGGCCAGAGCATATCAATTGGATCGCGACTACGGAGCGGTAGTGCCGGTCCAAATTGGCGCGCAAAGCGGGACGTGGCTGATTGTGAGGTAGAAGAGAGCTATTCTTCGCGCAGCGTGCGTTTGATGATGCGGACGCGTTCCTCAGCGCCGCCTCCCTGCGCAGCGAGGCATGCTTCCATTGTTTCAGCGCAAAGTTCGAACACCATCAATTGGCTCAGGACTCCTGTCCTCGTTGTATCGACCTCAAGGCCCCTCTTCATCCGGCAGTGCAATTATCGTTCACTTTAACAGATAAAATAAGCGTGCCTGCGAGGGAGATGCACACCCTGCGAAGGCCAGACATTTTGACCCGTATGCCCCACCTCACGTCGCGACGTGCGCGCGTGAATTCGCGATGGCGGGGCGGCGTAAACGTACTGCAGAAACGCACGAACATAAGGGCTCGTTTTGGCTCTAATGTAAACTGAAATCACGGGTTAATTCGTCTTCGATCGAAGGCGATTTTACTTCGGGAGAACTGGGAAAATGGTTGCACGATTGAAGGATATCGCCGAGGATCTGGGCCTGTCAGTCGTCACCATCTCGAAGGTTCTCCGCAATCATCCGGACATTAGTGAGGCAACGCGTAAACGTGTCCTGAAACGGATGAAGGAGCTGAACTACCAGCCGAACTTTGCTGCGCGTTCGCTCATCACAGGCCGCAGCTGGACTATCGGCCTGGTTGTGCCCGATTTGCTGCATCCTTTCTTTGCGCAAATTGCCAAGGAAATCTCTGTCGACGTGCGAAAGAAGGGTTATAACCTTTTCATCTCTTCTTCCGATGAGGATCCGGCTTTGGAGCAGGAAGAGATTGCGCAACTGCTGGCCCGTCGCGTAGACGTGATGCTGATCGCTTCAGCGCAGTGGACAGTGGAAAGCTTTCGGCGGATCGAGGAACAGAAGATTCCTTACGTTTTGCTGGACCGGCATTTCACAGGATTTGAATCCAACTTTGTTGGCGTTGATGACGTGGCAGTGGGCGTGCTGGCCACGACGCATCTGATTGAGCAGGGATGCAAGCGCATTGCGCACGTGCGCGGGCCGGAAATCAGCACCGCAATTGGACGCCTTGAGGGATACAGGCAGGCGCTTGCCGCGGCCCAGATGGCTCCTCTGCCGGGCCATGTGGTTTCGATCGGCCCTTCCGGAGATCACGTGGGTGACAAGGCCGGCTACGCCGCAACGGTGAAGTTGCTTGCCGGCAAGAAGCGCCCGGATGGGATCTTCTGTTTCAACGATCCCGTCGCCCTGGGAACCATGCGCGCCATTCTCGACGCGGGGCTGCGCGTTCCGGACGACATCGCAGTGGTGGGCTGCGGAAACCTGTCGTACTCGGATTTTCTTCGCGTGCCGCTTTCGTCGGTGGACCAGAACAGCCGAATGATCGGCAAGATTGCAGCGGCACTCGCCCTGAAACTTGCCCAAAGCAAGACGCCGGTACGCCCCAAAAGTACGTTGGTCGCGCCGCAGCTTGTGGTACGTGCATCAAGCTTCCGCACGAATCAGAAGCTGGAGCCGGACCGCGCAAACCCCGCCTGATCCCAAGTGCCTGTGGCCACACATCCTGCGTGCGAGGCAGAAATCATACAAAGCGCGCCAAGCCCAAAGTGAGGATGAGGGCCGTCACGGAAATAATAGTTTCGCAGACCGACCACGTCTTGAGAGTCTGAGCAACACTCATATTGAAGTACTCTTTCACTAACCAGAAGCCGCCGTCATTCACATGGGAAAAGATGAGCGAGCCTGCGCCTGTGGCAATCACCAGGAGCTCGGGATGCACGCCGGGAGTATGCGCCGCAAGCGGCGCGACGATAGCAGCCGCCGTGGTCATCGCCACTGTGGCCGAGCCGGTGGCAAGACGCATGGCCGCGGCCAGCAGCCACGCCAGAAGCAGCAGGGAGATGTGGCCGCGCATGACGATTGCGACGATTGCATGCGAGACACCACTGTCCTCGAGGATGCGACCGAATCCTCCGCCTGCGCCCACCAGCAACGTGATGGCGGCTGTAGGCGCAAGGCACTCATTGCTGAAGCGCAGAATGGTGGTGCGAGTGAACCCTCTCATACGGCCGAGCGTGACAAAACTGAGCAGTACACCAATCAAAAGCGCAATATCGTCGTTGCCAATCAGGTGAAGCGTGGTATTGATTGCGGAGCCCAACGGAAAAAGCGCATTGGCACAACTGCCACTCAGCATCAGCAAAACGGGAGTAAGAATCGTGAAGATCGAGAGCGAGAAACCAGGCTGGCTGCGGATGGCTTTGTGGTCAACAAGCTGTGCGGCGATGGAGTTATGGGCGGAAAGATGGATGTGCCTGGCAATCAACTTTGCATAGAGCGGACCGGCGATGGCTGCCGTGGGAATGCCGACGAGCAGCGCCGCGAAAATGGTGCGCCCCACATCGGCGTGGTAGATTGCCACCGCCATGGAAGCGGCGGGATGCGGTGGAACCAGTCCATGTACCACTGAAAGGCCCGCCAGCAGCGGCAGACCTACCAGCACAAGTGAGGTTCCTGTTCGTCGCGCAACAGTAAACACAATGGGAATGAGTAGCACGAAACCGACTTCAAAAAAGACTGGAAGGCCAACGATAAGGCCAACCAGAGCCATCGCCCAATGGATGTACTTTTCGCCGAAAATGCGGATCAAAGTGTGAGCGATGCGATCGGCCGCGCCCGATTCCGCCATCATCTTGCCAAGCATGGTGCCCAGAGCGACGATCACCGCGATGTGACCGAGTATTGCGCCGACTCCGGCTTCGAAAGATTGCACGACTGTGGAGGGAGGCATGCCCGCAACCATGCCGAGAGAGAGCGAAGCCAGGATGAGTCCGAGGATCGGATTCAGCTTGGCCACCGTAATCAGCATCACTAGCCCGACAACAGCGATGAGTGCTGAAACGATAAGAAAAATGTTGTGCCAGTCGCTCATTCCCAGCCCTTAGTTTC
Organism: Occallatibacter sp.; assembly: GCA_050012895.1. Lineage (GTDB taxonomy): Bacteria > Acidobacteriota > Terriglobia > Terriglobales > Acidobacteriaceae > Telmatobacter. Next base: position 21,223 of record JBEKGH010000037.1, read on the forward strand.
TTCACTCCTGGTTTTACCTGCCGATTTCTCACTGCGTCTGGGCCGCTTGGCGCGCTGCAAAAATCGGCCGCCGCGCTGATGTGCAGGTTTGTGCTCTTGATAAGAAAGAACCCCATTCACCCAAACAGCCTTGATTCCTTCCGCGGTTTGCCTGGGGTTGCTGAATGTCGCCGTATCGATAATGTTTTCCGGATCAAAAAGTGTGAGATCGGCGAAATAGCCTTCACGAATCAATCCACGTTCCGCGATGGCAAAGCGGGAGGCCGGCATGCCTGTCATTTTGTGAATCGCCTGCGCCAGCGGAAGAATCTTCTCGTCGCGGCAATAGCGGCCGAGCACGCGGGGAAAGGTTCCCCACAGGCGCGGATGCGGCATGGGATCGTTAGGCAGCCCATCGGACCCAATCATGGTGGCTGGATGGCTCAAAATGCGGCGCATGTCGTCTTCCGCCATGCAGTGATAGATGGCTCCAGCCGGTTGCAGCCGGCGCGCAGCTTCAATCTGCGGTATCTTCCACTGCTCGGCGATGGCCGACAACGGCTGCCCGGCCATCTGAGGATGCGGCGAACTCCAGGTAATGAAAATCTCCACGCGCTCGTCCACCTGGCGAAGATCGAGAGTACTCGAACTGGCGGCGTAGGGATAGCAATCACACCCGGCAGATTGCGCTGCGCGCGCCTCTTCGAGAGCATGCAGGACTTTACCGCTGCGCCCCCAGTTATCGATCCCCGCACACTTCAGATGGGAGACCAACACAGGAACGCTCGCGTGGCGGCCAATGGCAAACGCTTCATGCATGGCATCCAGGATGCCGTCGCCCTCGGTTCTCATGTGCGTCACGTACAAGGCGCCTGCCGCGGACAGGGGTTGAGCGAGCTCCATCACTTCTTCAGTTGTCGACGCATAGGCTGATAGATAAGCGAGGCCTGTACTAAGTCCGAGAGCGCCGGCGTCGAGCGCTTCCTTGAGTTGTGCGCGCATCCCGGCAATTTCGGCGCTGGTTGCCGGTCGATCCAGGCGATCCATTTGATTGTTGCGCAAAGCGGTGTGGCCTACGAGCGCAGCTACGTTGACCGCCGGGGCCGCAGCTTGAATTGCCGCTTGATACGCCGCAAATGTCGGATAGCGGAACGCCGTGGCATCGCCCAGCAAATTCATCGGATCCGGCAGCTCGCCGCGCAAGGTAACTGGGGTGGCGCAGATACCGCAATTACCCACGATCACCGTGGTCACTCCTTGAGACAGCTTGGGCAACATCACAGGATCGGCGATGACACTTAAATCGTCGTGCGTGTGCGCGTCGATGAAGCCGGGGGCCAGCGCCAGACCCTCGGCGTCAACCTCGTTCTCCGCGTTCAATTCAAGTGACCGGCCCACGGCCAATATGCGGTCGCCGCGCAGTGCGACATCTGCGCTTTCCGCCTCGGCGCCAGTGCCGTCAAAAATGCTCGCGTTGCGAATGATCGTTTCGCACAGACGCATCAATAGTCCTCTGACATGTAGGCTAGATACATTAGAGAATTCGGGCAAATGGAAAACGTCGCACGCTGAGGCTGGAAATGGATTTATTGAAACAGACTGACGCTGACCGGGCCCACGATCCCGGAGCGATTGACCCACTGAACAAGGGTATCGGATTGCTGGAGAAGCCTATTGCCCACGATGAGATTGCGCGGCGCGGCTGGAACCTGCTGCGAGAAGATCTCACGCTGCCCGCAGCAGTGCTTTATGAAGATGCACTGCAGCACAACCTTGAATGGATGCGGCATTTCACGGCGGCATACGGCGCCCGGCTGGCTCCGCACGGAAAAACCACCATGGCGCCGCGTTTGTTTGACCTGCAACTTCGAGCGGGCGCCTGGGGCATTACGCTGGCCACGGCGCATCAAACGCAAGTTGCTTACGCGCACGGGGTTCGCCGCGTGCTCATGGCCAATCAGCTCATCGGCAAGCAGAATATGGCGATCGTTGCCGGGCTGCTGCGCGATCCCGAATTTGAGTTTTACTGCCTGATCGATTCTGCCGAGCAAGTCGGCCAGCTTGGCTCGTATTTCTCGCATTGCGGAGCAAGGCTGAATATTCTGATCGAGGTGGGAGTGGATGGCGGCCGGGCCGGCGTGCGCAACCGCGAACAGCTCGAGTCGATTCTTGACGCTCTGGGCAAATGGAGCCCTGCCATCGCGCTGTGCGGAGTTGAAGTCTACGAAGGCGTCCTCGATAACGAGGCAGCCATTCGCGCATTTCTGCTTCATGCCGTGGACGTGACAAAAGAAATTGCGGCAAGAAAGCTTTTCCAGCGCACGCCGATCCTGCTTTCCGGCGCGGGCTCGGCCTGGTATGACGTGGTCGCCGAAGTCTTTTCTCCACGAGATTTTGACTGTGCTGTCGAGGTAGTCCTGCGCCCCGGGTGCTATTTGACGCACGATGTCGGCGCCTATCGAATAGCGCAGGACAGGATCCTCAATAGCAATTCCGTGGCGCGGCAAATGGGTGCGGGGCTCAAGACGGCCTTGCAGGTCTGGGCTTATGTGCAGTCTGTTCCTGAAGCCAACAAGGCGATTGTGGGCCTTGGCAAACGCGACGCAGCCTTTGACTCGGGATTGCCGGTTCCGGCGTTACACTTCAGGCCCGGAAGCGTTACGCCGCACGCCGTTCCGGCACATTGGATTGTTACCCGAATGATGGATCAGCATGCATACCTGCAGATTGCCGCTAACGATGACATTCGGCCCGGAGATATGGTGGCTTTCGGCATCGCGCATCCTTGCCTGACCTTCGATAAATGGCGCGTACTGGCCCTGGTGAACAGCGCGTACGATGTCGTCGACCTTATTCAGACATTCTTCTAGTTTGATCTGGCAAGAAGAGCAGCACCGACAGTAGCAGGGCGCCGGCAAGCAGATAAACAATCGAGACGAGAGCCATGGTCAGGCCGAGTCCGTAGTGGCCTGCCAGCACTCCGACGAGCAATGGCGCAAGGCCGCCTCCGCCCATCCATCCGACGGTATTCATCAACCCAGTTGCCACACCGCGCGCAGCCACGGGGACCGCGTCAAAGAGCGACGCAAAGATGTTGGCGTCATAAAGGCCCTTGAAGAATCCCCAGGCGGCGAGGCTGATCAAAACCGTGGCGATGGAGCGCGTCTGGCAGCAGAGAAAGACGAAGGGCGCGCCGCACAGTACGCCGACAGCCTGGATGACGACGCGGCCAGCGGCGAGGCGCCGAACCAGGCGATCGGCGAGCCATCCGCCGGTTACGGTACCCGCCATGGATCCGATTTGTGCAAGAGCCGTGGCGGTCAAACCCGACATGGCCAGGTTCAGATGGAAAGCCTGATAGAGGTAGGAGGGCATCCACACCAGCAGGACAACCGCAACGAAGTTAGCGCAGGCAAATGCTGCCATGAGCAGTCCAATGGTGGGCGTGCGCGCCACGAACAGCGCAAATTCGGCAAAGCTGGGAGGATGCGAAGCGGCGGATTCCGCCTGCGGCGCGCCTGTAGTCTCTTCTGCCGCGCCACGCGCCGGCTCGATCAGCAAGCGGATGAGCAGGACTCCGAACAACGCCCCGGCCGCGCCGAAGCAGACGAATGGCCAGCGCCAGTCGTAGCGTTCGGCGAGCCAGCCCGCCAAGAAACCACCCATGATGGTACCCGCGTAGACGCTGGTTTGGTGAAGGCCGAGCGCGCGGGAGCGCGTGCGTGGCCCGTGATAGTCACTCATCATGGAGAGCGCTGCGGGAAAGTAGAGGCTTTCGCCGAGGCCCATCACGCAACGCAGAACGGTGAGACTCCAGAGCCTGCTGGTAAGGGCCGTTGCGGCGCAGATCCAACTCCAGAATTCAAGACCGCCGAGGATCGCGGTCTTGCGGCGCATCCGATCTACGGCATAGCCCGCAAATGGCGCAGCCAGGCCGTATGCCCAGGCAAACGAGGAGCCCAGCAGGCCCAGTTCGGCGAGATCGAGATGAAGGCGCGACTGCAGGAGCGGAAAGACGGAAAAGATGGCTTGACGGTCGGCATAGTTGAGGAAGCCCACGACCCAGAGGACTGCGACAAGCTGCCAGCGATAGGAGGCAGGTGGGGCGGATTGAGATCGGATGAGGGGAATACGGCCTCCCGCGTCGCCCGGCACTTTCCTCAGCATGAAAGCAGGAAGGGGGTGGGATTGTCCACGGACAAGGCGCGATTCGATGAAAGTGCGAAATTTCAGTTTCAAATATCAATGTCTGTTTCACTTTTCTAACGTTCCCGATATACTGACCGCATTCGCGCCCCCTATCCCGTCCGTTACGCTCGGCACAAAAGTGGACTGATGATCGTGTCGCCTAGCCGCGTGCGCAGTCCGCAATTCGCCCGGTCGCGGCGCGCCTGGCTACGGTTACTTAGCTTTTTCAATGCATTTTGCCACTTGGCCGTCCTATTCGGATTTGTGGGCAGTGCGTTTCTTTGTGGGGCACAAGCGAGAATTCTCGATCTTTCGCAAGCCACTGTGATTGCGCCGGCAGATGCAGACGGTGCGGAGATGGCAGCAGTGCAGCTGCTCGTCGAGGAAGCGAGCAAGCGCACGGGCAGCGCATGGCAAGTCAGCACACAAGATGCGCAAAACCGCTTGACGGCTCGCGGCCCATGCATTCTCGTCGGGCGCAGGGATCAATTGCGGCGAACGCCGTGGGGCCCGGCCATTTGGCCCGCTGCCAGGTCGAAGCCTGAGGCATTTCAGATCGAGACAATTCCCATTAATTCCAGGCTGTGCGTTGTGATCGCCGGCGAAGACGACCGCGGCGTGCTCTTCGGCATCGGCTATCTGCTGCGGCACCTTGAGTTCTCGCCAAGCCACGCTTGGCTGCGTGCGCCGCTGCGCATAACCTCCGCGCCGCAGTTTGCGATTCGCGGGCACCAGTTGGGCTACCGGTTCAAGAACAACACCTACGACGCCTGGACGCCGGAACGCTTCGAGCAATACATCCGCGACCTGGCGGTCTTTGGCGCAAACACCATCGAATTACTGCCGCCCATCACAGATGACGCGCCGTCGAGCCCGCTTTTTCCGCTTCCGGCCATGGAGATGATGGTCCGGGTATCGGGCATCTTACAAAAATATGGCTTGCGCTGCTCCGTTTATTACCCGGCGATGGCAAAGGACTACTCCGATCCGCGGACCATCGAGTCGGAGCTTCGGGTGTGGGGCGATGTCTTCGACAAGTTGCCGCAGGTCGATGAGCTTTTTGTCCCAGGCGGCGATCCCGGCCACACCGATCCCGCGGTCCTTTTTCCATTTCTCGCGCGGGTTGCGGAAGTGCTGCATCGATCGCATCCCCACGCTGGTGTTTGGGTCTCCTCCCAGGGTTTCAATGCTGACCAGCTGCGCCGTTTTTACGGGCTGGTGGCCGCGCGGCCGCCGTGGCTCACCGGCATCGTCGTCGGGCCGCAATCGCGCGATGGCCTCGAAACCCAACGCGCTCACATTCCCAAACCATTCCCGACTCGCTTCTACCCAGACATTGCGCACACCATGCGCTCCCAACTTCCGGTTCCCGAGTGGGACGTGGCCTATGCGCTGACTGAAGGACGCGAAGTCATCAATCCGCGGCCCCTGGCGGAAACGGCGATCTTCCGGCACTACGCTCCTTATATGAATGGCTTCGTCACCTATTCGGAAGGCGTGAATGATGACGTCAACAAGTTCATCTGGAGCGCGCTGGGGTGGTCGGCGCAGACCAATCCGATGGCAACGCTGCGGGAATATGCGCGCTACTTTGCCGGCAGCGATGGTTTTAGCGCCGACGCGCTCGCGCATGGCATCCTCTCGCTTGAGAAGAACTGGGATGGCCCTTTGGCTGCCGATGACAGCGTTGATGCCACGTTGCGGCAATTTGAAGTGATGCAGAAAGCAGCCACGCCGGCTCAAGCCGGAAATTGGCGATTCGAGGCGGCTGGTTACCGCGCGTACTCCGATGCGTACGAGCGCCATCGTTTACTCATCGCAGCCGCGCAGGAGCAGCGTGCGCTGGCTTTTCTTTCCGCCGCAGGCCGAACCGGAAGCGCGGCAGCGATGCACAATGCCGAAGGCGCGCTGGCTGCCGATTCGCCGGAGTTGGCGGCCCTGCAGCCATGGCGAACTACGATCGAAGAACTTGCAGGCCGACTCTTCCATGACATCGGGCTGCAATTGAGCGTGGCAAAATACGGCGCCTCAGCCATCGGCCGCGGAGCGAGCCTGGACACTGTAGACGTGTCGCTGAACGATCGTGTATGGCTGGAGCGGGAGTTCGCGCGAATCGGGAGCATGAGCGATGAAGCGCGCCGATTGCAGGCGCTTGCAGCGATCGTGCACTGGAGCGAGCCGGGACCGCGAGGGTTTTATGACGACCTTGGTAATCCTTCGTCTGAGCCACATCTTGTCCGCGGCCCCGGATTTCCGTTGGATCCGGCATTCTTTCAGTCCGCCCTTGACGGCATTGCCGATCGCACGCCGGATCAGGGGTGGCGCATCTCAGAGATTTCCTACGCGGGCGCGCTGTACGACCATCCGCTCGAGCTCCGCTACACCGGATTGAGCGCGAAACTCCGTTACATGCTGCGCATCGTCTACGCCGGCGAGGATTACACGACACCGGTGACGCTGACTGCAAACGGCCACTATGTGATTCATGGGCCGCGATTGCGCGCTACGAACCCTGAGACCGTTGAGTTTCCTGTTCCGCCGGAGGCAACGCGCGGGGGCACGCTCGATCTGCAATGGACAAGACCCAAGGGCCTCGGCGCAGGCGGCCGCGGTTTACAGGTGGCCGAAGTCTGGCTCTTTCCGCAGGCAGGCAACTGAACCACGATAGTTCTGCGCGCATTCAACTGCCGAGCCTGCTCCGTCTGACCGCCTGCAATTTCGCGAGCTTCGTCCGCGTTGGGAGTCACGCGATCGAGCCGAGTCATGTTACGCTGACTGCTGTAAAGAAAGCCGAGGACAGCCACGCGCTGGTTCTCCATATATATGAGAGGGCCGGCCACGCAGGAGAGGTGAGTATTGCCTTTCCGCCCGGGCTTACAAGCGCATCCCAGCCGAATCTGATGGAGGGTTCCGAAGGCGCCGCGCTGCCTATCGAGAATGGGAAGATCAGTGTCGCCATCCGCGCGCATCAGATTGTGGCAATTAAAGTGAATGATCCCGATGCCGGCGGCGCTGGCGGCGAGAAAGACGAATTGCACGCGACTCATTAACGGGTCGTGCATCAAGGGAGAGCGGCGACACAATGAAGATTTCTCGACGGAGTCTTGCCAAGGGCTTGGCAGCAACGGGCACGGCAGCCGGCTTTTCCGGTTTGCTGCGCACAGAGCCATTAGCAGCCGCGACGCCCGAAAGCTCAGCGGTATGGAGGAGAATCTATCCGGGCGTGTGGAAAGCTACCATCGGCACGCCGGAACGCTTCACTCCAGTTTCGAGCCGGCTGGTTGCGGCGCAGGTTGAGGCATTCGCAAAACTGCCCGGCGTGGACGCGGCGCCCTTGCCGGACCTTCGCGGCAAGCAAACAATGCGCGGGTGCAAGGTGCAATTGCCGCTGCGGCCGAACGAGCAGATCTATGGAATGGGGCTGCAGTTTCTGTCGTTCGCCCAGCGCGGCAAGAAGAAAGTTGTGCGCGTCAATGCCGATCCAAAGTTCGATACCGGGGATTCGCACGCGCCGGTACCGTTCTATGTGACGACTGAAGGCATCGGCATCCTGATCGACACGGCGCGTTACGCCACATTTTATTTTGGCGATGCGCGGCCCAGGCCGGCGCATGCGGTCGACTCGGTAAACAACGCCAATCCGGATCCGAATTACACGCATAGCATTGAGGACGGCGACACCGGGCAGATCACCGTGGAAGTACCGCGCGCCAGCGGCGTCGATGTCTATCTTTTCGGCGGCCCGGAGATGCTGGATGCAGTCCGGCGCTACAACGTTTTTTCAGGCGGAGGTTTCGCGCCACCGGAGTGGGGCCTTGGTTTCTGGTACCGGATGGACGCACGCGGAACGCAACAATCCGCGCTGGCGCTGGCGCAGGAGTTCCGCGAGCGCAAGATGCCCTGCGACGTGATTGGACTCGAACCCGGGTGGCAGACGCACGCATACTCCTGCACCTTTGCGTGGGACCGCGACCGCTTCCCAGATCCCACAGGATTCGTGCACTCCGCGCAGGAGATGAACTTGAAAATCAACCTGTGGGAGCACGCCTTTACCCATCCGGCGTCGCCGCTTTTTCCCCAGATCGAGCCGCAATCCGGAGATTATGGCGTGTGGGGTGGATTGGTTCCCGACTTTGCGGGCGAGCCGGCGCGCGCGGCCTTTGGGGCATATCACGCCAAAACATTTCTTGACGCGGGCGTAAGCGGATTCAAGCTGGACGAGTGCGATAACTCCGACTACACCGGCGGCTGGTCGTTCCCCGAGTGCAGTGTGTTTCCGTCCGGTGTGGACGGCGAGCAGATGCACAATGTGTTCGGCTTGCGCTATCAGATGGCGCTCTGGAACGAGTTCCGCAAACGGGGGCAAAGCACATACGGACTTGTGCGCTCCAGCGGTGCACTGGCCAGCCCCTATCCTTTCGTGCTCTACAGTGACCTTTACGTGCATCGCGACTTTATCCGCGCGCTCGTCAACTCCGGCTTCAGCGGACTGCTCTGGTGCCCGGAGGTGCGCGACGCCGTGAGCGAAGAGGATCTGATCCGGCGTCTCGAGAGTGTGGTGTTCTCTCCGCTTGCGATGGTGAATGGGTGGTACATCAAGAATCCGCCATGGAAGCAGCTCAACCGCCGCCTCAACAACGCGGATCGACTGCTCGACGGCTGGGAAAAACTCGAATCTCGATGCCGCGCGATCATCGCATGGCGGATGCAACTTGTTCCATACCTGACTGCCGCTTTTGAGCGCTACGCCCACGATGGGACTCCGCCCTTCCGTGCGTTGGTGATGGACGCGCCGAAAGAAACGCGTCTCCATGCGATAGACGATCAATATATGATGGGCGATCGCATGATGGTGGCGCCGATGTTTGCAGGAGAATCGGCGCGCACGATTGTGCTGCCGCAGGGCGATTGGCATGACTTCTGGACAGGCGAAGCACTCAAGGGAGGTTCGGAGCTGACCGTGCCTGCATCGACCGAGAAGATCCCTGTTTATGTGAAGAGCGGGAGCATTGTGCCGTGGGCGGATGTGGGTCTGTATGCAGGCGCGCCGGAAACATTGAAGGTAACGGCGCGCGTGTATGGCGACGGCTCTCTACCCTTCACGCTCACCAAGGGAAGAGACTCGCAACACCTGAGTTGGAGCAGCGGCCACGGAAATGTTGACGGTGAAGGAAGCTACGACGTGTATGCATGGAAGCACATGGGATAAACTCGGATGCACTTCGCCGGCAAAAAGCCTGAAGAGGATCGAAATCGCCAAGCCGATTCCGGCAACAGGAGAAGAATTGAGAAGAGGGATTGCCTCGCTGGCTACGCTTGCTTCACTGGCGCTGATAGCCGCCGGGTTGTGCGCCGCGCAAAGTGTCATACGGCCCGGCGAAGCCTGGCTTGACACCCATGGCCAGCGCATTCAGGCGCACGGTGGCGGCATCACGGTCTGGAAGGGCAAGTACTACTGGTTCGGTGAGGACCGCACGCCGGCCAACGATCCCGAGAAACGCTACGTAGCCTGCTATTCGTCGCGCGATCTCCTGCACTGGAAGTTTCGCAGGCAGGTGCTGGTCCTTTCCGACCCCGAGCACCTTGGTCCGCACTGGGTTCTGGAGCGGCCCAAAGTGTTTGCCAACCCGCGCACAGGCAAGTTCGTGATGTACGCACATCTCGACGACGCACACTACAAACTTGCTCGCGTGATGGTTGCGATCAGCAACCGCATCGACGGCACATATATCTATGTGAAAAGCTTCAGACCGCTGGATGAGGAGAGCCGCGACATTGGGCAGTTTGTGGACGACGATGGGTCAGCCTATTTGATCTTCGAGTCGCGTCCGACCAAAGGTTTCTTTCTTGCGAAACTGACCGGCGACTTCATGAGCCTGGAGAAAACCTGCTTTATTCCCGCTCCGTTGGAAGGCGGCGCGCTTGTGCATTACGGCAACCTCTACTACGTGGTGGGATCGCACATGACGGGATGGCGGCCCAACCCCAATGTCTATGCCACCGCGCCGGCACTTACTGGTCCATGGACCGAGTTCAAGAGTCTTGCGCCGCCCGAGGCGAACAACTACGATTCGCAATCGACAATGCTCCTGAAGGTCACGGGTTCAAAGACAACCACCGTCATCTTCATGGGAGATCTCTGGCGCCCGAAGGAACTTTGGGACTCTCGTTACTTCTGGATGCCACTCGAGATGGACGATGGCTCCATGCACTTGCCGTCGCCCCAGCTCTGGACTCTGAACGTGAAGACTGGAGAATCAACGATGCAAGCGAACGGAAAGTGGCATCGGTGATTGCAGTCACTTTGAACGGCGCGCGCGGATCGTACGATGGCATAAAAGGCTCATAATCGACGGAGCCTGAGCGGGAAGGGATCTGCATGAATCTGGGATTTATTGAGAGCAAGACATATGACGAAATTTCAGTGGGCGACACCGCCAGAACTGAGCACGTTCTCACCACGGATGACGCGATGGCGTTTGCCTCGATTTCCGGATTCCATTCCGTTCTGAATACCGATGAACTCATCGATCGCGCCGGGGGCATACCTCCGACTGGGCCAAACATGTGGTGCGCCTCGCTCATCTCAGGTCTCTTCAGCATGAACATACCGGGGCCAGGATGCACGCTGACGAATGTTTCACTCTCGTTCCACAACCGCATCCGCGTCGGAGATCGCATTCTCGTGAAGGCGCGGGTCACGGCCAAGGACGATGCAACAAAGTCGATTCACTTCGATTGCGAAGCAAACAATGGCGCCGGTACGTCGATATTTTCGGGCACTGCCGAGCTCATTGCACCTGAGAAAAAGCTGCGTTGGTCCACGCTCCCGGTACCACAACTCATAGTGAATAACCCTTATCGTCACTACCTTGGCTTGATTGCGCGTGCAACCTCCAAGCCGGCTGTGAGAACTGCGATTGTCTGGCCGTGCGACGAAGTATCTCTTGGCGGCGCGATCCAGGCATTCAAGGATAAGTTGATTGCTCCGGTTCTTGTGGGCTCTGAAGCAAAGATCCGCAGTTTGGCGGCCGCTTTGCAACTCGATCTGGGAACCGTTCAAATCGTTGACATCGACAACAGTCGCACGGCTGCCATCCGGGCCGTCGAAATGGCTCGCAAAGGCGAAGTGCAAATGCTCATGAAGGGCTCGCTGCACACCGACGAACTCATGAGCGCCGTGGTCTCACGCGAAGGAGGCCTGCGCACGGGGCGGCGCATCAGCCATGTGTTTGCTCTGGATGTGCCGTCCTATCACAAGCCCCTCTTTGTTACCGATGCGGCAGTAAATATCCAGCCGGACCTTGAAACCAAAATCAGCATTCTGCAGAACGCGATCGACATGTTGAATACGCTCGAGGTCGCGAGTCCGAAGGTAGCCATCCTGTCGGCGGTCGAGTCAGTCAACCCCGCCATTCCATCCACGCTCGATGCCGCCGCCCTTTGCAAAATGGTTGACCGCGGACAGATTACCGGAGCGATTGTCGATGGCCCGCTGGCATTCGATAATGCCATTTCAAGCGACGCCGCAAAGATCAAGAAGATCAAATCGCCGGTGGCGGGAGACCCGGATCTTCTCATGGTTCCCAATCTGGAAGCCGGAAACATCCTCTTCAAGGAGCTTCAGTACCTGGCAGGAGCGCTGGCCGCGGGCGTCGTGGTAGGAGCGAAAGTCCCAGTTGTTCTCACCAGCCGCGCCGACGGAGAACTGGCGCGCATGGCGAGTTGCGCACTCGGCGTGCTGCTGGCCAAGCCAGCACCTGAGCTGATGCCAGCATAACGACCAATACTCCTTTGGTCCGTCGGTTCGGCTACACCCATGACCGGTTTCTTGAATGGCCAGTTCAAGCTCATTCAACAACTTCTCTGCACTTGCAGAAATCACACACTTAAATCACACCCACGCAAGGTTCCGCGCGGCAGCGGAACCTTCTGTCCGATCAGGGCAGTCTGGCGGTAGGATAAGGGGCGGAGGCAAGTGCGATGCTGATTGTTCATGTGCACGTGCATGTTAAGCCCGAGTCCGTAGAAGAGTTCAGGCAGGCCACAATCGAGAATGCGCGCGCGAGCGTGCAGGAACCCGGCATCGCTCGCTTTGACGTGATGCAGTCGCAAGACGACGCGACACGGTTTGTGCTCACCGAGGTCTATCGCACGCCGGAAGCGGCGGCCGCACACAAGGAGACCGCGCACTACGCGAAGTGGCGCGATGCGGTGGCTCCAATGATGGCCGAGCCACGCCAGAGAGCGCAGTACAAGGCCGTCTTCCCCGATGCCAATGACTAGTCATTATGGAGTGACCGGTCCAATGCGCTGATCGTGGGTTAGGCTGTGATTCAGGAAAGAGTCACAACTCAGAGCCACAAGCGGAGAGGAACCGGTCATGAAGAACAAGGTACGAT
>JBEKGH010000038.1:0-33182 GCA_050012895.1 Occallatibacter sp.
GGCGAGCGATCTTTGCTCGCTGGGGTGGGAGACCGGGGTCCCCGGCGAGCGATCTTTGCTCGCTGGGGTGGGAGACCGGGGTCCCCGGCGAGCGATCTTTGCTCGCTGGGGTGGGAGACCGGCTGTCGTGCGGGCGTCCACGCCCGCACCCGAACTGGCAGCGCTCCCGATTCATGCGGCCAAAAGAGCTAGTGCGGGACGACCCTCAATGGCCGAGGCGCCCGCCGCTGACTGTCCGCGATTGTTGGGCGGTGGCGGAGTGAAGGCCGCTCCTTAAGGTGACATCCGCGGAATCTGCCGCGGATGCTTTGCGAAACGCTGCTACCTGGGGTGTTGGTCCTGCGGTTTCGGAGCCGCCGCCTGGTGTTGCTGCGGCGGTGCCGCCTGGTGTTGCGGCTGCGGAGCCGCCTGGCGTTGCTGTGGCGCTGCTTGGCGTTGCTGCGGCTGCGGAGCCGTCTGGCGCGGTTGTATTGCCGCCTGGCGCTGTTGCTGTTGCGGTGCGGCCTGGCGTTGCTGTGGCGCCGCCTGGCGTTGCTGCGGTTGCGGAGCCGTCTGACGCGGTTCAAGTGCCGCCTGGTGTTGCTGTGGCGCTGCCTGGCGTTGCTGCTGTTGCGGAGCCGCCTGACGCTCTTGCTGCTGCGGAGCTACCTGGCGCTGTTGCTGCTGTTGTGGTGCCGCCTGACGCTCTTGCTGTTGCGGAGCTACTTGGCGCTGTTGCTGCTGTTGCGGAGCTGCTTCGCGTCGTTGCTGCTGTTGCGGAGCCGCTTCGCGCTGTTGCTGCTGCGGAGCTACCTGGCGCTGTTCCTGCTGCTGCGGAACCGCCTGACGCTGTTGCTGCTGCTCTACAGCCCGATTGGTTCTCTGCAACGCCGGGGGAGCATTCACGTTGCGATCGGCCGCAAGTGGCTGGTTGACAGCGACATTGGCCGGGCGGCCATGATTGGCACTGGCAAACTGGGCCCGGTTGGCGCCGGCAGCACGCTGATTCTGCACTTGAGCAGTCATCGGAGCGGTGTGCGGCTGATGCATCGCCGTCATCTCCGCAGGCCGCGCCGGCGCCTGGATACCACCCGATCCGCCGTTGAAACTCACATGGGAGTTGTTGTTGTAGTTGGTCACCGAGCGGCTATAGACGTTGCGCACCACAGAGACGTTGACGTTGTTGACCGAGCGGTTGTAATTGAAGTGGCCTCCGCCCCAATAGCCGCCCTGGTAGCCATATCCGCCGTAGCCGTAGCCGTAGTCGATGCCGCCATAGTAGCCGATGTACTGGCCCCAGTAGCCAGGATAAAACCCGTAGGAGTTATTCCAGTAGCCCCAGTAGCCGGGGGTCCAGAGTGCGCCCTCGTAGGGAGCCTCAACCCAGGCGCCGGGCACCCAGTAGTAGCCGTCCGAAGACCATGCCCAGTAGCCGGGCGTCCAGATATAGCCGTCGCCGGGAACCGGCGGCTGATCGTAGTCGGGCAAGGGTGGAGGCGGCTGGGAATCGGTGTATTCCGGCTGCTGTCCGTACCCTGGATCGTAAGGCGCCTGGCCCGAAGGCGGAGGACTCTGCTGATAGCCTGAGTTGTCTGCAACGGGAGGCAGGTTGGCCGCCGCCGGGTCCGAGCCCGGGTCCTGCGTGCCCGCCTGGGTATTATCGGCCGAGATCAGGGCTTGATTCTGGTGGCAGCCGGCAGTTGAAAGTGTTATCGCCAGAGGAAGCAGGGCAAATCGAGCAAGTCTGAAAAGATGGGTCATCTCAGGCCTCCATTCAGCTTGGATGCTATTCGCGGCGCTGGAGCAAAACTGCTCTCTATTGACCACTAAAGGCTCATCTTAATGGCTCACGCGCCCCGCCGCGGACTGTCCGCGATTATTGGCCGGCGGCGTGGTCACGGGCTTGCGTTGCGGTTGCGTGTTCAGCAATTGCTGGCATAGCGGCGAGTCCTGGCCTCGCTCCATGCCCTGGATGGCGTCCTGGCCGCGGCACAGGCGCAGTTTCATGGCTTCAGCATTTTCCCGGGTCAGCTCCACGGTGCGCTCGAGACCGGTCATGGCGTCGACATCGTAACGGAAGATGGTGTCGCTTGGCTGCCTCACCTTGCCGTAATCGAAGTGGTTCCACGTACTCAGATAAGCGTGGTTCTCCGCGCCGGACATCAGGGCGTAGACCTGCGTCCAGGTCACGCCGGGAGCGCTGGGCGGTACGGCATTCCACACCAGAACTCCCTGGCCGCCGCGGATCCAGCGCGCCACCCACTGGTGGTGCGCCAGATCGTAGCGGAAGCTCGTGAAAAAAGTGCTGGCCGCGCAGTTGTGGCAGTTGTCGTAGAGCACGGTCAGCTCCGCGGGAGCGTCGTCGGCAAAGTGTTCCCAGTCGAACCAGCGCAGATTCACGCCCTTGAGCAGCGGTGCCACCACGTGGCTGGTGAGCGATGCGTTCCACACCGTGAAACTGTCGTCGCTGGGCAGCGATTGCGGCCCTTCGCGTTCGGTGGTGACCACCAGCGCCGCGTCGTAGACCACGCCGATCTCGCGGATGGCGGACCATTTTTCAACCTGCAGGGAGCGCGCGATCCAAGCCACGATATTCTGGTCTTTGGGATCGTGAAAATCGATCCAGCGAAAGGTGCCGGAGGTTTGCTGAGCGGAGAGGGGAGATGCGACCGCCAGCACGGCCGCGATCAAAGCATGAGAGAGCCTAGGGAAAACGCCACACATGAGTCTAGGTATATCAGAGGGATTGTTGCGGGTTGGCAGCAAATATTCTCGGAAGCCAATGACAATCAATACGTTATCCGCCGGAATTCAGCACGGCAGGAAACGTTGGAGACCCTATATTGCAGCTAGCAGCCTTTCTGCCTTTGCCAGCTTCTCATTCACCTGCAAGGCCCGGCTTCGAGCCAAGTCCTGGAGTTCTCCGATGGCTTCGTACAGCTGGTCAATCAAACCATCCGCCGATTGAATGTGATTGAGATGAGCTTCATCTCGCGTAACGGTACTTTCGAGGATGACCTCCTGATGATCGTCCAGCATCAGGAATTTGCGAACCTCCCCTTTCACCTGAATGACAAATGCCAGTTCACCATCAGGCAGCACCGTCTTGAATTGGCCGTCCTCAAATCCAGTTGACCAAGGCAGCTTTCCCTCTTTTGTCTTCTTCAACAGCTGGTCGACGAGCCTCAGCGACCGTTCAAGCGGCGGCACCGGGGAGTGGGGCGGAGGGGTTATCCCGCCTCTTGTAGGTGAGGAAACCTGTGGCGGAGGGTCCAATCTTCCTGGGTTTGAAGGCCTCTGCGGCTGTTCATTCATTAGGCGCCTCGCTCTACGTTGGATCTCAGTTCGCCGGTCTGGCCTGCCAGCACCTCAAGTATCTCACCGGTTATTTCCAAAAGCCTAATCTTCTCTGATGGACTCACGGAATCTGCATCCCAGTTGAGCCCATCGGCTACGAGCTTTAGATCGATCTGCCTCTCTCTCAGTTGTTTGAGGTTCCCGCCAAGAAACACCCTGTGGTTAGGAATGGCTAAAGCCAAATCCGAGCGCAAATCTGTGGTACGCAGACGGGCCTCGGACATCTTCCCACTCTCGACATAACCGTGTAGTTCCTTTGCCATACGCGCCAAAGAGGCAAAATCAACCTCAGCGTTGTGGCGAAGAACACTCTTCTCAGCTCTCTCAGCAGCGGCCTTCGCTCCCGTTGCCTGAGCGACGGCCC
The DNA here is from genome assembly GCA_050012895.1 of Occallatibacter sp. Classification (GTDB taxonomy): domain Bacteria; phylum Acidobacteriota; class Terriglobia; order Terriglobales; family Acidobacteriaceae; genus Telmatobacter. The sequence goes on from JBEKGH010000038.1 coordinate 3,701, forward strand.
AGAGCGTCAATCCCAGCCCCGTAACCCCCACCCCAAAATTTGACCAGTCGAACAAGTCGTGCAGAATCATGCGATCCTTCTATTGGACAGCATACCGCACAATTCGCTGCGCCACCTACAGCCTCAGCTTCGCCCATAGCAGACCGATTTTGGCTTCAGTCGCGCGGTCCATCTCGATCATGGCCGGCAAAGGGTGCGCGAAGCCCCCGGCGTTCCACTCGCGCGTAGCGTCGATGCCCATTTTCGAGCCGAAGTTGGGCAGGCGGCTGGGAAGATCAACCCGCATGGGTTTAGATATAACAGATGAGACGCGCGCGGGCTTCCGCGCATCTGACCGTAAGGTTGAAAAGGCGTGGAGTACCGGGAGGTACACGATGAAAGCAGTAGTACTGCATGAGTACGGCGGTCCTGAGAATCTGAAATTTGAAGATAACGTTGCCGAGCCGCAGTTGAGCGGAAATACGGTACTGATCGCGGCAGCCGCTGCGAGCGTGAATCCGATCGACTGGAAACTGCGTTCAGGGGCGGTGCAGAAGATGTTTCCGTTGACGTTGCCGGCAATTCTGGGCCGCGACGTGAGCGGCATCGTGCGAGCGGTGGGCGCCAATGTGAAGCACTTCAAAGTGGGCGACCGCGTTCTTGCACTCTCCAACAAGACTTATGCCGAGCTGGTTGCAGTCGACGATTCGGAAGTGACCCATCTGCCGGATGGCGTGGACCTGACGGACGCGGCCGCGATCCCGCTGATTTCGCTCACCGGCGACCAGCTTGTGCGCCTTGCGACCAACGTGCAGAAGGGACAGGTGGTTCTGATCACGGGAGCGCTGGGCAGCGTGGGGCGCGCGGCAGTGCATACGGCGAAGAAGATCGGCGCGCAGGTGATTGCAGGGGTTCGCGGGAAAGAGCTGGAGGCCGCCCGCGCTCTCGGGGTCTCTGACGTGCTCGCGATTGATGACGATCAAGCGATTGAGAACTTCCCCTTAGTGGATGCCATTGCGGACACCGTTGGCGGTGATGTTGCGGCGAAGCTGCTCGCGAGGGTAAAGCCGGGCGGCTCCTTTGGCTACACTGCGATGTTGCCAGAAAGTGCGGCGGCCAAAAATCCGACCGTGAAGATTACGCGAGTGGGTGCTCGACCTGATCCATCCAAGGTGCGCGAGTTTGCCGATGACGTGCGCGATGGCAAGTTCGTTTTGCCGATTGGCCGCCGGATGCCGTTGCGCGATGCGGCCGAAGCCCATGTGCTCGGGCAGAAAGGCGGCGTTGGGAAGATTATTCTGCTGGCGCCGGATTCTAAAGAGTGATTTATTCGCGGTTCGCTCGGTGGAACCGCGAACGGCGCGGACGGTCGTGGTGCCGGGCTCGATTGGCTGGCGTTCCCACCCTTCCGCGATAAAGCTGCGGAAGGATCGGGCAACACCGTTTATGCCTGGTTGAAAAGCGTGAGTGAAGGTTCGGGGTTTCCTACATCTCAAAAGCGAGATGTGGGGCACCCTGCATTTGTTGTGAGTCTACTTCCCTGAAAACTGGACGTTCTCTCCTTATTGGCCGCTGAGCGCAACAGTTGCGGTTGCGCTGGGGTTGTTGGCGGTAACGGTGAGCGTGGCCGATGTTGCGCTTGCCGTTGTGGGTGTGAATTCGACCAGGACGATGCAGCTGGAACTGGCCGCGAGCGTGGTTCCGCAATTGTTCACCGCTACGAAAGACGCTGCGCCGGTTCCGCTGAGCGTAAACGAAGTGAGATTGATGGGCGTTGTGGTGCTGCTGTTGGTGACGGTGACGGCCTGCGCAGCGCTGGTGGTTCCCGGTGTGACCGTTCCGAAACTCAACGTGCTGGTGGAGAGTGTGAGTGTTGCCACGCTGACGCCCGTTCCGGCGAGGGTGATGCTCTGCGTGGTGGGGCTGGCATTGCTAGTGAAGACGAGCGTGGCGGACTTGCTGCCCAAAGTCGTGGGAGCGAAGCGGGTGAGGATGGTGCAAGTGGCTGACACTGCAAGAGAGGCGGGACAGTTATTGATTTCGGTGAACGAGGTTGGGTTGATTCCGCTCAATGTGATGGCGGTGAGGTTGAGCGCGGCGGTGCCTGAGTTGGTGAGGGTGAGGGCCTGCGCCGGACTGTACGCATAACCCGGCGAAGGATTGACCACAGTGACTGGGAAACTCAGCGCGGCGGTTGAGAGCGTAACGACGGGCACCGGAACCACTCCGGTTCCGGTGAGGGCCACGGTTTGCGGCGTGTTGGTGGCGTTGCCGGTGAGACTCAGCGAGGCGGTAAGAGATCCGCCGGCGGTTGGTTTGAAGGTTACCGAGATCGTGCATGAAGCACTGATGGCAAGCGACGTGCCACAGTTGTTGGTTTGGGCGAAGGATGACGCGTAGCTGCCTGTGAAGGAGAGGCTGGAGATGGTTAGAGCCGCAGTTCCGGTGTTCTTGAGCGTTACGGTTTGCGCGGCGGATTGTGCGCCCACGAGCGTCGAGGCGAAGGCGAGACTGGTGGGCGAGAGGCTGACCACCGGAACTCCCACGCCGGTTCCGCTGAGCGTGACTGTCTGCGCAGAAGCAGTATTGGAAGCGTTGTCGGCAAGGCTGAGCGAAGCTGGGGCCGCGCCGGCTGCTGTGGGCTTGAAGGTTATGGAAATTGCGCAGGAAGCGCTGGCCGCGAGCGACGTGCCGCAGGTGTTGGTTTGAGCGTAGGAGGCCGCGTTGCTGCCGGTGAATGAGACGCTGGAAATTGTCAGCGCGCCGGTGCCGGTGTTCTTGAGCGTGACCGTTTGCGCTGCCGACGTGGAACCTACATTGGTTGAGGCGAAGGTGAGGCTGGTGGGTGAAATGCTGACTGCGGGGACTCCTACGCCGGTGCCGGTGAGAGCGATTGTCTGCACAGTACTGGAGGCGTTGTCGGCAATGCTGAGCGTAGCTGAGGCCGTGCCGACTGCGGTGGGTTGGAAGGCAAGCGAGAACGTACAAGAGGCGCTGGCCGCAAGCGACGTGCCGCAGGTGTTGGTTTGAGTGTAGGACGAGGCGTTGCTGCCGGTGAATGAGACGCTGGAAATTGTCAGCACGCCGGTTCCGGTGTTCTTGAGCGTGACGGTTTGCGCGGCCGACGTCGAACCTACATTGGTTGAGGCGAAGGTGAGGCTGGTGGGTGAAAGGCTGACTGCCGGCGTTCCGCCGCCGGTGCCGGTGAGGGTAACGGTCTGCGGCGAGTTGGGGGCGGTGTCGTAGAAGTTGAGGGTGGCTGAAAACGTTCCTGCCGCGGTGGGGTTGAAGGTGAACGTGATGACGCAGGAACTGCCTGCTGCCAGCGTGGCGTTTCCGCCGCACGAGGTGGCGCCCTTGAACAGATAGTTGTAAGCGCCGGTAGTCGAGGGGCTGCCAGTGAAGGTAACTGCGGATGTTCCTGTGTTGGTGAAAGTGATCGTCTGCGAAGCGGACGCGGCGTTGATCGCGGTCGACGGGAAGGTGAGGCCGGCGGGCGTTATGCTCACTGAAACGGTGGCTCCTGTGCCGCTCAACGCAACCGTCTGTGGAGAGTTGGCGGAGTTATCAACAAAACTGAGCGCTGCCGTGAGCGCGCCTGTTGTGGAAGGCCTGAAAGTGACCGTGACGGTGCAGGAGGCGTTGGCAGTCAGCGTCGATCCGCAGGTGTTGGTCTGCGTGAACGATGATGCGTTGGCGCCGGTGATGCTGACGCCGGTGACGGTCATGCTGCCGGTTCCGGAGTTGGTAAGGGTCACAGCCTGCGTTGCGGATGAAGAACCGACCGTGGTCGAGGCGAAGCTGATGCTGGTGGCCGAAAGGGTGGCCACAGGCGTGTTCGCGGCCAACCCTGTGCCGCTGAGCGCCACCGTCTGCGGAGAGTTGGCGGCGTTGTCGGCAAAGCTGAGCGTGGCCGTGAGCGCGCCCGTTGCGGCTGGCTTGAAGGTGACCGTGACGGCGCAGGAGGCATTGACCGCCAGTGTTGCACTGCAGGTGTTGGTCTGCGTGAACGATGTGGGGTTGGTCCCGCCGATGCTGACGCCAGTGACGGTCATGGAGGCATTGCCGGAATTGGTGAGCGTGACGGATTGCGTGGCGGACGAAGAATTGATTGCGGTTGAAGAGAAGGTGAGGCTGGTGGTGGAGAGGGTGGTCGCCGGCGCCGGAGACGTGGTTGCAGTTCCCGGCCAGCCGTTCACGACATTGGCGACGTTGAGCGAGCCGAGGCCTGTGGCTTTGTCGTATCCGGCTGTGGCCGCATAGCCGGGCATGACACCCAGCACGTCTCCCGACGTTTGCGGAGTGCAGTTGGTCGTGCCGCCGTAACAGACGGGCGCGATGGTGCCGGTGTCGACGTCGTTGAAGTAGCAACTGCTCGAATTGGTCGCCGTCTCCGTGCTGCAGCCGCTCCAGGATTGCTTGGCGGCCAGAGCGTACAGTACGGGATTCGGATTGCCCTGCGAGACGCCGGCTTTCTGATTGATGAGCGCCATGATGCCGGCCATCACCGGGCTCGAAACCGAGGTTCCACCCACTGCCATGTCGAGCGCGTTGGCGGGATAGCTGCAGGCAATAGGACTGGAGAAGCCCGGCGGCTGCGAATCGCAGATCAGATATGTCACGCCGAGAAAGCCGTTCGAAGCGAAGAGAGAAACATCGGGAACGGTGCGCTTGTCGGTAGAGAGGATTCCGGTGACGCCGGCTTGCCAACTGGGTTTGGCGTAGCCGCCGCTGCAGGAGGAGGGAGTGCTGCCGTTGGACGTGGTGCAATTGCTCACGCCGCCCGAGCCGCCGGTGGGTGGAATGACCTCGTCGTATAAGCCGCTGTCGATGCCGTCGTTTTTCAGCAGGTAGTTTGCCCATTGCTCGGCACTGTAATTCACGCCCGACTGGCCGTTAAAACTGGCAATGAGAATGGGATTGGTCATGGTGTCATTCCACGGAACCTCGGGAATGTAACCGGTGGCGTTGGACATATTGGTACTGCTATTGGTGCTGCTCCAACTGGAGCTGGTGGAGTTGAAATCGGTGCCGCCCACGGACACGTTATAGGGCGTGCTCGTCATGCCGCTGACGCTGAGTCCGAATTCTGCCGCGTAATCTGTGCCGGGGTTGTAGTCGCCGTCGTCGCACACCGCCGCCATGGAGTCGCCGCTCGAGACAAAGACGGCGATGCCCTGCGTGTAAGCCTGTTGCCACAGGTTGTTGTACTCCTGGTTGCCGGCTGTTCCCATGCCCAGCTCGCACTCGCCGTAGCTGACGCTCATGACCTTGGCCACATTGTTGTTGATGATGTAGCTCTCGCTGGCGTACAAGGCGTCGGTGGTCTGGCTGGTCTGGCTGGAAGTGACGAGCACAATCGACGCGCCGGGAGCGGCTGCGCCCGACCACTCTACGTCCAGCGTGTTTTCAAACCGGTCGTCGAGCAGATTGGTGGTTCCGGGATCGGTGTCGGTGACGATGACTTTGGGAACATTCGCCGGCAATCCCGTGGCCGAGCGAAAAGTGGCCACATCGCTGAGGACGATGTTGCTGGTTCCGGCAATCGCAACGGTCTGTCCCGAACCATTGATTGGCTTGGCGGCGGTCCACAGCGACTTGTAGTTGTAAATCGTCGCCAGATCGTACGGAACCAGCAACTGGTAGCCATCGCCCGGCGCGTAACCTGCGCGCGCGCCGCCCGGACCGCTGGACATTGCCGACGCTCCCGGCGCGTTTCCGGCCATCGCGGACAAGGCATGATGGAGTGGCTTGGCAAAGAAGTTGTGCAGGGATTTTACGCCCACCACTACCGGCGTCAGCGCCGTGGGGATGCTGATGTCGCTGGTGTTAGCGATGTGCGCCACACCTTTGGAAGTGACGGAATGCATCTCGGTATGGAAAGCATTCTCAACCTGGCCTACGTTGCCGCTGAAGCGGATGCTGGTGTGCGACGGCGGAATCTCATCAATGGTGAACCCCAGGTTCTGAAGCCAGTTTGTCACCGTTTCGAGATCCGTCTCCGAGACCCCGTAGCTCGCGCCAAACTCGGCCGGCGTGAGCCATTGATGATACTCAGACGAGGTTGGATCGTATTGCTGCGCGTTGAAGGACTTAAGGGCAGCTTGCTGGGCTGCGGAGGGCTGGAGCACAAGAATCAGATCGGTCATAGGCTCCGTTGACTCCAGTCGGCCATTGTCGGTGGCGTTACGGACGGCGGGATGCGTACTGCCGGGGATGGTTGTCAGCACCGAGTTATCGACGCGGCTTACGATGCGGGGCGTATCCGGCTGAGAGCTCTGGGCCGCGATCCGAGCCACGGACATGAGAAAGAACGCAATGGCGCTCAGCAATACAGCGCATTGAAACGGGCGCACGACACGTCGTACGCAATGGTTACTGAGCTCGCACAGTAAGCGCATGGAAACTCCTTGGTTCAAGCAGGAATTTGTGGCAATGTGCGGTTTATCGGAGGATTCTAATAAAGCATGATCACTTTTGGGCGCTTTAATGGTTACTATTGGTTTTTTCTAATGTGAGACGCGCTAAAGCAGCAGGGACGATCTCTAGTCTTTGCATCCTGATCGATGGCATGCGCGTGGCGCTTTCACACAAACAGCACCTCCCCAATCACGCATCCAGGGACAATCTAAAGCAGATTCGTGTTTCACCATCCGTCCAATGCGGGCGTATAATCGCGCCGTCCACGGATCCCCGACAATCGCACCGCTGCTGGAGGTCGATCCCATGCGTAGAATCAGAGTTTCAACGTATTTTGCAGCTCTATCCTTCACGATGTTTCTTATCACATCGTTGTGCGCCCACCAAGTGGTCCACGCACAAGCTGCTCCCGCGGGTGGGCCGTTCATTTCCTGCTCGACCTTAGGCTGCGCAGGAATCGACATCTATCTCACAGGCGTCTTCCAGACGACGAAGCCAGTGAGACATCTGCCGAGCGGCGGGAACCTGGTCGACCAATCCATCCTCAATGACTTCTACGCTTACCTGACGCAGAAGGGCTACAAGTTCAAGCCCGGAAGTAATTATGGCTGCGACGTAAGCCCGACCGAGGCTGCGGCAAAAGCGGCCCAGCACAAGCGGGCATACGAGGGAGGACCTTGCTCCAACTGCGGCAAAATAGTGGAGACCGGGTGGACGGAATGATGGCCAGGGAGTCATCTGCTCCGTAAGCGATCCGCCGATCGCCCGCGGTGGCGGCTTCTGGACTTCTCTACAATCCCAGCTTTGTCCACATCGCATCGACCTTCGCTTTGGTCGTGCGGTCCATCTCGATCATCGCCGGCCACGGGCGCTCGAAGCCTTCGGCCTTCCACTTGCGCGTGGCGTCTATTCCCATCTTCGACCCGTAGTTGGGCAGGCGGCTCGAGTGATCGAGTGAATCGATGGGGCCGAGCGTGAACTGAATGTCGCGCTCGGGATCGATGTTGTTGGCCACACGCAGCACGACCTCGGGAATGTTCTCCACATCGCAGTCCTCGTCGACCACAATGATGCACTTGGTGAACATGGCTTGGCCGAGCGACCAGATAGCATTCATCACCTTGCGCGCGTGGCCGGGATAACTCTTTTTAATGGACACGATCATCAGGTTGTGAAAAACGGCTTCGACGGGCAGATTGATGTCGACCAGTTCGGGGATGGCCATCTTCATCGCCGGGAGAAAGATGCGTGCGACGGCTCGGCCCATCCACGCGTCTTCCATGGGCGGCTTGCCGACGATGGTCGCGGCGTAGATGGGGTCTTTGCGGTGACTTATGCAAGTGACATGAAAGACGGGGTACTCATCCGGCAGCGTGTAGAAGCCGGTGTGGTCTCCGAAGGGGCCCTCGGAGCGCAACTCGCCCAGCTCCACGTAGCCCTCGAGAATAATTTCGGCGTGCGCGGGCACCTCAAGATCGACGGTCTCGCATTTCACGATCTCCACCGGCTTGCCGCGCAGGAAACCGGCGATGAGGAACTCCTCAACTTCAGGCGGCGCGGGAACGATGGCGGAGAAAGTCGTGGCGGGATCGGTGCCGATGGCGACGGCCACTTCGAGCCGAGAACCTTTCAAGTTGCCCAGCGCAAGTTGCGGAATTGGGCCCGCGAGTTGATCGGGAATCGTGACTGAGCCACCGGCCGACTCGGCCATCATCGCAACTCTCGCCGCTGACGCGTTCAGCGCAGGATCCGACTCCGCGCCGGCCGCTGCTGCCGCGCGCAGCGCCTCGCGATAGTGCTCGGCGGCCACTTTCTGCCGCTGCCAGTGCATGCCGGTGCTCTGGCCGTCGTACACCTGCATGCGATACATGCCGATGTTGCGCTTGCCCGTACGCGGATCACGCGTGTGCACGCAGGGCAGCGTAATGAACCGCCCCCCATCGTGCGGCCAGCATTTGAGAATGGGGAAATAGTTGAGATCGAAGTGGTCGCGCCGAATAACTTCCTTGCAGGGGGCGTCTTTGGCGCTCACGGTTTTGGGGAAAATATTGCCCAACTCGGCCAGTTGCGGCAGCATCTTCAGCTTGTCGAGAAATCCGCCCGACGGAGCCTTCACGTTCATCAGCGCGTGGATGCGTTCGGCGATGTCGTCGATGCGATCGACGCCCAGTGCCAGCGCCATGCGCCGCTCGCTTCCGAATTGGTTGATGAGAACCTTGTGGCCGGGATGTCCTTTGACATTTTCAAACAGCAGTGCCGGGCCGCCGGGAGCGTAACTCTGGGTTGCCCCATCCTTCGACCCGGTTGCCCCATCCTTTCCGCGTTCTTTGCGGAAAGGGTGGGAAGACGAACCGATCTTCGATACGCGGTCGGTGATCTCGGTAATTTCGAGCTCGGGCGAGACTTCCTCGCGGATGCGGCGGAGCTCGCCGTGTTTTTCGAGCGCTTTGATCCAGTCGCGCAGATCGTCGTATGCCAAAGGCGTGCTCCCGACAGGCGTTATCTTACATCCCTCATCGTATCGTAGCGCCGGTCTCCAGACCGGCTGTCGTGCGGGTCTCCTGACCCGCACATGACCCATGACCGCTGGCGGCGTGGACCCTTCGGCTTCGCTCAGGGCAAGCTGTGCCAGTACAGCCGGTCTGGAGACCGGCGCTACCTTTTGATGGACTTGCCGCGCTTACCCGCCGTTGGTGTGCCGGCTGTCCCATTCGCCGCGGGCGCGCAACGCGGCGACCTCCTGGCGCGCCATCTCCTGCGCGCGCTGGTGGTCAGGCTTGCCGAGGCGGTTCAGCGGCATCTGGCCCGGCTCGACGATGATCCAAAGGCGCGGCCGCATATAAGTCGCGAGCGCACGCGTGTGGCGTTCCAGCTCCTGCACGGTGAGCTCGACGCCCGGCCTTTTTTCGACCACGGCCACCACACCCTCCCCTGCCACTTCATGCGCCACGCCGACCACAACGCAACTCATGACTTTCTCCGCAAGGTCGCTGATGTGCGCTTCCACGTCGCCGGGAAATACCTGGTAGCCGAAGGACTTGATGACCCACTTGGCTCGGCCAGAGAGATGGATGCCCGCGGGAGTCCTGTAGCCCAGATCGCCGGTGTAGAGATAGCCGTCGCGCGAGATGGTTCGGACGGTCGCGGCAGGATCGTTGATATAGCCGGCGAAGGTCTGCGGCCCGTTAAAGCAGAGGTGGCCGATTTCGCCGTCGGGCAGAACCTCGCCGGCCAGGCCGTCGTCGCGCATTGGCTCGCGAATCGTGCATGGGTAGGCGGGCATGTCGTGGCTCAGGCCGTCGAGGATTTTTTCGCGCTCGGCTGCATCGACGCTGACGTAGGTGCAGAAGCCAGCGCACTCGGTGAGGCCGAGTCCCGTGCCCACCACCGGCGCCATGGTGGCGAGTTTATCTACGAATGGCCGCGAGACGGCATTGCCTCCGTACGCGGCAAATTTGAGGCTCTTCAGATCGAAGCGGTCATACTCCTTCAGCATCCATTCCAGGTTGAACATCACGGGAATCTGGCCCAGCAGTTCCACGCGGTGCTGCTCAATGGCGCGCAGCGAGCGACTGGCGTCGAAGACCTCGATAAGAACCGCGGTCCCGCCGCCGAAGAGCGTGCTCATCAGGATTTCGGTTTGCGCGCCCACGTGTGAAGCGGGCAGATTGACGAGCGAGCGTGCGCCGCTGTCTCCGCCGAAGAACGCGCCGCACAGGCACATGTTCTGCGACGTAATGTTGCGATGCGTGAGCAGCGCCGCCTTGGGCGAGCCGGTCGATCCCGTGGTGAAGATGACCAGCGCGCCATCCTCTTCGGCGACTCCGGAAGCGACCGCTGCCAGCTCGGCCGCGCCGGCATCGGGCGTGCTCGCCGCAGCGCGCGAGGCGGCTTCGGCAAGCGCCGAATAGGAACGGAAGCCCTCGTCCGGCTCGGCCGTGCTCACGGCGAAAAAATGCTCAATCCAGGCGCACTTGGTTTGGACGGCGCGGCCCATCTCGCGGAAATCGAGCGGGCCGTAGAGGCCGAGACAGACGAAGCCGCGCGGACGCAGCATCTCGACGACGCGCATGATCTCGGCGGCGGGCAGGCGCAGGTCAAGCGGGACCACGATCACGCCGATTTTGAACAAACTGTATTCGAGCAGAACGTGATCTACCGACATGGGCAGCAGCGTGACGAGATAGTCGCCTTTTTTGAAGCCCAGGCGCAGCCATTCTGCAGCCAAAGCCGTCGTAAAACGGTCAAATTCGCTCCAGGTGACCGTGCGGCCACTCTCGGCGCTCACGATGGCCGCGGCTTCGGGACGTTCCTTCGCCCACCTGGCCACCACGCCATGCAGCAGGTGGCGATCGGCAAACTGATGGTTGTAATCGTCAAGGGTAAGTTGGGGCAGATGCATGAGTCTCGCTGATTCCTGCATCAGTCGATCATGGGAGCCGGGGCGCGTCAAGCGGAAGGGAGTGAAGGAAGTGAAGGAAGTGAAGAGAGGGAAAGAGCGAACGCGGGAGCGGTCAGCGCGATCAGCTTGCAGGCTGCACGGCCGTCACGATGGGGTTGACGGGCGGAATTGCATCCAGCGGAAAACCGAGGCGCTTCCACTCGTCATAGCCGCCGCGCAGGGGGCGCACGCGGTCAATGCCGAGGCGGTGCAGCGTCAAGGCGGTCTTGGCCGCGGTGGCCTCGCTGGGACATGTGCAATAGAGCACGACGTCGCGGTCGCGTGGAATCTCGTTGTGGTGCTCGGCAAGCGCATCGGGCGAGAAGTGCCGCGCGCCGGGCAGCGTAAAGGGCTCAGGCAAGAGTTCCAGCGGATGGCGCAGGTCGATGATGCACACCGGCTCTCCCGCGTCGAGTTGGCGCTTCAGGTCCTCCGGCTCAAGGCGCGCGGAGGCCAGTTGTTTCAGCACTACGCGGCGGTTATAGAGACGGAAGAGGAAGAACGCGATGATGCCGAGAACGAGCAATGCGCCTGAGAAGCGCCCCACCCAGTTGAGCAGGCCCGGGTTGCGCTTGAGCAGGTCACCAAAGAAGCGGCCCGCGGCCAGCAGCGTTCCCGCCCAAAGCGTTGCGCCGATGCCGTCAAAGAACAGAAAAACGCCAAACCCCATGCCGTTCTCACCGGCTACGGGCGGCGCCAGGATGCCCAGTCCGGGCACGAACTTGGCAAACATGAGCATGGTGCCGCGACGGCGTGCGAAGGAGTCTTGAGTGCGCCGCACACAAGTGGTGGGTTCGAGCGAAAGTTTGCAAAGCAGGCTCAGAACGCGGTGCCCATGACTGCGCCCGATGAAGAACCACACCACATCGGCGATGAGCGCGGCCGCCACACCGAGCGCGAGCGCCAGAAAGAAGTTCAAGGGGCCGTCGGCCGAGAGCGCGCCAGCCGCCAGCAGCACTGGCGTAGCAGGCAACGGAATGCCCAACTGCTCCACCAGTACCCAGGCGAAGAGCAGGAAGTACCCGTAAGTCAACAGAATGTCAGTCGGCAGCGCCATCAATAGATCCTAGATTCAGCATGTGGGGAATCAGAACGCCCAACTCCGCGGGCTGGCGTACGGAGAAGAAGCGGCCACACCTCCCTATCGGATGTGGTTCGTTCGCATTCGTTGCAAAAGCCGCGAGAAAAATCGTACGGCGGCTTCCGGAGGGTCCGAGTCGCTGACCGCATAAATTTGTGCTATCCCACTCTTTCCGCGCTAAAACCTCGGAAAGGATGGAGCACGGGACACGTTCTGGCGGCGGGGACGCCGCCAGTACAGCCGGCCGGGAGGCTGGCGCTACACTTTTGCGAGCGAGCTCTGAACCACCTGTTCGATGGTCCAATCCACCCAGGCGCCCTGCTCGGCCGGGCAGGCCAGGCGGCCGGGATCGTTGGCCAGAACGGTGTCTACAAAATTTTCGACCACCGGATAGTGCAGGTTCTCATGCGGAGGTAAAACCTCCACGCGGCTCTCTCCGCGAAGCCCCTCGCCACGAATTCCCTCGTCACGAATATCGATACGCAGCTCCGAACCGTTGAGCGGATCGAGATTGATCTCGCCCTCTTCGCCGATAATGCGGAACTGGTCTCGCGGCACGTGCGCGTTCCACCGCACGTCAATTACACCATGCACACCACCGGGAAGTTGCATGAGCACGGTCGCGGAATCTTCAACGCTCATGCGATGCACGGTGTTCGACAGCAGGCCGCAGGCGCGCTCCACTTTGCCGAAGAGAAAGTTCATGGCGTCGATGCGATGCGAGGCGGTGTCGTAGAGCGGGCCGCCGCCGGCCAGCGCCGGGTCGGTGAGCCAGTTGCGTCCTTCCGTGTCGAGCCAGCTGTGGCAGTTGGCCTCGGCCAGCAATGGCCGGCCGATGGCGCCTTCCTTTACAAGTTGCCGGGCGCGGACGAGCTTGGGATAGAGGCGGCGATAATACGAAACGCCGAGAAAACGCCCGGATGCGTGCGCTTCGGCCACCATCTGCTCCGCGTGTGCGAAATCGATCGCCATGGGCTTTTCGCAGAGCACGTGTTTGCCCGCGCGCAGGGCCGTGATAGCCGCCTGGGCATGAAGCGCCACAGGCAGCGAGATGTACACGGCGTCTACCGCCGGATCGGCGACCGCTTCTTCGACCGTGGCCCATGACTTCGCGCCGGGAAACTCAAGCGCCTTGGCCGCGTCGCGCGTGATGAATCCGTAAAGAAGGCTGCGCGGCTCAGACTGAATGGCCGGAATGACCCGCTTGCGCGCAATGTCGCCGATGCCGGCGAGGACCCAATTTATTTTACTCATGGCATGGCCAGAATATCGCGCCAGGCGGCGCGTTTGGGGGCGATTCCATGATTAGCGCACACTGCTCCGGGAATTTCGGGATTAAGTGTAGTAGATTCGCTCCAGGATGCACTGCTTCGTGTCCCCTTCGAATGTGATCCTGAAGTGCTCAAAGAATCCTGAAATTCCGAGAAGACCGCTGACCGGAAGGCCCTCTTTAAAGCCCGCCTTGATTTTCACCGGACCTCCGGGAAGGAAAAGCGTGAGATCGTGCATCCAGACCTCGTCGGGGCCGCCGATCCCATTGGCGATTTCGCGTATCCCGGCAGATACGTCGATGCCGAGGTTCCTGGCAATTTGAGCGTGGAACAGGCAGCGCGTGGCCCCGCTGTCGATGATCGCTTCGAACCGTTTTGTCCGAGGAGAATTGGGCGTCGCCGCGGCAATTTGAACGTTCAGCGCAACCGAGTACAGGTACTTGCCTTGCCCATCGGGAAATACTCGATATGGAACGATCGTGCGCAAGCTATACCGAGAACGGAGCCCAAACTGGAGGAGTTTTGAGAATCACGGGATCTGTTTCCCCTGCTTCGTCCGCTTTCCGCGCCGCTTCGCTATAGTCTGCGCCCGTCGCGACAATGCGCGACTCGTCCTGAGAGAGAGCGATCCATGCGTCGAGCGGCGCCGAACTCAGCAATTTGAGCCGAATCTCATTTTCGGGCGACATGCAGATCCTCATTTCCGGTTCCAATGAGTTGAACGATGGCCGCGTACCCGCCTGTTCCATGAAATCAAAGGGTACACCTTCGGAGCGATACCTTCATTTTGTCGAACCTTGAAGAACCTCCGTGTGGCTACTGCACGGCCGGTGTAGGCGCGGCCGGCGTTGGAAAGGCCGCCACGGGATTGCCGGCAGGTGCGACTGATGGAGCGTTCTGCGCATCCTGATTCTTCAAGGCGAAGTAATCGCGGTCCCAGAGATTCTTGTAGAACTCGCCGGTGAGCTCGGCGGCGCGCGGGCCAAAGACGGGACGGCCGCCTTCCAGGAAGAACACCGTCACCAGTGCGCCCTGCGGCGACTCAGAGTACGAAGCAAACCAGCCGAAGCGCGTGCCATCGTTCGAGCAGGTCCCGGTCTTGCCGAAGACCGGCAGTTGGTTGAAGTTGGTGCGCAGGCTGCGCGCGGTTCCATATTCCACCGCGCCCGCCATGCCGTCTTCCACGTCGGGAACGTAGCGGGCGATATCAAGCGTGCGCTTCACCCGGGGTTGGAAGGCAGCTACCTCCTGGGGCGTGGTGGGATGCTGCAAGTAATAAAGCGTTCCGCCATTAGCGATGGAGGCCACAAACGCGCCCAATTGCAGCGGCGTGAGAGAAACGCCCTGGCCGAAGCTGCACATGCGGCTCACGCCGCCTTCTGACTCGGGAATCGGCTGATCGGGATAAACGCCCAGTTGCTCGCCGGCAATGTTGTAACCGGCCAGCTCGCCGAGCCCGAATTGCGTGGCGTAGTGGCGCACGCGATCGAAGCCCAGTTCGCGGCCCATCTCCTCAAAGTAGAGGTTGTTGCTCTTGGCCAGCGCCTGGGTCATGTCCATGCGGAAGCCCGCCAACTGCACCGGCGTGTCGCGCGTGACAATGCCCTCAGAAAGTGCGGCCAGGGCCACGGTGAGCTTGATCGTGGAGCAGGGCTCTGCGCCCGGCGAGAGCGCCAACTTCTGGTTGACCATGGCCAGGATGCGGCCATTGGAGGGATCGATGACCACGGCGGTGCCGTTCATGTCGCCCAGAGCCTCGATCGCGGCCTGGCGCACTACTGGATCTTCACCGGCCGTCACATCGCCGGCGCCGATCTCGCCTTGCACAAACGAACTGGCCGTGAAGCGCTCGTAATAATGATGGTGGCGGGTGACAGAAACCCGCTGCAAGTGGGCGCTGGCCGTCGGGGACTTTGCGGTTACGCGGGATGAAGTGCTGTGCGAGGCGGTGTGTGTTGCCGCAGATTTCGTCGAATGTGTTGCGGTGTGATGCGCTGTGGCGTGGCGCGGCTCCCTGAGCCGCGACTGCGGCTTGGCATGATGCACCTGGCTTTGCGGAGTATCAAACGCCGCTGCGCGCGCGGCGCTGAGACCGAATACGGCAAGGGCAGCTACAACCAAGGCCGTGCCAAGAGACCTGACGCGAGACAAATTCATCCAGTCCATTTCCTCTCAACTATTGGATTTCATGCCGCGCGTACGCCCCCTGGACGACGCACTTCGTGCTTTCAGCTCATGCTGCGAGCGGTCCTCTCTTTCGCCGCAGGAACCCATCTTGCTGCCGGCCTCGCCGCTAAATAGCGCGGATGGTTGGGTTTATTCCTCGACCACCCATCAACCGGCTCGTCCCTATACTTACAGTAACCCAAACTGCGGGAATTCCCCTCGCACTATAGCGTTGCCGGGTACAACTTTTTGGGGGCGTTTCCCTTAATATACCGTGTTCCCGCCCATTTTGAAACCCGGCACCGGCCCGGCGGGCAAAGCCGGCGCAAATGCCTCATTTAATTACCCGCGCCAGCCTCCTGTTCCCGGCCGCTAGAACTTCAGGCGGCGCAAAAACGTGGGAACATCCAGATCGCGTTCCGAATCGCCGGCTGTCTCGGGGAACAGCGAGGACTCCGGGCCCAACGCCTGCTTCGCCAGGTACTGCTCCGCCATCTCCTGCTCCGCCAATTCCTGCTCCATCACGTCTTGCTCTCCCTTGTCGCGCTCCATCGCCCGGCGCGGGGCCTCCTCGAAGTCCCCCGCATAGTCCCGGGGCGGTGCCTTCAATTCGAGCTCGCTCTCCATACCCTCGAACTGCGGCATCGCAGGAGCCGACGCGTTTTCGCATTGCATTGCGAAATCTATCGCCTCCTCGGCCTCCTCCATGGTCTGCGGCGCTGCCATGGTCAAAGTGGTCGCCACGCCCGGTGCCGCAGCGGCAAAGAAGAATGCATGGTCGTTGTTCTCCGCGGCCTTCTCCTCTTCCTCGCTCTTAAACCGGGCGCGCGTGGGAGCCGGTGCGGAATCCCGTTCCGGCAGCCAGTTACCCGGCGCCATCACCGGCACCGAAACCACTGGCGCTTCCTCCACGTTCAACATGCGTGCGCGGCGCTCCGGCATCTGGTCGCGGAAGCCCGTGGCGATCACGGTGATCTTCACTTCCTCGCCCATCTTCTCGTCGAGCACCGCGCCGAAAATAATGTTGGCGTCTTCGTGCGCCGCCGATTGGATGAGGGAGGACGCCTGGTTGACCTCGGACAGCTTGAGCGAACTCGATCCGGTGATGTTGATGAGGATGCCGCGCGCGCCATCGATGGCGCCCTCTTCAAGCAGCGGCGAAGCCATGGCCAGTTGTGCGGCTTCTGCGGCGCGATTGGGCCCTGAACCGATGGCGGTGCCCATCACCGCGTGGCCCATGCCGGCCATGGTGGTCTTCACATCGGCAAAGTCGCGGTTGATGATGCCGGGAATGGTGATGATGTCGCTGATGCCCTGCACGCCCTGGCGCAGAACGTCGTCCGCGATGCGGAAACTCTCAAAAAATCCCGCGTCCTTGGCCACGGCCAGCAGCTTTTCGTTGGGAATCACAATCATGGTATCGACGCTTTCGAGGAGTTCCTTGAGGCCGCGCTCGGCCTGCGCCAGGCGGCGCTTGCCCTCGAAGGCGAAGGGCCGCGTGACCACGGCCACGGTCAGAATGCCCATCTCGCTGGCCAGCGAGGCGATCACCGGCGCGGCGCCGGTGCCGGTGCCGCCGCCCAGTCCTGCGGTGACGAAAACCATGTCGGCGCCTTCCAGCGCTTCGATGATTTTTTCCGAATCCTCGAGCGCGGCGCGGCGGCCGACATCGGGATTGGAGCCCGCGCCCAGCCCGGAGGTGAGCCGCACGCCGAGTTGCAACTTGATCGGCGCCTGGGAAAGCTTCAGCGCCTGCACATCGGTATTGGCGGTGATGAACTCCACGCCCTCCATGCGCGCCTGGATCATGCGGTTCACAGCGTTGCCGCCGCCTCCGCCTACGCCGATTACCTTGATGCGCGCATCGCGCAGGGGCTCGTCGTGATATTGAATTCGCATTTCTCCGGCTTCACTCTTTTGCTGTTCCATTGGGCTCCGCTCTCCTTATTTCGCAGGTGTCAGGTTTCAGGTGCCAGGTTTCAGTCGTCAGACGCTTTCGTCGGCAATTGGCTACGTGCAAGTACTGAAACCCGAAACCTGACACCTGAAACCTGTCTTTCAAAAACTCGGTGCAATCATGGCGCGCAACCTGGCGCGCAAACTCGGGTTGTCTTCAGCGGCACGCATGGCGTGGGTGCGATGTGCGTAGAGCACCATGCCGATGCTCGCGGCCCACGATGGATGGTTCAGCGCCGCGGGCATTTGCGGCAGGCGTAGCGGCAAACCCGTGCGAGCCGGCACGCGCAACTGGCTCTCGGTTACATCCAGCATCCCGGGCAGCATGGATCCGCCGCCGGTGAGCACGCAACCCGCGCCCAGGGCGTCGATTACGCCGCCCTGGCGCAGGCATTCACGCACAAAGTACATGAGCTCGCGCGCCCGCGGCTCCAGAATCTCCGCGATGGTGCGCAGCGCCAGGCGTTGCGGCTGCGGGTTGGTGATTTCGATCTCCGCTAATTGCGGCACCGCGGTCACCACGGCATTGCCGTACTGCCGCTTGAGTTCCTCGGCCTGCGCCACCGGCATCTGCAGGCCAATGGCAAGATCGTTGGTGAAGTGAGCGCCGCCGATGGGAACCGAAGCGGTATAAGCCACTGCGCCTTCGAAAAATACCGCCATGTCGCTGGAATGCGCGCCGATGTCGAGCAGGCAGACACCGAGCTCGCGCTCGTCGGCGGAAAGCGTGCACTCTGCGGAGGCGATGGCTTCGAGTACCGCCTCGGAAACCTCGAGTCCGGCGCGATTGGCGCAGGTGACGGTGCTTTGCAGCGCACTGCCGGAGCAGGTGGCAATGTGCAGCTCGACTTCGAGCCGCGCGCCCACCATGCCGACAGGATCGAAAATTCCGGGCTGCTCGTCGAGGATGAACTGTCGCGGCAGAAGGTGCAGAATCTCGCGATCCGCGGGGCGTTCAATGGCGCGCGCATGATCCACGGCGGCGCGTACATCCTCGCGTGTAATCTCGCGCATGCCGCGGCCCAACTGCAATCCGCCGCTGGTGTTCAGGCCGCGAACGTGCGGGCCGCCGATGCCCACCATGCAGGTATCAATATTGACGCGTGCCACGCGTTCAGCCTGTTCGCTGGCTGCGCGCACCGCCTTCGCCGCGGGGGCCAGCTCGGCAATCAGCCCCTTGCGCATGCCCGCCGACTCCACCATACCGTGCCCGCGATAGCGCAGCACCTGCTCATGCACATCGCCCACCAGCACCCGCGTGCCGGCGCTGCCGACGTCGAGCACCACGATCACGTTGTCCGGTTTCTGGCCCATTCCGCTCACCCACCCTCAACGCCGCGCGAAGCCCGAACCGAAATTGCCGTCCGGACCGAAGGAATGTTTGTGTTTCTCGCGGTGCGCTTGGACGCCGCGTGCTTACTCGCCTGTGCGGGCTTGTTCTTCTTCGCGGCAGGCTTGTTTGCGGAGGGTTTGGCAGTCGTGCCGCTTGACGCGCGGGTTCCGGGCGCTGCGCCCGCCGCCGGCTCGCCGCCTCCGGCCGCTTGCGGAGTTTCCGCGCCGGATGCCATCTGCAGAACGACCCGTTCATCATAGTGGTCGAAGCGCAGATCCACTGACTTGAGATGCGGATACTGCTGCCGCCACGCAGCGATGTTCGCCTTGTAACGCTCGAATCGATCTAGAAAACGTTCCTCGCCAAGATGCACAAGAATGTCCGATCCCTGCTTCGGCATGATGACGCGAGCATCTTCGGGATCGGTGAGGTCAATTTCTGAAATCTGCTCGGAGTAATGCTTGCCGTCCGCATCCAGCTCCGCCATCAAGCGCAGGTATACGGCCATGCGCGCCTTGCGCGACTCCGCGGAATCGCCGGGGTCGATGCCCGTCACCACCGGGAACGAATAATGCCGTTCCGCCATGGTCTTGGCCGCCATCGCAAGCAGGACTCCGTTCGCATCCACGAGGCCGATCTCCTGGCCGTGCTGCGTAAACGCCACCGGCTGCCGCTCCACCACCGCGACGCGAATCTGGTCGGGCAGCACGCGCATCACCGTCGCGTGCTCGATCCAGGGAATCTGTTCCAGCTGGCGGCGCCGTTCCTTCAAGGGCACGAAAAAGATGTTGCGGCCGATGTCTTCGCCGAAGACAGGCATCAGGTCGGCGCGGCTCAACTCGGCGAGGCCGGCAGCCTGGATGTTGCTGGAGCCGGCGATGCGGAAACGCGCGTCGCGTTCGATGTAATGCGCGAGCAGAAGGCTGGCCGTGGTGATTCCACCCAGCACCAGAAGCGCGGCGGCCGAGAGAAACACGCGGCCCACTGTGCTCGCCGGACGCCACCAAATTCTGGGCGGCTTGGGCGCGCCAAAGCGGTCCGCAGCCGGGCGCAGCACACCGTCGCCGTCCGGATCGTCGAACTCCAGCGGCATACCCGGTGCGGCGCGGCGCACACGCCCCTGCGGCGGCACATCCTCCCGCGTGCGCCGGCGGCGCAATTCAGCGGGCGGATCCTCGTCCCACAACAGAGGCCGGTTTGTCGTATTTCCTTGATTGGTCACGCCTGAGCAGGGTCGTGGCAATCGCCAGATTTCATTATGGCCCGGGGACTGTCGAGGGCTTTCCGCGGGTTGAGCGGAGGAACCTTAACCGTTACTGGGAAAAGACAGGGAACAATGGACAACGGGAACGAGGGAACAACAACGCAGGGAGCAGGGGGTAAGAAATCGGGGTAGTTCCTATATAACGCTTTACATGTAATGCATCTCGTTATATCGTGATGAAGAATGATCCAGAGCTTCAAGGACGCCGACACAAAGGAGATCTATGAGACAGGCACGAATCGACGCTGGGCAGCGATTCGGGCTGTCGCTCTGCGCAAATTGGATCTGATTGAAGCGTCCATCAACCTGAGCGAATTGCGCGTCCCTTCGGGTAATCGTCTCGAAGCGTTGAAGGGGGATCGCATGGGCCAACACAGCATCCGAATCAACGATCGGTACCGCATTTGCTTTACCTGGAAGGCAGACGGAGCGCATGCAGTGGAGACTTCGGATTACCACTAGGAACACTGCCAATGGAGTGGCAAAGTATGGCTATCAGCAGACCAGCATCAGGATGGAACCTTCAGCGGGTAAGCACTCACCCCGGCGAGATGCTGCGCGAGGAGTTTCTGATCCCGCTCGGCATTACGCAGAATGCCCTGGCGCTGAAGATCCGGGTACCCGCGACGCGCATTGGCGAGATTATCCACGGCAAGCGAGCGATTACACCGGATACCGCACTGCGTCTGGCGCGTTTCTTCGGCAATAGCCCGGAGTTCTGGCTGAACCTTCAGCAGATGCACGACCTCTCAAAGGCACGCCTGGAGTTGAGAAAGACGATCGAGCGCGACGTCGAGGCGCACGCGGGGGCGTGATCTCCACTCCATTCCCCTCACTCGTCTCAGGTCCCTAAGCGATTTGTTCGCCTGCCTTGGGACCCACCGACTGGTCAAACACTGACTCCACCGTGATCTTGACCACCTGCTGCACCGGCGGCAGCGCTTTGTTGGACGCCTTGAGCTGTTGGGCGGTGCTTTCGAACAACGGGCCGGAACTGATTACCTCTGCCGTGCCTTTAAGCTGGTAGCCCTTCGCGGTGGCTGCATCGATCACCGTAACGGCTACTTTCTTGTTCTCCTCAATGTTCTTTTTCGTCTTCAGCGAGAACAAATCGGCAAAAAGGACGTGATTCTCGTCCAGCAGCTTCAGTGTGCCTTTGGGCGTAACGTTCGGCTCCCCGTCGCGGGAAGCGGTGGCCACCCACGCCAGCTTGCCGGAGAGAAACTCCTGAACGTGCTTGGGAATGCTTACCATAGTCGTACCTCCGAATACGAATCTCCCTGCCTAGCGGCCGAGCTTCGGCCAGCGAGAGTTAAAGCCCCGCCCGCAATGGCAGTTGGGGGCAGAACGAGTGGAATTCCCTCAAAAACCAGTAAAGTGCCGGCAAGAATGTCGTCGCTATGAACCAAAACTGAGGCCATTGTGGCGGGCTTCGCCGTAAGCTTCAGTAGTGGCCGCTACAGAAGGCCATTTATTTGCCTGTGCAGCTATCCGCTGCGTAGAATCGGTCTGTTCGAGCACGGCCGCGTTACCGGGCGCGAATGAACAGGGCCTTGCCTTCGGTGACGATCTTGCCCGTATCGCGGAGTTTTCCCAGCGCGCGCGTTACGCTTACCCGGTGAGCGCCCACCAGAAACCCGATTTCCTCGTGGGTCAGCGGAAAGGCAATCGTCCAGCCTCCGGGAACGCAAGTGCCCACCTCCTGCGCTACATTCACCAGCACTGCGTAAAGGCGATCGTCGAGGTTGGGCTCAGAAAAAGCGCCCAACCTGCCGGAAAGGTACTGAATGCGCCGGGAGAGGTTCCGGATAACCACTAGCCCGGCCGCCGGATATTCGACCATCAGCTTCTCGAACGTTTCCCTGTCGATACCGCAAGTCAGCGTGGGCTCCAAACACGTGGCTCCCACCGGAAACTCGTCTTCATCGAGCAACACGTTTTCGCCCAGCAGGTCTCCCGCCTTTCGGATATCGAGGGTAAACAGGCGCCCTTCCTCGCTCAGCTTCCACAGCTTCACAGACCCTTTTTTGATCAGGTACATGCTGTCCGCGCGGTCGCCCTGCCGAAACAGATCCTCTCCTGTGGCCAAGCTCCTACGCACCAAGTGTCTTGAGACTGCATTCCACGCCTCCGGCGGCGCTCCCTCGAAAAGCCAGACTTGGCCGAAGCAGTTTGGATGGAGAATAATGTCCGGGCCAGCCTGCGTCGCGCACAAACACATGTTGCTCATAAGCCTTCGCTTCCTGAGCGCAGCGTTTTCGCTCCGGCATTCCTGGTGAATGTGATTCTATACGCTTTCCAATGCGGCCAGAATTTGCGGGGCCAGTTGGTTCACACTGCCCGCGCCCAGCGTCAGAATCAGGTCGCCTTCGCGCGCAACCGCAGCAACCGCGCGCACGGCCTCGGAAAAGTCCGGCGCGAACTGCGCTTGTGGCCCTTGAATGCGCTCCGCGAGCCGCTCGGCCGTCACGCCGGGAATGGGCTCCTCGCTCGCCGCGTAGATGGGCAGTACAACAACGGTGTCGGCATCGGTAAATGCGCCGCTGAATTCATCCAAAAGATCAAGAGTGCGCGAGTACCGGTGGGGCTGGAAGACGACGTGAATCCTGGCGGGCGAGCAGGCGCGAGCGGCGGCGAGCGTAGCGCGAATCTCAGTAGGATGGTGGCCGTAATCGTCGACAACTGTCACACCGCGCGACTCGCCTCGCTGCTGAAAGCGCCGGTCGACGCCGCGAAAATTGTGGAGGCCCTCGGCAATCTTTTCCGGCGAAACCTCAAGCTGCCGCGCGATGGCCACGGCAGCCGTAGCGTTGAGCACGTTGTGCCGGCCGGGCACATGAAGTTCAAATGGCCCGAGCGGTCCCGCGGCGGTGTGCACCAGGAAACGCGAGAACGAAGTTCCGTGCCCTGTTTCTGGGCCCGGCGTTTGAGCCGCATCAAGAATTTCCAGCCGGAAATCCGCCTCCGCCGCCACGCCGTAAGTAAACACGCGCCGCCGCACGCGCGGCAGAATGCCTTTGAGCAGCGCATTGTCGATGCAGACCGTCACGGCGCCGTAAAAAGGCACGCGATCGATAAAGTCCACGAAGGCGCGCTCCACGTCGGCCATGTCGTGGTAGCAGTCCATGTGCTCGCGGTCGAGATTGGTCACCACGGCCAGGATCGGCGAGAGCTTGAGGAACGAGCGGTCGCTCTCGTCGGCCTCGGCCACGAGATATTGCGAAGCGCCGAGTCTGGCGTTCGAGCCGAGCGCGTCCACGCGCCCGCCCACCACCACCGTGGGATCGAGCCCGCCCGCGCTCAGCACCGCGGCCACCATCGACGTGGTCGTAGTTTTGCCGTGCATGCCGGCAATGGCGATGCCGTATTTGAGGCGCATCAGCTCGGCCAGCATCTCTGCGCGCTGAATCACGGGAATCTTGCGCGCGTGCGCCTCCAGCACCTCAGGATTTTTCGCGTGTACTGCCGAGCTGGTGACGACCACCGTCGCTCCGGCCACGTTGGCCGCGTTGTGCCCCTCGTAGACGGTCGCGCCCAGTGCGGCGAGCCGGTCGGTGACGGCGCTGCGCTTCAAGTCGGAGCCGGAAACCTTCATGCCCAGGTTAAGCAGGATTTCGGCAATGCCGCTCATGCCGATGCCGCCGATACCGATGAAGTGCGCGTGCTGTGAAGTGGCAAACATGGTGGCGAAGGATCAGGGTAGCAGAGTGCGAGTGTGATGTGAGTGCGAGTGATTAGCGCACACTCACACTCACACTGTTCACTGTTCTTCCGGCAGCGTGTAGTCGAAGTCGTAGAAATGTTTTCCGTCTTCGATGCGGATGACGAATGTGCCCTCAATGCCTTTGAAGTCGCCGTTTCCCGAGCCGGGCACTACGACCACCTGCATCTTCGGGCCGCTCGCGTCCATGGTGGCAAAGTGCTGCAGGGCAAAGCTGCCGTACTTGCCGTCGAGCGTTCCGGTCACGACCTCAATGGCCACGTAACCCGCCGTGCCCTGCCTGGGATCGCCGCCCGCAAGCATTTCGCCGATAGTCGTCGCCTCCAGGTCGCCGTGAATCACCTTGTTGATGGTGAAGCGGCTGAGGCCTGCGGCGGGCGTAGGCGTGAGGGGATGAACGTCAACGGTAAAACTGCCATGAGCGTGTTGCACAGGGATCTCCTTTGTAGTGCGGCCGCTTGTGGAGCGACCAGCGCCAGCGCGAACAGGATGGTTGGGACCAGCGGCATCAATCGCATTTCAGGATACCTCGGCGGAGGCGTCAAACAAGCGAGAATCGAAAACGAAGATTTCTGTCTTATCGCGCTGAATTCGCGCAAAATTCGGATGGCTCGGATTCAACACGAAATTCGATTCCAATCGATTCACTGCGACGCTTGGAACACGCAGCACGGCAGTTCGCATTTCCCTCAGCCATATTGCGCCGAAGACCTGGGAATCCGGCATGTCCATCCAGAGCGCTGGCTCGATTGCAACCTCATCAGGGATGTGAAGCCGCGTGATCGCTCTTTGCGGAATCTTGCGGCGGCCAGCATGGATGAGCGTCTCGAGCACCGCTAAACTGGCGTGCTCTGCGGCATAAATGACGTGTGCGCCGGCCTTGTGCCATCGCCCAGAGTTGAAGAATGAGCCGGCCGTATCGAAGACGTGTGCGGCGATTGGGTGCATCCGAAAGACCATCATGTGAATGCAACCTCACACAGGAAAGCCATACTCCAAAGCGGCAAGTATCCACTCGACCGCGCGTCCGCCAGCTTCAGTCCTCAGCTTCGAGTATGGCGTTGCGCCCTGCAACTCCATATGCGGATTCGTCAGCCACTCCATGGCATCGGTTTCGTTGCCCCATATTTGCTCGGCAAACGACAAGGCGTGCTCAAGCCTCGCCACGGTTTGGCTGGCCTGGGGTCCGAGAGTCTTTCCGGCTCTTTTCCAACTCGAATCGGGAATCAGTTGCGCTCGCAGCTTTCCCACGGGCAACGGCGAAGTGGCGGCGATGCGACGGAACAATCGGTCTGCGCGCACCTTGGAAAGGCCCTTCTCCGCTTCTGCGGCCATGGTTACGAGATTTCTTACTGGTCCGTGACCCGGCCCCTGAGCCGGATTGCCCGCGCGCTTCCTTCCGCGCCCTCCATGGACCGCGTCCTGCGGCCCGATCCGAATGGCATGAGCATGCGCCATAGCCGTTTCTCTCCCTGGTCTCATCATACACCGGAAATTGGTCTCATGTGAGCCCACATGCCCCATTCCACCAGGCGCTCAAAACCTCGCCTTTTGACACAGCACATGCCGAAAAGTTGCGCACAACCTTTGCAGTGGAACGTGTTTGAAAAGGCAGAACCGGCGAGCCCCGCGGAGCGGCAAGAGCCAAGCTTCCGAGTTGGGCAGGATGCCGGGGCGGTAGAGCAAAACAGACCGCCGGGAATGGAGGAACTATGGGTAGCATGAAGAAGTGGATGTTAGGAGTGGCACTGGCGGCTGGAATCGTGGGCATGGGCGCAGCGCCTGCCCAGGCAGCCCGCATTGGCATCTACATCGGCGCAAGGGCGCCATACCCAGGTCCCGGATACGTCTGGGTGGGCGGCTACTGGGCGAACGGTTACTTTGTGCCTGGCTACTGGAACTACGTGGGCGCAGGCCCGGTGATCCGTGGCGGCATCGTGATCGGCCACGGCCCGTACTACGGACGGCACTACGGCCACCGCTGGTAGTTTCGCCTTCTGCTGCCTGCACATGCGGCCTCTCCAAAACTGGTGAGGCCGCTTTTTGTGTCTTTTGGCGTTATTCGGCGTCCAATAAGGTGGGCGTAACTCTCTTTCGAGTGACTGCCCTGGCAAGGGGACGTGGAAAGTCCTTGCTCTTTGGTTGAGGTTGCGGGATTCTTTCATCAGACCGCAACAAAAGAGCGAAAATGTTGTTTAACAGATTGGAAGCCGGCCGTAAGACAAAAAGAGAAAAGGCTGGCGAGTGCTGAGGCTGGAGGCAACTCCGGTTTCCCGTCAGGAAAGACAAGGATCGGGCTGCACAAGGAGGATGTCATGCGGAGATTCCGCTTAGTTATATTGGCAACGCTTGTAGTTCTGTCGTTCGCCGTTGTCTCGGCGAATGCCCAGGTCGGTGTGGGGGTGGGCGTCGGCCCCGCTGTGGCCGATCCCGGATATTACGCCAATTACGGTCCCCCGGATTGCTCGTGGGGCTATTACTCCTATTACCCCTACGCTTGCGCACCGTACGGCTATTACGGACCTAGCTGGTTCGCGGGCGGCCTCTTTATCGGCGTCGGACCGTGGTATGGCTGGGGTCACTATGGTTACGGCTATCGCGGCGGATACGGCTACGGTCGCGGCGGCTACGGCTACGGCGCTCGCGGTTATGCCGGCGGAGCGCGCGGTTATGCTGGCGGCGCACG
Source organism: Occallatibacter sp. (assembly GCA_050012895.1). Classification (GTDB taxonomy): domain Bacteria; phylum Acidobacteriota; class Terriglobia; order Terriglobales; family Acidobacteriaceae; genus Telmatobacter. The sequence goes on from JBEKGH010000038.1 coordinate 30,019, forward strand.
TGGTTATGCCGGCGGCGCACGTGGATACGCTGGTGGCGGCGGCGCTCGCGGCTATAGCGGCGGTGGCGCACGCAGCTATAGCGGCGGTGGTGGCGGCAGCTTCCACGGTGGCGGTGGCGGCGGTGGTTTCCACGGTGGTGGAGGCGGCGGCCACGGCGGTGGCGGTGGACACCGGTAAGATTCGGCTTAATGCCAGAAACGAAAAGCCCGCTCTGCTTCGGCAGAGCGGGCTTTTTGCGTGCGCGTGAGTTTCTCTTCGCTCTTCTTAAGGTTCACCGCGCGCCCGCTTGCTTCCCCGCTACGCCGGGAGGATTGCTACCGTCCATTCCTCATCTAAGTTTTCACCACGAAGAGAGGAAATAGCGATATGATGGCTGTCAAATCCGAGGTAAGTCATGAAAGGTTCGTGTCTTCATGTCCTTCTACTGATCCAGCTGACGGCATTGGCACTGTCGTCTTTGCATGCGCAACAGCCTGAGTCCGCTCCGCCGGCGCAACCGCAATTGCAGTCCCAGGAACCGGCGCCGTCAGCCCCTCCTGCACAACCGAAATCGCCGGCAGAAATCTCCAACCCAACTCCATCCAACCCGGCCCAGCCGGTCAAAAATAGCGATGGCACTTATACGATCCGCACGACCTCGCGCCTGGTGGTGCTCGACATGGTCGTCGTGGACGCTAAGGGCGCGGTTGTCAAGGATCTGTCGCGCGAGGATTTTCATGTTGAGGAATCGGGCCAGCCGCAGACGATTCTCAACTTTGAAATGGCGCGCACGCATATCCCCGCCCCGGAGCTCGAGATCAACTCGACCGCCGACCTGGACCGCCTGGCGCCGCGCGCTCCGGTCGATATCATCCTGCTCGACGAGTTCAACACTCGCTTCGAAGACATGGCCTTCGCGCGCTATTCGCTGAAAAAGTATCTTGAGAAGCAGCCGGCGAAACTCATCACGCCGACGATGCTCATCGCGGTCAGTCTGCAGAACTTTACTGTGTTGCACGACTATACGCAGAATAAAGAAGAGATCATCTCCGCTCTCGATCATCATTTTTCGGTGAGCCCCTGGCAGGTTTCCCAGGGCGCATGGGTCGGCGAGCGCTACACCACGGCCTTTTTTACACTGCGGCGCGTGGCCGAAGCGGTGATGGGGCATCCCGGCCATAAGAATATGATCTGGATCGGCCGGGGCTTTCCTCCGTCCCGCCGTGTGCAAGGTGGTTGGTCCATCGATACGGAGAACCGCATTTTCAATTCTGTGCAGGACTGCGTGAACATGCTGCGGGATGCGCGAGTAACGCTTTACACCGTGGATCCGGCGGGCGTGATGGTAGACCCCGGGGTCTACGGCGGCGACCCGATGGTCGATCCCTTTGGCGGGAACTACGAGTTCAACCGGCTGGCCAAGGCGACCGGCGGACGGACCCTTTACGGCCGCAACGATGTCGACATGGAGATCCAGACCGCCATCCAGGATGGGGCCAACCTCTATTCGCTCAGCTACCGGCCGGTGAACAGCACATCCGATCCCGGAAAGTTTCGCAAAATCGCAGTTACTGTGGATCGGCCGGGACTGCACGTCATCACGCGCGAGGGATATTACCTGCAGGGTGGTCCGCTGCGCGTAAATCCTGAGAACCCGTCGCGGCGCCTGCTTGCGGACGTTGTCTCCGCCGACTTCAGCAACATGGTCTACGACGGCGTCCCGATCGAAGTCAAGAGATCGACAGCCGATCCAGACACCTTCACGGTGCATGTCGACGGCCACGGACTGGTTTGGAAACTTCCAACCGATACGGAGCCGCACCGCACCACCGAGTTGATCCTTGCCACTACCACTTTTGACAAGAAGGGCAAAGAGTTGAAGCAGGAAGCCAAGGTGGTCAAGGTCACCGCTCCCCCCAGCGCTCCCCCCACCGGCCGAATGCTACTCGACGTGAACCTTCCCTACCATATGACAGATCACGATCGAAAGGCCGTGCGCATCCGGTTTATGGTTCGTGTCTCGGCCACCGGACGCATCGGAACCGCCGATCTTCCGCTGGGAGAAGCGGCCGGTGAGACGCCTCCGGCGAAGTAACTTGCTGATCTTCTATTTTCCCGCCAGCTCCGCCAGGCGATCCGCGATGCGCTCGGCCGCGCCGGGATGGGCTTGGGTGCGTGCGGCCGCAGCCATGGCAGCCATGCGAGGCGGATCGTTCAGCAGACCCGTCAGCGCAGCCAGTAATCGTTCGGGAATCTCCAGATCCTTCTCTTCAATCATGATGGCCGCGCCGGCCTCGACCATGGCCTCGGCATTGCGGCGCTGATGCTCGTCGGTCGCGGCGGCGAAAGGCACCAGCAGCGAAGGCTTGCCGGCGGCTGCCAGTTCCGCCACGGTGGAGGCGCCGCTGCGCGACATGACCAGGTGGGCGCGGGCAAACTGCGCGGGCATGTCGTCGAGAAACGGCTGCACCTGCCAGCGCGAAGGGTCAGCGCCGCTAGCCTGATACGCTTCTTCAGTGGCAACGGCATGGCGCGCGCCGCTTTGATGCAGCACCGTGAGCCCCGGCACTGCGCACAGCAGCGCCGGCATCAGTTTTGGAAGTTGCGTGTTGAAGATCCGCGCGCCTTGCGATCCGCCAAAGACCAGCAGATGGGGCGGCGCAATCGGCGCGGCGGGGGGCGTAGGAAGCGAGAAAAAATCCGGCCGCACGGGAACGCCGGTGACTTCGGCGTTGCGGAACCACGAGGCTGCCGCGGGAAAGTTGACGGCTGCCGCCTGCACCCGCTTGCCCACCAGACGGTTGGCCAGACCGGGCATGGCATTGGGCTCGAAGGCCATGGCAGGAATCTTGAGCCAGAGCGCTGCCGCCATCGCCGGACCCGAAGCGTAGCCGCCCACGCCCAGCACCGCGCCGGGCCGGAACTCGCGGATCAGACGTTTGCATTCGAAGACGCTCGCCGGCAAGCGGGAGAGTGTGCGCAGTCTTGTTGCAAGCGGCACGCTCTTGAGCGGGCCCACATCGATCAGGCGCAGCGCGAATCCCGCGCCGGGCACCAGCCGCGTCTCCAATCCCCGCGCCGTGCCCACAAAAAGCACTTCCGCGCCATGGCGATCCACCAGTTCGCGCGCCACGGCCAATGCAGGAATAATGTGCCCGCCTGTACCGCCGCCGGCGATGAGGAT
>JBEKGH010000039.1:0-33232 GCA_050012895.1 Occallatibacter sp.
GAAAAATGTGATGCAAACGAGAAGACTTCTTGATTACACTCTGTCATGAGAAGGGCCGCCCTTTCCGCAGCCATAACACGCTTCGACAACGTAGTTATGACACAGAAAAGACGGCCTTTCCAGCTATTTTCCTCGTCCCGACTCACCCCAATCGACAATCGGACTGTGAGATATGCGGGCTAGCGGTGTCCTCCTCCGCCATGTCCGCCTCCGCCCGCATGTCCTCCGCCTGCGTGCCCACCGCCTCCCGCGTGTCCGCCTCCCGCGTGCCCTCCAGCTCCCGCATGCGTGCCGCCTGCGTGCGATGTTCCCGTGTGTGAAGCGCCCGTGCGGGTTCCCCGGTTTCCATGCGGCACAACGTTGTTGGTTCGCCCTGTCCGCATGTTGCTGTTGTGCCCGCTCAATGCTCCCGCGCCGCCGTGCGCTGTATCCCGCACCAGTACGAACCCATGCGAGGAGCGATCAAAACTGATCGGCACGCTCGCACGCTGCCCCTCCGCGGTCTTCGTCAGCGCGTGTCCCTCCAGCACCGGGTCGTCGGCGCGCGCCAGCGGTTTCAGCGGTTCGCCGCGAAACTCCTTCGGCGGAGCTTTCAGCTCCTCGATCTTGTTCTTCGGGTCAAACTTTACCGGCTCAAACGCTTCGCCGCGCTTGTCTCCCACTTTGTACACATCGTGTTTTTGATTCACCGGCGGCTTGCCTTTCCCATCACGCGGATGCAGCGGGACAAACCCGGTCGCCTTTTTCTGTTTCACCCAGTGGATCGGCGGGTGATGGTGCTTCCTTGTTCCCACCACCCAGACGTAGTGGTTCTGCCGGTAAATCCAGGTTCCAATATGGCAAACCGTCCAATCCCACGGCGAGCCGGGATCGCGAATGAGGTACGTATTCCTGGCAATGCGAATGTCCCACACCTGCAGCAACAGTCCGTACCCCGGAGCGCAAGGAAAATAAGGATAGATCGCCGCATCCTCCGGAATCGCCGGAGGCGGTAGTTCCGCCGTCACCGTCGCGAACACTGAAACATAAATGTTTGTCGCCCGCGTTTGCGCGCCCGAAACTCCGGTGACCGGAATGATGTAGTTTCCCTCCGGAACCGAAGCGTCCACAGCCAGCTTCATGGCCAGCGACTGTCCGGGCGTCACCGGTCCGCTGCACGACGTGCAGCTAAATCCATACGGCAGCGACGGAGCGATCTCCACGACGCCGGCAAATCCATTCAAGCCAGCCACCGTCAGATGCACGGTCTTCGAACCCCCGGAGAACATGCTCAATGAGCCTGGATTTGCCGCAATTGCGAAGTCCGGCGCGTTGCCCGTCTGCCCCTGGCCTGTCGTCTGCGCCTGATCCGGGTCGCCGGGCGGATCCCAGCACGTCCCGTACGGCGCACAGGCAAAGAACGTCCCCTGTCCGCTCATGTCGGCGAGTCCCGGCAGGTTGGTGGTCAGGTTCGCCTGTTTCATCACCGCATTCGTTCTCTCCGACCGCTCGGTCACCGCCGCGTTTACCCACTTGTCCCACGCTGCAAAATCGGTTGGGTCGGGATCCGCAGGCGGCGGCACGCTAACCCCATCGTTGAAGTACACTGTTTTGCCCTTGGCGGAGTTCTGCACCGCAGAGCCAGGCGAATCCAGTTGCCACGTCTCATCCTTCTGCGGCGTCACGGCGATCGCATCGGTGTACGCGGTAATCCGCAGGTACGCTTTCGCGGGGTAGGTCGTCGTGATTCCGTCGGTTGGCGTCTTGATGGTGAAGGATTCTCCCGAACCGGGGCGGACATGAATGGTTGCAGTGCCCGAGAGCAGTGAGATAGAGGTTTCGGGAACCCCTCCCACGGTGCGTAGATCGTCGAAGGTCATCACCGAGTTCTCGCCCAGGTAAACCGTCTCCGCGTTTTCAAACTCAAACTCCGCGCGTCCGTTTCCCGTGGCCACGCTATACCCGGCCTCAATCGTCAGGCCGGCCTGGGCCACCTCCCAGGTCGATCCCGTTTGCTTTTCCGTCTGCGTTCCCCGCGCCACACGCACATCGCCTTCCAATACGCCAATGCGCACCATCTGCGGGTACGCCGCGGTTGCCGACGGCGGCGCAGGGGGGGGTGGCGCGGGCTTCGCGGAGTTGCCGGCCTGTCCTCTTGCCGAGGCCGCAAGCAGCACTGCAGTGATGGTGAGGAGAAGGATGGAGAAGGAGGGCAGAATACGGATCAGTTTCCCCGAGCGAGGCCGGGATTCTTCGCGGAGCATGGGCGCACCTTTTAAAACCGGATAATGGAATGATGAAATCCGGCCCCGGTCTACACCCGGATCCTCAAATGCGTTTGAACGATCCCAGGCGGCAACCGGTGCACTTGCGGGGCGGCCTGAAATCTGAAACCCGGCCTCTGCTCCGCGCTACTGCGCCGCGAAGACCTTGATCGCAACCAGATTGCGCACCCATCGCGCGGGGCGTTTTTCGCCTGTAGCAATCAGCTTGAGCGGCCCATCGTCCGTCAGCGGCTTGCCGTTCTCGGTGTCGGCTACGATGACCGTGGAATTGCTCACCTCCGGCGTGATCTCGCCGCTCGAGTAGACCGCTTCGTAGAGGTCCGAGCCCTCGGCCACCACGTAGAGCCGCAGATCTTTGCCGCGTGGATGTTCGTTCACGCCCAAGGGCGTAAGCAACGCGATCAAGGGTACACCGGAGTAGGTCTCGTTGGCGTTGCTGTGCTCGTTGAAGACGGTGACGGTTACGTGCGGCAGGCTGGCCAGCGTGGCCGCGGTCCACGTGGCGGATTTGTCGCCGAAGGTGATCTTCAGCGCTTCCGCCGGCGCGGGCACCTGCGTCGTCATGTCGTGTTCTTGCCGCGCCATCGGCATGTGCGGCTGCGGGCTCTGCGGCTGCTGGGCAAAGGCTCCCAAACTTAACATCCCTAACAAGATTGCTATGCATCCGTGCGAAGGCTTCATGATGTTCTCTCCGCCTCCATCGTATACTGAACGCATGTCGATCGTGCGCAACATCGCCGCCATCGCCAAGGGCATGAGCATTACCGCTCGCGAGGCGTTCGCGCCCACCGAGGTGGAGAATTACCCTGACGGTCCGGGCCCCTTGCGTGGAGCGGTCATCGAGTCGCGCTACCGCGGCGCGCACGTGTTGCAGCGCGACGAAAACGGCCTGGAAAAGTGCGTGGCGTGTTTCCTGTGCGCCGCGGCCTGCCCTGCGAACTGCATCTATATTGAAGCCGCCGATAACACCGCCGAAACCCGCATCTCCTCGTCGGAGCGCTACGCCAAGGTCTACAACATCGACTACAACCGCTGCATCTTTTGCGGCTATTGCGTCGAAGCCTGCCCAACGGACGCCATCACGCACGGCCACGGATTCGAACTGGCCACGCTCAACGCCACCAATCTCGTGATGCGCAAGGAAGATATGCTGGTGCCAACGGCGGCGCTGACGGCGAAGTAGAGGTTTATCGCGCTCTCCGCGCTAATCGCTGCCGATCCAGAGCCTGCCGCAGCAGCGATTTAATTACCGCCTGGCGACTGATATTCAGCGCACGCGCCTCATCGTCCAGTTCGCTCAGCATGGGAGCCGTGAAGTCCACATTCACGCGCTGAATGGGCGGCATCATCTTGCCTTTTCCGGTGAAAAAGCGCGAGACGTTCTCGCCTCTGTCGGCCATTTCCGCGATCTCATCGGCGGTTGGCGGCTTGGGGGATTCAAGTGTTTTCGACATAGAGTTCCTCTTCTTCGCGGGTAGATTTCCAAAGCGTGACCAGGTGGTAAATCTCGCCTTCCTCGTCCGCGCGCACCTCAAAAACGAGCGAATATAAGCGCTCGCCCACCCATCCAATTGCGATGTATTGCTCGGGCACGTCGGATCGTCGATCGAGATAGAACGGGCGGGTGAAAATCTCCTGGGCCTCTTCAAGGCCAATGCCCCGCCGCGGATTCTCCCTCAGTCTCTGACTCTTGCGCGGATCGAAGTCAAACCGCATTGGTATAACTCTTATACCATTTTGTGGGGGAGTTTGTAAAGCGTGAACCGGCGCGCCGCTAAGCTGCGCCGGTCAGCAAATTCCGCTTCCGCATCTCCGCCATCACGCGTTCCACCTTCCAGTCCAGGGCACCGGAGCCGTCAACCACGAGATCGGCGTTCTTCGCCGAGGGCCGCACAAACTCATTACTCGAGGGCCGGACACGGTTCGCCCACTGATAGCGCACCGATTCCTCGCTTCGTCCGCGCTCGTCCAAATCGCGCTTTAGCCGCCGCTCGAAACACAAGGCGTCCGGCGTATCGACATAAATGCTCAGCTGGTACAACGGCAGCAGCTCCGCGAAGTGGAGCGCGAAGATGCCTTCAATAATCAGGAACGGACCGGAGGTGACGCGCTCAGTGCGTCCCGGCATGCGCGTGTAGGTGCCGAAATCGTACATCGGCCGGTCGATCGTGTCTCCGCGCGCCAGGGTCGCAATATGCTCGGCCAGCAGTGGAATCTCAATCATCGACGGGTCGTCGAAGTTCTGCTGCACGCGCTCTTCGAGCGGCATGTGACCGAGATCGAGATAGTAGTCGTCGAGATGGAAGCGCAGGCCGCGCAGCATGCGGGCCATTTCGTTGGCCAGCGTGGTTTTGCCCGACCCGGAGCAGCCGGCAACGCCGAGCACCGTGGGCGGAAAGGGCAGCCGCGGAATCTGCGCGGCGACTTCGCGTGCGACTCGAGCGCTCACAGCTTGGCTCACGGGGCGGCTCAAGATTCCTCGTTCGCTCTTGCGGCGATTCTCGGCGCCAGGCGCTTCAGCAGTCCGGCCAGCCGCCGCTCCACCATGCGCCCTGTCTCCTGCACCTCCAGGTGGCTCAGCGGGGTCGCGCCCAGTCCCGCCGCCAGGTTGGTCACGCAGGAGATCCCCAGCACTTCGATTCCCATGTGCCGCGCCACAATCGTCTCCGGCACGGTCGACATGCCCACCAGCGTGGCTCCCAGCGTGCGGAAGGCGCGAATCTCCGCCGGCGTCTCAAAGCTCGGGCCCGGCGTGGCCAGATACACGCCCTCCGCGATTGAGAATCCCTCCTCGAGCGCCGCTTCGGCGGCCATCGCGCGCAGCGCCTTGCTATAGGCCTCGGTCATGTCGAAGAAACGCAGTCCCGCGCCCGGCCTCGCAGCGAAGCGCGACTCGTTGGGCCCGGTGAGCGGATTCCAGCCCATCATATTGATGTGATCGGCGAGCGCCACCAGTTGGCCCACATGGTAACCAGCCTGAATACCGCCGGCGGCATTCGTCAGCACCACGGCGCGCACTCCCAACGCGCCCAGCACGCGCATGGGAAACGTGACTTCGCGCGGCGTGTAGCCCTCGTAAGAATGAACGCGCCCCTGCAGGATGATCGCTGGAGCACCGCCGAGCGATCCTGCGACTATCCGTCCTGAATGTCCTTCCACGGTCGATTGCGGAAAATGCGGAATCTCCTGGTAGGGAACGAAGACCGGATCGGCAACAGCATCGGCCGCCGCGCCCAGCCCCGAACCCAGCACCATGCCTACGCGTGGCGCGAGCGCGCCCAGCCGAGAATGCACAAATGCGGCTGCTTCTGCGACCTGGTCGTAGTACGTCATTCCTTAAGTCCGTTGCTGCGCTCTCGACATTCTACCGTTCTCGCTCTGCTGGCGGCTGTGCAAAGCAGGTTCCGGCTCAGAGCAATTGCGTGAGCTTCGAACGGCAAGGGTGGTTGCTTCGGCGCGCCGCGGGCGCAAGGTTCTTTCGTCCCTCAGTCCCTGCCTTACTCCGGCGGCCCGACTGTCAGCACGAAATACGATGCCGGCTCCGTCTGGCTGGCGTTGTAAACGGTGTGCAGGTCGCCCGCGATGCACACACCCATCTCGCCGGCCACCAAATCGCGCGTCACGCTTGCCGTCATCAGCCGCGCCGTGCCCTCGTGGATGAACCAGATCTCGGTGTGCTTGTGCGTGCCGATGGGCTCGGGCGGTGCGCCCGGCGCGAGATGCGTAAAGTGCGCCTCCAGGCGAATATTGTCGGGCAGCATTCCCATTAAAAAACGCTTTGACATACGCGGCGATGGATGCGGGTTGGCTGGCTCAATTTGCGGATAGCGGCCGGAGACGAGTTTCGCCAATTGCATTGGCGTCGCAGGTTGTGGTGTGGGCGCGGCGGCCGGAGTAGCAGTCGGAACAGCAGTCGCCTGCCCCTCGGCCTCGGGCGCAAGAGCAGAAGCGGCAGCAAGCAAGGGCAAAAGCGCGGAAAATTCTCGACGATTCATCGGGTCTCCTTTTGTCATGTCTCCAAAGGTCACAGTCTAATCTGGTCTGTCATCAATCTGGTCAGTCATCAAAATTCACAGCAAAAATAGAATTGTCATCAATAGAAAAATAGAATTGTCATCCTGAGCGACGAGTCCGCCGCGGCGGACGAGGAGTCGAAGGATCTGCGGTTGCTTTTCTCGTTCCCTTGCTCCCTCGCTCCCTGCTTTACTGCCCCGAAACGAGCCGCACCGTGCCCAGGATGCCTGATGGCAAGGGCTCCAGATCATCCATATCCTGCGGCGTGAACTTCTCGCCGTAGCGCAGGTTCAGCAGCCGGTAATCCGGCGCGGCGCGCCCAGCCAGCTCGTTGACGGCGGTGTTGGCCACCGCGATTCGGAGTTCATTCGTGCCCGCATGCACAAGCGCCGTTACGTCCAGCCGATACGGCGGATGCCACAATTTTCCAGCGGGTTTCCCGTTCACAGTGACCACGGCGACTTCGCGCACCGGCGGGTCATACCAGGTGCGCGTTCCCGCCTGGTGAAGCGGCTCGCGCGGCACCGGTGTGCCTTCGCCAAAGTCCAGAAGCACCTGACCGGACTTGGCGACCGCCCCGGGAATTTCCACCGTGCGCGTGTAGATGGCCGTGCCGGAATAATACTTCTGCGCTGCGTTGTCGGTCCACGAGTGCAGCGTCTGCATGGTTTCTTCTGTGCCGCTCTTGTCGAAGGTCACCCTCCAGTCGTGGCTCAGATCGATGGGCGCGAACGGCGTGGTCGCTTGCCGCTGCGGCGGAAGCGCGGGATTGCCGGTGAATACCACCACGCGCGACTCATACGGAGCGAGGTCGAAATGAATCGTTGGCCCAGGACCCGCGCCCGTGATCTTTCCCGTGAACGGATCCCACCACTCCGCGCCGCCGCGAGCGCGAAACGTCGCGTCAAACGAATGCGGCCGGTTGTCGGTGTTGGCCACGAAGTAAATTTGGCCCGCCGAATGTAGACCACGGTGAATGAAGCCCACTTCGGGAGTTGCAGGGTTCATCACAACGTCGGGCTTCTCGAAAGATGCTCGAAGTGCTGCGCCAAGTTCTGTAGCGCTGGCCACGATCCTCACGTTTTTCAAGCCCGAAGCCATCAGCTCCTGCGAAATCTGCGCCACGGCTGCCGAGTCGCGCGGCCCCTCGATCACTCCGGGCGCACGTGAAGGCAAACTACCCACCGCAATCACCTCTCCGCCACGCTGGGCAAACGCCTCAATGCACCTGTACGTGGCCAGTGGCAGCCGCTCCACATTCGGAATCACCAGCACCGGATAGTACTGCATGCCGACTTTGTCGATGGCCGCCGCATCGATGAAATCGAAATTGTAACCCGCGTCGAGAATCGCCGGAACCAGATCCGGTCCGAGCAGAATGCGTATCTCATCGGTGACCGAAACGTGCCCCGGCCGGAAGCGCGCCTGCGCGTCTTCTTCCGGCAGCAGCAAGGCGACGTCGTAGACCGGCGAGCCCTGGCGCAGCAGGTAACTCATGCGCGTAAAGTAGCCCATCACATCGGGCATCACCATCCACCACGGATTGTGATCGTTGAAGACGGCGGCCGCATAGAACGACCATCCGGGGTCGCCCGCCGCCGGCGGCGAATACGGCCACCCGTGGCCCACGAACTGGTTGATCCCTTGCAGGAAAAACGTATCGGCCTCCGCCTTCATGTCGAGCGGTGTGGCGCGGAACGACGGCGAATGCAACCAGGTCCAAGTCTCCGATGAAGTTACCGGCCGTCCATACACATGGCTCGCCGAAGTCGCCCAGCGCGTGAAGGAGAAACCTTCGTGCCATTGCGAGCCTTCGCCCTCGGGCAGATCGACAAGCGCGTTGCTCGAAAGCGTCACCGCCGGCGAGCCGTAACTTTGCGAACGGAATTTCGTATGGTGCTCCTGCGCCCACGTATTCAGCGGCGTCAGATAGTGCTCGTCGATCAACTCCGCCAGCGTGCGGCCCCAGTCGTAGCGCACGTCGGCGGCCTCGGCGGTGGTTCCCACGGCCAGTTCCGGTAGATGCGGCGTCAGATCGTAGCCGCGGCGCGCGCGAAATTCGTCCAGCAGCTTCGGCGTCCAATCCGATTCGTACACTTCAAGGCTGTCGCTAAAGACGGAATAGGGCACATTCGCTCCGCACGCAGCGATCAGCGGCTCAGCCACGTGCCGAATGTGATTCTGAATTGCCTCCATGCTGAAGTGGTCGAGAACAAAACCCTCCGCGCCCACAGCCGCGCGCTTCACCTGCTGGCCGGTGCGGCTGGAGATGAAGAACAGCACCACGTGCGGGCCGCTGATTCCCGCGGTCAACCTCAGCCGGAAATCGCGAATCGCGTCGAGCTGTTGCGCGTGCTCGGCGTCGTACTGCTGCGGAGTTCCCGAAGCAAGGAATGCAGCCAGCAGTGCTTCGCCATTGCGAATCGATGGAACGGGAAGGGAAGAGGCGGCCGCCGGCACCACGTCAGCCACAATGCGCAACTGTCCCGCGGCATCGCTCACCGGCACATACGCCCCGCCGTACGGCCAGCCGCTGCCCAGGGTGAAGTTAAGACGCAAGCCAAGATCATGTGCCGTCTGCGCGGTGAAGGAAACCATGTCGAGAAAATCTTTGGACAGAAACGGCAGATTGCGAAATCCCTTTTGCGCATCGTCGAGCTCAAGCGCATAAACGGGCTGCACCTCCACGCCGCCGATGCCGCCCGCTTTCATGGTGCGCAGCTCGCGGGCCAGCTCACCCTTCTCCACCGCCGGGCCGAACCACCACCAGCGCATCATGGGCCGCGCGTCCATGGGCGGCGTGGCAAAGCCGCTGCGGATCGCGGTGAGGGAATCGGGCGAAAGGTCGTTTTTTGCTGCGCCCTTTTGCGCTGCGCCGTGCCGTAGTGGGAGAACAAACGCAAGCGCAGCGCAGGCAACGATACAAAGAGAGCGTTGATTCCGGGAAAAACGCATGTTAGAACCCCCGGGGAACCTCTGCCGCAGCCGCGACCTCTTCTGAAGCCTCGCTGTTACCAGGCAGAACCCCTCGGCGGTCCATAGTAATTCCCGGAGATACAAATGGGAAACAAAATGTGGAAAGAAACCCGCAACCGGTAGGCGCGCCTGAACTGCTTTCGCAGGTCAACGAATTGCGCCTGGATTCGCACAGGCGCATTGCGCGGCGGCGCAGTCGATGCATGGAGCCGTGTGGTAATTTTCTAGTGTGTCCGCAGAGAGCGCATTGGCCACGCCCGAGATCGAGCCTGATGATTCAGGTTCGAAACCACAATTTACGTTGTGGCACGGGGCAACGGCCGCGCTTCTGGCGTTGGGCTATTCCGGCTATTATTTCTGCCGCTCCGATCTATCGGTCGTGTTGCCCGACCTGATGCGCGATCTGTCGCGTCACGGCATCACACCAAACGAAGCGCAAATCCGCCTAGGATTCATGGCCTCAATGGGCACCGCCGCGTACGCGCTGGGCAAATTCTTCTCCGGAGCTCTGGCCGACACGCGCGGTGGCCGGCGGTTTTTCCTGGGCGGCATGGCCGGCTCCATCCTGTTTACCGTCCTCTTCGCGCTGAGCGGCGGATTTCCCATCTTCACGCTGGCGTGGATCGGCAACCGGCTCTTCCAGTCGCAGGGCTGGGCCGGACTGGTGCGGGTTTCCTCGCGCTGGTTCTCCTACTCCACCTACGGAAGCGTGATGGCGGTGGTGAGCCTGAGCTTCCTGTTTGGCGACGCGGGATGCCGCTGGATGATGAGCGAATTGCTCGCCCATGGCGTGGGCTGGCGCGGTGTCTTCTATTTTGCCGCGGCAGCGCTCGGGGTTCTCTTTCTCATCAATCTGGTGCTGTTGCGCGAGACGCCCGCCGAGCGCGGCCTTCCCGCGCCGGAAGTGAATCCCAGAAACGTGTACGCCCAAAATGTGGATATCGACGAGCCGGGCAGTGAACACCACCGCGAACACCAATTGAAAATCGGCGCGATTCTGCGCCCTCTTCTCTCAAGCGTCGCGTTCTGGCTGGTTTGCCTGCTGGCCTTCGGCACCACCCTGCTACGCGAAACCTTCAACCTGTGGACGCCGACCTATTTTGTGCAGTTCGTGGGCCTGATCCCGAGCGTGGCGGCCAGCCGCAGCGCGCTCTTTCCTCTTTGTGGCGGAGTTTCCGTGCTGCTAGGCGGGTTTTTGAGCGACAAGCTCGGCGCCAATGGGCGCAACGTGCTGGTCGTGATCGGCATGGCGGCATGCACCGTCTGCCTGGTGATGCTGGGCCGGGTGACGGGCCACGCGGGAGAATGGGCGCCGTCTCTTCTCGTCGGGCTGGTGGGATTCACCCTGCTGGGACCGTACTCCTATCTGGCCGGCGCCATGTCGCTGGATTTCGGTGGTCAGCGCGGCAGCGCCACGGCGGCCGGCATTATCGACGGCTTCGGGTACATTGCAGGCTGGCTCTCGGGCGTTACCGTGGCGCGCATCAGCGTCGCGTACGGATGGAGCACCGCCTTCTTCGCGCTGGCCGGAGTCTCGTTTGCCACAGCTTTGGTGGCGCTAATCCTCACGGCCCACCACCGAAATGACCAATTAAAGAATCCGTAAATCATTGATAGTGCTAACGATACAGCGTCAGCACCACGGGGCAACCGCAGGGCCGGAGTATCGAATAGGAACTTCCCATCACCTAAGTTATTGAGTAAAACAATTTCCTATTGACAATCAGTGGTCTTACCACTATGCTTCCCCGGGTCAATGAGACTTAACTTTGTCGGCGCTCTAAATCGCTTTGATGAAACGGCGAGGGTGTGTCGGCTACGACTTCTGACAACACTACTGTATGGAGGCATACAAGAAAAATCCTATGACAACGTCCTCTCATGAACATCAGACTTCTCTATTCTTCCGAGCCGGGAGAGCGCAGTTTGCGACGCATCAGCTCCCAGGCGGCGGGCGCCGTTCACTCTGCATGCTGGCGGCCATCGTCGCCATCGTTTGCTTATGTCTTGGCTTCTCCGCGACCAGTTTGCACGCGCAGGGCTACGGAACCATCAGCGGCACGGTCACGGATCCAAGCGGCGCTGTGGTCACGGGCGCCGGCGTGGTCGCCATCGAGGTGCAAACCGGTAACCAGACCAGGACAGTCTCGGGCAGAGACGGCCGATTTGTGTTTCCGACTCTTCTGCCTTCCGGCTATTCGCTTTCCGTCACTGCAGCCGGATTCGAATCCTATTCGCAGACCGGCATCGTACTCGAAGCCGATCAAGCGCTGACGATTAATCTCATCCTCAAGATCGGCGCGCAAACGCAAACCGTCAGCGTCACAGCCGAGGCGCCGCAGGTTGACACCACCACCGGCACGTTGTCCCAGGTCATCGACCAGGCGGCCGTGGGCGATCTGCCATTGAACGGCAGAGGCGCAGCCACGCTCGTTACGCTGGTCGCCGGCGTAGTCGACGCCACCAATGAGGGCAACGGCGTCAACCAGGGCAGCGGCAAGACGTTTTCTCCCTCCCAGCTCACCGTCGTCCAGGTAGCCTCCGTGAACGGCACCTTGCCCAACCAGGACAACTTCCTGCTTGACGGCGGAAACAACCTCGACGAAATGACCAACGTGAACGATCCGTACCCGATGCCGGACGCGGTGCAGGAATTCAGCGTGCAGACCAGCAACTACAACGCGGAGTTCGGCCAGAGCGCCGGAGCCGTGGTCAACATCGTCACCAAATCGGGCGGCGAACAGTTCCACGGCGACCTCTTCGAGTATCTGCGCAACGGCTTCTTCAACGCCGAGAGCCACTTCAACCCACCCGGCGATCAGGACACGTTGCACCGCCATCAGTTCGGCGGCTCGGTCGGCGGACCTGTGAAGATTCCGCACCTCTCCAGCGGCAAGACCACGCAGTTCTTTTACGGCTATCAGTACACCACCATCCACCTGGGCGGCAGCGAAGGTTCGTTTACGGCGCCCACCGCAGCCGAGGAGGGAACGACCGGAACCGGCTACGCCGATTTCAGCAACCTCTGCACCGGCACCTTCAATGGATCGGGCATCTGCAGCACGGCCAGCCAGCAAATCTCTAACCCGTTCACCGGCGTGGCATGGCCCAACAATCACATTCCCAGCAGCGCCTTCGATCCGGCATCGGTCGCCTTCGCGAAGTTTTTCCCCACGGCAGCCGCGGATTCGGCCGCGGGAAAGATCGGCAACACCCAAAACTATTTCTCCGCCACGCAGAACTATCTCAACGAAGATACGGCGCGCGTCGACCACCAATTTGGCGCAAACGATCACATGTTTGCCCGCTACTTCTACGATTGGTATCATGCGCCGGCCATCTACAACCCCGCCGACCTCTACAGCTACACGTCGTACTTCCAGACCCGCTATCAGAATGCGCTCGTCGCTGAAACTCACACCTTCACGCCCAACATTCTGAATAACCTGGTGCTAAACTTCCAGCGCGAGGTCTCCCAGCGCGGCGGACCTCCAGGCAGCGAGGACGTCACGGCTCTCGCCTCGGGCACCCCACTCGCCAGCATCTGGCAGCCTAGTGTTGGCCCCTACATGGATCCCACCATCAGTGGCTACTTCAAGGCCGCGTCCTCGGCCAGCGCCGTATTTGAGCGCAATAACTACACCTTCAACGACGATCTGCACTGGGTCAAAGGCCGCCACAACTTTGCCTTCGGCGGACACTACGAGCTGAGCAAGTTCGACGTGGTCAACGTGTACAACTCGTATGGTATTTTTACCTTCGGCTTGGCTGGCACGTCCCTTCCGGCCGGCAACGTCAATGCCTTCGCAAATTACATGGTTGGCTTCATGAACACATTCGAACAGGGCGAATACGAGCTGGATAACGACCGCGGCCACTTCCCGGGCATCTACGCCCAGGACAGTTGGAAGATCAATAGCCGCCTGACCCTGGATTATGGCCTGCGCTGGGAGGAGTTTGCTCCCTGGCACGACAAGGTCGGCGTCCAGACCGCATTCAGCCCCTCCGAGTTTGCGGCCAACACCGGCACGTCTCAATACGCTATTGCCACGGCGCCGAACACTCCAGGCTTGCCGGCCGGTATGGTGCTCTCGGGTGACCCGGGCTTCCCGGTCGATGGCGTGAAGAACCAGTACAAGCAGTTCATGCCCCGAATCGGTTTCGCCTACGACGTATTCGGCAACGGCAAGACGGCGCTGCGCGGCGGCTATGGTATCTTCTACGCGGACCGCACGCAGGGCTTCTTCAACCTCAGTCAGCCCACCTTCCAGCCCAACACCATCACCGTGGGGTCATCGGGCGACAACCCTGACGAAACCGCCGGCTCTCCCGGCGGCCCGTTCAGCGATCCGTATTGCACGAAAGATTGCACCGGGGGTGTAGGTTCGATCACCAATCCCTTCCCGTTCACTCTGCCCTTCGGTTCCAAGACGCCCTTCCCTAACCAAATGGAGGTCGGCGAGTACGATCCTTCCGGCAACTTCCGGGTTCCGGCCACCACCGACTACAACCTGACCATCGAGCAGCAGCTCCCTGGCGGCTGGGCCACGCGGCTGGCCTATGTCGGTTCCGCATCGCGCCACCTGTTTGTCAATCTTGAACTCAACCCGTCTGTGAACACCGCTACGAACACAGGCACCGCGACAGTCCCCAAATTGACCTTCCCGTCCGGCACATCCGGCGCCAACGCCAGAAGGATCTATGACACGGCTCCCACCGTCGGACCACCATGCGCCGCAGGCAGCACAAGCTGCCCCACAAACAACGAAAACTACGCCCAGATCGTCGAAGCGGCCATGATTGGCAGCGCCCACTACAATTCCTTCCAGGTCACTCTGACGAAAAGGATGTCGCACGGCCTCCAGCTCCTGGCCAATTACACCTGGTCCAAGTCCCTCGACGACATGCCGCAGGCCACGCGGGATTCCAATACCGAGGACCTCAACGCCGGCGAGTCGTATGTCTATCCGCTCTATCCCTCCAACGCGGTCAACATCCCGTCGGCAGCCCTGGTGCCGGACATCAAGGCTCTCGACCGTGGTGTCTCCGATATCGACCATCCGCAGGTCTTCTCGGTCTCCTATGAATGGGCGCCTGCGAAGCTCAACCACGGCGGTCCTATCCTCGGGGCGGTCGTGAATGGCTGGCGGACCTCTGGTATCGTTCAGAGCCACTCCGGCGATGCGCTCACCGAATATACGGGAACTGACAACTCGGATACCGGCCTGACGCAGGACCGCGCGCAGCGCGACTTCACCCAGTCGCCGTACCTCAAAAGCAAGACCAACGTCGGCGATTGCCCCGCAGCACCCAAAGTCTGCGAGAACTGGCTGAACCCGTCGGCCTTCTCGGTTCCTCTCAACACCGGCCCCGGAACCGGTTTCGGCAACGTGGTGAAGGACACGCTCCGCGGTCCCCGCTATACGGTGTGGAACGCCGGCCTGGTCCGCACCTTCCCGGTTTTCCGCGAATCCAATCTGGAGTTCCGCATGGACTACTTCGACGTGCTGAACCACACCATTTTGAACAACCCGGGCGTCTCAGGCCCGCTCAGCAGTAGTACATCGTTCGGAACCATCACGGGTGAGAACGGCGCCGGTCCGCGCATTGGGCAGTTCTCGCTCAAGTACAACTTCTGAGGTCGTAACAATTCAATGCAACAAAGGGTGGCGGAGATTTTCCGCCACCCTTTTTTTCTCTTCCCGTAAAAGTAAGTGTGATTTGATGCCGCGCGGGAACGCGCGTGGGTGAGCCCGTGCCATTGCCGGGTGCCCCATCCTAAACGCACTTTTTGCGTTTAGGGTGGGACAGCACGAACGCTAGCGCGCCGCGAACGCATCGGCCTCGCGGTTCAACTCCTCCGTTGTCGCCGCATGCGTGTAGAACACAATGCGATAACGGAAGGTCGCCGATTGGCCCTTTTCCAGCGCGTAGTTCAGCGGCGGCTGCTTGGCATCGAATGCGTGCCGGCCCAGCGGATTGGCGGCAAAAAGCCCGTAGCCGCGCGCGTGCCAATAAGTCGGGTAACCAATATTCTCAGGACGATCGAAGATGGCGATGGTCGCGACGTGGCCGGCGTCATCGTGTCCAGTCAGTGAGCACCAGCGGCCGCGCGTTGACCACGCGGCTTCGCCCTTGATGCCTTCGCTGGTCAGATACTCGCCCGTTGGCGGCGCAATGCCAGGAACATTGCCCGCAGCCGCGACTGTTGTCGCAACTCCGTTGGCGTCGGTGAAGGTTCCACCCTTTTCCTCCGGCGATTCCAGCCAGCGCGCGACGCGCAAGCCCAGCAGCCCATCCTTGTCGTCGTTAAACACGACATGATCGAGCGCGGTGAGCGTCACCGTCAGGTCGATGCTGCGCGTCGCGCCCTGGCGCGCGAACACGTAGTGCGTAGTTTCGGCGAGGATCGCGTGATTCTGCCCGTCAATCCACGTAGAGTTGCTGACCAGCTCGCCGCGGTTCGCGCCGCTCTTGGTGGAAACGATTTTATCGAAGACAATCGTGCCCATCTTTGCCGCACGCGCTGCCGGAATGGCCGTCGAGTTGTTCCAAAAATCGAAGCCGTTCACGTTGCTGTAGTTGAACCAGAGCCCATCGTGATGCGGATGGTCGGTACGCTCGCCCGCGCGCGGCGCGAGCGGCCAGCCGCGCGTCACGGTCACGCCGTCTGCATCCACAATCGGATAGAGAACAGGCTTCTTCAATGTCGTTGGCCAGATGTAGGACGTGAACGGCTTGCCGTCGATGGTGATATCGACGCGCCGATTCGCCTCGTCGGGCGTCACCCGAACACCCTTCGATGCCGCAAACGCGCTTGCCGCACACAGCAATCCAGCGCTCAGACACGCGAGTGCTGCTGTTCCAGGAACGACTCGAAGAAGCAGAGGTTTGGCGATTGCAGATTGTCTCATCGTCCATGTTCCCTTGGTCTCTTGGTCCCTTGTTCCCTGTCTTTACGCATACACCTTTCCTCCCGCCATCACCTGCTGCGTCTTCTCGTCGAAGGTCACCTTCATGCCGGTTTGGATGGCGGCGACGTTCATGCACAGCGCAATGGAATGGCTGTAGCCAGCTTCGATCGGCGCATTGGGCGTCTTGCGTGAGCGCACGCACTCCATCCAGTTGCGCATATTGGCTGCAGTCTGCGGATCGCCGTGCGTATCGGCGTCGGTATTCACCGCTGCGGACTTCTCGCCGAGCGCCATGCTGGGCAGCAGGTTGGGCTGCATGTGCATCTCGTCAGCGAACCGTTTAGTCAGCCCGCCTGTGGGCGTCACGGTTTGCTTGTCCATGTCGATCATGCCGCCATTCGAGTAGTAGAGCTCCTTGACGCCGCCCGCGGAGTTCGTGAAGCGCGAGGAGTACTGCACCTGGAAACCCTTGGTGAGATCGTCGAGCGGACCGTAATCGAAAACGGCCGTCATGGTGTCCCAGTTCTTGCGGCCATCCTTCCACAAATAAATGCCGCCGTTGGCCACGCACGAGCGCGGATGCGGCAAGCCCGTGAACCAGTGCACGGTGTCGATCTGGTGTACCAGCCACTGATCGGGAATGCCCGATGAGAACGGCCAGAACAGGCGGAACTCAAGATACTTGCGCGCGTCGAACGATCCCAAATTCCTGCCCAACGAATAGTGCTTCCAGTCCGTATCTTCTTCCTTGAGCAGCGGCACCACATCCGGACGGCGCCAACGGCCAGGCTGGTTCACGTTCCACGTCATCTCCACCATCACGATGTCGCCAAACTGGCCCGATTTGATGTACTCGGCGGCCTTTTGATACGCGGGTGTGGAGCGGCGCTGCGTGCCCACCTGCACAATCTTCCCGCTCTTCTTCACCGCGGCGAGAATGCGGCGCGCATCGGCCATGGTGTGCGCGGTGGGCTTTTCCACGTAAGCGTCGCGGCCCGCTTCCACGGCTTCGGCGCCGTGATAGGCGTGCTGGAAATCCGCGGTGGCAATGATGACGGCGTCCACGTCCTTGCGGGCATACAGTTCGTCGTTATTGCGCACCTGATCGGGGCGATTGCCGCAGAGCTTCTCAATAAAATCTGCGCCTTGTTCGCGGCGCATCTTCCAGATGTCCGATACGGCCACGATCTGGAAGTTCATATCCTTTGCACTTTGTTGGAAGGCGGGCAAATCGCCGCCCTTCATGCGGTCGCCGCAGCCCACAATCCCCACGCGCACGCGGTCGTTAGCGCCCATTACCTGCGCATAGCTTTTGGCGTTTAACGCGACGGCGGTTGCGGCCAGCGCTGCGCTGCCGGCTTTCAAGAATTCTCTGCGGTTGTTTTCGATCGTTGCCATGGTGCTGAGCTCCCCCCGGGGTCGGTTGCCGGGTCCGTTTAGATGGCGTGCGTTGGAGACGAAAGAGTCGGTGTTCCGGCGTCGTGGCCTTTTCCCTGCGCGGGAAAACCCTGCGCCGCCGGAAGGATCATGGTCAGACCACGACGCGTCGGTCGTCAAGAAGAGATTCCGGCAAGGAGACCCCAGTTCCGGGTTATGAGACGGCGGCCTTTAACTCCGACCAATTTAGTCGTATATTGAATAAGGACTAAATCAGTCGGATATTGGCTCTTGGGCGAGGAACTGGCATTTGGAATCTCAAAAGAGTGATTTAAATCACAGAAGGATCTGGACTGATTTGGTCGTATATAGGCACTGTCTCCAGAATTGGGCCACTTTTCCGCCGGGATTGTGGCGCAGAACCGAGGCAGCGGCCGCAACAGCTCATATTCCAGGAGGTTGTTTTCTTGAAGGGCCGGATTCATCTCTTTTTCATTTTATTTCTGGCGATTTTCCCGCACGGATTGCGGGCGCAGGCGCCGGCAGGCTTTCGCGTCGCCGGTGTGGTGCACGATGCAACGGGCGGCGTCATTCCCGGCGCCGAGGTCACGCTGCGCCAATCCAACCAATCCAATGCCGCAACGCCGCTGACGCAGGAGACCGACGGGCAGGGAAGTTTTCAGTTCGTCGTTCCGGCCGCAAACACCTATGCGGTCGAGGTGAAAGCGGCGAATTTTGCGATATACCGAGCCCAGGCAACGGTGAGTGCCGAGGCGCCCAACACAAATCTGGACGTGACGCTGGCAGTGAACGGCAGTGCGGAAACGGTGGAGGTGACGGCAGATGCTTTGGCGGCTGAGACAACGAGCACGCAACTGGGAGAGACGCTGGAGTCCAAGAAAATGGAGGCCGTACCGCTGAACGGCCGCAACTTCACCGACCTGATGGCCGTGCAGCCGGGAATCGTGCCGGTGAACACGGCGCAACCCGGCGCGGTGATCATGACCGGTGTAGCGAGCGCGCCACCCTCGGGCGACGCGAATCCTGGAAATCTCTCCATCAGCGGGCAGCGCGAAGACTCGAACGGCTTCCGCGTGAACGGCGCGGACGTGGAAGAAGACGTGAACATGGGCACTTCCATCGTGCCTAACCTCGACGCTATCGATAGCTTTCGCGTGCTGACCTCGAATTTCGACGCGGAGTACGGCAACTCGAGCGGCGGCCAGGTGCTGGTGACGACGAAGGCGGGCACCGAGCAATGGCACGGCAGCGCCTTCGAGTTCCTGCGCAACACGGTGCTCGACGCGCGCAACTACTTCTCTTCGGACCGCGCGGCTTACCGGCAAAATCAATACGGCGGCACTGTGGGTGGTCCTTTGTTTCGGACGGGCGTCAAGTGGTTTGCGGATTACCAGGGAACGGGGCTAACCGAAGGCATCGATACCGGCGACATCTCTGTACCGTCCCTCGCAGAACGCGGCGGAGACTTCAGCCAGGTTCCGCTCACGGGAAACGTCAACGGCAATGCGTGGGCGGCGCATCTGTCGTCGGCGCTGGGGCAAACGGTGACGCCCAGCGAGCCCTATGCGCAGGTCTTTCCCACTGGACAGATTCCGCAATCCATCTGGTCGGCCCCGGCCAAGTACCTTCTGGCCTCGATTCCCGAGCCCAACGCGGGCACTGCGGTGTTTGAAACCGCGACCGCGGCCGAAACCCTGGGCGACAACAAGGGTGGCCTGCGCGCGGATTGGAGCCGCGGCAAGAGCGCCATCGCCGGCTACTACTTCCTTGATAATTATTCGCTCGACAATCCCTATCCCACCGGAACGGGCGGCGCCAATGTGCCGGGCTTCGACGCGACCTCCGATGGGCGCGCGCAACTGGTGAGCCTGGAGCACACCATGACCTTCGGCGCCGCGATGCTCAACGAGGCGCACATAGGCTATATGCGCAACGCGAATGCCGTGGGCCAGCCGCGCGGCGGTGTGGGGCCCACGCTCGCGGCGGAGGGGTTCACGAACATCGTGCCCCTCAGGCCCTCCATCGAGGGCATTGAGAACCTCGCCTTCAACGACTTCACTACCGGCGTGGACACCACGGCCCTGGTGCAGACCGAAAATATCTACGAGGGCATGGACGCCTTCTCGCGCATCGTTGGCAAGCACGGCCTGAAATTTGGCGGCGAAATGCACAAGAGCCAGATCAATACCCATCCCGACGTGGTCTTTAACGGCAGCTTCAGCTTCAACGGCTCCGAGACCGGCGTCGACTTTGCCGATTTCCTGATGGGCGTGGCGTCGAGCTACACGCAGGGCCAGGCCGAGAGCTTTTATAACCGCAATCTCTACCTGGCGGCCTTTGCGCAGGACAGTTGGAAGGCGACGAGTAGGCTGACGGTGAACTACGGCGTGCGCTGGGACCGCATCCGGCCGTGGCTCGAAAAGTATAATCAGCTGCAGACCCTGGTTGAAGGCGAGCAGTCCGAGGTATTTCCCGGCGCGCCGCAGGGGCTGGTCTTTCCCGGCGATCCCGGCGTGCCCAGCTCGCTGGCGCCGCCGCGCAACAACTTTTCGCCGCGCGCAGGCATTGCGTACTCGCCCGGCCCTGCGGGCGGCAGCCTTCTGGACAAGCTCATCGGTTCAGCGGGCAGCACCAGCATTCGCCTCGGCTATGGCATGTATTACACGGCCTACGAGGGACTTTCGGCAGGCATCATGAGCGCGAATCCGCCTTACGGGTACACGTACACGTCGGCCGCGCCGCCGCTGTTCGCCTCGCCGTTCACCGAGGCCGCTACCGGCGCCAATGCGGGGCAGCGCTTTCCGTTGCAACACGTGGCCTACGGCGCCAGCCGGGCGAATCCAAATTCAACCGTCAACTGGAGCCAGTTTGAGCCGCTGGTGGGCATTCCGGCTGTGGACCCGAACGACGTGACGCCTTATGCGCAGCACTGGATGGCAAGCGCGGAACGCCAGTTGGACGCGAGCACACTGGCCACGGTCAGCTACGTGGGCACCTCCTCGCATCATCTTTTGGTGCTTGAAGAAGCGAACCCCGCCAATCCCGCGCTGTGCCTGAGCCTGGGATCGGCGTGCGGGCCGTTCAACGAGCAGGCTGCACGCACCACCTTCGGCCCCGCGTTCGGCAGCGTGGAACTGCAGCGCACCATCGCTAACGCCAACTACAACGCATTCGAGGCCACGCTAAATCACCGCTCGCACGGTCTCGATCTGCTGGCCAGTTACACCTATGCGAAATCGATCGATCAATCGGCGGGACTTCCTGAGCCCGTCAATCCGGTCGATCCGTCGCTCAGCCGCGGACTTTCCGCCTTCGATCTGCGGCACAATTTTGTGACGTCGTTCCATTACGAAGTTCCGAAGCTCAAAAGCGCCGATCGCCTGCTCGAGAAATTCGAAGAGGGATGGGCCGTGGCTGGCATTGCGCGCTTCACCACCGGCCTACCGATCACGCTTCTCAACAACAACGACACCTCGCTCCTGGGCACCATTCCCAACGGCATCAACAACAATGGAGTGGACACCCCGGAGTGGAGCGGCAATTCGCTCCATATCAACACCAATCCGCGCGACGGAGCCGCGGTGTTTGACGCCAGCCAGTTCAGTCTGCCCGCGCTCGGCACCCTGGGCAACGCGCGCCGCCGGTTTTTCTCAGGCCCGGGCATGGAAAACCTCGATGCAACCGTCTCACGCGAATTCTCTTTAAGCGAAGGACGCGCCTTCGAGTTCCGCGCCGAAGCGTTCAATGTTTTCAACCACGCGCAATTCTTCGGGCCGGCAACGGTGGAAGGCAACATGTCCAGCGGAACCTTTGGCCAGGCGGTGAGCGCCATGCCGCCGCGCCTGATGCAGGTCGCGATGCGGGTGCGATTCTAGGTCTCTGACCGCTTGAAGAAGAATCGACCCGTGCTCCATCCTTTCGCGCTCTTGGCGAAGGGTGGGATAGCACGAGCTCCGCCTGCACAAACTCATGCGGTCAGAGACCTGGGGTGTTGCGGCTACGGCAACCGCAAGCGGAATTGCGCCCCGGTTGCACGCGCCTCAAAATCGATTTATCGTGGTCTGGCTCAAGAAATCGCGAGGAACTTGTGATGAAAACCAGGCTGCTTCTTTCCGCTCTCGTTGCTGCTGCAACGTTGTCCGCTGCCGCGGCGCAAACCGTGCCGCCACGGCCCAAGATCACCGGCATTTCGCACATCGCCGTCTACACCTCCGATCCCGCGGCCACCGAGCACTATTACACGGCGGTCGTGGGCGCGGTGAAGCTGTCTGATCCTGAAAACCCGCAAGGTGTGCGCTACGCTCTGAGCGAAACACAATACATTGAGGTGCTCCCGCTGCCGGCCAAAGCTGACGTCGTCCGCCTCGACCACGTTGCCTGGGTGACGGAGAGTGCGGAAGGCATGCGCAAATATCTTGCGGCCAAACGCTGGAAGGTGCCGGCGCATGTGCAACACGGCGCCGGCGGCAGCATCTGGTTCGAGGTGCGCGACCCTGAAGGCAACAAGGTGCAGTTCGTTGAGGCGCCGGCAAGAAAATTAGGGTTCGTCCTCGGCGCGTTCGCACCCCACGCCATCGGCCACCACATCATCCACGCGGGTTACATGGTGCACGACCGCGCCCTTGAGGACACGTTCTACCGCGATCTGCTCGGCTTCAGGCCCTACTGGTGGGGCGGGCGCGGCGACAAGGTGGAATGGGTCGCCCAGCAGTGTCCCGACGGCCACGATTGGATCGAGTACATGATGACGCGTGGAACTTCCGGCATGCCCGTTGACATGACGCAGCGCGAATTGGGCGTGATGGATCACTTCTCTATCGGGGTGGTCTCGGTGCCCGACGCGTATCAGGCGCTCGTGGCCGGCAACCGTCTCGATACCGGTCCAGGGGGCCATCACGACGCCGCGCCGAAGATTGGCCTCGACGGCAAATATCAGTTCAACATGTACGATCCCGACGGAATCCGGACGGAAGTGATGAACTTCCACGCCACGGAGAAGCCCTGCTGTTCGCCGTTCACGGCTGAAGATCCGCCAGAGTGAGAGTTTGAAATGCTCAATTCCATCGATCCGCCAAGAAAGCCGCTGGCCCTGAAGAGGCCTCTGATTGTGGCAGCAATCAGTGTGGGGGCAGTTGTCGTGGGCTCTGCCGTATGTCTTCCAGGGATTTGCGGCTGTGTTTCCTGGATTGGCCTCGACGACACTGATTCGTATGGAACACCATTCATTTTCCTGACCCTGCTTGGAATGTTGGGGGTGGCCGTGAGCGCTGTTTGGTTGATTGTCGCCGGGATTCGTCACGCGTTGAGCAGGATTCGTTAGCTCGTCATCCGCGTTTGGCGGCGGTTCCGGCTTAAGGTATACTGAATGAGGCCCAAACGGGCAGGGAAGTCCCTGTCTATCGCAGGCTCAGATCCAAAACGAGAAGAAAAATGCCCAAGTTGAAGACCCATACGGGCGCGGCCAAGCGCTTCAGCAAGACTGGCACCGGCAAAATCAAGCGGGGCCAGACGAAGACGCGGCACATCCTTACTTCGAAATCGCCAAAAGTGAAACGCAAGCTGGGCCGGACCCTGCTGGTTTCCGATGGCGACTACAAGAAGGTAGCGCGCATGATTCCTTACGCTTGACCATTGCATGGAGCAGCCCTTGGGATGAGGGTTGTGCCAATGCAAAAAGGGCCGGAGAAAAACTGGCCCCCGCTTGTTGCGGAATGCGTTCGCGACGGCGAGAGATCAGGCTTGAAATAGCGAGTGAAGAGGTTCATCGGCCTCACGTTTATGTGACGGCTTCCTACCTCCAGCCGCAAACCAGAAACGCAAAAAGGAGAAACCCACCATGCCCCGCGTAAAACGTGGCACCAAGCGGAGTGACCGCCGCAAAAAGATTCTGAAACGAGCGAGCGGTTATTTCCTGACGAAATCGAAGCTTTACCAGGCGGCCCAGGAGGCCGTGGAGCGCGGCCTCAAGTTCGCTTACATGGGCCGGCGCCTGAAGAAGCGGGAGTACCGCTCGCTGTGGATCGTGCGCATCGCTGCAGCCTGCAAGCTGAACGGCACCAGCTATTCGCAATTCATCAACGGATTGAAGAAGGCCGGCATTGAGCTCGACCGCAAAGTTTTGGCGGACATTGCCGTCAAGGATGCGGAGGGCTTTACCACTCTCGTGGGACAGGCCAAGGACGCGAAGGCCAAGTCGGACAAGGCCAGGCCAGAGAAAGCCAAAGCGGACAAGCCCAAGGCAGACAAGGCCAAGGCCGCGTAACTCAAGATATGACTGGCGGAAAAAACGGCCCGGAGCTCTTTCGAAAGAGCTCCGGGCCGTTGTGCGTTTGAGCGATCCGCTACTCGCTCAAAAACCCCTGTACGGTTTTCTGCCACATCTCCGGCTGATCCACAAAATTCATGTGCCCCGCATTGGGCAGGATCGTGAGCTTCGAGCCGGCGATCTTTTCGTGCATCTCTTTGCTCAGGCTGGGGTCGCACTCGTCGTGTTCCCCCACAACGATCAGCGTGGGCACGTGGAGGTTGTGCAGCCGGTCCACATACTCCACCGATTTCAGGTTGCCGTCGATGACAAACTCGCCGTGCGAGCCCCACATTTCGCGGTAAAGATCCCAATTGGTCGGCGCATTACCGGTGGCCGGATCGTACGCGGGATCGGGTCGCGCGCCGTAGAGAAACGGAAAATATCCGTCGCCCCACGCAAGGGTTTCGTACTCGGCCGGGTAGCGTCCGTGCTCCCAGGTCGCACCCTTGCCGAAGAGGCCGGCGGCCTCCAGTTCATTCAGGCGGGCCAGTTTATCAGCCGGCATCTGCGCTTTTTCGCGGGCCAGCACAGCGTTCATTTCGCGGGTTGATGCGAAGGTGCTGTTCAGGATCAGGTGGCTCAAATGCTCCTGATACTTGAGCGCGTACGCCTGCGCCAGCACGCCGCCGCAACTGTGGCCGAGCAGCGAGATTTTGCCCAGGCCGAGGGCAACGCGCACCGCTTCGATGTCCTCGACATCGCCCTCGACGGTGTACTTGCTCGGGTCCTGCAGGCGTTCGGAACGGCCCGAGCCTCGCTCGTCGATAAAGATGAGGCGATGTGTGCGCGCCAGGGGCAGCAGCCAGGGCAGGAAGTAAGTGTGGTCCGCCCCGGGACCGCCATGCAGAACCACCAGCGGCGGCCCTTTGCCGAACTCGACGTAGTAGATGAGCACGCCGTGGGCGTCGACAAAGCCGTCTTGCAGCGAGTAGACGGCGGATGCGGCCCGGGTGGATGCAGCCCGGGTGGTCGTGGCCCGAGTGGTCGTGTATTGTCCGGAAAGCGGAGCGGCGCCGACGAGCAGGGCGCAGAGGGCGAGGCAGGCGGTGGTGGCGATGCGTTTCATGGTCACCATGCTAAGGCAGGGTGCACGGTTTTTCGCAGGGAATTCGCGACAATTGGCTTTGGGGCGCGCCGGGGCGCGCGGCTGCTGCATGCAATGCTTTATCCTGAACATTCGGCATGACGAACGAAGCGATACCCAATCTGACGGCACCCACATTGACGGGATTTGACGAGGCCGCGCTCGACAAGGCGTTTCGCTCGCTGGAGGCGCAGGCCCGCGCGAGCGCCGCGGCGCTTGACACGGAGGCCTTCCGCCTCAAGTGGCTGGGGCGCAAGCAAGGGCTGCTCAACGAGGTTTCGGACGGTTGGCTGAAAGCCGCGCCCGGGCCAGCGAAGAAAGCCGTGGGCCAGCGCTTTAAGGTTCTCAAGGAACTGGTGGAAGGACTGCTCGTAGGTGCGGGGCCGAGCGAAGCCGCGGCCGATGCCGCGCTCAAGGCTGAGGCGATCGACATCACGCTGCCCGGTTCGCGCCGACTCACCGGCGCTGAGCATCCCATTACGCGCACCTTAAACGAAATCGTCTCGGTCTTTGCGGCGCTGGGCTACTCAGTGGGTGTGGGACCCGAAGTGGAAACCGACTACTACAACTTCGAGTGCATGAATTTTCCGCCCGGCCATCCTGCGCGCGACACGCAGGACACTCTGGTGGTCGCCGCGCAGGAGCGCAAGCCGCTGCGCGATCGTTTGCTGCTGCGCACCCACACTTCGCCGGTGCAGATGCGGACCATGGAGCAGCAGCCGCCGCCGGTGCGCATCGTCATCCCCGGCAAAGTGCACCGCAACGACGCCGCCGACGCCACGCACTCGCCCATCTTTCATCAAGTCGAGGGCCTCTGCGTCGACACCAATATCACTTTCAGCGATTTGAAGGGCACGCTCGACCACGCTATGAAGGCGCTGTTCGGGTCGGCGGTCAAAACGCGCTTCTTCCCCTCGTTCTTTCCGTTTACTGAGCCGAGCGCCGACGTGCAGATCAGTTGCATTTTTTGTGGAGGAAAAGGCTGCCGCAAGTGCAAGCAATCGGGATGGATTGAGTTGCTGGGTTGCGGCATGGTCGATCCCGCGGTCTTCGCCTTCGCCGCGGAAAAGCAGCCGGCCTATGACCCGAAAAAAATCTCCGGCTTCGCCTTCGGCATGGGCGTGGAACGCATCGCCATGATGAAGTACGGCGTCAGCGAAATCGGCAGCTTCTTCGCGGGAGACATGCGGTTTTTGGGGCAGTTTGTTTAAAAGCGGAGTTAGCGCGGTTGGCGGAGCTAGCGGAGTTATTGAGGTAGTTGTCGGAGGTCTGGCGATGTGGCGCTGGATCATTCGTGCATACGTCAGCCTCATGATCTTTCTGGTCTTGTTATTCGTATGCGTGGTCGTAGTCAAAGAAGTGGCTCATTTGCTCACGAGGGCGGGTTCTCCTTGGCTTTCTGAGTGGTTTGGTGAGCATACTCTTCTGACGGCATTAATTGCGGGCGTAGTGGCTGGACAGGTTCCGGTGGACTCGCGCCTGACGGGGGAAGGTTGGTTTCGATCAAAGGACGGCAAATCCTTCGAAGGGTTCAAGCTGGAAGTACTCAGGCGATGGACGTGGTTGCTGCTCAGTCCACTATTCCTGATTGGCGTTATAGTGTGGTGGTTTCGGCAAAGCCAAAGCGTATTCTCCAGCTCGGCGCTATCCGGCATCTACCATGAATTGCTGATGCGGAATTGCTCGAACCTATGGGCCCGGAAATATTGGTTCGATAACGCTTGCAATATCCAGATGGTACTTATTGCGCCCTGGATGGCTTCTATTGGTTATTCGCTATCGCCGGCACTTCGCAAGCGCGGCTCTCTAATACTTCAGGGTTTGCGGAACTCGAGCAAAGCAAGTGCTTCGCCGGGAGAGAGCCAAGGGAATTTGGAGAAGAAGGCAGATTTGTAATGAGAATACTGACCAAATGGCTTCGCAGTTACTTGCCCGGGCTTTCCGTTGACGACGCGCAGCTCGCCGAGGATCTGACGCTGCGCGGCATCGCCGTCGAGGGCATCTATTCGCTCGGCGAAGGCAATGGCTCGCTCTACGAGATGGACATCACCACCAACCGCGTGGACGCGATGAACCACTACGGCATCGCGCGCGAGGTGGCGGCAATCTATGGGCTCACACTGCCCGATTTGACGTGTCCACTTCCAGAACCCCGCCCAGGCGGCCAGTCCTTCTCGGTAAAGATTGAGGCTGAAGACGCCTGCGGCCGTTTCACAGCGCGTGTTTTGCGCGGCATCACCATTGGCGAATCGCGCGACTGGTTCGCCGGCGCTGAAGTCGCTACATACTTCGCGCTTCTGGAGCAGAAGAAAATCTCGAACGCCGTCGATGCCACAAACTTTGCATGGCTGGCGATGGGCCAGCCTACGCACGCCTTCGATCTCGACAAGCTCGAGGGCGGCATCATTGTGCGCCGCGCGCGCAAGGGTGAGCGGCTGAAGACGCTGGACGGCGTCGATCGCGTGCTCGATGCGGACGATCTGGTCATCGCCGATCACAAGAGGGCGCTGGGCCTAGCCGGCGTGATGGGCGGATGGGACACCATGATCACGCCCGAGACGAAAAATGTGCTTGTCGAAGCGGCGTGGTTCGATCCCATGGCGGTGCGGCAGACCGCGCGGCGTCACGGCCTGCACACCGACGCCAGCCATCGCTTTGAGCGTGGCGCGGACTTCAACGCGGCGCCGGTTGCATCGGCCATCGTAAGCGCGATTCTGCTCGCAAACGGCGGATCGATCGAGGGTGAATTGGTGGATGCGCGCGTGCCGGCGGCCGAAGCACGCACCGCACTTCGCAAGCCTGTCGCGCTCGCTTTAAGTGAAGTGCATCGCATCCTGGGCACGACGATCGACAAAGAAGGAATCACTGCGGCAACCGTTGAAAACGTGCTGTCGGCCTTGGGATGCGGATTGAGCGCGGAGCCAGGGAAAAGCGGGCCCGCGTGGCAAGTCAAACTGCCCACCTGGCGGCTCGATCTCGAGCGCGAGATCGATCTCATCGAAGAAGTCGCGCGCGTCTACGGCTATAACCGCTTTGCCAACACGCTGCCGGAGTTCGGCGAGGGCGTGCGCGCACTGCCATGGGCGGAAAAGGAAGCAACGGTGCGCAGCACGCTGCTGGCTGCCGGGTTCCATGAGGCGATCTCAAGCACCTTTTGCTCTGCGGCGGAAGGCGCGCTGACGGCACCGCAACCCGCACTCGTGGTGCCGCTCGGCAATCCGCTCAGCGAGGAAGCCGGCGTGCTGCGCCCGTCGCTCGTGCCTGGAATGCTGACGATGATTGCGGGCAACCTGAATCGCGACGTGAGTGATATACGCCTTTTTGAAATGGGCACGGTCTTCAGCGGGGCAACTTCGAACGGCGTGGGGGACAAAGTGGACGAGCGCCCGGCCCTCTCTTTTGGAGCGGTTGGTGCTTTGCCGGAGGAGAGTGCGTTGCATGCCGACCGGGCTTTTGATTTTTTTGATGTGAAGGGCGTGGTAGAGCAGGTCGTGTCGCGGTTCGAGATGCGCGGCATGTACTTCGATCGCTTTGCCGCGGACGCCGGCATCACGCCCGAGTGGCTGCATCCCTACCGGTCGTCACGGGTTGTCGCGGATGGATTGACGGTTGGCTGGTTCGGCCAGCTCCGTCCGCGCGAGGCTGCGGCGCGAAAGATCAAGGAAGCGGTACTGCTGGGAGAGATTTATCTTGATCGACTCTATAAATTGGGATTGCGCCGGCCCATGGCGCGCGAAATCTCGCGCTATCAGCCTGTGCGCCGCGATTTTTCTCTGATTTTGGATGAAAGTGTCGACTGGGAAACGATCGACCGCGCCATGGCTGGACTCGTAATCCCCGAGCTGGCGGAATGGCGCGTGCGCGAGGTGTTCCGCGACGCGCGGCTCGGCGCCCGGGAGTATGCGCTTCTGCTGGGCGCCACGTTCCAGGCGCCTGATCGCACCCTGCGCGAAGATGAACTGCAGAAGTTCCAGGCGCAGGTGGTGGAAGCAGTTGGCAAAGCAGGGGCGCGGCTGCGCGTCTGAGCAAAACATTGCATGTGATCGGCGCTATACTCAAACCGAAATGGGGCGGAGGTTGAAACCATGTCAGAGACTTTTTGGGAATCGGATACGGCCGTAGAAACGGTAGATGAAACGGCG
The DNA here is from genome assembly GCA_050012895.1 of Occallatibacter sp. Taxonomy (GTDB): domain Bacteria; phylum Acidobacteriota; class Terriglobia; order Terriglobales; family Acidobacteriaceae; genus Telmatobacter. The sequence goes on from JBEKGH010000039.1 coordinate 29,100, forward strand.
AGTGAAGGCCAGCAGCAGACACATGAGGAGCCGCCGGCATTGGCCGTGAGCGCCGACGATTTTGCCGCGCTCGAAGAACGCATCCGCCGCGCCGTGGAACTGGTGAAGCGGGAACGGCAGGCGCGCGCCGGGGCCGAGGCACGCAGCGCGGAACTCGAAGCTCGCGTGACGCAGGCCGAAGCCCAGGTACAGGCGCAGTCGCCTTTGTTGGAACAACTACAAAACGAGCTGAATGCGTTGCGCGCGGAGCGCGAACAGGTGCGGCAGCGCGTGGAACGGCTGCTCAAGCAGCTCGACACGCTGGAACTGTGAGGCGGAGATGGCCGAAGAACTGCGCAGCAATCCGGGCGAATACGTGACGGTGGAGATCTACGACCAGCTCTATCATCTGTCGGGAGAGGATCCGCAGCACATTCGCGATCTGGCTGCTTATGTTGACACCAAGATGCGCGCCGTAGCCGCGCAGGGAAAGACCGCGGACTCCCTGCGAGTGGCCGTGCTGGCCGCGTTGAACCTGGCCGATGAATTGTCGCAGGCCAAGTCGGCCGACCCACGCGAGGGCCGTGCGCGCGCCGTCAGCCTGCGCGTGCTGCTCGATGAGGTGCTGGAAGACGAGCGCAAGACAGGCTCGTAGCACGCCTTCCGGCTCCGCCTATTTCGCAGCCAATTGCCGCAACACGTATTGCAGAATGCCGCCGTGCTCGTAGTACTCGATCTCCTGCGGCGTGTCGATGCGCACCACCGCATCAAATTCCTTCACCGTGCCGTCGCTCGCGGTGGCTTTCACGCGCAGCGAACGGCCGTTGGCCAAGCGATCCTTGAGGAGCGCGGTGAGGCCGGGGAAGTCGTAGACCTCTTCGCCGGTGAGGCCGAGGCTCTCCACATTCTCCCCGGGCGCAAACTGCAGCGGCAGAATGCCCATGCCCACGAGATTCGAGCGATGGATGCGCTCGAAGCTCTCGGCGATGACAGCGCGCACGCCGAGGAGCTTGGGGCCCTTGGCGGCCCAGTCGCGCGAAGAGCCTGAACCGTATTCCTTGCCGGCAAGAATGATGAGCGGAACGCCGCGCTCGGCGTATCTCACGCTGGCGTCGAAGATCGACATCTGCTCGCCTTCGGGCAGCAGGCGCGTGACGCCACCTTCCGTTCCCGGCGCGAGCTTGTTGCGCAGGCGCACATTGGCGAAGGTGCCCCGCACCATCACCTCGTGATTGCCGCGGCGCGAGCCGTAGCTGTTGAAATCTGTGGGCTTCACGCCGTGACCGGCGAGATATTTTCCCGCCGGTCCATTGGCCTTGATGGATCCTGCGGGCGAAATGTGGTCCGTGGTCACGGAGTCGCCCAGCAGCGCCAGCACGCGTGCTCCGGCAATATTTTCGACGGGCGCTGGTGTTGCCGTCATGCCGTCGAAGTACGGCGCTTTGCGGATGTAGGTCGAATCCGTTTCCCACTGATAGACGTCGCCGGTAGGGAAGCTCAGGCCCTGCCAACTGGCGTCGCCCTGTGACACCGTGGCGTATTCCCTGCGGTAGCCTTCGCTGGTGACGGCGCGTTCGATAGTGCTCGCTACCTCGGCTTGCGTGGGCCAAATGTCGCGGAGATACACGGGCTTGCCGTCCTTGTCGTTGCCAAGCGGATCGGTATCGAAGTTGTGGCCGATCCGTCCGGCGAGCGCGTAAGCGACGACCAGCGGTGGACTCATCAAATAATTCGCGCGCACGTCCACATTCACGCGGCCCTCGAAGTTGCGATTACCGCTGAGCACGCTGACCGCGACGAGGCCGTGGTCTTCGATTGATTTGGAAACGTCGGAGGGCAGCGGCCCGCTGTTGCCGATGCAGGTGGTGCAGCCGTAGCCCACCACGTTGAAGCGCAGCTTTTCGAGATACGGCAGCAGGCCGGCCTTCTGGTAGTAGTCGGTAACCACGCGTGAGCCCGGCGCCAAGGAAGTCTTCACCCACGGCGGGACTGTGAGACCGCGTTCCGCGGCCTTCTTTGCCACCAGTCCCGCGGCGATCATGACGGACGGATTTGACGTGTTGGTGCAGCTGGTGATGGCCGCGATGACGACCGAGCCGTGATCGAGATAAGGATCGGGATCGACGCCGAAGCGCTCTTTCACCGTAGTCGCCACGTGCAACGGAGTTCCGGCAGGCGCGGATGAAGTGGTCGGGCCCTCGTTTTCTTCGGCAGCAATTGCTGCGTCGGTGACCGTCTGGCGCTGCCACGCGGCGGCTGTGCGCGAGCCTAAAGGCTTGGCCGTGGGCGCAAGCAGCGTGGGCAATTGCTGCGCAAAGCTCGAAGCCGCGTCCTTGAGCAACACGCGATCCTGCGGGCGCTTGGGTCCGGCCACGCTGGGCTCCACGTCGCCCAGATCGAGCGCGAGCGTTTGCGTATACTCGGCCTCGGGACCGCCGGCGGTGTGGAAGAGCCCCTGCTCTTTGTAATAAGCCTCGACGAGTGCGATCTGTTCGTCGCTGCGTGCGGTGAGACGCAGGTAGCGGAGGGTCTCGGCGTCTACGGGGAAGATGCCGCAGGTTGCGCCGTATTCCGGCGCCATGTTGCCGATGGTGGCGCGGTCGGCGAGCGGTAGCTCCGCGATGCCGGGGCCGTAGAACTCAACAAATTTGCCCACCACGCCCAGCTTGCGCAGCGCCTGCGTCACGGTGAGCACCAGATCGGTGGCCGTAGCGCCCTCGCGCAGCTTGCCGGTGAGTTTGTAGCCGACCACCTGTGGGATCAGCATGGAAACGGGCTGCCCGAGCATGGCCGCCTCGGCCTCGATGCCCCCCACGCCCCAGCCCAGCACGCCGAGCCCGTTGATCATGGTGGTGTGCGAGTCGGTGCCGACCAGCGTGTCAGGGTAAGCCACCGTCTCCCCGTCGATTTGCGCCGTGAAGACCACGCGTGCCAAGTATTCAAGATTGACTTGGTGGCAGATGCCCATGCCGGGCGGTACGGCGGAGAAGTTCCGGAAAGCCGATTGTCCCCACTTCAAAAACGCGTAGCGCTCGCGGTTGCGCTGGAATTCGAGCAGGGAATTGGCCTCGTAGGCCATGGCCGTGCCGTATTCATCCACCTGCACGGAGTGATCGATGACGAGCTCGGCGGGCGCGAGGGGATTCACGCGCTCGGGGTCGCCGCCCAGGGTCTTGATGGCGTCGCGCATGGCAGCCAAGTCGACGACCGCAGGCACGCCGGTGAAGTCCTGCATCAACACACGCGCGGGCATGTAGGCGATCTCGCGGCTGGGCTCGGCCTTCGCATCCCAGTTGGCCAGAAATTCGATGTCGGCGGCCGTCACGTTCACACCGTCTTCGCGGCGCAGCAGGTTTTCCAGAAGAATTTTCAGACTGAAGGGCAGGCGTGCGAGATTGAAGCCTCGTTCAGCGAGCGCCGGAAGGCGATAGAAGGTGTAGGAGCGATTGCCGGAGGTGAGCACGGCCTTCGAGGAGAAGCTGTTCATCGGTAGATCCTCTCAGCGGAGCTAGCGGTGTTCGCAGAGCTAGCGGAGTTGGTGGAATTCACGCAGTCAGTTGGCCGGTGCTTGCCCGAACGCGAGTACCGGCGCAGACAATCGTTGCGGGCAAGAACCTGCAGGAACTAGATTACTCAGTGGGAAGGGTTAGCGTCCACGGTCGTGGCGTCCACGGCGGAAGCGCCTGAAGAAGGGCAAACCGGATGGGAAGAGGTTCGACATACGGTACAACAAAATTCTAGCGCAAATCCGGAGAGCTGGCGCAAGTCCTGAGAAAAGAGAAGCGGTCGCGAGCGGGGATCTCCGACTCCGAGGGAAATCAAGCCGTAAGCGAGGCGGTGAGTCGGACGCCGAGCGCGCGCATTACCTTGAGCGTTGTGCCCAATTCCGGGTTGCCCGTTTCGCTGAGGGCGCGGTAGAGCGATTCGCGGGTGACGCCGGTCTCGCGCGCAAGCTGGGACATTCCGCCCGCTTTGGCAATGTAACGCGGATCGTCGCTCTCGAGCGCCTCTGTGAGATAAGCGGCGATGGTTTCGGGATCGGTCAGGAATTCGGCTACATCGTACGGTTTGGTTTTTATCGCCTGCTGGATTTTTTGCCGGGGAGTGCGCTGCATGACTTATTCACCTCTTTCGAGTGGTACGGGCGAACCCGC
>JBEKGH010000040.1:0-32921 GCA_050012895.1 Occallatibacter sp.
CGAGATGAATCTCTCCGAGAAGTTCCTGCCAACTGCCGACAAAAAACTTCCCAACAAAGGAAAAAACAAAAACATACTTGACACAACCAGCCGTCTCATAGAAGCCGGTCTGGAGACCGGCGGTACGAAAGGCGTTAGTCGACGTTGAGGGTCTTGAGGAGGCTGCGCGGCTCGTGCTGGATCTTCTCCTGGAGAAGATTAATCGCGTAGATGAGCTGCTCGGGGCGGGGTGGACAGCCGGGAACATAGACGTCGACTGGCACGACCTGGTTGACGCCCTGCAGCAGGGCGTAGTTGTTGAAGACGCCGCCCGAGGTAGCGCAGGCGCCCATGGAGATGACCCATTTGGGCTCGGGCATCTGGTCGTAGAGGCGGCGGAGAACGGGGCCCATCTTTTGCGAGACGCGCCCGGCCACGATCATGAGGTCAGACTGGCGCGGAGAGGGGCGGAACACCTCGGCGCCAAAGCGGGCGATGTCAAAGCGGGACGCGCCCATGGACATCATTTCAATGGCGCAGCAGGCGAGGCCAAAGGTCATGGGCCACACGGAGTTCTTGCGCACCCAATTGACTGCGAAATCGAGTGAAGTGAGAAAGACGCCTTCCGGCTGCTCGTAGCCGTAATCGGCTTCTCTCACTTTGAGGCGGTTTTTTACGCTGCTATCAAGCGCTCCAAACAGATAGCGGTCACGCTCTACGGGAGGCGCCATGGTTCAAGTATATGCCAGGGGTGGATTGGAGCGGTGGATCCCGGCGAAGTGAAAGGAGTGAAGAGAGTGAAAGAAGTGAAGGAAGTGAAGGAAGTGAAGGAAGTGAAAGGAGTGAGTTCTTGCGGATGCAGCATGGATTCCATCAAAAAGCAATCAAGCTTTGGGCAAAACTTGCGTTATTTGTGCGCCTTTATGAGAATGATACGAAAGTACAGTCCAGCTTTCTATATGATCTGTCGGGCGGCCGCTTGCGGTCCCCCGGCCGCCTGAAAAGTGTGCCGCGCTCCCGACTCGCCCGAGCCGGAAGCCGGGAACCGGTAACGAATGCAGCGCGCAATGCGCCTGAACGATTTTTAGGCGCCTGAACGACTTTTGGGCGCGTGAACGAATTTGGAGTGAATACATCATGTGCCGCAAATGGTTCAAATTGTTGATTTTCCTTGCACTGGTTGGGATTCCCGCGTGGACCGTGGCGCAAACAGCAGCAGCAACCCCGGCGGCGCAGGCGCCAGCGACACAAGCGCAGATTGCCGCATTGCAGCAGGCCGTCCAGAAAGCCCAGATGTCCGGCGACAACGCGTGGATGCTGACCTCGGCGGCGCTGGTTCTGCTGATGACGGGCCCGGGCCTGGCGCTCTTTTATGGCGGCCTGGTGCGCAGGAAGAACATTCTCAGCACCATGATGCAAAGTTTCGCCATGATGGGCCTGGTGAGCATTCTATGGGCGCTGGTGGGCTATTCGCTTGCCTTCGGCCACGGAACCATGTTTATCGGCGGGTTTGAGCACGTGTTCCTGCGCGGCGTGTCGCTCAAGCCCAACCTCGATTATGCCGCCACCATTCCCGAGCAGACGTACATGATCTACCAGCTGATGTTTGCCATCATCACGCCGGCGCTGATCACGGGCGCGTTCGCGGAGCGCATGAAGTTCAGTGCGATGGCGGTGTTTCTGTCGCTGTGGTCGTTGCTGGTCTACTGCCCGATGGCGCACATGGTGTGGGGCGTGGGCGGGCTGCTGAACGCGACGGGCGGGCACATTCCCAGCCTGGACTTTGCCGGCGGAACGGTGGTGCATATTACGAGCGGCGTCTCGGCACTGATTTGCGCGCTTTACCTGGGCAAACGTATCGGCTACCCGCACACAGCCATGCCACCTCACTCCATGGTGCTGAGCTTTATTGGCGCGTGCCTGCTGTGGGTGGGCTGGTTTGGCTTTAACGCCGGCAGCGCTCTGGGCGCGAGCCCGCTGGCCACAAGCGCCTTTGTCAACACGCATTTCGCCACGGCGGCTGCGGCGTTGGGATGGACAATTTTTGAGTGGTTCCACAATGGCAAGCCGACGGCCCTGGGCGCCATTTCCGGCGCGGTAGCAGGGCTGGTGGCCATTACCCCGGCCTCGGGCTTTGTGCAGCCCATGTCGGCGCTGGTTATCGGCCTTGCGGCAGGATTTTTCTGCTCGTTCATGGTGTTCGGGGTGAAGTCGTTCTTCGGCTACGACGACTCGCTGGACGCGTTCGGAGTGCACGGAGCGGGTGGAACGCTGGGCGCGGTGCTGACCGGCCTGTTTGCCTCGAGCGTCATCAATCCGATCTATGGAAAGGACGCGGTGGGAAACAACATTCCCACGGGCGCCATCGACGGACATTGGGGCCAAATCCTCAACCAGCTCACGGGCGTGGGTGTGGCGTGGGGGATTTCCATCGCAGGCACGTTGATTCTGCTCTTTATTGTGGATAAGATCATGGGACTGCGCGTGACTCCCGAGCAGGAATTGGCCGGCCTGGATCTCTCGCAGCACGGGGAAGAGGGCTACGATTTTAATTCCTAGCAAGAAGCGGAGTTAGCGGGGCTAGCGGAGTTGGATAGGGCTCCGGGGTGTTCCCGGAAGCACAACAAGGATTCGGCCTGTGGCGGCCAAAGGGGCGCCCGGCCTGTTACGCTATCGAACGAGGAAGTACTGCATATGTTGAAGATTGAAGCCGTATTACAACCCTCCAAGCTGGATGCGGTGAAGGATGCGCTGCTGGAAGCCGGCATTGAAGGCATGACGATTCTTGAGGCGCGCGGCCACGGCCGCCAGAAGGGCCACACGGAATTTTATCGCGGCCGTGAATATACCGTGGATCTTCTGCCCAAGGTGAAGATTGAGATGGTGGTTCATGACGATCTGAGGGAAAAGGCGATCCAGGCCATTGTGGGGGCGGCGCGGACTGGCCGCATTGGCGACGGCAAGATCTTTATCAGCCGCGTCGACGAGGCGATTCGCATCCGCAACGACGAGCGCGGCGAAAACGCGCTGTAAGCGGATGCATGCGGCGCCGGGTTGCGCGGTGCGCCTTGAAGACTGCGCTGCGCCGGTGCCCGAGGACTGCGCCGACAAGGACTGTGGCGGGCGCCCATCGCGCGCATGCCCGCCCGCGGCGCGACGACAAAACCGACACCCGTCTTGCAGGCGAAAGCGGCTGCTGACGCAGCGGTTCGTCTGGCTCTTGTTCAGAGAGAGCGCAGTGTTTTAGTGTGTTGTTGCAGCAGTAACCATCAGCAAAGGAAGAGCGCACATGATTCCCCGGTCTGTCTACCTGGTTGCAGCGATATGCGGCGCGGCCTCGTGCCTGGCGGCACAGGACACGCGCACCGTGATCGAGCCATTTTTCCCGCAGCTTTGCAGGACGCTGGACGCGCAATTGCAGAGCAATGGGAACACGCTGGCTCCGGCCGACGAGCAGAAGCTCGACACCGCACGCATTCAAAAAGCTATCGACAAATGCGGCAAGGGCCGGGCTGTCCTTCTGCACGTGAACGAGACGAACGATGCATTTCTAAGTGGGCCGCTGGAGCTGCGCCCCGATGTGACGCTGATTGTGGGACTGGGCGTGACGCTTTACGCTTCGCGGGATCCTGCGGTTTTCGCGGTTTCGCCGGGAAGCTGCGGCATTGTGAGCCACGGAGGGGGCCGCGGCTGCAAGCCGCTCATTGCGGTGGACCATGCGCCCGACTCGGCGATTATGGGTGACGGCACGATCGACGGTCGCGGCGGCGAAAAGATGCTGGGCTCCGAATACTCGTGGTGGGACCTTGCGCAGCAGGCACGCGACGGCGGCGGCCAGCAGGTGCCGCGGCTGATTGTGGCCAATGGCTCCGACAACTTTACTCTCTACCGCATTACGCTGAAAAACTCGCCCAACTTTCACGTGAGCTACAACGGCGGTAATGGATTTACGGTGTGGGGCGTGAAGATCGACACGCCGCATCGCGTGGCCGATTCGGCGCATCCGCTGTCCCGCAACACGGACGGCATCGATCCGGGCAACGGTACGAAGAACGTGACCATTACGCACAGCTTTATCCGCGACGGCGACGACAATATAGCTATAAAGGGCGGCCCGGGCGGGGCAACGAACATGACCATCAGCCACGATCACTTTTACTGGGGCCATGGCATGTCGATCGGCAGCGAGACCAATGGCGGCGTGAGCAAGATTCGCGTCTTCGATCTTTCTCTCGACGGCACCGATGCCGGCATACGGATCAAGTCGAACGGCTCACGCGGCGGCCTGACCCAGGACGTGGTCTACGACGACTTGTGCATCCGCAACTCGTCGAACCCGATCACGCTCGACACGGCGTATTCGGCGAACGGCCCGCTGCAAGGCAATTCCCCGCCCAGCATGCGCGACATTACGCTGCACAACGTGCGGGTGAGCGGCGGGGGCAAGATCACCTTCAATGGCTACGGACATGATTACCGCATCGCGGCCACGCTCAGCGGCGTACAGATTACCGACCAGGCGACGTATACCTATCAGGTGGATCACGCCGACGTGACGCTGGGCCCCGAGCCGACGAATTTGCAACTGCCTGCGGGTGAGGATGCGACGGTCAAGGGAACGCCGGCCGAGGGCAACCCGGCCTCCTGCGCGGAGAAGTTTGTGCCGTTTCCGCAGTGAAGCGGGGACTAAACCACCCCAGCGGCAAAGCCGCCGGGGGCCCCGGCTGGGAACAAGGGACGAGGGAACAAGGCGCCTGGCTCGGGTTCGTGCGATCCCACCCTCTCGCAAAGAACGCGAAAGGATGGGGCACGGGGTTTTCGTGGTCAGGTGACGATCTCAATTCTTGGTGAGGTGGCGATCTCAAGCGGAGCGAAGGTCAGATTGCAGAGCTGGAACCTCGACCTGCGTTGCTTGCGGCCGCATCGGGAAGACCGGAATCGACTCTATAAGTCCGGCGAAAGATAACCGCACTCGGCCGCCTGATGGTAGCTCGAGGGGCCGACGAGGCCTGCGATTGTGCAATCGTAGCCGGGATCATATGCGGGCTGCCTCCAAAACTCGCTTGCGTATGGATCGACCCCTTCCGGTATGCTGGGCGCTGCCGCGGCGGGTGACATGAAGGGGGCAAAGATCTTTTGCGTCCAACCAGGAGCAATCGTGTAGCTCTTTAAGACTGCAAAAACCGTAGGAGCAGTCTGGGAGGCGACAGCCGCGGGCACCGCACCAATGATCAAAATATTCTTGAAAAATTGGCCGGCGTCCTCCGGGAGCGAACAGAGAATGCCCATTGCATCGTCTTGAGTGGTGCCGTTGCTCACAGCAAACACGCCGCATTGGCCCATCGCCGCCGGCACTTGGAGAAGGCCTCCGGAGATGAATTTAATCTGGGGGGCAGCCTCTCCGTTGAACGCCGCAGTCTGCTGGAAAATCATGAGGAGTTTGTTACTCAGCTTTGCCGAACTGGGCATTGTGATCGCAGCGCCGTTGGGGCCCTTCTGTCCCACTTGGAACGGACCGTCATGCGCGAGAACGATCTGTCCCAGAGTGATAGTTTCGCCCTGCGGTCCCGACAGGACAATCATGCCGGCGCCACCGCCTGTGACTTTCCATCCGGCAGGCACACCTGCAGAGGCGCTTTTGTCCGGCAAAGTATAGGTCTGCAACGGGACCGGGGGTGCGGCTGGGGCGGTAGACGGCTTCGCCTGCGCCGGAGCGGAGACAAAGGCTGGAAGCCCGATGATGATCGAGATCACCGGCACGGCGGCGATCCGCAGAAATCTCATGCCATTGCATATTTGCATGGTTAAGTTCCCTCGTCTTTGGATTTTTGGCCTTTTGCTTTGCGCGAGGCACGAACCGGGGGGATTCTGCGTTTGTTTCTGCACCTCGATTTCCGCAGGGTAGCATTCATCGATGGCTGATGGCAATCATCTTTGAGCGCGGGGACGGCCGGTTGAGATTCGTGCGATCCCACCCTTTTTCGCAAAAAGCGCGATCCTTCGACTTCGCTCAGGAGGATGGCGCACGCTCGAACGCGGACGGGGACGTCCGCGTTACAGCCGGCCGGGAGGCCGGCGCTACATCGAAGGCAGAGATGCGGGCATTCGCTGCCGAAGTTAGCAGAGATTCTCGATCTGCGGCACGAAAATCTTCTGCCTTCGGCAAAGATCGCTTATGCTTGTAACAATTCCTTTCTTGCTTCGGCAGGCCAAACAAACAACCCTATGAGCGCAGTCGTTTTGGTAGTGGACGATCTTCGGGAGCAGTATACGCGGGAGATGGCGCTGGTGCGCCAGACCTGCGATCGCACCGGAGACGGCACGGCGGCCATCCGGCGGCGCTCCGCGGTGGTGGACCGCATCTTGATTGAGATGTGGCGCCGGGCGTTTGCCGATCTGCCTGCGCAGAACGTGGCCCTGCTGGCGATGGGCGGTTACGGGCGCAAGGACCTGTTCCCCTACTCGGACATCGATGTGCTGTTCGCCTTTGCCGACGAGAAGACCGAGGAGCAGTCGCGAGAAGCGGTGCGGGCCGTCATCCAGGGCATGTGGGACATTGGCCTGCGCGCCAGCCCCAGTTCCCGCACCGTGAAGGAAGCGGGACGGTTCGATCCCGATAACCTGGAGTTCACGCTGGCCACGCTCGACCGGCGCTTTCTGGCCGGGCAATTTCCGCTGTACCAGCAGCTTCACCAGGTCACCTTGCCCGGCCTGGTGCTGAGCGAATGGACGACCATTACACAGAAGCTGGGCGAGATTGCCCGCACGCGGCACGCCAAGTTCGGCAACACCATTTTTCATCTTGAACCCAATCTGAAAGATTGCCCCGGAGGATTGCGCGACTACCATCTTGCGGTGTGGTTCGCGGTGCTGTTCCATCTGAAGGAGACCAAAGAGTGGCCGCGGCAACGCGGGGGAGTGTTCCAGAGCGCGCGCGGCGACGCGGAAGCGGCCTTCGACTTTCTGGCTGCGGCGCGATGTTTTCTGCATTTCCGGCACGGGCGCGACGACAACACGCTGGACTGGCAGTCGCAGGACGAGGCCGCGGCGCGATCGATCGGCCTGGAAACGCGGGGCACGGCCGATCCCTCCTACTGGATGCGCACCTATTACCGGCATGCGCGCGTGGTGTATCGCCGCGCGGCATTGCTGATGGAACATCTGCCGGCGCCGGTGAGCTTTTACCGCCAGTTCCGGCGGCGGCGCACGCCGATTGCCGGAACCGATTTCCTGCTCGATCAGGGCCGCATCGACATCCAGCCCGGCGCGCAGTTCAACGACACGGCGGCCATCCTGCGCATCTTTTCGTTGATGGCCACGCACGGCTACACGCTGTCGCAGGCGGCCGAGGATCGCATTACGGACGCGTTGCCGGTGCTGGCGATCTCGATTCCCGAGGGGCCGTACCTTTGGAATGCGCTGCGCGAAGTGCTGCTGGGGCCCCACGCGGCGCATGCCCTGCGTACGATGCACGCTCTGGGAGTTCTGGAGATGCTGATCCCGGAGTTCCACGGCATCGATGCGCTTGTGATCCGCGACAGCTATCACCGCTACACCGTGGATGAGCACACGTTTCTGACCATCGACAACGTGCACGGATTGCGACAGCCGGGACACGACTACGAGCATCGGCTGGCGCAACTGTTGCCGGAGATCGACCGGATGGATTTGTTCTTGCTGGCGCTGCTGCTGCACGACACGGGCAAGGCACGGCGCACCGGCGAGCATGCGGTGCAGAGCGTGGAGTTGGCTGACAGTTTCCTGGCCCGCCTGGACTTCGATGCCGAGGAAAAGGAGATGATTCTGAAGCTCATCCGGCTGCATCTGGAGATGTCGGCGGCCATGCGCAGAGATATCTTCGACCTGGACAACGTGAAGGCATTCTCAGAAAAGATCGGCAGCCCGCAACTGCTGAAGATGCTGACCCTGATGACTTTTGCCGACATCAAGGCTGTGAATCCCGACGCGCTGACTCCATGGAAGGCCGAGAACCTGTGGCAGTTCTACATGTCCACGTCGAACTTCATGGATCGCTCAGTGGACGAGACGCGCTACCACGCGGCGATCGATCCCACGCTGCTCAATCGCATTCGGTCGATGGTTCCACCAGGGCAGCACGACGCGCTGAAGCAATTTCTGGAAGGACTGCCGCAGCGCTACCTGCAAACCCGACTGCCCGAGCAGATTCGCCATCACTTTCAGATGGCCTTGAATCTCGACCTGAACCCCGTGCAACTGGATCTGCGGCCCAACCGGCAGCTCTTCGACCTGACCGTGATTACGCGCGACCGCTCGCGCTTGTTTGCCGACGTGGCCGGAGTTCTGGCGTCGTGGGGCATGAACATCGTGCGCGCCGGAGCGTACTCCAACGATGCCGGCGTCATCGTCGACAGCTTCCATTTCTCCGATGTATTCCGGACCATCGAGCTGAATCCCAGCGAGAAGGAACGCTTTCTTGCCAACGTCCATGACGTGGTGGCGCAAAAGCTCTCGGTGCAACAACTGCTGGACGCGCGCCGCCACCTGAATCATCCCACCAATCTCAAGGTCGAGGTCCAGACGCGGCTGGAATTCGACAACGAGGCCTCCAGCCACTCCACGCTTCTGCAGGTGATCGCGCAGGATCTTCCCGGCCTGCTGCGCCAGATCGCACTGACGCTCAGCTCGCACCAGTGCAACATCAAGATCGCGCTCATCGACACCGAAGGCGAGACCGCGATTGACGTGTTCTATCTGACCAGCCACGAAGAAAAGCTGACCGCGGAAGCGCAGGAAGCGCTGAGCAAAGATCTTACTGCCTCGCTGGAAGCGGTGCGGGCGCCGGCGTGAAACAGTTCAGAGTTCGCAGTTCACGGCGGGCAGTGAAGAACTGCCTGGCGCGAGGTTGAGGGACACTACTTTTCACTCTTCTTGACGAGATACTCGTCGAGCAGAACGGCGACAAGCACGGCGGTAGGAATGGCAACCATGGCGCCGACGACGCCTTCGACCGCGGAACCAAGCAGCAATGCGACAAAGATGGCGAGCGCGGGCAGCTGGACGCGGTGCTTCATGATGCGGGGAATGAGCAGGGAATTCTCGATCTGAAGATAAATGAGAAAGAAGATGGCCACTCCGAGCGCGCGGCCCCAGGAGTCGATGGCCGCCACCAGGATGGCGAGCACGACGGAAACGGCCGCGCCCAGCACAGGAATTAAATTGAGCAGGCCGGTGAGCACGCCCAGGCCGTAGGCGTAGCGGATATCGAGCGAGAGATAGAGGATGGTGCTGGCCAATCCCAGGATGAGCATGAGGCTGGCCTGGCCGACAAGCCACTTTTCCATGCGTGCGGCGGCGCGCTGCAATGTGAGGTCAAGACGGTGGCGGGGCTGCGGAGCAAGAAACGAGAGAAACCATTGGTAAGCGCCCTCGCCTTCGAGAATGAGATAGAGCGTGAGCACAAATCCGGCGGCGACCTGGACGAGCACGCCGGCCCAATTGGTGAGCGAGAGCAGCAACCCTGCGATGGCATTGCTGAAGGAGCCCTGAATCGAGGAGATGACCTCAGCGGAGTTCAGGCCGCCCAAGAGGGGAATTTGCTTGAACCGGGCCAGCAGCGCGGGAAGGCGCGTGGGCATTTCGCCGTTGAGAGCCCACAGATCGCGGATGACGGGCGGGAGAGCGAGAAAGCCGAAGGCAGTGAAGGCGCCGGCCACGATGAGCAAAAGGAAAAAGATGGCCGTGGCGCCATGGAATGGATGCCACCGGCCGATGCGCAGCCGCGACGTGGCGCGCACCACCGGCGTAAGCACGACAGCGAAAAGCGCGGAAACATAGAGCAGGACCAGGACACTACGCAACAGCCACACGACGTAAATGGCAAAGGCAAAAGCGAAAGCAAAGACGATGTAGCCGCGAATGCTTTGCGCGGAGTTTGGCGCGGGTTGAGTCATACGAGGCGATCCTTGCAAGCCGGTGCTGAGCGGGGTTGGCGTTGTTAGCGGAGTTGGCGGCGTTAGACGATTGTAATCACTCTAGCTCCGCTAACTCCGCTGGTTACTATTGTCCTCCGGTGATGATCGAGCCAAGGATGCCGCCAACCAAACCGGCGCCTCCCGCCTGCTCCATCTGAGGCTTGGGCAAATATTCGTAAATCTGGTGCGCAAGGCGCGAGATGGGGAGCGTCTGCAGCCAGACTGCGCCCGGGCCGACCATCTGCGCGAGAAAGATTCCATCGGCGCCAAAAATCATGTTCTTGATGCCGGGAACCATGGTGATCTGGAAGCCGACCGAGGCCTGGAACGCGCCCACATGGCCGGGGTGCACGCGCAGGACTTCGCCGGGCGCGAGGTTTTTCTGGACCAGCTCGCCGGAGAGCTCGAGCCACGCCGTTCCCATGCCGCCAACGCGCTGCAGCAGAAATCCATCACCGCCAAAGATGCCCGCGCCGAGCGATTGCTGAAATCCCAATGTGATGGTGACCTGCGGCGTGGCGCAGAGGAAGCCGTGACGGTGCACCAGGTACTCCTGCCCCTGGCCGAGTTCGACGGGCACAATGTGGCCGGGGACTTTGGTGGCGAACGAGACCGAGCCGGGATACTGGACGGCGCGGTACTCGGTCATGAAGATGCTGGCGCCGGCGGCGGCACGCTTGAGGACGCCGAAGAAACCGCCGCCTCCGCCCATCTGCGTGTGCGTGGTCATCCCGATCGACGCGGTCATCCACGAGAGCTCGCCGCTCTCAGAAAACACACTCTCATCGGGATTGAGATCGACTTCGAGAACCGGCATGGTGGTGCCGAGAATGCGGGTTTGCATGAGGAATGCCTCCTGTTCAGGATCAGTGTACAGAAGCAGGGACCGAGGGACCGAGGGAACAAGAAAGCAGGGGCTACGACGCTGCGATCATTGCTCGCCGCGGTGCGCGATGATGGCATCCTTAATGCGGTCGTAGACGTCGCCGGGAAGCACACCAT
Organism: Occallatibacter sp.; assembly: GCA_050012895.1. Taxonomy (GTDB): domain Bacteria; phylum Acidobacteriota; class Terriglobia; order Terriglobales; family Acidobacteriaceae; genus Telmatobacter. The sequence goes on from JBEKGH010000040.1 coordinate 10,935, forward strand.
GATCGAGAAGGTCCCGCTTGGTGCGGTAGGGGCGGAAGCGGACGATGCGGGCGGCCCAGGTGGGCGTCATGCCGGGAATCTTGAGCAGTTCGTCAACGCTGGCGTGATTGATGTCGATGCGCGCCGCGGGTGGTGGAGCGGGTTTGGATTTTGGCGCGGCTTGCGGCGGAGAGGCGCTTTGCACGGCGGCGCAGGCGATGGATACGGAGACGGCCGTGAGGAGGATCGCTGCGAGCGCGGCCAGCCGCGTGAATCCAGCAGAGGTGGGCACGGATCCATTCTCTGCCCCGTGACGGAGCGGCGCAAGAAAAGGATTTGACAGCGCGGGGGATTTACACGTAGTTTGGAAATAGATGCAGAGCCTCCGCCATCACGGGCACCACCATCATCATGCGACATCCATGCCGGCGGACTGCCATGGCCTGAAGTAAACGGCCAGAGAGATCAGAAAGAAGTACACGAGCCCGCCGGCGAAGACGCTGGTGGGCTTTTTCATGTGCAAACGAGAAAATTTGAAGGGAAGCAGGAACGAAGATGAGCAACCTACCGACAATCGATTTTGAGAAAATGGATGGCCTGGTGCCGGGAATCGTGCAGGACGCGCGCACCGGCGAGATGCTGATGCTGGGTTTTCTGAACGCGACCAGCTATCAGAATACGCTCGAGACCGGGTTTGTGACCTTCTGGAGCCGCACGCGCCAGAAGCTGTGGATGAAGGGCGAGACCAGCGGCAACCGGCTGCGCGTGATTTCGGCTGCGACCGACTGCGACAACGATGCGCTGCTGTTTCGCGTGGAGGTGGAAGGCGATGGGCTGGTGTGCCACGAGGGCACGGTGAGCTGCTTTACGAAACCGATCGCGATCAACGCGGAGGTGACCCGTGGCTAACAAACTCAGACTGGGCATTCCCAAGGGCAGTTTGCAGGACGCGACCATCGCGCTGTTCAAGCGCGCGGGATGGAACATTTATGCCGACGGCCGCTCCTATTTTCCGTCGATCGACGACATCGAGATTGAGTGCATGCTGATTCGCGCGCAGGAGATGGCGCGCTATGTGGATCACGGCGTGCTGGACGCGGGACTGACGGGCATCGACTGGGTGGTGGAGAGCGGACTGGAACCGGTGAGCGTGACCACACTGACTTATGCCAAGCAGAGCCGGCGCAAGGTGCGCTGGGTGCTGGCGGTGCCGGAGTCGAGCAGCTACGAGAAGGCCGAGGACCTGGAAGGCAAAATTATTGCGACCGAGTTGGTTGAGACTTGCAAGCGCTACTTTGCCGCGAAGGGCGTGAACGTGAAGGTGGAGTTCAGCTGGGGCGCGACGGAAGTGAAGCCGCCGATGCTGGCCGACGCCATTGTGGAAGTGACGGAGACGGGCAGCTCGCTGAAGGCCAACCACCTGAAGATCATCGACACGGTGATGGAGAGCGAGACGCACCTGATCGCGAGCAAGGCCGCGCTTGCCGATGCTTGGAAGCGGCAGAAGATCGAGCAGATTGCGACCATGCTGCGGGGCGCGATTGACGCGCAGGCGCAGGTGGGGCTGATGCTCAACGTGAAACGCGACGACCTGCAGGCGGTGCTGGCGGTGCTGCCTTCATTGAATTCGCCCACGGTTTCGCAGTTGAGCGATTCGGAGTGGGTGGCCGTGAACACGATCCTCGAAGAGCGCGTGGCGCGCGACGTGATTCCGCGGCTGAAGGCGGCGGGCGGGGCCGGCATTGTGGAGTATCCGCTGAACAAAGTGGTGCTGTAGGCGGTGTAGTGCTGCACGGGGTCGATGCTTTGTATTAGGGCGCAAGTTCTTGCGTTCTCTGAAAGAAGCATCCAAGGGCACGAAGTGTCAGGGCACGACTTCAGTCGTGCCGAGAGCGATCGAAAAAGAGAGCGGGCTTTAGCCCCTGTGCGAGATAAACGATGAAGCTGGTTCGGACGAAAGGACTCGGGAGCCAGTCCGCCGTGGAAACGCTGGCGGCGCTGGAACGTCGCGGCGGCGCGGCGCTGGATGCGGTGCTGCCCGCGGTGAAGCGCATTGTGGCCAATGTGCGTAAGCGCGGCGATCGCGCACTGCTCGGCTATGCGGCGGAGTTCGACGGGCTTACCGCGCCGAATGCCGTGCGCGTGGCGCCGGAGGAAATGGCCGAGGCGTGGAAGGCGCTCGATCCTGCTTTGCGCGATGCGTTGCGCATGGCAGCCGCACAGATTCGCGGATTTGCCAAACGGCAGATGCCGAAATCTTGGGATTTTGCACCGGTGCGGGGACTGAAGACCGGACAGATTGTGAGGCCGATTGGCTCTGTGGGCTGCTACGTGCCCAGCGGGCGGCATCCGCTGCCTTCGACACTGCTGATGACCGCGATTCCCGCGCAGGTGGCGGGCGTGGAGCGCATCGTGGTGGTTTCGCCCAGGCCCGCCCCGGAGACTTTGGCAGCGGCACACCTGCTGGGCATCACGGAGTTCTACCGGCTGGGCGGGGCGCATGCCGTGGCGGCGCTTGCCTACGGGACGGCGACGTTGCCGCGCGTGGACAAGATTGTGGGGCCGGGAAATTTGTACGTGACTGCGGCCAAGCGGTTGGTGGCCTTCGATTGCGCGATCGACATGCTGGCCGGACCGACGGAGATTGTGGTGACGAGCGAACGTGGCCGCGTCGACGACATTGCGAGCGACCTGGTGGCGCAGGCGGAGCACGATCCGGAGGCGCTGGCCATTTTTGTGACGACCAGCGAGGATCTGGCGCGCGCGGTCATCGCAGAGACCAAGATACGCCGCCGCGAAAATGCTGTGGCGCGGGAGGCGCTGAAGCGGAATGGCCTGGTGATTGTGGCGGGCTCGGTTGCAGAAACGCGCACGATCACGAACCAGCTTGCGGCCGAGCACCTGACGGTGGATGCGGCAAGCGATCTTGCGTGGGTCGAGAACGCCGGATCGGTGTTTGTGGGCCGCTGGTCGGCGCAACCCATGGGCGACTACATCAGTGGGCCGAATCACACGCTGCCTACGGGCGGAATGGCGCGGGTGCGCGGCGGCTTGAGCGTGAACGATTTTGTGAAACTGATCACGGTGCAGGAATACACCACAGAAGGCGTGCGCGCACTGGGGCCGAAGGCCGCGCTGCTGGCTGAGGCGGAAGGTTTGATCGGCCACGCCGAAGCGATCCGCACCAGGCTGGGCGCCAAATCTGTTCGCGAAGGGAGAGCCCGTGACTGAGTCACTGACAACCACTTCTCCGATGCCGCGCGCGCGCGTGCGGGCGATGAAGGAGTATCACCCGCCGCTGGGCTGCCGCGACAGGCTGCGGCTGGACTTCAACGAGAACACGCTGGCCTGCTCGCCAAAAGTTAAGGAAGCGCTGGCTGCGGTTTCTGCGGGCGCGCTTACGCGCTATCCCGAGCGCGCGCCAGTGGAAGCGATGGTGGCCGCTCACCTGGGCCTGAAGGCGGAACAGGTGGCGCTGACCAACGGCGTGGATGAGGCCATTCACGTGCTCTTCGAGACTTTTCTTGAAGCCGGCGACGAGCTGTTGCTGCCCGTGCCGACGTACACCATGTACGAGGTGTACGCCTCGGCGACCGACGCGCGTGTGATTGCAGTCGAAGCCGCGGACGATTTGCAGTTTCCATTCGAGCGGCTGATGGCCGCGATTACGTCGCGCACCAAAGTGATTGCGATTGCCAACCCCAACAGCCCATCGGGCTCCGTGGCCACGCGAGAGCAGTTGTTGGAACTGGCGCGGCGCGCGCCGCAAGCTGTGCTGCTGGTGGACGAGGCGTACTTTCACTTCCACGGTGAAACCGTGATGGACCTGGTGGGCATAGTGCCGAACCTGGTTGACGCGCGCACGTTCTCGAAGGCGTACGGGCTCGCCGGGGTGCGGCTCGGACTGCTGGCTGGACCCGGGGAATTGATGCGATGGGTGCGGCGCGTGCTTTCGCCCTACAGCGTGAACTCTTTGGCGCTGGTGTGCCTGCAGGTGGCGCTTGAAGACGTAGGCTATCTCGACTGGTATGTGGGCGAAGTGCTCGCGGCGCGCACGGAGTTTGAGGCGGCGGTCGATGATTTGAGAATCCGCCGCTGGCCGAGCCGGACCAATTTTATTCTTGTTGAGATCGGCGCTCGGCACGCCGAGTTTGTGCGCTTGATGCGCGCCGCGGGAGTGCTGGTGCGCGACCGCTCGAGCGACCCCGGCTGCGACGGGCGCGTGCGCATTACCGTCGGAACGCGCGAACAAATGAGGCAGGCCGTGACGGCTCTAAACGAGGTGCTGGCCGCAATGCGGAGCGGAGGCGAAACGCGATGACGACTAAGAAGAGCGGGAAAACTGCGCGGCGCGCGGGCATGCGCACGGCAACCATTGTGCGCAACACCACGGAGACGCGCATCGAGCTGGAGCTGACCATCGAGGGTAGCGGCCGGTACAAAGTCTCCACGGGCATTCGCTTTTTCGATCACATGCTGGAGCTGTTTGCGCGGCATGGCGCCTTCGATCTGACGCTCGCGTGCGACGGCGACCTGGATGTGGATCAGCATCACACGGTGGAAGATGTGGGGATCGCGCTCGGCGAGGCCTTCAACCGTGCGCTGGGCGACAAGCGCGGCATTTTGCGCGCCGGATACTTTGTGATGCCAATGGACGAGACGCTGGCAATTGCGGCTGTCGACCTGAGCGGGCGCGCGGCTTTCGCGGTGGATACGAAGGTGAGGACGCGTCTGGTGGGCGATTTGCAGACCGAGTTGGTGACGGATTTCTTCGAGGGCTTTGCGCGCGGGGCGCGGGCCAACGTGCACGTTAAGACTATGTACGGACGCTCGAACCATCACAAGATTGAGGCGATTTTCAAGGCGTTTGCGCGGGCGCTGCGCGTGGCTTGCAGCCGCGACAAGCAGCTGGGCGAGATGCTGCCGAGTACGAAGGGGCTTCTCTGATGCGCGTGACGGTGATCGACTACAAGGCCGGCAATCTGACGTCGGTGCTGAAGACGCTCAAGCATCTGGGCGCGGAGCCTGTGGTGACGGATGGCGATTTATCGCTCGTGGACGCGGCAGAACGCATTGTTTTGCCTGGAGTGGGGCACTTTGCGGCAACGGAACGGCTGGATGCGACAGGACTGACGGGCGCGATCCGCGGGGCCATTGCGCGCGGCGTGCCGTTCCTGGGCATTTGCGTGGGGATGCAGTGGCTCTACGCGGGATCGACCGAGGCGCCGCAGCAGCCGGGGCTTGGAGCATTCTCGGAATCGTGTTCGCGCTTCGCTGAAAGTACGGAAAAAGTTCCGCACGTGGGCTGGAATTCGCTGGAAGTGCGCGAAGGGTCGGGGTTGCTTGCTGGCGTCGAGCCGGGCGAGTTTGTGTACTTCACGCATTCGTACAAAGGGCCGGTCACGGCGGATACGGCTGCGGTAGCACAGTATATTGAACCGTTCGCGGCGGCCGTCGAGCGCGCGAACGTGATGGGCGTGCAGTTTCATCCGGAGAAATCGGGTGAGACGGGGTTGAAGATTTTGCGGAATTTTTTGGCGATGGGGCGATGATGAACGAAAAGCAACCGCAGATCCTTCGACTCTTTCGCGCTTTTTCTCGCGAAGCGAGAGAAAGCGCTCAGTCGCTCAGGATGACAGATCGGTTTTTCAATAAATTTGCGTTACTGGACGTCCGCCCATGCTGACCAAACGCATCATTGCCTGCCTCGACGTGCACGCGGGACGCGTGGTGAAGGGCGTGCAGTTTGTCGACTTGATCGACGCGGGCGATCCGGCGACGCAGGCCGCGCGGCATGCGCGCGAGGGCGCGGACGAAATTGTATTGCTCGACATTACCGCGACGCACGAAGGACGGCAGACCTTGCTCGATACGGTGCGGCGCACGGCGCTTGAGCTGTTCGTACCGTTTTGCGTGGGCGGAGGCATCAAGTCGGCGCGCGACGCGGAACAGGTGTTCGAGGCGGGCGCGGACAAGGTGAGCATCAACTCCGCCGCGCTGGCCGACCCGAATTTGATCAGCGCGATCGGAAGCAGCTTTGGCGCGCAGGCCGTCGTTGTCGCTATCGACGCGCGACGCGATCCCGAGGCCGTAGACCCGGTGCGCGATGCGCAGGTGTTTGTGCATGGCGGGCGCAAGCCGGCAGGCCGGCGTGTGGTGGAGTGGGCGCGCGAGGCCGAAGAACGCGGCGCGGGCGAGATTCTGCTGACCTCGATGGATGCGGACGGGACGCGCGCGGGATTCGACTGTGAACTGACGGCGGCGGTGAGCGAGGCCGTGGGCATTCCCGTGATTGCCTCGGGCGGCGCAGGAACGGTGGCGCATTTTGCCGATGTCTTCTGGCGCGGCAAAGCACACGCGGCGCTGGCGGCGAGCATTTTTCACTTCGGTGTTTCCACATCGCGGTCGCTCAAAGAGGAACTGGCGCAGGCGGGCGTGCCGGTGAGGCTGCCATGCTGATTCCTTCGATTGACTTGCTGGGGGGGCGCATTGTGCAACTGGTGCAGGGCGAGAAGTTGCGCCTGGCGTTCGACGATTTTGAATACTGGATCGAAAAGTTTTCGCGGTTTCCGCTGGTGCAGCTGATCGACCTGGACGCGGCGATGCGGCAGGGCGAGAACTCCGCGCTGGTGGAAGAGATTGCCAAGCGGCTGCCGGTGCAGGCGGGCGGCGGCATTCATACCATCGAGCGGGCGCGGCAGGTGTTGGAGGCGGGCGCACAACGCGTGATTATTGGGTCGGCGCTTTTTTCGGCCGAGGGCACGGTGAACACGGAGTTTGCGGCAACACTTGCCGCAGGCGTGGGCGCGGAGCGCGTGGTGGCCGGGATCGACACGAAAAACGGGCGCATCGCCGTGAAGGGTTGGAAGGCGCAGGTCGAGCTCACTCCGGACGAGGCGATTCCGCAGCTCGAGCCCTATGCGGCCGCATTTCTCTACACGCACGTGGACACGGAAGGAACGATGCGAGGGTTCCCCAGCGACGTGGCCGCGCGGTTGCGGAAGCTGACGAAGAAGCAACTGATCGTGGCCGGCGGCATTCGCAGCCAGCAGGAGGTGGATGCGTTGGATGCAATGGGCGCGGACGCCGTGGTGGGCATGGCGGTGTATACCGAATTGCTGGCGGTGTGAGTAAGGCAGCGAGTCAGCGAGAACAATCTCGCTGATGGTTTTCACACCCTGGAGAGGAAAAGCAACCGCGGGTCCTTCAACTCGCTTCGGCGCATTCCATGCGCCAAAGGTCGCTCAGGATGACACACCAATATTCAAACTGACTCGGGTTCTTTGCTTCCCTGGCCGACGGCGCGGCTGGTTTCGATGCGGGTCGCGCGCAAGATGCGTGCGATCTGTTTGAGATGCAGTTGCACCGCGTAGGCGCGCATGATTTCGGCCTGCGAGAAGCCGATGCCCGTATGGCGGACCGTGTCCATGCGCACTTCGAGGTCGGCGATGTCCTGTTCGAGATGGATGCCTTCGGCCGGCTTGTCGAAACGCCAGCGGTGAATGCAGCCGGCAATGAAATTGAAGCCGGAGTGAACATCGTCGGCGAGGTGCGTGAGCACGGGCTCCAATTGCTGCGCGAAGCGGTCTTCGTGGCTGTCTTTGACGGCGAGCTCGAGGGCCAGAAGCGCGTTGTAAAGGGAACGGCCGAACTGCGTGAGCAGGCTTAGGCCTTCGCGCCATCCGGGACCGTTGGGCTCGTTGCGTGCGGCATCGAGAAGCTGATTATTGCCGCGCAGCAGGGCCTGCAGATCTTCACGCAACGCAGGTAGATTCTGCGAAGGCGCGCCGCGAAAACCCTTGAGGATCTCCTCGAATAATGCGCCAAGCACGAGGAATTCTTGCGCCAGACCGTCGCGCAGCCACAGGCGCGCGCGATCGGGAAGAACGAGCGTGGTTACCGCGAGCGCCATAACAATGCCCAGCAGCACTTCACCGACGCGATCGAGCGCAAGACCCCAGCGCGAGGCCGAACTGGGAACCAGCATGATGATGGTGATGGTGACGCAGGCCAGGCGCGCACTGTCGCGCATCCCCAGCAAGCCGCTGACGACGATGGCGAGAAAAACGGCGAGGACGTAGTTCCAGGGAGGCGCAGCAAGGAGAGAAAAGGAAAAACCGAAGAGAGCGCCGATGAGGGTGCCGAGAAGGCGGTCGCGCGAGGCGGTGACAGTGGCGCCGACATTCGATTGCATCACGATGATGGCGCTGATGGATCCCCAATAGCCGTCGTGTAGGCCGAAGCGCAATGCCAGCCACCAGCAGAGGGTCGCGGCGAGTGCGGTCTTGGCGGCATGGATGAGCAAACGACGCCGCTCGAAGGTAAGAATCCCCTTCTCGCCGCCACCTTCGAGGCGCAGCTTGACGGCAAGTTCGTGTTGCGACCAGGTCTTTTCGGTTTTCAGGCGCATGGGTGCGATCTGCGGTTGAATTCTCTCACATTTCCAGGACGGAAATGCGGGAGGGCGGCGGGGAAACGATGGGGCGACGAAGCGCTCTGTTTTAAGCAGGCACGCGTGCCGTAGCATACTAGTGAGGAGCCCGCGGCCGGTTGGGCTCATGAAGCCCATGCTACGCGTCGGATACCCAGCTTCCATCTCAGCGGATTTGTTGCGCGATTTCCCCGAGGGGATCGAACTCATTCCCGTGTCGGACAAAATGGACCACGACGTCGAGATCGACGTGTGGATTCCCGATCCTTATGCAACGCGGGCCATGCGCGCGTGGCCGCGCCTGCACGGCGTGAAGCTGGTGCTGTCGATGATGGCGGGAACGGAGTGGATTCCGGGAACGGTGGGCCCGCATGTGACCATCTGCAACGCGCATGGCGCGCACAATATTTCCACGGCGGAGTGGACGCTCGCGGCCATTCTGGCGATGCTGAAGTATTTTCCTCTATATCTCGATATCCAGAAGTCGGGAGTATGGAAGCGCCGCTTCGAGGCCAGCGCGCACTACGCCGAGATCACCGGCGACACGCGGCCGTTCCATCCCGAGGTGATGCTGGAAGAGTTGACGGGAAAGACGGTGCTGCTGGTGGGGTACGGGGCGATCGGTCAGGAGATCGAGCGCATGTTGACGCCGTTCAACGTGAAGATGCTGCGTGTGGCGCGTAATGCACGCACCACGCCCGAGGTGCACAACGTGAGCGAGCTGGAACAGTTGCTGCCGCAGGCCGAGGTGGTGGTGCTGATTCTGCCCTCGACCGCGGAGACCAAAGGACTGATCGGCCGGAGCCAGCTTGCCTTGATGCGGCAAGGGACGCTGCTGGTGAATGCCGCACGCGGGCCGATTGTGGATACCGATGCGCTGGTGGAGGCGCTGAACTCAGGCCGGATTCGCGCCGCGCTCGACGTGACCGATCCCGAGCCGCTGCCGGTGGGGCATCCCCTGTGGAGCTGCCCCAATTTACTCATCACGCCGCACATCGGCGGATCGTCGCCGCAATTTGCGCCGCGCGCGTTGCGCACGGCGGCCGATGAATTGCGGCGCTATATGAAGGGCGAGCCGCTGAAGAATGTGGTTCAGGCAGCGGTGTAGGAGTTTACCTGGGAGCTGCATATATAAGTGGCGCCGCTCTCCGGAGCGGCTGTGCTGGCGGCGTCCACGCCGCCAGAAGTCATGCGTGGGCCAGGAGGCCCACACGACAGCCGACCTGGAGGTCGGCGCTACAAATCTGCAAGTAAGAGCTACGTCGCAATCGCGGCGCGACGCCAGTCGCGCAGGCCGAGAACGGCGAGACCCACGAGGCCCGCATAGAGCAGCGCCGTGAGCCAGAGGTCCTTGTAGATGTACTCGCCAATGTAAATGAGATCCACCACAATCCAGAGCCACCAGTTGGCGATGTGCTTGCGCGCTCCCCACCAACTAGCGACGAGCGAGTAACTGGCGAGCGTGGCATCAAGATGCGGCAATGCCACAGTAATATGCAGCATGTCGCCGAGCCAGAGCATTGTGCGACCCAGAAGCAAGCTGCCTAAGGCGCCCGCAACAAGGGCCGCAATGCAGGCCCGCATGCCGAGCGGCACTATGCGCACTTCGCCTTCGACGCGCACGCCGCGCCACCAGTGCCACCAGCCATAGATCGTGAACGCAACAAAGAAAACCTGCAGCAGCGCATCGGAAAAGAACCTCGCCTGGTAGAAAATCACGAGGTACAAGAAGTCGGCAATCAAGGTAACGGGCCAGCAGATGAGCAGCCGCCTGGTGGTCAGCCAGATGCCGATAATGGTGGTCACGACGCCTGCGGACTCGAGGCCGTGCGCGGCGAGCCAGGCGGCGATGAGCGTCCAGGTCATTGCAGAGTCACTCTGCGTGAGTTGCGTGCTTTGGCGCGGCGGCGCAGGGCGGCGAGCAGCTTGTCGCCCGTGTCGCCCAGGAACCATTGCGCGTGACCGACGAGCCAGCCATCGTAGGCCGCGACGGCTTTTTCTTCAGAGTGGAGGACGCCAAGAAAGTAATCGGCTTCAGAGAGTGCGAACTCGGCGTGGCAGAGGGCGGTCATGGGGGCGAGCGCGGCAGCCTCTTCCGGCGTGAGGGGACGGATGGACTCGTAGCCATCGAGAAGCGCTTCAAGGTGGTCAAAGTGGATGGGCACATCGTCAGGATGCGCTGGGTCGTTGACGAGTGTCAGCCATTCGACGATGTTGCGTTCGATGGCGTGGGCCAGGTCGTGCACGGCGTTGGTGCGGTCGGCGAGGCCGAAGTCGATGATGGCCGTGGCGTGCGCATCCGGAGATCGTTCGCTCCAGAAAAGATTGGAGGCGTGCAGGTCGTTGTGAGTCCAGAGCGGCGCAAGCGCGGGAAGGAGCGGCGCCAGCTCGGCGTGAAAGGGCGTGAGGAGGTCGAGTGCCTGAGCGGCGCAGACGCGCACGGCCGCATGGCGAGCCAGCGACAGGCGGAGGCCAAGATAGCGCGCCATGGCCGCGATGGGATCGCGCGCGGCAAAGATCGAAAAACTCGCGACCAGCGGGCGGGGCATGCGGGGCGGAGCGGCGAAATCGCGCGCGGCTAAATGGAGACGCGCGAGCGCCTGCCCGGCGGAATGCGCGTGGGCCACGCTCTGAAACGGCGTCCAGGAAATCGCTTCCTCATAGAGATCGACGCCCGCGGGGATTTCGTGCACCTCGTAGAGGGAGTCACCGAGTTCGATTGCGGTTTCCCCCGCAGCGGAAGCAAAGACACGCGGGACCGGAGCGCCGTTGGCGAGCAGATGCGCAAGAAAACGATGTTCCTCGAGCAGGCCCTCGCGATCGCGCACGGAATGGTGATGGCGCTTGACAAAGATGTTGGATTCTTTTGTTGCGACAACGCCGGCCGCGGAAAACGGGCGCGGGCTCACGGTGAGAATGCGCTCCGGTCGCCCAAGCGCGGGAAATTCGTCGAGCAGCGCGCGCACCTCGTCCAAGGTGAGCGGAGGCCAGTCGGGAGGGACCAGCGTGCCATCCATGCCGTGGGCTCTCGCGGTTGCGCTCATCGTCAAATTCTAGCTCCTGGCATTTAGCTGCTGGCTCTTAGCCGTTAGCTCTTTCGTGCTCTGACCACGTGATTTCGTAATGATCCTTGGACGTGTGCGGGCGAGGACGCCCGCACTACAGCCGGCCGGGAGGCCGGCGCTACACTTCCATGTTCTCAGAACGTGTAGTGGGCGGAGAGGCGCACAGTTGCGGGAGCGCCTTCCCAGACAAAAGTGTCGCCGTAACTTGCGCCGGTGTCGGACCAGTAGCGTTTGTTGGTGATGTTATCGGCGAAGATGCGGAAGGTTACGCGGCCCTGTTCGCCGCCGGGCGTGTAGCGCGCGCCCAGGTTGAAGAGATTGTAGCTGGGCACACTCAAGGTGTCGTCGCGCAGGGCCTGCTTGCGCGATGCGAAGTTGCAGCCGGGCATCAGGTGCAGGCCGCGAAGGCGCGGCACGGTGACGTCGGCGAAGAAATTTGCCTGCACGTGCGGCACATTAATCACCTGTTTGTTGTCGTACGTAGGCGTGCCGGTGTTGGTCGATGTCGCGTTCATGGCCGCGGCGGAGCCGTTGAGGCGCAGCCAGTTTGCGGCTTTGCCTTCGGCATTGAACTCGACGCCATTGTGGGTTTCGCGGCCTTCCTGTTCGAAGCAGAGATCGCCGGGGTTGCCGGTGGGGCAAAAAGTGTCGGGGCCAGCAATCATTCTGGGATAGAAGAACGGCGCGCGCATGTGGAAGAACGCGGTGGTGAGCAGAATGCGCTGGCCGGGCTCGTACTTTGCGCCCACCTCGAACTGGCGCGTGAAGAAGGGCGCGAGAAACTGGCTGCCGTTGTCGGTCCAAAAGGGGCCCTGCGGGCCGAGAGACAACATCACGCCGTAATTCGAGTAGAGGGTGAGGCTCTGGACCGGGCTGTAGGTGACGGCGAATTGCGGTAGCCAGACGGGCTTGTCGGTGTTCTGAGGAAGCGTTGAGACAGAGCCGGTCGGACACGGATCGTTTGCAGGATACGGACCGGGTGAAACAGTGCATGGCGTTGTGGCCTCCGCGGAATAGTTGTGGTCGCGCAGAGAATCGTAACGTGTCGCGGCGATGAGCTGAATGCGGCCGGGAAGATGAATGCGGTCCTGAATAACGGCGGAGGACTGATGGCTGTCTTCCCATAAGCGGCGCGGACCGGCTTGTTCAGTTGTGCCGTTGCTGTTTGTCGCTGGTCCAAATGGCGCCATGGGTGCGTACGCATTCTCGGAACCAATATAGGTATAGACCGCACCGTCTTGAATCACACCATCAGGCGAGGCGGGATTGGCATAGGTGTAATAGCCAGGTTGCTGCACGCTGCGGAGAAAGAGCTCTCCGCCTGCGGTAATGTCTTGCGTGATTGTGCCGGTGTGGATGTGGCCGGTGAGCATGGCTTCGGCCTCGGCGTCAATACGCAGCTCGCCGGGATCGCGATAGTCGTAGATATCGTACGTGCCGTCGGGAGCAAAGAAGAATGGATAGGGCGTCGATCCGGTGTTGCACTCGGTCTCGTAGTAGCAGCCGTAGGCGTAGATCACGTTGTCCTGAATGAGCGAGTGGCTGAAGCCGGCGGCGGCAAAGGCGGTCCACGACGGCGAGAAGGTGTGCTCGAGGCGCGCGCCGGTATTGAAGGTGTCGTAGGTGTCGGGCGGACCCCAGGGCTGGTCGCCGAGCATGGTGGAACGATAGATGCTGTTGATGTCGGGCAGCGTTGTGCTGCCAAGCAACTGATAGCCGCTGCCGTCGCGCTCGGTCTTGTGCTGGTACTCGAAGTCGCCCTTGAGCGTGGTGGCCGGGTCGATCTTCCAGTCGGCCGCGCCTGCGCCCATGGCGCGCCAGCCATTGGTGTCGTTCATGTAGGGAACGATGCGCTCGCCGGCAAGATTGAGACGCGCGCCCACTTGCTTGCGGCTGCCGAAGAGGTGGCCGAGATCGACGGCGCCGAAGACCGAGCCGCGATGATCGGTGCCCAGATCGACAGCCTTGATGTTGGCCGGTCGCTTGGTGACGAAGTCGATGAGCCCGCCCGCGGAGGCAACGCCGCTTTCGACCGCGGCGATGCCTTTAAGGAACTCGACCTGCTCTTTGTTTTCGAGCGGTACATCCTGCTCGCCCGCAATGGTCATGCCGTTGACCTCGAAGCCGGTGGCGAGATCGAGCGGAAAACCGCGGATCTGATAGTCGCCGTAGTAGCCCACCGGCACGTAATCGTCGCCAACCGAAGCATCGTTCTTCACCACATCAGAAAGCAGGCGCGCGTCCTGGTCGTTGAGGAAGTCGCGCGTGACGACGGTGGCCGAAAGCGGCGTTTCCCTGAGCGGCGCTCCATCGAGCGTGCCCACGGTGACGGATTGGGGAAGATAGTTATCTTCTATTTCGCCATGCACCACAACGGTGGTGGTGACGGGCGCCGGTTTCTGCTGCGCGGGAGCGGGGTTCTGCGCCGGCGAGGAATTCTGCGAGGCCGGCGGCGTCGGAATGGGGATTTGCTGGACGGTTTGCGCGGTTAGGGGCGCGGCCACGCAGAGAAACAAGAGAAAGGCCGCGGCGCACGCAGTGGGAACGATGCGGAGGAGGGGTTGGCGATCGCGGGCGGAGGACATGAGCTTCCTTTGCTTCGTTTTGCCTGAAACAAAGGAGCTTGAACTGCGATGGAATGAAGAAGTGCCGCTCGGCTCAAGAAAGCTTCCCACGCCGGTATTATCCGGATCGGGTTCGAGGGTATTTCTCAGCCCCGCAATCCCGCGGAGCACCCCTGTTTCAATGATTCAATTGAAACACTGCGGGCGGGGAAAGGCAAATGAGGCGGTGCCGAAGCCGTGATGGATCCGGTTCGTCAAAGGTGGCATTCTCTCCCACCCATATCCCTAAAAAGGCGCGAAAAAGGATGGGGCACGAATGCAATATTTTGCTGCCGAATTAATAACGCGTGGCCGGATTTGCCGGAGCCAGGTTTGCGCGAAAGCCGGCGGCCGCGGCCGGAGCGGCCAGCGAGGCGATGGTAGCGCGGGAGAGAACCTCCATCATGGCCTGCTGCGCCTCAATCCAGACCGGGTGCGCGGGACAACGCGCCTTGCGGGAGCAGGACCGGCCGGCGGTGAGGCAGAGGTTGAGGCAGATGACGCCGTCGACGGCTTCGATGACCTGGCGCATGGAGGCCGCGATGCCGCGCGGCGTAATGTGAAAACCGCCCGTCTGGCCGCGGCGCGAGGAGATGAGTTCGGCGCGCGTGAGGGATTGCAGGACTTTCGAAAGAAAGCTCTCGGGCGCGCCCGTGGCTTGGGCCAAATCGGGAAGCGAAACCCGCCCGTCATCTTTGAGGGCGGTGAGCTGAATCATCACGCGCACACCGTAATCGGCGGCGCGCGTCAGTTGCATTGACGAATTGGGCTTTCTCATTGCGTGGTCCTGCTCAACGGATCTTTTTGCAGTGCGCGAACGTCGCTCGGCGCGAGTCGGGCATTCGTGCTTTTTTGGGACTCAGGACAATCTGTACTGACAACGGGGAGCCTAATCGAACCGATCACATTCTGATGTGCTATCGATCACAGACCATGGGTCGCCGTGGGCGATAAGTTTGCATCGTTCCATTCAAAATTGGAGTAAATAAGTCCAGAATGTGCCGCGCTTGCTCTGCCGCCGTTTCAGTCTGCCGTTTTAACCCGGCAGTGAGAAACCGCGCAGGACTTGGCGCGTGGATTTGCAGAAGCTCGCAGCGTTGATTGCGCCCCAGCTTCAAGAGTGAAAGGAACTTTCCGATCGTCATGAATCCCTATCCCGCAGTGGATCCCATTCCTTTGCCGGCTCCCGTGTGGCTGATGAAGCTGCTGCACGTGGTCACGCTGTCGCTGCATTTTGTGGCTGTGGAAATGCTGCTGGGCGGGTTGCTGCTGGCGATTCTGCTCAGCCTGTTTCGCTCGTCGGCAAACGCTCACACTACGGCCCGGGCATTGGCACGTCGGCTCACCATCGTGATGACGTACGTGATCAACCTGGGCGTGCCGCCGCTCTTGTTTGCGCAAGTGCTTTACGGGCGCGCGCTTTACACCAGCAGCGTGCTGATCGGGGTGTACTGGATCGCCCTCATCCCCACACTGATCCTCGTCTACTGGCTGCTCTACAAATTTTCGGCGCGGCTCGACCAGGGCAAATCGGCCTGGTGGGTGGGGCTGATTGCGTGGCTGCTGGCGGGCTGCGTGGCGCGAATACTCTCCACCAACATGACGCTGATGCTGCGGCCCGAAGCGTGGCACGGAATGTATGCCGCGTCGGCCATGGGCGCGTTCCTGCCCACGGGCGATCCCACGCTGACGCCGCGCTGGCTGCTGATGATGGCGGGTGGGTTGTTCATCGGCGGATTGTGGCTGGTGTATCTGGCGGGGCGCAGCACCTTTACCGCGGAAGAAAAGACCTTCGTTGCCGGGCTCGGCGGCAAGGTGGCCGCCGGCTTTGGAATTGTCTATCTGGCCGCGGGACTATGGGCCGCGAGCGTGCAGCCCGACGTGGTGAAGGCGGGACTTGCCGGTCACTCCATTTATCCGGCGTACAAGTTTGCCGGCTTTGCCGGGTACGGCTGGATCGCCCTGGTAGTAGTCGCCGTGCTGGTGGGCGCGATCGCGGGATTCGGCAAGGTCACGGCCGGCTGGCTGAGCTGGACCGCCGTTCTGGCTGCGGTGCTGTTGGAGATCATGCTGGTGGTATATCGCGACGGCGTGCGCGACGTAACGCTTTTGTCAAAGGGATACGACGTTTGGGACCGGGCTGTCGCGACCAACTGGGGCGTGGTGGGATTGTTCCTCGTGCTCTTTGTGGCCAGCCTGGGCGTAGTTGGCTGGCTCGTGTCCGTTGTGGCACGCGCACAGAAAACCATGGAGGGCGCGGCCTGACCGCGAAGAGACTGCGATGAGTGAGACTGCGATTACCCCAAATATCGTTCCAGAGCACATAGAAAACGGCGACACGAAAACGCGCCGCGCCTTTCTGGCCGCCGCGAGCGTGGCGGGCATCGGCTACGCCGCCGCGCTGGCCTATCCCGTCTACCGTTACCTGGCAAGCCCGAGCGAGATGGCGCTGAGCGCCGCGGCCGTGACCGAGGTGACGCTGAAAGACGCGCAAAAGTTGCCGGCGGGTTCGGTGCTGATGTTCAAGTTCGGCACGTCACCGGCCATGCTGATTCACCACGCGGACAGTAGCTGGGTCGCTCTGACCGCCGTGTGCACGCACCTGGGCTGCACGGTGCAGTACGAGCCGCAGATGGACCGCATTCACTGCGCGTGCCACGGCGGCGTGTACAACGCCTACACCGGCGCCAACGTGAGCGGGCCACCGCCCAAGCCGCTCAAGCTTTTCAAGGTCGCCGTCAACGACACGGGAGTCGAGGTGTCGCGAGGATAATGGATGCGGACGCGGCGGCGTGGTCGCCGCAGCGCCCTAATTCTCGCGACAGAAGGAGCAAAATTCATGGGAATCCTCGATCTCTTCAGCCTCAAGGGCAAGAACGCACTGGTCACCGGTTCCGGACAGGGCCTGGGAGCCGGCATGGCGATCGCCTTTGCCCAGGCCGGCGCCAACGTAACGCTGCACAACTACGACAAAGTTCTGGATTCGACCGTCGAGGAAGTGAAGAAGACCGGTGTCCGCTACATTACGCGGTCGGGCGACGTGTGCGACGAAGCCATTCGCAAAATGCTGGTGGACGACACGGTGAAAGAGTTTGGCTCGATCGACATCCTGGTGAACAACGCGGGAACCATCCGGCGCGCGCCGGCCGCCGAGCATTCGGCGGAATTCTGGAACACGGTGATCGACACGAATTTGAATTCGGTGTGGTTCCTGAGCCAATACGCGGGGCGGCTGATGCTGGCACAAGGTCACGGGAAAATCATCAACACCGCTTCGCTGCTATCGTTTCAGGGCGGAATTACGGTGCCGGGATATGCCGCGGCGAAGGGCGGCGTGGCGCAGTTGACCAAGGCGCTGGCCAATGAGTGGGCCGACAAAGGCATTAACGTGAATGCCATCGCGCCCGGCTACATGGCGACGGACAACACGACGGCGTTGCGTGCCGATGCGGCGCGTTCAGCCGCGATCCTGGCCAGGATTCCCATGGGACGCTGGGGGCTGCCTTCGGATCTGGCGGGCACGGCGGTGTTTCTGGCGTCAGAGGCGAGCAATTACGTGCAGGGTCACGTGCTGGTGGTGGACGGTGGATGGCTGTGCAGGTAGAGCGGAGTGAGCGGGGTTGGCGGAGTTAGCGGAGTTAGAACGTGGCGCTCCGCTCACTTTACCAGCACCGCTTAGATGATGAATCTGGATTCACAAGGAACGAAGCATGACGACAAAAATGATCGCGAGCGGTGTTTACGACTGGATGGATGAGCGGCTGGGTCTTTCGGATCTGGCCGCTTTCGCGCGCAAGAAGACCGTCCCTGTGCATGCGCAATCCTTTTGGTATTACTGGGGCGGCATCACACTGTTCCTGTTCATGCTGCAGTGTTTCACGGGCGTGTTGCTGCTGGTGTACTATCGGCCGGGCGTGGAGGCTTACGAATCGGTCCGGCAGATCACATTCGTGATGCACTTCGGCTGGCTGATCCGCTCGGCGCATGCGTGGGCGGCTAACCTGATGCTGTTCACCATCCTCGTGCACATGTTCTCGGTGTTTTTTATGAAGGCCTACCGCCAGCCGCGCGAGTTGGGCTGGCTTTCGGGGATGGTGCTGCTGGCGCTGGCAGCGTGCTTTGGTTTCTCAGGCTACCTGCTGCCCATGGACGAACTGAGCTATTTCGCCACCAAGGTTGGTTTGCAGATTCCGGTGGCGATTCCGTGGATCGGTCCGGCCATAGCCAACATGCTGCGCGGCGGCCCGGACGTTACGGAATTTACCGTGCAACGCTTCTTTGCGCTGCACGTAGTAGTGCTTCCTGCATTGTTTATTCCTCTGCTTGCGTTTCACCTTCGGCTGGTGCAGCGCTACGGCAATGCCGTGCCGGAGAGCGAAGAGAACAAGCCCACCACGGAGCGCAAGTCCATGCCGTTCATGCCGAACTTTCTGCGCAAGGACATCGCGATGTGGATCATTTCACTCAATATCCTGGCGCTTCTGGCTTCGGTATTTCCGTGGGCTCTGGGCAAGCAGTACGATGCGCTGGCGCCGGCGCCGATGGGCATTCATCCCGAGTGGTATTTCATGAGTCCCTTCGAGATGCTGAAACTGCTGGGCGCGGTGCTGCCCGGCGAGGCAGGTGAGATTGCGGGCCTGCTGTTGTTCACGTTGGGCATTGTGCTCTGGATCCTGATTCCGTTCTACGACAAGAACAAGGAATCGGGACGGCGCGCGCGCGTGGCGCACTACTTTGGGTTGCTGGCGGTTTTTGCGCTGTTGGCGACGACGGTGATTGGGTACTGGGCGGTGAAGTGAGTGAAGCGAGTGAAGAAAGTGAAGTGAGTGAAGTGAGTGAAGGAAGTGAAGCGAGTGAACAGGGCGAATTGAGTGAAAGTAGTGAATCAGTGAAAAAGTCCAGCCGGGTGCACGATGACTGATCAGACGAAGACAAAGGCGGCCAGACAATCATTTAGAGATCTCAAGGTCTGGCAGAAATCGATGGAGTTGACGGCTGCCGTTTATCGCCTGACGCATGGTTTCCCGCGGGAAGAAATGTTTGGCCTTTCCTCTCAATTGAGGCGCTCGGCAGTCTCAATCCCGAGCAATATCGCCGAGGGACACGGACGCATGAACCCTCGCGAATTCAAGCACTTTCTTCTGATCGCGCGCGGGTCGAATTCGGAGTTGCAGACGCAACTGGAACTCGCCGCGCTCCTGAAGTTTGCAAATGGCCAACAGTTGGACAATGCAAAAAGGCTTGTCGAATGAGGTCGAGAGCATGCTTTTTGCGCTGTTGGGCCGAATGAGGAACAACATCTCCTAAGTGCAGATAATTGCCTCTCTCGCTTCTTTCACTCAGTTCACTTACTTCACTTACTTCACTTACTTCACTTATTCACTTATTCACTCGTTAACGATTCATTGGAGTATGCCATGAACTATCCATTTTGGGACATTCCTTATCTCGGCTCGGGCTGGGTGATTGGCATCATCGCCATCTTCCACGTCATGATCTCGCAGTTTGCCGTGGGCGGCGGACTTTACTTGCCCTTGGCCGAACGCAAAGCCCTGCGCGAAGGACGCGAAGACTGGCTCAAGGAGCTGGTGGGCTACTCGAAATTTTTCCTCGTCCTCACCGGCGTCTTCGGCACCATCTCCGGCGTGGGCATCTGGTTTGCCATCGGATTGACGCACCCTGAAGCCACCAGCACGCTGATTCACAACTTCGTCTTCGGCTGGGCCATCGAGTGGGTGTTCTTCATGGTCGAGCTGTCGACGGCCGCTGTCTATTACTACACGTGGAACAAGATCGACGCGAAGCTGCACCTGGCAGTGGGCTGGGTGTACGCGGGAGCGTCGGCGTGCACGCTCGTCATCATCAACGGCATTCTCACCTTCATGCTGACGCCGGGCGACACGTGGCTTGCCGTGGCCGGCACGGGCCATGAAGCGAGCAAATTCTGGAACGCGTTCTTCAATCCCACATACTGGCCGAGCCTGCTGCTGCGTTCGTGCGTGTGCGCTTCGCTGGCCGGCATCTGGGCTCTGATCAGCGCCAGCCGCATCGATGGCGCCGCACAGCCCCGGCTCAAATCGTCGCTGGTGAAATGGAGCGTGAAGTGGCTGGTGCCTTCCTTTGTCGCCATGCCGTTTCTGTTTGGCTGGTATCTGCTCATGGTTCCCGAGTCGCAACGCGCGCTGCTCACATTGGGCATCGACACCATGGGGACGGGAACCTTTTCGATCGTCACGCGCATGGCGCTGCTGATCGTGATGGCTTCGGCGACGATCATCGTCGCGGCTTACTATCTGGCGTACCGCAATCCCGTGGACTTCAATCCCGCGCACGCAGTGGCGATTCTGCTGCTGGCGCTGATGGCGACGGCGGCCGGCGAATACTCGCGCGAGATGCTGCGCAAGCCCTTTGTGATTGGGCGCTGGATGTACTCAAACGGAGTGAGAGTGCCCTACGCGCTCAAGATCGATCAAACCGGCTATTTGCTTCACTCGAATTGGACCTACGATGCGAATTCCAGCTACTCGCGCGGCGAGGCGATCTTCCGCGGCGAATGCGGATCGTGCCACACGCTGAACGGCTACCGGCCGCTGGTGACCTTGCTGAGCGGACGCGACCGCGCCAACATCGAGAGCTTCATCACCATGCTGCACGAGTACAAGGCCGACTCGCCGTACCACCACTTTATGCCGCCCATGGTGGGCACCAAACAGGATGTCGAAGATTTGGCCGATTTCCTGAACGCGCACGTGAACCCGCCGGCAGCGAGCGGGCAGAGGCCGGTGCAGACGGCGCAGAAATAGAGCGGAGTTCGCGGCGCTCACGGGGTGAGCGGAGTTAGACTGCGGTTGGGACAACCTCGCAAAGGAAACCGCTATGAACCGCAGAGAACTTTTTGCCGCTCTCGCCGCGACGGCCGTTGTTGGCGACGCGTTGGCGCATGCCCAACCCGCAACCGCGATGGGCTCGCACGTCTTCGACTGGAACTCGCTGACTGACGTACCGAACGAACATGGGTCGACGCGGACGGTGTGCTCGACGCCAACAGCGACGCTTGAGAATCTCGAGATTCATGTCTCGACGCTGAAACCCGGCATGTCGCCGCACCCGCCGCACAGGCATCCCAACGAGGAGCTGATCATCATTCGCCAGGGCACGGTGGAGACGCTGTCGAACGGAACATGGACGCGGGTGGGGCCGGGGTCGATCATCTTTAACGGATCGAACCAGCTGCATGGGTTCAGGAACGTGGGGGCGGAGGATGCGATCTATCACGTAGTGAACGTGAAGACGGAAAAGACTCCAGCCGGCGGGACGGTGTTCGGCTAACCGGGTGCCCCCGAACCTGTCCTGAGCGACGTCGTAGGATCCCGCGCCTTTGGCGATCGGGAATTGAGCAGCGCTACCTTTTTCGGAATCGTGCCGCCAACGCCTCCGCATTGCGCGCCAGAACGCCCACATCGCTGCCCACGGCGATGAAGTTGTATCCCGCTTCAAACAGTGCATCGACGTCGTCGGGATTGCCGGTGAGGAAACCCGCGGATTTGCCTTTGGCGCGGATGCGCGCGGCGGCCTCGGCGATGGCGGCCTGGACGTCAGAATCTTTTGGGTTGCCGAGATGGCCAAAGGCCGCGGCCAGATCGCTGGGGCCGATGAAAATACCGTCGACGCCTTCGACGGCGGCCACAGCCTCGATCTCCTTGAGCGCGATTTTGGTTTCGAGCTGCACGAGGACGCAGGTATCGAGGTGCGCGTTGCGGTGATAGTTCTGAATGCGGCCGTAATCGTTGGCGCGGGGCGTGACGGCAACGCCACGAATGCCGAGGGGCGGATAGCGCGTGGCGGCGACGGCCTTGCGCGCCTCATCGGCATTCTGCACAAAAGGAATGAGCAGGGAGCGCGCGCCCAC
>JBEKGH010000041.1:0-61913 GCA_050012895.1 Occallatibacter sp.
GAGAATGCCAAGGCGGATTACAACTCGGCGGTGGAAGCGCGCAAATCCCAGGAACAGCTGCTGGACTACTTCACCGTTCGCGCGCCGTTCGATGGCGTGGTGGGCGATATTCCGGTGCACGTGGGCGACTACGTGTCACCGTCGGTCTCGCCGACGACCGTGCTGACCACGGTGGATGAAAACAACGATCTTGAGGCGTACGTTTATATTCCCACGGAGCGCGCCGCCGAGTTGCACATGGGCCTCGGCATCGACCTGACAGACAACAACGGCAAGCTGCTGGAGAAGACGCAGATCGATTTCGTCTCGCCTGAAGTGGACAGTACGCTGCAGGGGATTCTGGTGAAGGCCCCTGTGAAATCGGGACCCGAGATATTGCGCAATGCCCAGATCGTCAATGCCAAAGTCATCTGGAGCACGAAAACCATGGCGGTGGTTCCCGTGCTGGCTGTGATACGGCAGGGCGAGCAGAGCTTTGTTTTCGTGATGCAAAAGCAGAATGGGATGGCCGTGGCGCACCGCACGCCGGTGGTGCTTGGCGATACCGTGGACAACAACTATTCGATTATCTCCGGGCTGAGCGTGGGCGACCATGTGATTGTGACAGGCACACAGTTTCTGGTGGATGGCATGCCGGTGATTCCGCTGGGAGGATGAGAAGGCAGCTTCTAGCTACCGGCTTCTAGCTTCTGTGCGCTGGCGCGAATCGCCGCAATCGAACAAACAGGAAGACCAATGGCTGAGAGCTGATGGCTGGAGCGATTCCAAAACAGGTGTAGCCGGCGTTTGTGCTGTCATCATCCCCGGTCCCCAAAAGCGAGGGACCGGGGGCACCTCAAATGGGTACAGCCGTGACGGAACGGCTTGAATGGCCAAGAGGAAAGAGAGCTTACTTTGTTTGTTGATTTCTTCATCCACCGCCCGGTATTTGCCACGGTTTGCGCCCTGATGATCATTCTCGCCGGGGCCATCTGCATTCCCAATCTTCCTGTGGCGATGTACCCAACGCTGGCGCCGCCGGTGGTGGCGGTGACAGCCAGTTACGTGGGCGCCGATGCCGAGACCGTCGAAAAAGCCGTCACCATTCCGCTGGAAGAAGCCATCAATGGCGTGGAAGGCATGCGCTACATCAGCTCCTCCAGCACCAACAACGGCACCTGCGAAATCGACATCACATTCCAGACCGGCTACGACCTCGATATCGCGGCTGTGGACGTGCAGAACCGCGTGGCCAGCGTGGAGGGGCGCCTGCCGGGCGAGGTCGTGTCGACTGGCATTAATATTCTGAAGGCCAACTACAACTTCGTTTTCGGCGCGGGATTTTTTACGCCCGACAATCGCTACTCGAACGAATACGTCTCCAACTATCTCGACGTTTATGTCAAAGACGCGCTCAAGCGCGTGCCCGGCGTGGGCGACGTGGTCATCTTCGGTGAGCGTAAGTACGCCATGCGCGTGTGGCTCGATCCGGTGCGCCTGGCTTCGCGCAATCTGACCGCAGCCGACGTATTGAGCGCGCTCGAGGAGCAAAACGTCGAGGTTCCGGCGGGACAACTCGGACAGCCGCCATCCGATTCGAAGCAGGCGTTTCAGATTCCCGTGCGCGTGGTGGGCCGCCTATCGAGTCCCGAGGAGTTCAACAACATCATCGTCAAGAACTCGACGAATGGCCTGGTTCAACTGAAGGATGTGGGCCGCGCGGAGGTGGGTGCGGAGGACTACAGCACTCTGATCGAATACGGCGGCCATCAGGCGATGGGCCTTTTTGTGGAGCAGCTTTCAAACGCCAATGCGCTCGACGTGGACCGCAGGGCCAAGGCCGCGTTGGATCAGCTCGCGAAGAACTTTCCGCCGGGCCTGGAGTACGCCATCGCGTTCGACTCCACCACGGCGGTGGGTGAATCGATTCGCGAAGTGCTGGTGACGCTGATCGAAGCCGTCGTTATCGTCATTGCGGTCATCTTTCTCTTCCTGCTCGACTGGCGCGCCACCATCATTCCCGCGGTCACCATTCCGGTATCGCTCGTAGGCACCTTTGCGTTTATCAGGCTCTTCGATTTTTCCATCAACTCTCTTACGCTCTTTGGCATTACGCTGGCCACCGGGCTGGTGGTGGACGATGCGATTGTGGTGATCGAGAACGTGCAGCGCCACATTCACATGGAACACTCCAATGCCCGCGAGGCCACTTCGCGCGCCATGGGCGAGGTGACGAGCGCGGTCATTGCCACTTCGCTGGTGCTGATTGCCGTGTTTGTGCCCGTCTCGTTTTTTCCCGGCACCACGGGTATTCTCTACCGGCAGTTTTCGCTGACGATTGCGTTTTCCATCGCCATTTCGGCGTTCAATGCGCTCACGCTTTCGCCGGCGCTCTCTGCGCTCCTGCTGCGTGGCGAAGAGGCCCGGCCGCGCCAACTCGATTTTCTTCACATCGACTTTGTCTCGCGCGCCTTTGCCGCATTTATTCACGGCGCCGACAACTTTGTCGGCTGGCTGGGGACGACTTACGCGCGCGTGATTCATGTGGCGCTGCAACTGCGCTACGTGCTGCTGGTGGTGTTCTTCGCGGGACTGGGCGCCACGGTGTGGGTCTACCGCGCGGTTCCAACGGGTTTTATTCCGCAGGAAGACCAGGGCTATTTCATGGTGCTCATCCAGGCGCCGCCGGGCTCCTCAATGGCCTACACTACCTCGCTCGCCGAACGGGCAGAGGCGATTGTTGACCAGAAACCTGAGGTGGGTCACCGTCTGTTTTCCATCGTGGGTTTCAGCTTTGCGGGATCTGCCCCCAATTCCGGCATGATGTTTGTCAATACGAGTTCTCCCAGCGATCACCACGGAAAGTGGCCATCGACGGCGGAGATCCTCAAGGATGTCGGCCCGAAACTGCAGATGCTGATGTTTGCACCGAACGGCGGGCTGGTTGAGGCATTCGCGCCGCCGGCTGTCCAGGGCGTGGGCAGCTTTGGCGGATTTCAATTCATGCTGCAGGACCAGGGCGGAAACACCCTCAGCGATCTGGACCACGTGGCGCACCAACTGGTAGCTGCCAGCGCCGCGCATAAGGAACTGGCCCAGCTGTTCACAACCTTCTCGGCAAACGATCCGCAGGAGTTGGTCACCATCGACCGCGAGAAAGCCAAGGCGATGGGCGTTTCCCTTTCGCAGATCACCACCACTCTCAACGTCTTTATGGGCTCGGAATACATCAACGACTTCGACTACAACAACCGCACCTATCGCGTGTTTGTGCAGGCCGACCAGCCGTTCCGCATGAATGCCGGCGACTTGCACAGTTATTACGTGCGCTCCGATTCCGGCCAGATGATTCCGCTCGACAATCTTGTGACGGTAACAGAGAGCGCGGGGCCGCCGGTGATTTCGCATTACAACCTCTTCCGCTCTGTAGAGATCGACGGCTCGGCGGCTCCCGGATACAGTTCCGGCCAGGCGCTGGCGGGCATGGACAAGCTGGCAACCGACAACATGATGCGGGGCATGACGTATCAATGGACGGGCTTAACGCTCGACGAGCTTGAGTCGAGCGGCAAGGCGCTGCTGATTTTCGGTCTCGGCATTCTCGTGGTGTATCTCACGCTCTCCGCGCAGTACGAGAGCTTTGCGCTGCCGTTCATTATTCTGCTGGCCGTGCCCATGGCAGTCTTGGGCGCACTGGGCCTGGTTTCACTGCGCGGATACGCGAATGATGTGTATTGCCAGATCGGCCTGGTGATGCTGATCGGACTGGCGGCGAAAAACTCGATTCTGATTGTCGAGTTCGCCGAGCAGCTGCGGCGCAAGGGCCGCTCCATTGCCGACGCTGCGATTGAAGCCGGGGAACTGCGCTTGCGGCCCATCCTGATGACGTCGTTCGCATTCATTCTCGGCGTTCTGCCGCTGGTGTTCGCCACCGGAGCGGGATCGCTGGGCCGCCGCTCGGTGGGAACCACGATCGTCGGCGGCATGTTGCTCTCCACGGTGCTGAATCTGGTGTTTATCCCGGTGCTGTACGTGATCTTGAGCCGCTTGCTCAAGGGTGGCGACGCGCCGCATGCTGAGGAAAGACCTTAGCGGTTCCGGTGTCGCAGGGGCGCGCAACAGCCGCTGCCGACGGTTAATCGCGGAACTTGCAAGAGAGTGATGGTATGCACGACGAGTCCCTGAAGGGAAGGCTAGTGGAAAGAGCGGGTGGATGGCAATGCAGGAAGGGCGCTGGTAGCGGGTCAGTTTGAAGCGGCCGGGTTCAATCAGTGGTTTCCGGATTGCCGGTGATTCGCCCGGAACCGCAGAAAGTCCGCGCCTATCAGTGATGCTACTTACATCTCATCGTCCAGAGCAATCAGGTGGTCAACAGCCGCCGTGCGCCTCTAATCGCGGTCAATAGGAACCGGAAGTAATCGAGAATTCACCCAATTCCAGATAAGAAGAGCCGCAACAAATGCCTCCGGAACGTTTCTGATTTGCGATCAACCCAAAAAATAGCGCATGCTTGATATAGTCCCCGCGATGACACTGTCGCCTTAATCTGCGAAGATATCGTGTCGAGGTCGAGAAAGGCTTGCTGCAATGGCAGGCAGAAATGTGATTCAAAGAGCAGGTTCCGGTAGAAACCGGTTCTGTTGCGCCAGGAAAATCGCCACCTTCGCTGCGTTCATCTTCTTGAGCCTGTCGTACCGGCCTCTTCCTGCCCAGACCGTACCCGATATTACGGGCGATTGGCAAGGAACGGTAGAAGCCGGCAAGGGGTTCGGGATCGTGCTGAAAATCTCCCCGGCCGATCACGCCCAAGCCGGAAAAGAAGCGTGGCAAGGCATCTTATACAGTATGGGCTATGGCGGGGCGCGAGAATCGCGTGTGTCGTCGATGACGCTCGAAGGAACGACGCTCCGGTTTACCGTTCCTCCCGATGGGAGTTTTGAGGGGAAACTCGGCGCGGACGGCAAGTCGATCGCAGGTACGTTGAAACGTGGCGCGGTCTCCTATGCGCTCACTCTTGCGCGCGCCACAGCCGATACTGCGTGGCCGATTCCTGAGGCCACATCCCACATGCCAGCTGACGAGACGCCGGAGTTTGAAGTGGCCACCATCAAGCCCACCGACCCCAATCGGACGTCACAGGGCTTCCACAGTGACATTGGACGGCGCATCTTCTGCGACAACGAAACGGTCGACGGTCTTATCTCGTTCGCATACGGAGTTCACGCGCGACAGATTGTGGGCGGACCGGCGTGGCTTAACACAGAGAAATACGATGTGGACGGCGTTCCCGATGTGATGGGGCACCCGAATCTGGAGCAGATGCGCGACATGTATCGCAGCTTACTTACTTCCCGATTCAACTTAACGCTGCATCATGAGACGAGAGAGCTTTCTGCTTATGTGGTTCGCGTAGGAAAGAACGGACCGAAGCTGGCGAAGAGCCTGGGCGACCCGAAGGGATTGCCCGAGCAGACCTTCACTCACTGGACCCCTCAGCTCATGGAACTGAGGGAGACAAACGCAACCATGGCGGAGTTTTCTTCGATGTTGGCATGGCCGTTGGAGAGGCCGGTGGTCGATCAGACCGGTCTTGCAGACAGATACGATTTCACTTTGAAATGGACGCCGGACGGAGCCCCCGCCGACGATCCAAATGCGCCGCCTGGAATCTTCGTGGCAATTGAAGAGCAGCTTGGGCTCAAGCTCGAAGCGGCCAAAGTGCCGGTTGACGTGCTCGTGATCGATCACGTCGAGCGGCCGTCGGAGAATTAGCGATCGCCGAATGACGGACAAGACCAGAACGAAATCCCTGCTGGCGAGAATGCGGTCATTGGGGTCTGGTGCAGATTCGTCTTTCCCTGTTCCGGGCGGATGGTCGGCTGCTCGGAAATGGACACTTCGCTTCGACGCTACGCCGGATTTGGATTCAAACTGACTCGCTACCAGGATTCAGGAAGCGCATTCAATGCGGTTTGACGACTTGTGGCGGCCCAACCTGAGTCGCGGTTGCTGTGTAAAGTCGGCAGTTGTCCGTGACCTCTTTGAAGTGGATGTAGGGATGGAGAAAGAGCGCCTCGCGCATGTCGCCTGAGCCCTCGGCAAAGTCGGTGAGCCATACGCCGTCGGGTTCAGGATGGTTGTGGATGTGCAGCCACAGACCTTTGTGCACATTCGCGAGCAGGCCCCAGCCGATTTTCCAATCGGCGACGGATTTTACGTTGATATCGACGGGCTCGCCGGTCGGCTCGTCGATGGAGATTTTGCCTTGCATCACCTGAGCCAGACGCTGGTCGATGTTTCTGGCCTCGAAGCGCGGATTGGGCAGAATGTCGTAGAAGAGAACGCTGCGGCCGTTAATGAGTTCGCGGCGGCCGTTGGCCAGCATCATGGCCTCCATAAAATCTCCCAGCTCCTGGTTCTGCTTGTTCTCTTCCTTCTGCGCCGTGGCCTGGTTCGAGTATTTGAGGGTTTCTTTCATCACGCGTTCGTCTTCTTTTTTGGTTTCTTCCGGCGTGAGGTCTTTTCCGTTCTTCTGGAGGGTGCGCTCGATGGCGATGCCGTTGACAAAGAACTGGTCCTTCACTTCGTTGTTGTTCTTTTTTGTATTGCCCCGGCTGTCGGTTTCGATGGCGGTGGTTGTGACGCGGCATTCGTAGCGCTCGCGCTGGGAGGCAAGTTTGCGCTCGTTGGCGAGGGCGCGCTGCAGGATTTCGTTGGCGTTGGGCAGGGGCGCGAGGGGAGCGGTGTTGGAAGTTTGCGCGGAGGCCGGGCTAATGCACGCAAAGAGAACAGCAAAGAGCGAGGAGATGAATTTGCGGCGCATCAAAGCAGTGAAAAACATCCCTCAGGGGCTAAAGCCCCGCCATTTATGCGTCTTTTACGGCACGGATGAATCCGTGCCCTTTCAAAGCTTCGCCCGAACGTAAACGACGTCTTGAAACTTCACGTGCCCTCTCAAAGCCGAGTTGATGCAACCCGTTCTACGCTCCCACCGGCA
Organism: Occallatibacter sp.; assembly: GCA_050012895.1. Lineage (GTDB taxonomy): Bacteria > Acidobacteriota > Terriglobia > Terriglobales > Acidobacteriaceae > Telmatobacter. Next base: position 6,977 of record JBEKGH010000041.1, read on the forward strand.
GCGAGGGCATGGCGCCTTGGTCTTTGGCTTCAATTACTACAGCGTCTAGATGAGCGAGCACTTCGGGCACGGTCATGGTGTAGATCTCGCGGAGGGAGTCGTAGCCTTCCTCGATGAGCTGCTTGAGATAGCGTCCGGCGAGCTGCACGGCGAGCTGATCGGTAATCACTTTGCCGGTGCGCTTCTTCTGCTCTACCCAGGCGGTGCACGGCAGGGCGATCCACATGGGGCGGCCGTTCACGTCGAAGCGAATGTCGACGGCGTCGGCGTGGCGCGTGGCGATGGCCACGATCGTCCCTTTCCAGCAACAGTGCAGGTCTTCGCCGCTCCAGCGGTCGGTGACGTGAAAATCCTCGTACATGCTGTTAGCCTATCGTTCCGGGCGCGGCGCGGCAAGCCGGACGGCTGATCGGTGGTGGGTCTCAGGCGCGCAATTTCGATCGTGATGGCGTTGTCTTGAGAGGGTTTAGAAGTACTTCTGTTATGTGTCAACTTTCCGTGCTAGCATGATTTTCGCAAAGCGCTTCTTCGCGGGGCCGATCCCCGACCGAGGGTTCCAGGCGTCAGGGTTTGCCAAGAATCCAGGGGTTCGCCACAATCCATAGGTTCGCCAAAATCCACAAAGGAGGCGGACATGACTAAGATTTCCGCACCCATTGCAGTAGCCGGTCTCTCGGCCCTGTTGCTCGCCGCAGCCCTCACAGCACAATCCACCAACAGCGCCGGGCCAGCCGGAACCGCGCCGTCTGGAACCGCGCCGTCTGGCGAGGTCTCGAAGGTACGCATTGTTCGTCTCAGTGAGGTGAAAGGCACCGTCCTGCTCGATCGCAACATCGGACGCGGTTTTGAGCCTGCCGTAACGAACATGCCCATCGTGGAAAAGAGCCGGCTGCAAACAGGCGATGGGGTCGCAGAGGTCGAGTTCGAAGATAACAGCAGCCTGCGGCTCGCTCCTCATACGCTGGTGGAGTTTCCGCAGCTTGAGCGTCTCGCGGCAGGCACAACGGCCTCTTCCGCGGAACTGGTGAAGGGGATGGTCTATGTGAGCCTGCTGAAGACTCGAGGCAATGAGTTCAGCCTTCTGTTCGGGCAGCAGCGGCTCGAATTGCCGCCCGCCAGCCACGTTCGGCTGCAGGTGGACGGTGCGGAGGCCAGGCTCGCGGTGCTCGACGGCACGTTGCGCATCGACGGACCGTCGGGCGCGATGGACGTTTCAAAGAACAAGACGATTTCGTTCAACCTGCAGGGCCCGGGGCAGGGCCACGCTCAACCGACCGTAGCCAGGAACGTCGAATCCTTTTCAGAACTCGACACGTGGGACCAGAAAGATGCCAAGTACCATGCGCAGAACGTGCCCGTGAGTGCATTGAACAGCTCACCCTATGCGTACGGCCTGGACGATATGGCTTACTACGGAGGCTTCATGAATGCCGGTGGTTGCGGCTCCATGTGGCGTCCTTACTTCGCAAGCGCGGCCTGGGATCCCTATTCGAACGGCGCCTGGGCGTGGTATTCGGGCGCCGGCTATTCCTGGGTGTCTCCGTATCCCTGGGGATGGACTCCTTATCACTATGGAAGCTGGGCCTACTGTCCTGGCGTTGGCTATGGATGGCAGCCGGGGGGCGCATGGAACGGGCTGAACAATGTGGCCGCAAACGGAACCTTGAACGGGCCAATACATTTGCCGGTTCGACCGACAAGGCCACCCATTGGAGGCGAACGCACGCTGACGGTGGTTAATCTGAAGCCTCTGGTCCGTTCTGAGGCAGCTTCGGATGACTCTTTTGTGGCGCGCAGGGATTCAGCAGGCTTGGGCATTCCGCGGGAAGGCCTGGGCAACCTGAATAAGCTATCGCAACACGCCCTGGACCGGGGTTCCGTGACCCGGGAGAATTACATGGGTGGCCCGTTTGCCGATACCGCCAATGGACGCCCTGCGGGTGCGAACGGCGTAGGAAACTCGAACCGCCAGGATTCATCTCGACCCTATGACTCTTCGCGGCAGTCTGAGTCTTCGCGGCCCTCTGAGTCTTCGCGGTCCTATGAACCCCAGCAGCGTTCCGGGGGCGACATGTCTTCGCATGGGGGCTCGGGGGGCGGTGCGAGTGGGGGTCCTCCGCCTAGCTCCGGCCCTGCGCCGTCGTCAGCGCCTGCGTCGGGTCGTGGCCATTAGAAATAGGATATGTCGGGGTAATGGTGAACGGCCAAATGACAGCCGGCGGCGCTTGCATCCCGGCAGGTGTCACACGTTGAGCTGGCGTCCGATCTCCCGGTGGTGACCGTAAGGATCTTCGACGCGACCGACACGCCAGCCGTGCCCCTCAGCGACCGCATGCACAGCGCGCCCCCCAGCAGCGCACGCCTGCGTGAAGACAGCGTCAGGGTCGGCAACGGTGAGGATCATGCGCGCACTGATGCCGTTAAGCGTTTGCGGGCTGAAGTTCCCATGCTCCGGCGACTCATCACTTACCCAGAACTCAGAGTTGCCCACGGAAAGTCGCGAGACAACTCCGCCGTGGCCTTCGAGCCGGTAGAGTTCCCGGGCATTGAAGGCGAGCTTGTAAAACTCGACGGCCTGGATGCTATTCCGCACCAGCAGCCAGGGCGCAAGCGTTGAGGTAACTGTGACGTCGTGCGCCATTTCCCCATCTTACAGGGGCCGTTCGCGGGCGTCGCCCAAGCCGGCTGCGCCCGGGCCCGCCCCTGCACAAACCGCGCTCTGATAAACTAATCGGGTTCGAGTGGCGTCATTCTTATCCGTTTCGACCCCGCCCGTAAGACCATCAACGAAGGACAAAATAGACCGTGGATACACGAACCCGTCACGCCCTGAAAAAAGACAAGTTTGCCCAGGCCGCTGCCTCGAGCGCCAGTTGGGTCGGCGAGCACAAGACCAGCGTGGTGCGCTGGCTGATCACGGCAGGAGCGATTCTTGTCCTTGGGGTTGGCGCGTTGATTTTTTGGGTCTTGCGCTCGGCGGCTGCCGACTCTGCCCTGGGCGCCGCGCTCGATGTTTACACCTCACCGCTGGCGCCTGCGGGAGCTCCACCGGAGCAGGGTGTCTACACCGCTGCAGCTGACCGCGCCAAGGAAGCCAATCGCGAGTTTGTGGCCGTGGCCCAAAATTACGGCTGGCTGCCCGAAGGCTCCAAAGCCCACTACTTTGCCGGCGTGACCTATGTGGAACTGGGCCAGAATGGCTCGGCCGAGACCCAGTTGACGGCCGCTTCGCACTCCTGGGACCGCAATCTTTCGAACCTGGCCAAGCTGGCGCTTGCCGGCCTTTACCACCAGACCTCCCGCGACAACGATGCCATCGCTCTCTATAACCAGATCGTTGCCAAGCCCTCGGTTACCGTTTCAGCTGCCGTGGCGCTGCTCGATCTTGCCGATCTCTATGCTTCTGAAGGCAAGCAGGACCAGGCACGCGCGCTTTGGGCCAAGGTCCGCGATGCGGATAAGGACGGCGCGGCAGGCCAGATCGCGGCGCAGAAGCTGGCTGGAAAGTAAGACCTTATCGATCCGGCCCATAAACAGGGTCACACTTCACCTTTTTCCCGCAAGAAACACGGAAAAGGATGGGGCACGGTCGCAGTATTCTATGGCCGGATCAATAGCGAAGGCCCGGCCGCCAGGCGAAATCGGACGCGACCCCTCGGGCATGGGGCAGAACGAGCCTGAGCACTTTCTTCGCTGCCTGCGTCTGGTGATTCATGAGCACCAGCCAGGCCATAACCGCAGGTTGGATGGAGATTCCCACGAGCGCGGTGAATGAAGAAGCGCGCCGGCGCACGGAAGACGCAGCGATCTCGGCTCTGGTCGACCAATACGCCGGAGCCCTCTATCGCGTCGCCTATTCCGTGCTGCGCAATTCCTCCGATGCTGAAGATGCCGTGCAAGAGGCCTTCCTGCGCGTGCTGCGCCATCGGGACACGCTCGACGAGGTGCGCGACCACCGCGTCTGGCTCATCCGCATCGTCTGGAACATTGTGCTCGACCGCAAACGCAGGGCCAAAACGCGCCCGGAGACGGACGATGTTTCTGAGCTGGCGCGGGTGCTGCCTTCCAAGGGACTTTCTGCCGAGGAGTTGGCGGCCGCGTCCGAGCACCATGCCCGCGTGCTGGCGTGCGTGGAGCAACTGCCCACCAAGGAGCGCGAAGTGCTGCTGCTTTCGGCCTTCGAGGAGCTCACGAGCGTGGAGATTGCCGCGGTTCTGAACATTAGCGAATCGAGCGTGCGCTCGCGGCTGTTCCGGGCGCGGAACCTGATGGCTGAGCTGATCGATCATGTGAGGCATTAGCGCCAGAGGCGTTAGCACGACAGGCATTAGTACGAGAGGAATCTGCGATGAATTCGAACCCTCACAATGCGATGAGCTCCGCACCGAATTCCGATTCCGGTGAAGACACGCTGCGGCTGATCGCCGGTTTGCCCGCGCCCGCCGGCCTTGAAGAGCGGGTGCACAAGGCGCTTCGCGCAGCTCCGCACGAATTACGGGGCAGCGGGCGCGTTCTGGCGTGGCCGGCGAGGTTCCGTGCGAAGACCGTTCTGGAGAGCAACTGGATGCGGGCTGCGGCCGCGGCGGCGATTGTGTTTGTGGTGGTGGGCGGAGGTTGGGGCGTTTACAGCCGTGTGCAGCCGGGACCGGCTGGCAAAGTCATCGTGATGCCGCAACTCATGCCAAGTTCGGGCGGGTTCGCGGGAGCGGGAGCGATCCGCATTCCTGCTACGATTCCGGGGCCGAAGGTGAAGCAGCCCACGAAGAAACCTGCAACACCGAAAAAGGCCGCGACAGGTCAGCATCCGGCAAGCGAGCCAACGCCGCAGCCGGCGGTTTCGCAGCAGTCCGCTACGCGTCCTTCGTCACGGCCCTGATCAGCATACCCAGAAGCGCCAGAACTACCGCGCCCCAGAAAGCCGGAATCCAGCCGATTACGTGAAATCCCGGCACAACACTGGACGCGACCAGGATCATCGCGCCGTTGATGACCAGCAGGAAAAGCCCCAGCGTGAGAATGCTGAGCGGGAAGGTGACGATCTTGAGGAAAAGGCCGACCGTGGCGTTGAGCAGGCCGATGACCAGCGCTGCGATCAGCGCGGGAATAAAGCCTGCCACGTGAAATCCAGGGACAAAATGGGAGATGACGATGAGCGCGATGGCGCTCAGGATCCAATGGAGAAGAAGCCTCATGCTTTCAGCCTCCGGCTAATCTGCAGTACGCTTTCGAATTCCTGATGTGCGAGTTCCTGATGTGCGCATTCTTGGCGCGCGCCAGAAATCGCGCGGGCCGTTCGCTTTAAACTTATCCTGCTCCGCGCCTCGGCGCAAGGAATCGACCAACGAAACTACATCGGGATTGCATGCGGCGCGTGTCGTTTAGAGTGGAACCATGTTTGCGCGCCGCATTTCTATAATCCGTATAGATGCGGCCGGAGCGCGCCACGTCTGCCCCATCCGCCAGATCGACAACTTTGCCATGCGGAACTTTACCAACGATGCGGTCTTCGACGATACGTTTCCCGCGGGCGATGGAGTGTTGGAGATTGGTCATCGCGTCCCGCTCGAGCGGCTGCAAGCCGCGATGGAAGACTGGTTCCGGCGCAAAGGGTATTTGCAGGCTGGCGAGCGGCTGGAAGTGACAGAAGACAGGGAACAGGCAGTAGCCAGTAGGGAGTAGAAAGGCCGAGATCAACGGGCCGACAAGGGGTTTTCAAAGGGTCGGCCTTCAGGCGGCTTGGCTGGCTGGCGCTGGCGGTTTCCAAAGGCGGAACTCGGCTTCGCGGCGGGCCTTCAATCCCAGATTCACTTGTCCGCCGGCGAGATCCCAGAGGAGCAACTGCTCGGCAGCGGCGTCGTAGCGGCCGGCATTGAGGCAGCGCAGCAACGTGGAACTCTGGAGCCGTCCCGCACCGAGGTTGAAACAGAAATCAACCAGCGCGTCGAACTGGCCCTGGGTCAAAGCCACCTTGACCATGCTGCCAACGGCGCGTTCGGCCGCGAAGACATCGCGGGCCAGGAGATTTGCGGCCTGCGGCTCGCTCACGCCGTTGGGAAAGGCCTCGGGCGGGACAATGCGATGGCCGTAGCCGATAGTGGGAAAACCGGCCACATCAATGTATAGCTGGCTGCGAAACCCCTCGAACCGCTTGATCAGCTCCAGTCCTTCTGCACTGAGCTGCTCTGCACTTAATTGCATCGATCATCCTTCTTCGGCCGGCAGTGTGCGGCCGGAAACACAAAGGGCCTGCTGAGAACCCTCCCGTTGATGGGGGGCTCTTGGCAGACCCTAAGACCACGCTAGCGGAAGCTGCGAATTAATCTGCAAAGTCGGGAGAAATTTCGCTGGGTTTGTGCGGTCCTGGTTGCATCAGAGTCCCCAGCATCAATCGGGCGAGAGTGCTCTCCAAGCAGCGGCTTCGTCTTGCCGTCCAGCCGCAGGCACCCGGGACCGGCGCGCCAGCCACAAAAGCATCACTGCGAGGGCCCGGGGAAGATGCAGATACCGTTGGAGGATTAAAGCAACAATGGGAGAAGCGCACACCAAGCGGTGGCGCGTGAGTTTGCAAGAATCGTCCCTCAGGGGTTTAGCCCCTGAGGGACGTTTTTAACAGGTCCCGAGGATTTATGCAGCCAGTGCTAGTTGGGTCTGTTCCCGGATGCGGCGCGGCGTCGGAAGCGCTCGTCCACGGGCTGGCGGCCCTGAAATCCGGCTTCCATGGTGTGCCAGTGTTCGATGGCCGGTTCGCCCATGCGCCAGCAAAGCAGGACCACCTCATCGTCGACCCGGCAGGGAAAATCAAGCAGGCCCGCTTCCAGATCCTTTACCTGCACCCCGATGGCGTCCATCTCTGCAATGCTCTCCTGCACGCGCTTCAATTGCGAATCCATTTCGGCGCGCAACCGGGCCACGTCCGCGGCGTTCACCTTCATGCCGCCGGCAAAATAAATGCGCTGCGCCACCTCGTTCAGGCCCGACTCGGCGGTTTGCGCGGAACGGCGGCCTTCCATGGCGCGCTTGAGCAGCGACTCAAGCACCGGAAGCAGTGACTGCGCCTCTTCGAGAGTAAAGGTCCTCATGGTGTAAACAAGCCCCGGACACCTACAGGATACGACGAATTCAGGATAAAAGTGTAGTCGTGCCGAAGAGCCTGCCTTTGCGGGCTCATTGGGCACGGCATGGAACACCGGCGCGCTTTCAGCAGTTGCGGTCTCGCTACGGTGGCTGCTTTTATCCGTTACTTCGTTACGCGTGGCAGCCGGCTTCGAGGGAGGGCACGTCCTGGTGCTTGTACATGAGGAAGAACTCGCGGTGGCCGAGACGCTCGGGTTTGCTGGGCTGGCCGGAGGCCACATCGGCGATCAGGCCCATGAGCTCGGCCGCGGCCTCGTCCATGGTGAGGTCGCCCGAGAGCACGCGGCCGGCGTTGAAGTCCATGTCCTCGGTCATGTTGCGGTAGGTTCGTGTGTTGCCCGTAACCTTGATGAGCGGGGCGACGGCGCTGCCGATGACGCTGCCGCGGCCGGTGATGAAGAGCACGATCTGCGCGCCGGCGGCGATCAGATCCATGATGCCTTCAGTGTCATTGGGGTTGGTGTAGCCGAATTGCATGAAGTGCTCGTCGGGCACGGAGTCAAGGATCCAGAGGCCGGGGTGCGGCGGGCGCTCGGAGACGCGGATGACGCCCTGGATGGGCTGGCTGCCGCCCTTGGCGAAGGCGCCCATGCTTTTTTCTTCGATGGTGGTGAGGCCGCCGGCAAAGTTGCCGGGCGCGACGGAGTATTGGCGCACGGCCTTGCAGTAGTTGAGCATTTTGTCGTAAGTTGCGCCGAGCTGTTGCGCTGCCTGGGGCGAGGCGGCGCGCTTCATCATCAGGTCGCGGAGGCCGATCATTTCGACGACTTCTTCGAAGATGGCTGAGCCGCCGAAGTCGACGAGACGGTCAAAGGCGCGGCCGACGACGGGATTGCCGGCGAGGCCTGAGGTTCCATCCGACCCGCCGCACTCTGCGCCGATGGTGAGGTCGGCCCAGGTCATGGGCACTTTGACGGCGCTATCGTTGGCGCGGGCGCGGAGCGAGGCGAGTTTTTCTCTGCCGTACGCGACGCTCGTGCGCGTGCCGCCGTGCTCTTGAATGAAGAAGGACTCGGCGGGGCGGCCGGAGGCGCGGACGGCTTCGGCGATGCGGTGGGGCTGCGTGTATTCGCAGCCGAGGCCCACGGCGAGCACGCCGCCGACGTTTGGATGCGTGGCCAGCGCCAGCATGAGACGGATGGCGTAGTCGTTGTCGTAGCAGCCGGGGAAGCCGATGACGTGCGTGTCGGGTTCGTCTTTGGCGATCTGCTGCGCTACGAAGCTGGCGCACTCGACGGTGTAGACGACGAGTAGATGATTGCGGATGCCTTTGCGGCCGTCGGGGCGGAGATAGCCGGTCCAGGTGCGTTGGGCGCTACGAGTTGTTTCCTGATTCGGCATCCCTGGTGTCAAAATCGAGACCTGGGGCACCCCTGAATTGTTGGCGTGGTCAGGCATAGGCATTGTCTCCTGGCTCGCCGGTGTGGACGTCGAAGTGGCCGGAGCGCTCGTCGAGCTGGCTGCGGCAGTTGTGGAGATGGACCCACTCGCCGGGCGCAATCGCGTGCGTGGCGATGCCGATGACGATTCCAAATTTGACGACGGGCGCGTCTTCGGGGATGGCCGTGATGGCGACCTTGTGGCCGAGTTCGATCTTCTCGCGCGCGGTCAGATTGGCGTTTGGCGCGGGGCCGACGATTTCGAGCGGCGCGCCTGCCGCGGCCTCGCCGAGTAGCGTGGCGACGTTGTCGGAGGCTTGCACCTGAAAGGCCGAGGCTGCGGATTCGACAGGCATTGCCGGTTCATCTCCGGAGGTCCCTGCGATCTGGCAGGACCTCCCGATCTCATTATGGCTTTGTTGGGTGCTTTGCGCCGAACTGGCGGAGTTCTTCGAGTGTGGCGGCAGCTTGGCCGGAGCGCCGCTTCTTTGATCAGGGTAAGGTCCAATCATCTGTCTTGAGCCCCTCCACAAAGCGAAATGCCTGGTCATTGGTGATCAGAACGAGGCCCAGCGAGAGCGCATGCGCTGCAATCATGAGATCTTCCAGGCTGAGCGGCCGGCCCTTGCGCTCCTGCTCCGCTCGCAGGGGACCATAGGCGCGAGCCGCGGCTGAATCCCAGGGCAAGACCGCGATCCCTGCGAGGAAATTCTCCGCGGCGAGACGAAGCTTCGCTGCTCCAGGCTTTTTCGCAATGCCAAACTGCACCTCGGCTTCCGTGACGGTAGAAATCGCGACATCCGCTGGAGGCGTGCGAAGGAATTTCGACTTCAGAGTGGGAATCTGCTCCCTGAGCAGATAACTCACGATGTTGGTGTCGAGCAGGAAACGGGCAGGCATCTAAAACAGATCCAGCTCGCGGGGCATGCTCTTCTTGCGGTCCGCCATGAAGTCCTCTGGAAAATGAGCGCGATCGATGATTTTGAATTGCTGTTCCATCGTCAGGTTCTTGGGAGGGGGAGGCAGCTTGGCGAATTCCTCTTCCGGCGCGTCGTCGGGAATGGCGTCATATAAAGCGAACCACTTGTCAAAGCTGAGAGCGCGCTTGCGTGCCGATAGCGGAGCGAGCACGACTTCGCCCGTGACAGGATCGCGGCGGATCGCAACCTCGCGCCCCTTGAAACGAAACTCCTTGGGCAAGCGCACGGCCTGACTGCGGCCATTCTTGAATAACTTGGCGGTCTGCGGCCTTGCAGTATTCGGCATTGCAGCGCCCTCCCATCCATAGTATAGACCACGGTATATACCAATTCAAGCGGCGCCGTTGGGTTTGGCGGCGTGCTTTTTCCCGAATTGGCGAAGTTTTTCGATGGTCGCGGCGGCCTGGCCGGAGTCGATGGCTTCTGCGCCCATGGCGACGCCTTGCTTGAGGTCGCCGGCGAGACCTGCGGCTACCAGCACTGCGGCGGCGTTGAGCAGGACTACGTCGCGGCGCGCGCCTTTGATGCCGGTGAGTACGTCGTAGAGCAGCGCCTTGTTGGTTTCGATGTCGCCGCCGGTGAACTGATCGAGCGTTGCGCGTTCCAGGCCGGCCATTTCCGGCGTGATGCGCGCGGCTTTGAGCTCGGGCTTGCCTTCTGCATTCTCTTCGACGCGCGCGACAACCGACTCACCGGTCGTCGTGAGCTCGTCCATGCCATCCGTCCCGTGGACTACGAACGCGTGGCGCGCACCGAGCGCCAGGAGCGTGCGGCCGACGAGGAGAACGCGGCTGGGCGCGAGCACTCCGATGACCTGTGCGTGCGCGTGTGCCGGGTTGGTGAGCGGGCCCGCGAGGTTAAGGATAGTCCGGAAGCCGAGAGCGCGGCGCAGGGGTCCGAGAGCCTTCATGGCAGGGTGATAGAGCGGCGCATAGAGGAAGACGAATCCGGTTTCGCGCAGGCACGCGACAGCCAGAGCGGGCGGGAGTTCGATGGGAACGCCGAGAGCTTCGAGCACGTCGGCTGCGCCGCAGCGCGAGGTGACGGCACGGTTGCCGTGCTTGGCCACCTTGGCGCCAGCGGCGGATGCGACCAGCGCCGCGCCGCAGGAAATGTTGAAGGTCTGCGGGCCGCCCCCGCCGGTGCCCACGCAATCGACGAGCTCCGCTCTTTCCTCTTCGGTGAAGGGCATGGGCACGGAGTGCAGGCGCATCACGTCGACAAAGCCGGCGAGCTCGGGCGCCTGCTCACCGCGCGTGGCAAACACGGCAAGCATGGCGGCAGTTTCCACGTCCGGTACGTTGCCGGCGAGGATCTCCTCGAGCACCTGAGCGGCCTGCTCGCGGGTGAGCGCGGTGCCGACTTCGGCGAGCGGGCGAAGCAGTTCCTTGACCAACGACATGAGAAAAGTATGGCAGAGCCGGGGCCTGGGCGTGAAAACTCCCGAATCGAGCGGAAGGGGCCATGACGGCCGAAAACGAGGAAGTCCCTCATTTGTGGGAGAGGCACGAACGCGAAGTCCGTGAATCATGGTGAGAGAGAGGCAAAGACGAGCGATGTTCTATCCCAAGAATATTCCCAATCGGCAACGAACCTTGCGCGCGGTTCTGGGAATCATGTTGATCGCGGGCGGATTCTACTGGTTTCACCTGTCAATGCAGACCGTCACCTTCGTGATTGCGGGAAGTCTGATGGCATTGACCGGGTTTGTGGGCTATTGCCCCATGTGCTCGATTGCGCACCGCATTAGCCCGCCGAAGTGAGCGCGGCAGCAGGACTCCGCCGCGGCCTCAGGAGCTGAGAAACCCTCGCAATTCTGCGTGGTAATCTGAGAATTGCTCGAGGTTCCTACCCCTTGAAAATCCACGAATATCAAGCAAAAGCAATCCTGGCGAAGTACGGCGTACCCGTGCCCAAAGGCGAGATGGCGAACACGCTGGAAGAAGCCAACGACGTGGCTCGCACGCGATTTGCCGAAGGCGCTTCGGGCGTAGTGGTGAAGGCGCAGATTCACGCCGGAGGCCGCGGCAAGGGCGGCGGCGTGAAGGTGGCGAAGACCCGCGAACTCGCCGAGATGCACGCGAAAAACATTCTGGGCATGACGCTGGTGACGCATCAGACCGGCCCGCAGGGACAAAAGGTGCAGCGGCTGCTCATCGAGGAGACCGCGGCCATTGAGCGCGAGCTGTATTTGGGAATTGTGCTCGACCGCGCGACGGGCAGGCTGGTGTTTATGGCGTCGCAGGCCGGCGGCATGGAGATTGAAGAGGTCGCGGCGAAGGATCCCACGGCCATTTACAAGGAGACCATCGATCCGACCGTGGGATTTTGGCCGTGGCAGGCGCGCAAACTGGCCTTTGCGCTGGGACTCAAAGCCGCGCAGATCAACCAGGCGGTGACGTTTTTCCAGAGCCTGTACAAGGCCTTCATCGAGACCGACGCTTCGCTGATCGAGATTAATCCCTTCATCACGACCACGGACGGCAAGCTCTACGCGCTCGACGCCAAGATCACTTTCGACGACAACGCGCTGTTCCGGCACGCCGACATCAAGGCGCTGCGCGACATTGCCGAAGAGGATCCGCTGGAAGTGGAGGCGAGCAAGTACGCGCTGAACTACATCAAGCTGGACGGGTCGATTGCGTGCATGGTGAACGGCGCGGGCCTGGCTATGGCGACGATGGACATTATTCAGTACGCCGGCGGCAGCCCCGCGAATTTTCTGGACGTGGGCGGCGGCGCAACGCAGGAGCAGATCGAGCACGCTTTTGAGATTCTGCTTTCGGACAAGAATGTGAAGGCGATCTTCATCAACATATTCGGCGGCATTCTGCGCGTGGATCGTCTCGCGACGGGCGTGGTGGCGGCGGCGAAGAAGCTGAATGTCAAAGTGCCGATCATTCTTCGTCTTGAAGGAACCAATGTTGAAGAAGGACGGAGAATCCTTAAAGAGTCCGGCTTGAATTTTCAAGTAGGCGAAACGATGAAGGACGCAGCGGAACTGGCTGTCGCTGCAGCGGCGGGGGCATAAAGATGGCAGTGCTGGTTGATAAGAACACGCGGCTGATCGTGCAGGGCATCACGGGCAAGGAAGGTACCTTCCACGCGATGGCCTGCGCGGAGTACGGCACCAAAGTGGTCGGCGGCGTGACGCCGGGCAAGGGCGGAACGATGCATGAAGGCTGGCCGGTGTTCAACACTGTCGCCGAAGCCGTGGCCAAAACGGGCGCCAACGCGACCATGATTTTTGTGCCGCCTCCGTTTGCCGCCGACGCCATTCTCGAAGCTGAGGATGCGGGGATGCCGCTGATCGTCTGCATTACGGAAGGCATTCCGACGCTCGACATGGTGAAGGTGTGGGCCAAGCTGAAGAATTCGCAATCGCGGCTGGTCGGCCCGAATTGTCCGGGCGTGATTTCGCCGGGGAAGGCGAAGATCGGCATTATGCCGGGCCGCATTCACAAGGAGGGCTCGATCGGGATAGTGTCTCGTTCTGGGACACTCACGTACGAGGCTGTGCACCAACTCACGCAGCGCGGCATCGGGCAATCTACTGCGATCGGCATTGGAGGCGATCCGATTATCGGAACCACGCACATCGATGCGTTGCGGCTGCTCAATGACGATCCAGAGACGGAAGCCATCATCATGATTGGTGAAATCGGCGGCTCGGCCGAGGAAGCTGCGGCGGAATTTGTGAAGAAAAACGTGAAGAAGCCGGTGGTGGGCTTTATCGCGGGGCAGACAGCGCCTCCCGGACGGCGCATGGGCCATGCCGGCGCCATCATCAGCGGAGGCCAGGGAACGGCCGCCGACAAAATGAAGGCCATGGAAGCGGCGGGCATTCACGTGGTGGTGTCGCCTGCCGAGATGGGCGCGACACTGGCCAGGGTGATTGGCAAAGCATAAGAACAGCTATTAGCTATCGGCTTTCAGCTTGCTCCGTGCCGAGGAAGGAACCGCGGACAGACCAGGCGGCGTTGCCAGCGCCCGCAGTTGCAGGGCTTGACGATCGAATCGCGACACATCTCAGTAACCTGCCTGGCATTACTACTATCTTTGATTCTTTCTCAGAAGTTTTCCCCGCGAGAAGAGATACCGAGCGATAATCGACGTAACAATTACGTCATCGGGCTCTTAGATGGATAGTGCAGTCGCTGTACGTGCGTCCAGAGGCGACACAGCCGCAGGCTTTACCCGCTTGCAGAAGCTGACGGCCACGCAGACGGAATATAAAAGCCATCGAGAGCCCGGAGATTGCGGTGGTTCCCCGCGTGGGCGAGTGATTTCGCAGAAGGTGAACCGGAGTTCCTGAGTTCGCCCCGTTCCTAAGTTGCGGCTTCGCTCATCTCCATTGGGAAATCATTCTTGCTGTTGTTAAGGCTTTGCGTTGCCCCCGGAATTGAATTGATGTGAATCCTTGCCGCCCCTGCCGCGCTTGAACCGCCATCTGGCGGGCACCGTTGCGAACCGGGCGGCGAGACGAGGATTTGCAGAACTGCGTTGGATTTTATGGACCGCTCTTTGCCGCCGCCGGCAGGAACAAGGCCGGTGGGTTACAGGTTTGCGGAATTCCGGCTGGACGCCGAGGGGACGCTGCTGCGCGGAGAAACCGCGATCGAGCTTCCTCGGGAGGAGCTCGCCCTGCTGCGCGCGCTGCTGGCACGATCGGGCGAAGTGGTTTCTGGAGACGAGCTGACCCGCGCCTTGTGGGGCGAAGCAGATCCTTCGAGCCAACGGCTTACGGCGTGTCTCAAATCCCTGAAGGCGCGCCTGCGATCCGCGGATTGCATTGAAGGCGTGTATCGGCACGGTTACCGCATTGCAGCCACTGTGGAGCCCGAGGGGCCGCTGCGGTCCAGCGCGCTGCCGCTGCTGGCGATTCTGCCTTTCTCCACCGGGTATGAAGTTGCCGAGTATCTCGGTCTGGCTATTGCAGAACAAACCATAGAACAGCTGAGCCGCGCCCGCCCCGCGGTGGCATCGATCGCCGCCCCGGACTCGGCGTGTACCCTGGCGCGGCACGGCCTGAGCGCGCAGGAGATTGGCAAGATGTTGCACGCGGAGCTGATCCTCACGGGGCAGATTCTTGCCACGCCGGGACGGCACCGGCTGCGCGTGGAGGCGATGCGCATGGAGGATGGCGCGTCCCTGTGGGTGGAGGACCTGATTGCGGAACGCGAACAGATCGGGGAGCTCGCAGGCGAGCTGGTAAACCGTGTGACGTCGCGGTTGCGCGCCGGGGAGATTCCCATCGAAATCGAAGCGGGGGTCGAAGCCCGGGCTGGGGCTATGCCCGCCGTTAAGCGCGCAACGTCACAGGCGCAACGCGAGGCTCTTGATCTCTACCTGCGCGCCCACTACGAACGGCAGAACATGGAGCGGCACCGCATGCAGGATGCCATGGGCCGGCTGTTGCGCGCGATCGAGCTGGATCCAGCGTTGATGGCGGCACGCGTGGAGCTTGCGCAACTGGTCATTTTGCAGTGCGTCTACGGCTACCTGTCTCCCAGGATCGCGGCCGCCACGGTGCGCCGCGCGGCGGATGGAATTCCGGAACTGAACGAGCAGGCCGAAGCCTTGTTGCCGGCGCTGGGGTGGGTGGAATTTCATTTCGATCGCGATGCGCGTTCGGCTCTCCGGATGATGGCGCGCTCCGCGGGGCTGCCAAACGAATTAACGAATACGCGGGCCCGCAGCTGGTTTCTGCTCAGCCGGCACCGGTTCGACGAAGCCATCGAACTGATTCGCGCAAACATCCAAAACGATCCCTACTCGCCGTGGCTGCAGGCGTCCCTGGCATGGGCGCTGCACCTGGCCGGTGAGCGGGAGGCGAGCCTCAAGCAGATCCGGAAAGCGATCGACTTCTCTTCGGAGTACGACAACTCGCTTTTCATTGGCGCGATGATTCTGGGATATAACGGGGAAGCCGCACGCGCTATCGAACTGGCAGAGACACTTGCGGCGCGCTCCTCGCACTACGACCTTGCGATTTCAGCGCACGCCTATGCGCTGGCCTGCGCCGGCCGCGCAGAGGAGTCGCACAGCCAGTTGGAACGGCTGCAATGGCTGAGCCGCGAACGCTTCGTGCTGAATACGCTGAACGCTGCCACGCATGTGGTGCTCGGCGAGGCCGACGCGGCTCTCGAGGAGCTGCGCACTGCCGATGAAAACCGCTGTCCGTGGTTTTTCCAGATGCTGGCCGATCCGCGGCTGAAGCCGCTCAGGGGGCGAACTGAGTTCGCGGCGCTTGAGAGTTTGCTGGCGACGATGGAGGTTGATGCGTCAGCCTAGAGCTGCCGCCCACCCTAGGCGCAAAAACAAAGACGCGCCGAGGGTGGGGCACCCGGACTTTTATGGATTGAGGATTGTGCTATGCCAGATCCCCAAATGCGAGGGACCTCCACCCCACGGACCTGGAGCACCCGAACTTCATTTCGCGAAATGATCTGGCCGCAAATCTCATCAATTTGCAGACGCCGTCAAACATGGCTTCTTTCTGCTGCCGTTGCCGAGCGGGGGTCGGGAGACCCCCGCTACAGCCGGTCTGGAGACCGGCTGTACAACTACTTCGCGAACAGCGTGAGGTCGATGCCCTCGCCCATGGCTTTGTATCCAGCGTCGCTGGGATGCAGGTGATCGCCCGAGTCGTAGGGCGGATTGAAGGCCTTGGGATTCTGCGGATCGCGCGTAATCTTGTCGAAGTCGATGACGCCGTCGAAGACGCCGCTCGATCGAATCCAGTCGTTGACCGCTTCGCGCACCTGCTCGCCAGCGTCAGAGTAGTAGCCTGCGCCGCCGTAGGGCGTGAGCGTGGCGCCGATGATCCTGAGGCCGTGCTGGTGCGCCTGGTCGGCAATCTGCTTGAGCCCCCATTCCAACTGCGGCGCGGTGATGGCGTCCCACGGAACCTGCACATGAGCCAGGCGTCCGATGTCATTGATGCTTTCAAGCACGATGACGTAGCGCACGCCGCTCTGCGCGAGCACGTCGCGGTCGACACGCGAGATTGCGCTGGGGCCGGCGACTTCGTTCAAAACGCGGTTGCCGCCGATGCCCTCATTCAGCACGGCGACGTGGGCGAGATTGGGATCTTGACTAAGGCGCGCGGCGAGCACATCGGGCCAGCGGCGATTGGCGTTGTGCATGGAGTGCGCGCCGTCAGTAATGGAATCTCCGAGCGTGACAACGGCGCGGGAGTCTGGCGCCGCGGCGACGGAGCCAACAGCCGCAGAAACATCGATGCCGTCAAAAAAGTACCAAGAGGAGAGCGTGGTGGGTTGAGGCAAGTCCGGCGCGGCGGGCGAGTGGCCGTCGGCGAGGTAGTTGTCCTGATCGGCGAAGGCGTGGTAGGTTTCGGCGCGCATGATCTGCGGAGGCAGATAGAAGCTGACGGCAAGGTCGGAGAGCGGCGCGATAGCGAGCGCCACGGGATCGGAAAAAATGGCGCCGCCGGGAGGAATGTTGACGGACGCGGCTCCGCCAAAGTTGACGGCGCGATCGCTGCCGGGTTGGATCGAGCTGCCGCCGGCGCTGAGAGCGACGTGGGCATCGGCGACGGTGAGGGGATCGAGGCCGAACTCATTGGTAAAGCGCAGGCGAATCTGCGGCCCGCCGGTGGAGATGTGCACGATCTCGCGCATGGTGACGCTGGAAAAGAGGTGGATGTTGATGCCGTCGGCCTGCATGGGAGACGCAGCCCAGGTTCCCACCCATTGCGGATGTGGCATGGACTGGGCGCGGGAGGATGCGGCGGCGAGGACGAGCGCGGCAAGAGCTAATGCGGGAATGCAGCGTTTGAACATGATCGATTCCTCTCTCGGAGAAAAATTTCTTAATGCTCCAACTTCGTGACGCGGTTTCAGTTCCTAAACAGATGCGGGCGTGGGCACCCGCACGATAGCCGGTCAGGAGACCGGCGCTACAAATCGATTAGTGAAGATCGATGTCGGCGTGGAGCGGGGTGTTTTCGCTGGAGTCGCCGACACGAAGAATGAATTTGCCGGGATCGATGATCCATTTGTGAGCCGGCTGGTCCCAGTAGCTGAAGGCGCGCGCATCAAGAGTGAGCGTGAGGTGCCGGGTTTCGCCGGGAGCGAGACGGACTTTGGCAAAACCTTTCAGCTCGCGCTCGGGACGATCGACCTGCGCGGAGGGGTCGGAGACGTAGAGCTCGGCGACCTCGGCTCCGGCCACGTTGCCGGTGTTGGTGACGTCGAAACTGACTGAAACCGTGGAACCGGAGGCCGCGGTGGCGGGTGCTTCAAGCCGTGAGAACTTGAAGGTGGTGTAGCTAAGGCCGTAGCCGAAGGGGAAGAGCGGATGACGGCCGGTGGTGGTCCAGTAACGGTAGCCAACCATGAGCTTGTCGCCGTACTGAATGTGCTCGATGGTGTAATCCTTGGGCTTGCCGTCCTCGCCAACGGTGTCGAGCGTGGTGTTGTTCTTGGGATCGCCGTAATACCACTTCGACGAGGGACTTGTTTCCCAACTGCGGTCGAAGGAGACGGGGAGTTTGCCCTCGGGGTTGTGCTGGCCGAAGAGAATTTGCGCGACCGCCGTGCCGCCCTCCTGGCCGGGATAGTAGAGGTGGAGCACGGCCGGGACTTTGTCGAGCCAGCGGCTCAGGTCCATGCCTCCACCACCGGTGAGGAGAACGATGGTGCGGGGATTGGCTGCGACCACTTGCTCGACAAGCGCGTCCTGGCCGGCGGGCAGCGTGAAGGTGCGGTCGTGGCCCTCGCCTTCGGTCTTGGGATTGAAGCCGACCGCGACGATGACGACGTCGGCCTGTGCGACGGCTTTCTTTTCGTCGTCGCTGTCGGGCATCGCCGGGCTATAGAAAACGTGCGCATCGGGGCCGAGCAGGCTGGCGATGCCGGTGAGGATGCTGACTGGCTCAAAGGCATGCGCTTCAGACGAGCCGCCGCCGCCCGTGACTGCCGGATAAACATTGGGGCCGATGATGGCGATGTTCTTGATCTTTGAGGCGTCGAGCGGCAGAATTTTTCCCTGGTTTCGGAGGAGAGTAATGCTTTCAAGGGCTTCCTCAAGCGCAAGCGGGCGATCGGCGACGGAGTAGGTGGAGTCGGCAGGATCGAATTGCGGGCGCGTGGTGAATCCGTAGCGCAACTCGGCGCGGAGCAGGCGCAGCACGTGCTCGTCGATGGTGGACTCTTTGACCTGGCCGCTCTGCACCGCGGGGACGAGGTTCTTCGCGTTCATGAATTTGGGGCTGGGCATTTCGAGATCGAGACCGTTGTTGCAAGCGGCGACGCCGTCGTAGGTCGCATCCCAGTCGGACATGAGAACGCCCTGAAAACCCCACTCGCCTTTGAGCACTTGAAGATTGAGGAAGTCGTTTTGCGTGGCATGGACGCCGTTGACGAGATTGTAGGAATTCATGACGGCGTCGACGTGGGCCTTGGTGACGGCGGCTTCGAAGGCGGGCAGATAGATTTCGCGCATGGTGCGCTCGTCCACGTCGGCGCTGCCGTTGTGGCGATTGAACTCCTGGTCGTTGAGGGCGTAGTGCTTGACGGTGGCGATGACGCCTTCGGACTGCACGCCTTCAATGAACGGGACGACCATCGAGGCATTGAGGTACGGATCCTCAGACAGGTACTCGAAGTTGCGGCCGGCGATCGGTGAGCGGGCGATGTTGACGCCGGGGCCGAGAAGGAAGGTGACGCCGCGGGCACGGGCGTCGCGGCCGAGAGATGCGCCGACCTTGCGGGCGAGATCGATGTCCCAACTGGCGGCGAGCGCCGAGCCGCCCGCGTAGGCGGTGGTCGGACCCCAGGTGCGCACGCCGACTGAAGCATCGGACATTTTGAAGCGCGGCAGATCGATGACCGGCATGGGACGGGTGTACATGCTATCGATGCCGCCGAGCAGCTCGATTTTTTGCTCCAGCGTGAGCTTGGAGAGCAGGGCGTGGGCCTGGGCCTCAATAGCGGGCGAGTCGGGCGCAGGCGCCTGAGCCTGCAGGCAAATGGACGCGAAAACCAGGGCGAAAAGGAGGAAAAGAGGGCGCAAAAGGTGATTTTTCATACCGCGCCCAAGGTAGCGCATCGGGCCTTTTCATGTACAGGGCGTGGGATACCAGGATGGGCCGGCAGTAGGGCCATTGGCTCGGCCCCGGCCGCACCGCGCCCTGAAGAAGCGCGGGCTGCGTTCCCCCGGAATTCCCAAGAAGGAGACTGCCGATGCGCTTGTCTCCGACAGGCTGGGAGATTGCGCACATGACGGGGCGGGACCCTTCTCTTGCGAAATCAATGCCTTGACAGGTGTGATTCGAATCACAAGGGGGGGTGAATGGGGTCACTGCCCTTGGTAATTCAGAAGCGCACACTCAAACTCCAATACGTATGTGCCAGCGGCGGCGGCCTGGAGATAATCATGGGTTTTGAAAACGGCTTGAAGACCATTGTGGTCGCGACGGATCTGGAGGGTCAGGCAGAGGCGGCCCTCGAGTACGCGCGCAAGCTGGCGACCCATTACGGGGCGCGGATTGTGCTGGCCCATGGCCTGGATCCAATGGAGTATGCCGCGGTGGATGCGGTCCCCGGCAGCGTGTTGGGGCCCATGACCGAAGCGGCGCGCAAGGTGCTGGAGCAGCTGGCCGGCGAGCTGCTGCGCGAGGGGATCCATAGCCATTCCGAAGTGCGGCAGGGCGCGGTGGCGGAGATGCTGGTGGATGTGGCCCGTCAGTACAAGGCTGGGCTGATCGTGATTGGCACCAAGGGGATGGAAGGCGCCGGCCCCGTCGTGGTGGGAGCCATCGCCGAACGCCTGGTGCGACTGGCGCCGTGCCCGGTATTGGCGGTAGCGGCAGACTGGAATGCGGGTCCGCACCGGCCGACTCCGGGCGGACCGGTGCTGCTGGCCGTGGAGCGGGACGATGCGGCGCCGGCGGCGGCGGCAACTGCTGCTTCGTTGGCACAGACGTTTGATCGGCCCCTTCTGGCACTGCATGTGCGTACGGCCGCGGAAAAGGCTGCCGGCCTGAATCCTTGCACGGTCATGGAGGATCAGGGCGTCCGGTTCGAAGGCACAATCCAGGTGCGGTGCCTGGTGAAAGACGGCAATCCGGCCGACGCCGTGGCCGAAGCCATTGCGGAGAACCATCCCTGCATTCTTGTGGCGGGGGTAAAACGGGCCAGCGGAACACCCGGGCCTCACGGCACGGCGTTTGCGCTGCTTTCTGCATCACGTGTGCCGGTCCTTTGCGTTCCGCCGCATGCGGCGGGCACTGGCGCCCAGTCGGAAGTTGCTCGGGAAGTTGCGCTTCCCGTCGAAGCCTCATAGCGGGGGCTACAGCCGCGGGGCGCGGCACAGACAATTCCCGGGAAAAATGGGCGGGGGGAAAGGAGAAACCGCTCCGTTTTGTCCAATCGATACTGCAAACACGAAGGAAATGAAGTGGACGCATGAACCGCGTGAGGCCGCGTGGGCGCGAAGGCTCGCCGCTCGCCTGCAAGAGACGATCAACGGGAACCGGCGGACAGCGGAAGCCCGCAGCAAGGAGCTTGAGTGCTCGCCAAAGGGCAAGGAAGATGACCAGCAACCAACTTGAGGAGCGCATTGAACGTCTGGCCGCGGCGGCGGCGCACCCGCTCGCCGAGCTGTTGGAGTGTCCCGAGGAGGCAGGACAACTGCTCTCGAGCGTTTCGCGATGCGTCGACGTGGATGCCGGGGAGGCGGTTTTTCGGCAGAATGGAAGCTGCAAAGGGCTGTACGTGGTGGTTTCTGGCGATTTTGTCCGCAGGGCGGAACGGTTGCAGATGCGCGTGACATTGGGAACGGCGCGGCCCGGGGATCTGGTGGAGCTGGCCGCCGCACTGGGCGACGGACATCATACCTATACATTGACGGCAGTGACGCCGGGATCGGTGCTCATGCTGCCCATCGATGCCCTGCGGCACGCGTTTGAGGGCCATCCGCCGCTGCGGATGCGGCTATTGGAAGAGCTGGCTCGCGAGGTTTCGCGCGCCTACGTTACCTGCTGCCTGACGCGCGTGACGCCGGCGCGGCGCCATGCGAACGGCGCGGCCCAGGCTTAGGGGCTCGAATCCGCACCCAAAAAGAGACCCCGGCCAGGACCCCTGGGGCAATACCCCCGTCTTGCTGGGTGGTATTTGCGATATACTCTACCTAGCGATTAGCCCCCAACGGTATCCGTATGGCCTCAATCCATTCTCATCACCCACCGGAAGATTGCCAGAATTGCGAGCACCGCCATTTGCGGATGTTCTGCAATCTCACGCCCGAGGCTCTGGCCGATTACGACCAGATCGGCATCATGATGAGCCATGCCCGCGGCGCCAAGCTCTTTACCGAGGGCGATGCGGCGCGCAACGTGTTCGTGATCTGCTTTGGGCAGGTGAAGATCTCCTCCACCTCGCGCGATGGCAAGACCATGATCCTGAAGATTGCCGGGCCGGGCGACGTGATGGGGCTGAGTGCGGTGCTGGCCAACGTTCCCCACGAAGTGACAGCCGAGGCCATTGAACCCTGCCAGGTAAAGACGGTGCGGAAACAGGAATTCGTCGAGTTCCTGGGCCGGCATGGCATTGCGTCGATGCATGCGGCGCAATCGCTTTCGGGCGAATACATGACGGTGTTTCACGACGCCAAGCGGCTCGCGCTTTCGGGCTCTGCGGCGGGCCGTCTGGCGCGGCTGCTTCTGGATTGGGGGCGTGATGCGGCCAACGGCAAGCCCGAGATCCGCTTTACCATGGCGCTCACGCATGAGGAGATCGCCAACATGGCGGGCACCTCGCGCGAAACTGTGACGCGGCTGCTGAAACGGCTGACGGCGTAGGACGCCTTCCCTTCGTTCACCTGCCTTTGTTTTGTATCGCAGCGAAAAATACCTGCGAGGCAAACCTGTACAAGGGATAAGCGTTGGTCTCGAAAAAACCACCGCAACTCAGTTTGCGTCTCCGCTTCCCTGTCTACCGGCAAATCATCCAATCCCGGCAAGTCATCCAACCATTGAGTGCGAAACTTCGTACGAGGACAAACCAATGCAGGTTCCGAATCATGTGCAAGACCACATAGACACAATCGCCAAACATGAGCAGGAGTTTCTGGCGCGAAGATCGCCGGCGGAAAGACTGGGAGATTTAACGGCGTCCATCGTGGGCAATCTGGGATTTGTAGCCGCGCATATCGTTCTCTTCTCATCCTGGATTCTCGTGAACACCTTGCATTTGCCGGGTATTCATCATTTTGATCCCATGCCCTTTCAGCTTCTCGCAACCATCGTTGCCATGGAGGCCATCCTTCTCGTCAGCCTTATCCTCATGCGGCAATCGCGACTGGCCCGCCGCGCCGATGAACGGGAACATCTCGTGCTCCAAATCCTTCTGCTCACGGAAAAAGAGGTGACGGCGGTGATCGGCATGAACCAGCAGATTGCGAGCAAGGTGGGATTAGCGGATATGGAAAACAGCGGGGAAATTGAACAACTCAGTCAGAATACTTCAATCGATGAAGTCGCTCAGGACATACAACGAAGCCTGTCGGAAGATTTGTGAGTTGCGTGATTGCCGGGCGGATGACCTCCAATCCGGAAGTAACCCCGAGAATGGTGGTCCGACTAGATGCCGACCAACCGTTGCGAACACGAACACCGGACTAAAGAATTACGAGGACGGACATCTGGTTGAGCAGCCCGATTAGCTATGATGAAGGCTCCAAGGCGAGAGGATTAGGGAGAAAAAGCAGAATGACCGGAAAACTCTGTGTGTGCACGGCAGTCCTTGCGTGTGCAGGATTGATTTCTCCACTACGAGGTCAGAGCAACGTGGAAACAGATCGGCAGGCAATCGTAGCGTTGATGGACCGGTTCATGGATTCGTGGAACCGGCATGACGCCAAGGCGTTCGCGGCGGTTTTCGCCGAGGACGCAGACTTTACGAATTGGCGGGGAGCAGGGGCGAGCGGACGATCGAAAATTGAAGAGTTCCATGCGCCGATGTTCGCGACCATTTTCAAGAACAGTCACCAGCAATATACGGCCATCAAGTCCAGATTCATTGGTCCCGACGTAGCCGCCGTGGACGTGCGTTGGGAGATGACGGGTGTGATGGATGCCCAGGGAAACTCACGACCCGATCGTCTGGGTTTGTTGAATTTCGTGATGGCGAGGAATGATGGGCAGTGGCAAATCCTGGTGATGCACAACCTGGACTTGACAGCACTTCCAGCAGCGAGCTCGGACAATCCGGCAATCAAGAATCGATAAAAACCAACCCACAGTGGAATGCTCCCGAAATTGCGAGAATGTCGGGCATTCCCGTTTCTCTAGTTTGCCTAATCTTGGCGACGGCAAATTAGCGGTCGTTCGTGGAATTCGAATCGTTCCTGTCCAATGACCCCCGATCAGGCAGACCAATTAGTTATCTTTTCAACCGGGCCGGTGCCAATGGGGCCTTGAAACCGGGACATTTAGCCTTTGAGGAATGGTTCTCCGACCCTTATCATTTCTCTCACGCCTTTGTCTGGTCCGCCCTGGAAAGCCCTGCATTGGAATCTTCGCTTGCGTCTTTCAGGCGGCACGATCCTTCCGTACGAGCGGCAGCGCGAGCTCGATGCGGTCGTGGAGAACCTTCGGCGCAATGCGCCCGCGGGGGCCGCGTTCCAGGCGGACCAGGCCGTAGTTGGCCATGGTCTTCAGCGTACGGGAAAGATTCGGCTTCTTGCGGCCCGTGAGCTGAGCCAATTCTTCAAGAGAGCCCGGCACCTTTTCGGCAATCAGGCGAAGCAGATCGCGATTGGCTGCCGAAAGCACCCTGGCAAACGACTCCGTGGAAGGAAACCAGATGCGCGGTTCCCGTTGCGTAAGCTTGCGCTGACCGCGCGCGACGGCGAGGGTCATGGCCTTCATCTCGTTGTAGCTGGCAATTCCGACTCTCAGCGTCTTCATGGCAGTACTCCTCTCTCTTTAAGGACTGCGTCTACTTCCGACCAGAAATCGGCGAGTAAGGCAGCGGCGTTGCGGTACTCATAAGGCTTCACCGTGCGAATACGGTGACGATGATCCTGTGGCTGCCCGCGCTTTTGCCTGCCCACGGGGTGTGCGTTGTCGAAACCGACCAAGCGCTCGCCGTTTGGCCCGTGCAGGGTAAGCGAGTAATCCAGTCCGCGCGGCTTCTCCGGCGTGGCAGGTACCTGAGTAACCACAAACCGGACCCAATGCCCTCCTTCCGGATCGACGACGAGCGTGAGGCCGTTGAGGTCGAGCAGCGTATCGAGGGCGGGATCGTGCATCCGCATACATATCTATTGTTATCAGTTCATCATAACCAACGCAAGATCCTTTTTGCGGTTAGGGCTAGGTTGACCAGAAAGGGATCGGCGGACGTCAATCCGCCTCGTTTGATAGCTTGAGGACATGTCTGAAACGATTTCCCCGCCCAACGAAACTGCAATCGATCTCGAATCACTGACTGCCCACGTGATTGCGCTGGCCATGAAAGCGGGCGCGACGGACGCCGAGGCGGTGGCGCGCGAGGGCGACGAGTTCAGCGTGAATGTGCGCATGGGCGAGGTGGAGACGCTGAAAGAATCTGGCTCGCGCGGGCTGGGATTGCGCGTGTTTCTGGGCCAGCGATCGGGATCGGCGTCTACAAGTGATTTGACTACGGAGGGAATTCGCCAGCTTGTGCAGGGAGCGTTGGCGCTGGCTGCAGTGACAGAGGAGGACCCGTTTGCGGGATTGCCGGAGACGGGCGAATTTGGCGCGGTCGAAAGCGATTTGCACCTGTATTACAACGACGTGTACTCGCTCGGCAGTGCGGAGCGGATCGAGTGGGCGCGGCGGGCTGAGGCGGCGGCACTCGCCGTGGACTCACGCATCACAAACTCCGATGGCGGCAGCTTCGACGCTGCGACCGGACGCAGGGCGCTGGCCAACTCGCGGGGATTTGTGGGCAGCTATCGCACCAGCTACGCGGGCGTGGCGGCGGCGCCCTTGGCCAAGGACGCCGACGGCAGAATGCAGCGCGACGGATGGTGGTCGAGCGCGCGGCGTCTCAGCGACGTGGAATCTCCCGAATCCGTCGGTCAAGAAGCGGCGCGGCGAACGCTGCGGCGGCTGGGCGCGCGCCGCGTCGCGACACAGAGCGTTCCCATCATTTTCGCGCCTGAAACGGCGCGGACGCTCATCGGCTCCGTGTTCGAAGCCGCGTCGGGCGACGCCATCTGGCGCGGCGCGTCGTTTCTGGCAGGAAAACTGGGCGAGGCGATTGCCGCGCCTGGCCTGACAATTGTGGACGACAACACGATGCTGCTGCCGACCGGGGTGGGCGCATTCGGCAGCTCGCCGTTTGACGACGAGGGCCTGCCTTCGCAGCGCACCGTGGTGGTGGAGAACGGCGTGCTGCGCAATTACCTGCTGAACACCTACACCGCGCGCAAGCTGGGGATGCGCTCGACCCACAACGCCGCAAGGGGGTTGGCAGGCGCACCGGGAGTCGGCTGCGGCAATCTTTTTCTCACGCCGGGCAAGCTCGCGCCAGAGGAGATCCTTGGCGAAGTGACGGCGGGGCTTTACGTGACGAGCCTGATGGGATTCGGCACGAATATGGTTACGGGCGATTACTCGCGCGGCGCGACCGGACTGTGGATCGAGAACGGCCAATTGACGCACGCCGTGGAAGAGGTGACGATTGCGGGAAACCTGGCCGAGATGCTGCGCAACGTGACGGCCATTGGCAACGATCTGGTATTTCGCGGATCGGTGGCTTCGCCGACACTGCGCATTGATGGAATGACGATTGCGGGGGCATGAAAGCGACGAGTCGGCAAGTCAGCGCCGAGCCATTCTGCCGAGGGATAATCGCTGGGCCGAGGAGGCCGGTTATCTGTGTTTCAAAATTCTTTCCCTCTCTACGAGGGCTGCAACGGTAAGTTCTTTGAATACCGCTGCCTCAAACAGCGACCGGCTGCCTGCATTTCGTCGCAATTCCGGCAATTTCCGCTTGACGGCGCGGTAGCTGGAAAGCATTTCTGGGACAGTTGTGCCGTCAGATTGATAGAAGATGTTGCGCAGTCCCGCCATAACTCCCTTCGGCCTGCCTTTGTGAATCTGAGGGTCGATACCGTTGACGTCGCTTGTCGATCGCTGAACCCTGTAGGCTTTCTTCTCAAAGACGAAGACCCTGTGCCGACCTCTTGTGACGTGCGAACGAAAAAGCGCAAGGCCGAGTTCGAGGGGCATATTGAACCGGGGAACCCCAGAAGACGACTCAATTCTAGAAAGGTCGTGAATTGAAACCTCCGATTTCTCAATTAACCCAACAATCCTTTTGAGCCGATCCTGGTTAGGAACGGCCAGCGTTGCATTTATCTTGAGGCCAAGTTGGGTCAGACCCACGATGTAGGCCAAGTACAATTCCTCAAACTGGGAGTCGTAAGGGATATTGAGAAAAACGGATTGGACGCGCGTGCGTCTTGCCATGCCGCCCCTACCGCCGTCCGCTTGCTCGCGAGGTCGAGCGCTTCCTGCCTGCATTCCTCGCTGTACCCACTGACGGAGATTTACCGCTCGAACGTTTAGACGTCCTTAGGGGAGATGGCGAGTTCATGATAAAGCGCACGGAGGCCACACGCTTTGGACTCAAACCCAACGTACGTCCCATTTCTTCAGGAGAGGGTACCCGATTCTTGATCACATACGCTGCCATACTCAAATTATAGGCTGAATCTCGAGTCCATGGCGCGTTCTTCCGCGGGGATGGTTTTCTGCCTTTCCTGCAAAGCGGGCCGGAAGGAATGGAAATGCTAACCGGACCGCAGCGTGAGCATGGAGATCTCAGGCGGGCAATTAAGCCGGAAGGGCAAACTCACTGTACCGATGCCGCGATTGACGTGCATCTGCAAGCGGCCGAATCGGAACCACCCCTCGACATACTTGCGTCCCATCTGAGGCAGAACCAATGGACCGATCAAAGGCAGGCGAACCTGGCCGCCGTGGGTGTGACCGCAGAGCATGAGAGAGACGGCCTGCCCGGAGGGCAGCGTCAGGAGATGATCGACATAGTCGGGCGCATGGCAGAGCAGAATAATGGGCTCCTGCGGGATATTGCGGATGGACGCGGGGATGGTGGCTTCAGGATCCGGCAAGCCCTGCAAGGGATCGCCGAGTCCCGCGAGCCAGATGCGGCCGCCGGAGCGCTCGATCGGCATGTAGTAATTTCTTAGCACCAGGATGTCGTTGTCGGTAAGCGCCTCCGATATCTCGTCGCTCCCAACCAAGACGTCGTGGTTGCCCAACACTGCGTAGCGCTGGCGGCACGTGAGCTGTTTGAGAATGCCGGCGCATTGCCACGCGGCGCCGATGGCAAATTTCCTGGGCGCGTACTCCGAAGTGACGAAGTCGCCGGTGAGAAACACCGCATCGGGATTCAAGCGGTTGACGCGGTTGACGACATGGTGGACAAAAAATGCCTCGGTGAATTCGTCCATGTGGATGTCGCTGATCTGCGCGATGCGGAAGCCGTCGAAGGCCGGGGGAAGGCCGGGAACGAACACGTCGCTCTGCGAGACTTCGAGCCAATGGCGAGCGATTTCGCCCGCATAGAGCGCGAGAGCGCCCGCAGCGCATGCGCCAGCAGCGAGGAAGCGGCGGCGCGTGATAGGGGACTTTCGAGGGAAGCCGGACACGGTCACACTCCATGGTATCGGATTCTCATGGGAGCGGTGTTGCGCGCGGGGATTACGAGCGAGGGGATTTGGCCTGCGCGACAGCATCCGCGGCTGCTGCGGGGATTGCGGCAAAGAATTGCGCCACTTCGAGCCAGTTGTTCACGCGGACGAAGCCCTCCGCCATGATGTTGTGCGGTGCGGAGTAGAGCAGACCCTGACCCTCGAAGTGCAACAGATTTCTGGGTTGATCGTCGATGAGGAAGTCGGCGCGAAGGATCGACTTGTTGCCGCAGAAAACGTAGTGCGTGGGCGGAATGAAGGGAAAGTGGCGCTGCAGCCAGCGGTATTTGGGGCCGAGAGAGTTGGGCACGGCCATGGCCTGCGTGGCGATGAAGATTTCAAAGCGCGTGGAAAGGTCTTTGAGCACGGGCTGCGCGTCGGGCATGAGGGGAAGGTCTTCAAAGAAATCTTCAGCGTCGAGAAAGGCGCGAAGCTGCGCCTGCCGGTCGAGCGGCGTGACCTCCCATAGGCCTTTGCCGGCGAGATCTTCCGGCGTTACCTCCTCGTCGAAGGTCTGGTTGTAGCGGCGGATGTGCTCGGAGAGGGTGTCGGCCATGACCTCGTCCATATCGACGCAGATGCGCTGCACGGGGCTCCTCGAAGGCAGTGGTCAGTGATCAGTGGTCAGTGGTCAATCCGGTCCGGCGTCTGGTGGCGAACTGGGGCCTTCATGAGAAGGGTAGCAGGATGGGAGCGGGTTTGTGTCTGGCCAAAACGGAGCGTAGCAGAGCGAAGATGAAGCTTGTCTTGGTCTGGTCCGAAGGATAGTCTGGTCTGGCGATGACACTTGCTGCACTATCTTTGCCGTCGATTCTCCTGGGCATGCGTTCGTGGCAGGAGATCGTGGCCGTTGCCGGATTGATTGGACTCTGGGGGCTGTTTGTCATTTACCGCGAGAAGTGGAGAATGTATCGCACGCGAGGATGGCCAACCTCGCCAGGAATCGTTGGAAATATACGATCTCGCAAGGTTAGCGGCGGTAAGGATGGCGTCGATTATTGGAAGGTCACGTTCGACTATACCTACAAGGTTGAACGTGAACACACCAACTCCTATTCCTTCAATTGCGTGACCGAGAACCTGGCCGATCGTGCATCTGCGGGTCTTAAAGACAAGACTGTTTCCGTACATTACAAGCCGTCTGACGAGAACAAGACGATCCTGTGGAAGGATGAGGTCTGGAACATTTGGTGAGATATATATCGGCAACTTTCCAGAGGTGAGAGCGCACCCAACTCCAAGTGATGGTTTGTCGACAGATTTCTCCTGCCAGGTCTCTGACCGCGCAATTTTGTGCCCACCCACCCTTACGGCAAACTCGCCGCAAGGATGGGGCAACGCAATTCTGTTGGATACTACAGCCCGAAGGGCCAGATGCGTTCGACGGTTCCGCTCAGGATCGCTTCGCGTTCCTCGGGAGTGAGGAAGCTCATGCGGTCGCGGTAGAGCGCGACGATTCTTGCGTAGGGTAGTTGCGCGAGAGAGACAGGCCAGTTCGTGGCCCACATCAGCCGCTGTGCACCGAATCGCTCGAGGAGGCGCTTCACCTGGTCCTGCGCGTCGGCGTAGGGGTACGGCTGCTTCGAGAGCGACCACATGTCGGAGATTTTGACAAAGACGAGCGGGAATCGCGCGAGGCCAAGTAAATGTTCGAGCAGATCGGGGCGATCGAGCGGGCAGTCGGCCATGTGATCGATGACCACGATGAGCTCGGCGTTGGCCTCGATGAGCGGAACCAGGTCGGGCAGGCGCGTGGCGGGAACGAGAACCGTCATGGGGACTTTGAGCTCACTGCATCGGCGCCAGAGCGGCGGCATCAAAGGCCCACGAATCCAGTCGCCTGTGGCATCGGCCGCGGGACTGAGGCGGACTCCGCGAAATCCCGCTTCGGTGAGGCGGCTGAGTTCTTCAGGCGCGGCGGGGTCCTCGGGATCCACGCGGCAGACGCCGTGAAAGAGCGTGGGATAGCGCTTGAGCACGCTCGCGAGGAAGCTATTGTCCCACTTGTAGTGGATGACCTGGATGATGACGGTGCGGGCCACGCCGTTCGAGCGCATCAGAGCGATAAGCTTTTCCGGCGGCGCATCTTCAGCGGGCGGGTGCGCGCCGGGCGCGAAGGGAAACCGCGGGTTGCGCTCGAAAACGTGAACGTGGGAATCGATCGGCAGCGGCGCGCGGTCTCCCACCCTTTCGGCAAAGGACGCCGAAAGGATGGGGCAACCCGATAGTGCGAAGGCGCCAGCGGCGGATTGGGCGAGAAAGCGACGGCGGGTGAGCATGGGCAAATTCAATGCTTTTTTGAGGTACCGAGTTGCCATTCTTGGAGCCGTCTACTGTTGCGGCCCTTTGATCCATCGCTCTGTATGGGCAAGAGCATCCACGTCATCTTCAAGCTCAACGATTGCGGCAGGCATGCCAACCCACTGGCCGACGTAGTCCACCACTTGCTTTTTATGGCCGTCGATTGCAATGGAGATTGTGTAGATGGAGTTGTCTGTCACACTTGCCCGATACTCATCGCGCATCGAATAAAAATTTGCCGCAACAAACTTCTTTGCCAGTGCGCGAACCGCGCCCGGGTCGACTGTATCGGTATTCCTTCCTTCGACAGCGACAAAGGCCTCTCCATCAAACACGATGCCTTTGGTGCTGACTGAAACCTTGTAGACGGGGCAGCGCCCGTAGCACATCGACCGCGAGAGCGTAATGTCGACTTTGGAATCGGGCCTGACCGCGGGCGCCGGCGCGTGGATCGAAGGGAATCGCTCTGGCGGAACAAGGTCAATGTACTCTTCGACCGATGCCGTCACGGGACGCCCGTCGACCTCAAACGGAATGAATTTCCAGCGCAGGACTTCGGGGCGCAGACCGGGCCAGAATTTGAGGTCCCTTTCCTCACCTTCTGGCTTTGCTTCAAGCACTTCGCCTGCCGGAGAGACAGTCAAAGTGACGCGGAGCTGATTGCCGCCGTGACTGACACCCGCGAGCGGAATAGTTCGGCGATGGGGCTTGATTTCGTGAGCGTAGGTGGCTTGATAGTCGAAAGAGGGGTAGGCGGAGGAGGGAGAGGCGGGCTGTTTTTCTTCCGCCGCCGATGCGCCGGCGCTTGACAGCACGCAGGCGAGCGCAATGAAGGCGCGAATCATGCCCACTATTTTAGGCCTACGCGCCCGCCTCGCGTGGTTTGCGTGGGGCGCGGCCGGTGCCGGCGGGCACTTCAGGCTGCGGAGCTTTGGGTGCGGGCGCCAACGCCGGATCCCAATAGAGCAGGCGGTTGCAACTGTCGCAGCTGAGCAGTTCGCCCTCGCGGAGCTGGTTCCAGACTTGCGGGCGCACGCCCATGCGGCAGCCGGTGCACTGCTGATTTACGGCGAGGGCGATGGCGGTGCCGCGAGAGGCGGCGATGCGGTCGAAGCGGGCGAGCCAGTCGGGATCGAGGGCCGCGCGGAGGACGTCTCGAGCGGTATCGAACGCGGCGAGTTCGGCCAAAAACTCCTGCTGGCGCGCGGCCACGCGGGCGCGGACGCCATCGAGCTCGGCGGCCATCAGCTCCACCTGGGCGCGGGACTGGGCCAGCGCGGCTTCCTGCGTCTCGGTGCGCTCCAGGCTGGTGTACTCCTCATTTTCCAGGCGCTCGGCTTCGGCGGTTTCGAAATTGATTTCGTGCTCGATGGCTGAGGCCTGCTCGGTGTTGGTAACAGAGTCGAGTTGGGCGCGGAATTTGGCGGTTTTCTGGCGGTGCCCGGCGATCTCGCGGTCGAGGCGCACTCGCAGCGTGTCTTCGCGGCTGAGCGCGGACGAGGCGTCGGCGGATTGGCGCTCCGCGGCCGCCAGGCGGGCATGCGACTGGGCGATTTCCGCGGGCAGCGCACGCAGCTCCTGGTTGACGCGAGCACGGTCAAGATCGATGGCTTGGAGCTTTACGAGGTTTTCGATGAGAACTTGCATCGGTGACTTGAAGTCTAAAGGACAGGGAGCAAGGGAGCAAGGGAGCGGAAAGCCAGGGACCAGGGGACTGAGGGACTGTACGACTTGGAGATTGCGAAGTGATGGAGTAAGTGTCAGGCAACATCGCGCATCCAACGGAACAGGGACTGATCCCTGAGGAAGGAAGCCTGCGAAAATGGACGCAGGCGAGGATGGGCCGTGACGGCGAAGCGGGCGGGATTCTGGCGCAGGCATCGCGCTCTGAAATGGGTGCTGGGCGTGCTGCTGCTGGCGCTGATTGCGCTGGGCGTGGCGATTTCCGTCGCCATGCACCATGCCGAGCCCCTCCTGCGCGCCGCGATTGTGGAACAGCTGGAGCAGCACTTTCACGCGCGCGTGGAGCTGGACAGCTTTCATGTCTCGCTGGTGGATGGGCTGCGGGCCGAGGGCAACGGATTGCGCATCTGGCCGCCCGCGCAGGTGGAAGGGGTAAAAGTTCCAGGAACGAATGCGGCGGCCCATCCAGGTGAGCCCTTCGAATCTGGTCCCGAGTCTGGCCCCGCGAAGCGGCCGCTCATTCAGATTGCCGAGTTCCGGTTCCACGCACCATTACGCTACAAGCTGGGCGAGCCTGTGAAGATCTTCGTGGTGGAGCTGAAGGGGCTGGACGTGGATGTGCCGCCGAAGACGCGCTTTATGCATAAGCCGTCGCCGGAGCATGCGGAAGAGCACGGGACGCCGCTGCTGCGTTTTGAAGTCGAAAACATTACCTGCGACGGAGCGCACCTGACGCTCGAAACCGACAAGCCGGGAAAGCTGCCGCTCGAGTTCGCGATTGCCCACCTCAAGCTGACCCATGTGCGCACAGGCGGGAACATGCAGTTCGACGCGGAGCTGACCAATCCCAAGCCGGCGGGCACGATTTTGACGACCGGCACGATGGGACCGTGGATGGTGGAGGATCCGGGCGAGACGCCGCTCAACGGCAGCTACCGCTTCGAACACGCGGACCTGAGCGTCTTCAAGGGCATCGCCGGGATTTTGCAATCGACCGGAAGATATGAAGGCGTTTTGCGCGACCTGGTGGTGGACGGGCAGACCGACACGCCCGATTTCCGGCTGACGAACTTTGGCGCGACGGTTCCCCTGCACACCGAGTTTCACGCGCACGTGGACGGGACGAATGGCGACACCTGGCTCGAGCCTGTGAACGCGACCCTGGGGCAATCGCACTTTACCGCGGAGGGCGAGGTGGTGCGCGTGCCGCCGGGAACCGCGAAGAACGGGACCGCGACGCCGGGCGGGCACGAGATTGCGCTCCATGTGACGGTGGATCGCGGGCGGATGGAGGATTTTCTCCGTCTCGCGAGCAAGAGCGGGACGCCGCTGCTGACGGGCACACTGGCTCTGAAGACAACGCTCGAGATTCGGCCGGGATCTGCGACCGTGGAGGAGCGGCTGAAGCTGAACGGGAGCTTTACGCTCAAGGACGCGCAATTCAGCAGCGTAAAGATCCAGAACGAAGTGGGCCAGTTAAGTTTGCGCGGCCAGGGCATGCCCAGGGAAGCGAAGAGCGGCGAGGGCGCAGACGTGCGCTCGACGATGCAGAGCGATTTCACCATGGCCGACGCGGTGATCACGCTTCCCGATCTGAAGTACACCGTGCCGGGCGCGGAGATCGACCTGAAGGGCACGTACGGCGTCAAGGGCGGGCTGCTGAGTTTTACGGGAAAAGCTAAAACCGAGGCGACGGTCTCCGAGATGGTGGGCGGATGGAAGGGCGTACTGCTGAAGCCGGCCGACCGGTTCTTCAGGAAGGATGGCGCGGGGACGGAGGTGCCCATCCACGTGGACGGCACGCGCGAGGAACCGAGGTTTGGCATCGATCTGGGCCGGATAAGGTATACCCACCCGCAGATTCCTGGGCCGCAGATTCCGGAGCAACCGCAATAGGGCGCAGCGGACGACAGCGAAGGGCACGAGGTTTTTCTGAGCGCACTGATTCTTTACGCGACTGCGCGTAAACTGGGTGCAAGACTCGAACGCAGTGCAAACGGAAGTATCGGCTATGACTTCCTCCGCGACTCAGGATTCACACGACAAGCGGCGCCAGCAGCATCGCGAGGCGCAGTTCGCCATGCGGCTTTCGCTGTTTGTGGGCGTGCTGATGCTGACCGGGAAGATGACGGCCTACCTGCTCACGGGTTCGTCGGCGATATTCTCCGATGCGGCGGAGTCGGTGGTGCATGTGGTGGTGGTGACCTTCGCCCTGTTCAGCCTGTGGCTGAGCACCCGGCCGGCCGTTCCGCAATTCCGCTACGGATTCGAGCGCATTACCTTTTTTTCCGCGGGCTTTGAGGGCGCCATGATCGTGCTGGCCGCGGGCAGCATCCTGTATACGACCACCGAGAAGTGGCGGCACGGGCTGACCCTGGAGCACCTGGGCGGCGGCGTGCTTCTGCTCGTCGCCGCGGGAGCGCTGAACGCAGTTTTAGGGTGGTACCTGCTGCGCGTGGGCAAGCGGAATCACTCGCTGATTCTGGAAGCCGATGGCAGACACGTGCTCACCGACAGCTATACCAGCTTTGGCGTGGTCGCGGGCCTTGGGCTGGTGATGGCGACGGGGTGGAAGCCCTTCGATTCGCTGATTGCATACGGCGTGGCGGCTAACATCCTGTGGACGGGCGGCCGATTGCTGTGGCGCGCCATGAAAGGCCTGCTCGATTACTCGGACCCGATGGTCGGGCACCAGATTCGCTCGCGGCTCGACACGCTCTGCGCGGAGCTGGGCCTGGAATATCATGGCGTGCGCTTCCGCGCGACGGGCCAACGCCAGATGATCGAGGTGCACCTGTTGTTTCCCGACAGCATGAAGCTGGGCACGGCGCACCGGCTGGCGACCATGGTGGAAGAGCGGCTGGCCGAGGATCTGGAGATGCCCGCGGAGGTGATTACGCACCTGGAGTCGCTCGAGGACCACTCCGAGGTGCATCACGTGGAGCACTACACGGGACGGCCGGATTGATTTCCCTGCCAGTTGCTGCTTCCCCGGATGTCGAGCGGCAAAGTTAAAGTTTTTTAAGGGATTTAGCGCGCGGCCAATGTGCATTTTGATACTTTCGATAGACTAAAGTCACTCTAGTCGCTGGGCTCCCTCGTCCGGTTAGTGAGTCTGTCGTCTAATCTGAGTAGAATTCTCGCCGAAGCTTCCATTCCGCGCGAATGATTTGGACTTCGGGATGGGGGCCTTGCTGACCGCTTCTCAGGCACATCAGTGTTGTGCGCCTCACGGCGCGTCCCGATGGCGTTCTCTACGCGCGCGCCTGCTGGCTTTTGCGGCGCTGGCCGGGGCGGCAGCATGCGCGGTTGCGCAGGGAGTCGCGGCGCCTGCGGTGACCGATTCCAATGCGGCATTGCCCCCGACGGCCAGTCTGCACGGCGCGGTGACGAGCACCGACGGAACCGTGTACGAAGGGGCGCGCGTGGTGCTCGAGAGCAGCGGCAGCGCCGATCCGGCGGCAACCGCGCAGACCGACAGCAACGGCGCATTCAGCTTTGCGAACCTGGCTCCGGGCGCGTTCAAGTTGACCGTCTCTGCGCGGGGATTCCTGACGCAATCCATCTCCGGCGTGCTGCACGCGGGCGAGGACTTTGACGCGCATACCATCGCATTACCGGTAGCCGCGGCGACGAACGAGGTGCGCGTCTCGGCCGAGTCGCAGGTGGAGATTGCGCAGGAGCAACTGAATCTTGAAGAGAAGCAGCGCGTGCTGGGCGTGTTTCCGAATTACTACGTCAGCTACGTTCCGCATGCGGAGCCGCTGACCACGCGGCAGAAATACCAGTTGGCGTGGCGCGCGTCGATCGATCCCGTGACGTGGCTGATGACGGGCGTAGTCGCGGGCGGGGAGCAGGCCAGCAATACCTTTGCCGGGTACGGCCAGGGCGCGCAGGGATATGGCAAGCGCTTTGGCGCGAATTATACCGATGGCTTCACCGGTACGATGATCGGCGGCGCGATTCTTCCTTCGCTCCTCAAGCAGGATCCGCGCTACTTCTACAAGGGCACGGGTTCCATTGCGTCGCGGGCCATGTACGCCATCGCAAATTCGGTGATCTGCAAGGGCGACAACGGACGCTGGCAGCCGAATTATTCCGGAATTCTGGGCGGGATCGCTTCCGGAGGCATCTCGAACATCTACTATCCTGCCAGCAACCGCAGCGGCGTGCAGGTGACCTTTACCAATGCGCTCATCGGCACGGCCGAGGGTGCGATGCAGAACCTGCTTCAGGAGTTCCTGGTGCGCCGGCTGACGCCGAAATTGCCCAAGTTTCCGTCGACGGTTACGCAATAGCGGGACGCGCGGGGCGGGCTAAGCCGGCTCCAGGATCGAAGTACCCAGGTTTTGTGCTTTCCCACCCTTTTCGCAAAAAGCGCGAAAAGGATGGGCCACGGATGCGATGGGTATAGCTATTGTGGAGTTGCTCTAGGCATCGTTGTAGGGGTTCTTGAAAGGGCACGACTTCAGAGCTCGCTGAAAAATGATGCCGGAGCAATGTTCTGTATCAGGGCACGACTTCAGTCGTGCTGCAGGAGGCCCAATTTAAGAGTGGGCTTTAGCCCCTGAGGGACGCTTCTTCGAGGCCATGCGCTTTCCTCGCGCCTTTCTCTAATCCGCCTCACCCCGCAATCGACTCCACCAGCCGGTTCATCTTTTCTTCCTGCAACTCAATCGACTCCACCAGCTTGAATTGGGTGCGGCAGCGGTCGAGGTTGTGGCTTTCGCGATGGATTTTGAAGTAGGTGTCTCCGGCCAGATAATCGGCAAGAAAACGGATGCCGATCTCGAAGGTGATGAGCTTGCCGGAGAACGCGAGAAATTTCTTTTCGGTTTCGGTCAGGAATCCTCCTGCCGCCGCAAGATAACCGCGCACCAGCGCTTCAAATAACGGAAACTGCATGGTGACCTTGCTCAGGTCCTGCTCGTCTTCCGCGGCGGGGCTGGTGGTGGTGCGCACCATGTCGCCAAAGTCGTAGAGCACCAGGCCGGGCATCACGGTATCGAGATCGACGACACACAGACTCTCGCCGGTGGCATCGTCGAGCAGCACGTTGTTGAACTTGGTGTCGTTGTGGGTAATGCGCTCGGGCAGATCGGCCTGAAGGCTGGCTTCGATCAGAATGCCGGTGATGGATTCGTGCGCGAGGGCAAAATCGATCTCCGGCTGAGCCAGCTTCGCGCGGCCTTTCACGTCCGCGGCGATAGCCCGCTCGAGCGCGGCAAAGCGCCTGGGGGTGTGGTGGAAATCGGGGATGGTCTCGTGGAGCCGCGGCCCCGGCAGACTGGCAAGTTGCTGCTGGAAGCGGCCGAAGGCATGCGCGGCCTGGTAAGCCTGTTCCGCGGAGGTTGCAGTTTCGTGGCTGTGGGCGTTTTCAACAAAGCGATAGGCGCGCCAGGTTTCTTTGTCCGCGTCTTCGTGCCAGTTGCGACCATCGCGCGCTGGAATTAGCGTGAGCGCGCGGCGTTCGCGATCAGGCTCGTGGGCGAGCTGCGCGGCGAGATGCGCCGTGACGCGCTCGATGTTCTGCATCACGACAGCCGGCGAGTGGAAGACGTTGCGATTGATGCGCTGCAAAACGTAGCGCACCGGAGCGCCTGCCCCGTTGCACGTAACCAGGTAGGTATCGTTGATGTGACCGTTGCCGTATGGCACAAAAGCCACGGCTTCGCCGCGGAACTGGAACTGGGCGGCGGCAGTACGGAGATGGCGCGGTTCGCTCACGGCCACAGCTTCTCAGGATAGGCGCCGGCGGCAACCAGCGCGCGAATGTCTTCCACCACGCGCGGGCGATCCTCGCGATAGGTGACACCGAACCAGGAGTCGCGCGAATGCAGCACGTTGACGCGCGCCTCGCCGGCATGCACCAGCTCGCCCACGGTCATGGGAATGTAGCACTCGGCCTTGGTGTCGGCGGCGTTGCGCGCGAGGAATTGCTCGAAGCGTACGCGCAACTGATCGAAAACACGCGGCGTGAAGGCCCACATATTCATGGAAACCGGCTCGTCGCCGGAGAGAGCCGTCACGTTTCCTGCGGAATCGGTATTGCGGGCGCCGTTGCCGTCGCGCTCGATCTTGGTGAGCTCGTCGATGTCCTTGAGGTACCCATCGGGCGAAACCTGGCAGACGCCGCGAGCCACCGAGCCGAAGTCAGAGAGCGTGTTGCGCAGGACGAAGCCGACCATGGCGTAGTCGGGCGAGCCGGAGGTAAGATGGCGGGCCAGCTCGCGGTAGCTCTCGGCGCCGTAGAAGTCGTCGGCATTGATGGCGGCGAAGGGCTCGTGGATGGCGTCAGCAGCGAGCAGGATGGCCTGCGTAGTGCCCCACGGCTTGGTGCGCCCTGCGGGCACGGCGAACCCCGGCGGAATGGCCTCGAGCGACTGGAAGACGTAGTCGACGGCCACGCGCTTCTCAAAGCGCGCGCCCACGGTTTCGCGGAAGGCGTCTTCGATTTCCTTGCGGATGACGAAGACGAGTTTGCCGAAGCCGGCGCGGAGGGCGTCGAAGATGGAGTAATCGATGATAGTTTCGCCGGCGGGGCCGACAGGGTCGATTTGCTTGAGGCCGCCGTAGCGGCTGCCCATGCCCGCGGCGAGAACGAGGAGGGTTGGCGAAGATGTGGAGGTCATGAAAAAAGCCTTCGTATATAGGTTCTTGGTCCAATCGAATGGTACAACATGGAGCCGGAACGAGGCGGCGCGAGCGCTCGCCGTGCTTGATCCCGGATCGGAACGTAGGATGCAGAAAACTCAAATTGGGATTGACGAGAACCTAACAGCGGAATTTGTTGTGCCGCGCGCCGGCCATGAAAACACAATGAGGCATGAGCACGGCGTTATTCATGGGTGTGCGCTGCTCGTATGGCGGCGAGGCAACGAACGGTAACGGAGATTGCCCCGCTGCGGCTTTCCTCGATGCCTTGAATCGGGTGCTCGCCGAAAACGGCATCGAGCGCTATGACGATCCCGAGGAGACGCCGCGCGTGTATCGGGGCCATCTGTTCGGCCGCTCCGCACTCGATCATCATTCCCCCCGCGTGTTTCTTGAGCTTGTGGCGATCGCAGAGGCTTCGGCGCCGCGCTCCAACCTGGCCCAGAATCAGGCCCCCAACCTAATCCAGAATCAGGCCCAAAATCTGGCCTTGATCCGTATGAATCCGCACCGGGCCGTCTTTCTTCCCCGGGCTCTGCCCAAGCCGCTCGCCACCGGCTATTGCGCGCAGAATGGCGGGGAGCCTGCGGCGGTGTGGGCCGGCTCCCTGGTCGACCTGCTGCGGGAGTTGCTGAGCCTGGGGCACGAACTGCGCATTCCCTTGGCGAACGGGGAGCTTGCCGACGAGACTGCTAACGCCATCAACATGTTCCGGCCGTTTCACGAACTCGACTCCACGAAGCTGATCGAGAACTACCGCACTGCGTGGCTGGCGCTCCATGAGGGCGCGCGGCTGGCGCTGGAACATGATGTGGCGTTGACGCTGGCGGGCTGAGGAGCCGCGCAAGCAGCAGGTTGAGCCTCAGCCCCGAAACTTCATCATTGGGCAATCGCCGGACAAGTAGCGCCGGCCTCCCGGCCGGCTGTAGCGCGGGCGTCCTCGCCCGCGCCTGCTCAAGGAACATTACGAATTCCCGAAGTCAGAACACGAAGCTGTCTGATAGAGTGGGTTGCCATGAGAAGATGCAACCCTCGCCGATCAATTCTGTGCGTTGCGATTTTGCTCGCGCTCGTGGCGTCGAGCGCAAATGTGGTCTCGCACGCGCAGAC
The DNA here is from genome assembly GCA_050012895.1 of Occallatibacter sp. Lineage (GTDB taxonomy): Bacteria > Acidobacteriota > Terriglobia > Terriglobales > Acidobacteriaceae > Telmatobacter. The sequence continues at coordinate 46,935 of JBEKGH010000041.1, forward strand.
GCCCGCTGAACAGACTGCACCGCCGCAAACCGCGCCGGCATGGGCGCAGCCCGGCTCCGCAACGCATGTGCAGGTGGCGCCACCAGCCGACTTTCACCGTCCGAGCCGGAATTTCGATACGCCGATCGGGATTTTCCAGGGCCAATCGGACATTGGCGCGGCGCTGGCGCCCGGCAGCGCGAGTTTCGATGCGGCAACGGGACAGTACACCATCCACTCGGCCGGATATAACGTCTGGTACACGCGCGACGAGTTCCGGTTCCTGTGGAAGCGCATGTCGGGCGACGTGTCGCTGGCGGCTGACATCGATTATCCCGACCCGAAGGGGTACGGCGATCGCAAGGCCGTGCTGATGATCCGGCAAAGCCTGGACGATGACGCGAAGGCCGCGATGGTGGCGCTGCACGGGGCAGGGATGGTGCATCTGGCGTGGCGGCCGGAGCGCGATGTGCGCGTGATCGATATGGAGTTTCGCATGGGCGGGCGCGGGCGGCCGGGCGGTGCGTCGCCGGATAGCCTGGTGACCATCACGCCGAAGCGCATCGGCATCGAGAAGCATGGCGACGAGTTCGCGATTTTCGTGAGCCTCGACGGGGAGCCGATGCACCAGTTCGGGCCGCCGATCAAGCTGCATCTCGACGGGCCGTTTTATGTGGGCATCGGGTTCTGCTCGCACCTGCCGGATACGGTGGACACGGCGGTGCTGTCGAATGTCGTACTTGAAAATGCGGCGGGGCAAGTGAAATAGCCGCGCCTTGCCCCCTCCCTGCCTCGCGTGTTTGACTGGTCTCCGGAAAGGGGTAAGGCACGTATGGCATACGTATTGGCGCTGGACCAGGGGACGACGAGCTCGCGGGCGATTCTGTTTGACGAGGCTGGCGCGATTGCGGCGGTGGCGCAGAAGGAGTTCGAGCAGTTTTATCCGCAGGCGGGTTGGGTGGAGCACGATCCGGCCGAAATTCTGTCGAGCCAGATGAGTTGCGCTGTGGAAGCGCTTGCGCAAGTGGGCGCGCGGCCGCGGGATGTGGCGGCGATCGGCATTACCAACCAGCGCGAGACCGTGATTGTGTGGGAGCGCGCGACGGGCAAGGCGATTCATCCGGCGATTGTGTGGCAGGACCGGCGGACAGCGGCGTTCTGCAAGGAACTCGAGGACAGCGGAGCGGGAGAGATGGTCTCAGCGAAGACCGGGCTGGTGCTGGACCCGTATTTTTCCGCGACCAAGGTGCGCTGGATCCTGGACCACGTGGAGGGCGCGCGGGCGCGGGCTGAGCGCGGCGAGCTGGCCTTCGGCACCGTGGATAGCTGGCTGGTGTGGCATTTGACCAGCGGGCACAAGCATGTGACCGACGTGACGAATGCCTCGCGCACACTGCTCTTCAATATTGTGAAGGGCGAGTGGGACGCCGAGCTGCTGAAGCTCTTTGGGATTCCCGCGAACATGCTGCCGGAAGTAAAGTGGTCGAGCGAGCGCGTGGGCGAAGTGACGACGACACTCGGCCTGAGCGGACTGCCGATTGCGGGCATTGCCGGCGACCAGCAGGCGGCGCTCTTCGGGCAGTTGTGCTGGAACGCAGGCGAGGCCAAAAACACCTACGGGACGGGTTGCTTTCTTCTCGAGAACATCGGTACGGAATTCATGCGCTCGCGCGCCAGGCTGATTACGACCGTGGCGGCGAGCACCGGGAAGCGGTTGGAGTACGCGCTCGAGGGCAGCATCTTTATCGGCGGCGCGGTGGTGCAGTGGTTGCGCGACAACCTGAAGATTATCGCTGCGTCTTCTGATGTCGAAGCGCTTGCGGCCAGCGTGCCGGATACGAACGGCGTGGTGTTTGTTCCGGCGTTTGTGGGCCTGGGCGCTCCGCACTGGGACGCGCACGCGGCCGGCATGTTGATCGGGCTGCGCCGCGACACCGGGCACGGACACATTGCGCGCGCGGCGCTCGAAGCCATCGCATTTCAGGTGGCCGACGTGCTGGAGGCAGTGGGGAGCGACACGGGTGAGCCGCTCCAGGCACTGAGGGTCGACGGCGGCGCGGCGGTGAACGATCTCTTGATGCAGTTCCAGGCCGATGTGCTTGGAGTTCCTGTGGTGCGGCCGCGCGTGACCGAGACGACGGCGCTGGGCGCGGCGTATCTCGCCGGGCTCGCCGTCGGATTCTGGCCGGGTCCGGATGCGCTGCGCGCCGAGCGAAAAGGCGATGTGCGCTTCGAGCCGAAGATGAGCGCCGGCGAACGGGCCGAGCGGCGCGCGCGTTGGCAAAAGGCGGTCGAGCGCGCGAAAGCGTGGAGCGCGTAGTACTCTCGATGGAACCGGTTGCAGATTTCGGCTGATGGCTGAACAGGAGTTCTAAGATTTTGAAACTGTTTCGTGGCTTACGGCCGCTCCAACGCGCAGCCGCTTTGCGCGATGCGCTCGCGGGCGTCGTGATGGCGGCCATGGACATTCCGCAAGTGCTGGGATACAGCAAGATCGCGGGAATGCCCGTGGTAACGGGGCTTTATTCGCTCTTTTTGCCGCTGGTTGCGTTTGCGGCCTTCGGCTCGTCGCGCTACATGGTGGTGGCGGCGGACTCGGCGACGGCGGCGATCTTTGCGAGCGGCGTGTCGGGCACGGCGACGCCGGGCGGGGCGCGATATATCGCGCTGGCGGGCATTGTAGCGGTGCTGACGGCAGCAATTCTGCTGCTGGCGCGGCTGCTGCGGCTGGCGTTTATCGCGGATTTTCTTTCGCGGACGGTGCTGGTGGGCTTCCTTACCGGCGTGGGGCTGCAGGTGGGAATCTCGGTGCTGAGCGAGATGCTGGGCGTCGCCGTGGATTCGCGCCGCCCGATAGTCGAGCTTTGGGAAATGATTCGCGGATTGCCGCATGCGCATCTGCCCACGGTGGCGCTGTCAGCATCGGTGCTGGCGTTTGTCCTGCTGCTGCGGCGCTTCGTTCCCAAGGTGCCGGGAGCGCTGGTGGCCGTTGTGGCCGCGATTGCGGCGAGCGCGGCGTGGAATTTTGCGGGACACGGGATTGCGACGATCGGGCCGGTAGTTGGCGGGTTGCCGCATCTGGCGCTGATGGGATTGCTTAGTATTCGCGAGATGAGCCGGGCGGATGTGGAATTGCTGCTCTCGGTGTCTGCCTCGTGCGCCGTAATGATTCTTACGCAAAGCGCGGCGACCGCACGGATTTATGCGGCGAAACATTACGAGACGGTGGACGAGAATCTCGATCTGTACGGGCTATCGGCTGCGAATGCGGCGGCGGCGCTGAGCGGCGGGTTTGTGGTGAATGGAAGTCCCACGCAGACGGCGATGATGGAAGATGCCGGCGGGCGGAGCCAGTTGGCGCAGGTGACGACGGCCGTGGTGGTGGGCGTGGTGCTGCTGTTTCTGACCGGGCCGCTCCAGCATCTGCCCATTTGCGTGCTGGGCGCAATGGTGTTCCTGGTGGCGCTGCGGCTGATCGATTTCGCTGAACTCAAGAACATCCGGTCGGAGAGCCCGCAGGAATATGCCCTGGCAGTGATGACGGCCGCGGTTGTGGTTCTGGTGGGAGTGGAAGAGGGAATCGTGCTGGCGATGGTGCTATCGCTGATGCGCGTAGTGCGGCATGGTTATCACCCGCATAGCGGCGTGCTACAGGCAAACCCGGACGGAACCTGGAAGCTGATTCCAGTGGGGCCGAACGTGGTGACCGAACCAGGGCTGGTGCTCTACCGGTTTGGAGCTGAGCTTTTTTATGCCAATGCCGGGCGGTTTCTTGAGGAGATTTCGAAGGTGGTGCAGCCCATGCCGTCAGCCGTGAAGTGGGTGGTGGTGGACGCAGAGGCGATGACGCACATGGATTACACGGCTGCCCGGATTGTGAAGCGGCTGAAAGAGAATCTGGATCAGGCTGGAGTGGAGTTGGCGTTTGCGCGCGCGCCATGGGATCTGCGATCCGACTTCGATCACCATCACGTGACAGAAGTGATCGGGCCAGGCCGGATATTCAACCGGCTGCACGACGCGATTGCGGCGTTCGAAGGGTCAGCGAAGCTGCCGGGGCAGGACGGCGGGTGAAGCATCGCGGGGTGCATAGTCTTGGGGCGAGAGCATGAGGAGTTGGGTCTTCGCGGTTTGTGCGGCGGTTTGGTGCAGCGGAGTGAGCGCGCAGCAGGCCGTGTGGCAGCCGTCAGCGGGGCATGTGCAAGTGCCGATATGGCCTGGGACACCGCCCGATTCGCGGCCTGTCACGAAGCCGGAGACCTTAACTACGGACGCGAAGGAGCTGGTCGCAGGAAAGCCGTGGACCTATATCAACAATGTCTCGCAGCCAACGATGACGGTCTACTCGCCAACGGGAAAGAACACGGGCGCTGCGGTTATCGTGTTCCCCGGCGGCGGATACGAAATCCTCGTCATTGACCTCGAAGGCACCGAGGCTTGCGATTGGCTTGTATCCCGTGGCATTACATGCGTGCTCCTGAAATACAGAGTTCCGGCCCCGCGGTCGGCTCCATATTTCGGCGCATACCCGCAATCTCCGATGGCCTTGGAAGATGCCCAGAGGACGATTGGGTTGGTTCGCTTTCATGCTGCAGAATGGCACATCGATCCGCACAAAATCGGAGTACTTGGATTCTCAGCGGGCGGCCACCTCGTCGCCGCGACGAGTGTCCACTTTGATCAACGCCTGTATTCCGAAGTCGATGCCGCTGATCAACAGAGTTGCCGTCCGGATTTTGCCATAGCCATCTACCCCGGTCACCTTTCGATGAGCGCAGGCTCTCTCGAATTGAATCCCGATATTGCAGCTCACATTACTGCGCAGACACCGCCGACGTTTCTGCTTCAGAATGAAGACGACCACGTCGATAGCATTTGGGACTCGCTAACATATTACGCAGCCTTAAAGCAGGCTGAGGTTCCAACAGAGTTCCATTCGTATGCTGAAGGCGGTCATGCCTTCGGCCTGCGCAGAACCAAATATCCGGTAACTGCATGGACGCAACTTGTGGAAGTATGGCTAAAAACGATCGGAATCACTGCTGACCAATCGGGAGGCTGAGGATGAGCGATCGTCGCGAACGTGTTCACCAAGGCGTAATTCGGAGTTCAGGTCAGTTCTCTGGCTACACGGCAGTTACTTTTTCAGCGATATTTCCGCTTCTTGGAGCGATCGCCGGAGCGTAAAGGGGCGCGACCTTTCCTTAACGCAAAATCGACAGTGCTCGATTGCTCAGACTCAGATGATTCGACTCGCTACCGTGAATCGTGGTGGGGTACACATATTGCGACCCGACCCAGTGAGGAGAATTGATGAGCGGACTTAGAATTCTTGTGTTAACGGCTGTTGCTGGAGCTATGTTTGCGACAACCGCACTCAGAGCAAATGCTCAGGTTACGGTCGAAGTGGGAGTGGCCCCGGATTGTCCGTACGGCTACTATGACTACGCTCCTTATTCCTGTGTTCCCGACGGGTACTATGGGCCGGAGTGGTTCACTGGCGGCGTCTTCGTCGGCGCCGGTCCGTGGTTTCATGGTCCTGCCAACTTCCATGGCCAGGTAAACAACTCATACGACCCCCAGCACGGCTATAACGGCCCGGCGCCGAAGGTTGGCGACAAGCCCGCGGCCCAACGCAGGGACCCCTCGCAGTTCAAAGGCAATGAAACGCGCGATGGACGCGGGCATACTGGCGGGGGGAAGTAAGCCACACCAATCGATACGGACCTTCGGCCCCAGGCGCGGGTGCGCCAGGGGCCCGGGGTCAAAGTACGCCCTTGCCGCCGAAAATGCTTCTGGATTCATGCTTCATCGCCGAGGCGCGAATCGAGCGTCTGTGGGCAAGCTCTGGGTTCCGATCGAATTACCGCCTACACAGCAATTACTTTTTCAGCAATATTTCCGCGCCCCGTAATCAATCGGTCTGGGGATCCGCGCGTGTCCTTGCAAAGAGGCGGGGGGCTTCCGCGGGCTCTCAGCCGATTTCCTGGTCCCAGTTCTCCAGCGTCTTCTTGAACTCAAGCATGAATTTGCCGGCATCGGCGCCGTCGATGAGGCGGTGATCGAAGCCGAGGCAGAAGTACTGCATGGATCTGATGGCAATCGCGTCGTTGCCGTCGGCGTCGGTGAGAACGGCGGGCTCCTTGCGCAGGCCGCCCACGGCGAGGATGGCCGATTCGGGCTGATTAATGATGGGCATGCCGAACTCGCCGCCAAAGGCGCCGGCGTTGGTGAGCGTGAAGGTGGACCCGCCGACCTCGTCGGGCGAGAGCTTTTTGGTGCGGGCGCGCAGGGCGAGATCCGCAATGGTGCGGGCCAGCGCGGCAAAACTCGCCGTCTCGGCCTGGCGGATCACGGGCACAATGAGGCCCCATTCGAGAGCCACGGCGATGCCGAGGTTGATGTTGCGGTGGTAGCGGATGGCGAGGCCGGCCGAATCGTCTTGGGGGCCGCTCTCAAGCGAAGCATTAACGATGGGGAAGCGGCGCAGCGCGGCCACGGCCGCGGCGGCGATAAACGGCATGTAAGTGAGCTTGGTGCCGTGGCGCTGCTCGAAGCCGCCCCGGTGCTGCTCGCGGAGGCGCGCGATACGCGTCATGTCGACCTTGTAAACGGTGTAGACGTGCGGGCTGGTGCGCACGCTCTCCACCATGCGGTCGGCAATGATGGCGCGCATGCGGGTGAGAGGGACGGGGTCCGCAGGAACCACCTGCGGTAGGGCAGCCTCTTGGACTGGCGACGGTGCGGCAGCCTTCTGGAAAGGCGACGTTGCGGCACGCAGCACGTCATCCTTGCCGATGCGGCCGCCGGTGCCGGTGCCGACGATGCGGCTCAAGTCGATTCCATGCTCTTTGGCGACGCGGCGGGCAAGCGGCGAGGAGCGCACCTCTGTCCGTGGGGCGGACACTTGGACTGACGTCTGTGGCACCTGTGGTGCGGCCACTTGCAGTGGGGCATCCTTTTGGACAAGATTCTGCGGGACTTGAGGCGCTGCGACCGCAGACTCGGCCTCGCCGATCACCGCGACCACCGTATTCACTTCGATGGTGGCGCCTTCGGGAAAGCGGATCTCGGCCAACACTCCGGCAACGGGCGAGGGAATCTCAGCGTCGACTTTGTCGGTAGAGATCTCAAAAAGCGGCTCGTCGATGGCCACGGTGTCGCCGATGGCTTTGAGCCATTTGGTGATCGTGCCCTCGAAGATCGATTCGCCCATCTGGGGCATGATGATTTCAGTGGACATGCATCCCCTTTCTTAGCGGAGCTGGCGGAGTTGGCGGGGCTAGCGGAGTTGGCAAAGCCTTCGTTGCCCACCGAACTAATTCTCGCCGGTGCACGTGACTCCTGCCGGATTATAAAACGCGGCCGTGACAGGAGCGGAATACAGCTCGTCAGGCTGGCCCGTCACGCCAAAATCGACGGGGCTTTTACGGGGCGGGGCAGTTGGCGGAGGCGCTCAATCTCGGGCGGGACCTGGAGCGGTGTGTCTTCAGCAGGAAACTCCTGGGCCGGGGATTCCGGCGCGGCAGCGCGCGCGCTTTGCGCCCGGGAGCGCAACGCAGCGACGCTCTCCAGCATTTCAAGCGGTTCCCCGAAGACCAAGCCGAACAGCCGAGCCGCGCGCTGCGCGAGGGCTTCGAGCGTGGGCAGAGTCGCCGGGTCCGCAATCTCCCTGGCAACGCTCGTCACGGGCTTGTCGGTAATGCCGCAAGGATTGATGAGGCGGAAATCATCGAGATCGGTCGTGACATTGAACGCAAAACCATGCGACGTGACGCCGCGCGCCACGTGAATGCCGATAGCCGCGATCTTGCGCTCCCCTTCAAATACATTTTCCGCCGTTCCGTCACAACTCTCGTCCAAGGGGCTGCCGTCCGCAGGACCCGACGAAAGCCCGCACCAGACGCCCGTCAGTCCGCAGATGCGTCCGGCCGCTACGCCCAACTCGCCGCAGAGCCGGATGAGCGCCTCTTCCATGAGGCGGACGAAGTCGACCGGGCCGAGGCGTGTGCCGCCCGAATTGCGCAGGCTGCGCAGATCGAAAATGGGGTAGCCGATGAGCTGGCCGGGACCGTGGTAGGTGACGTCGCCGCCGCGATTGATCTCGTGGAGGGTGACGCCGCGTGCGGCCAGCATTTCATCGGACGCGAGAATGTTGGCGCGGCTGGCGTTGCGGCCCAGTGTGAGCACGGGCGGGTGCTCGAGCAGCAGAAGCACATTGCCGATGCGCTCCTGCTGGCGCAGCGCGACAAGTTCCTCCTGCAGGCGCAACGCTTCGCCGTAGTCCACGCGGCCGAGATAGAGGTACTGGATCATCTGCTTATTTGATTGTAGTGACGCGCCGCGTGATGCAGCGCGCAGCGTTGGCTGCATCAAGACTGTTTGTCGATTGAAGAACATCCCTCAGGGGCTAAAGCCGAAGTCGTTTTGACCTATCATCGGCACGACTGAAGTCGTGCCCTTTCAAAACCGCATTGATGCAACCAGCTCCGATGCTATTTTGCGCGGAGCTACTTTGAAGGATCGACCAGCGCCTGGTACACCAGTGGCCGAGTGGAGTACTCCATGTTGGGTTTGCCACCGCCGATGCGCTGGATCAAGCCGACAAAAACGATGTCGTTGGTGGGGTCGACCCAGAACCATGTGCTGGCAGCGCCGTCCCAGAAGAAGGTGTTTTTGCCGTCGGGCAGATCGGCGGCCTGCGGGTCGAAGAGGACGGCGCAGTCGTAGCCGTAGCCGAAGCCGGGGCGCAAGGTTTGTGCGCCCACGTGGAACTCGCCGGTGAGCATGCTGGCCGGAAGATGGTTGGTGTCCATGAGGCGGACGGAGGACGGAGCGAGAATGCGCACGCCGCCCAGTTCGCCGCTGTTGCCCAGCATCTGCGCGAAGCGGTAATAATCCTCAGCCGTGGAGACGAGGCCGCCACCGCCGGAAGGACGCGCGGGTGGGCTCAGGAAGTCGCCCATGCCGCTGCCGTTCGTGGTGTCGGGCTGCAGACCGTCGTGGCCGTCGTTCTCGTAGAGCGTGGCGAAACGATCGCGCTTGTCGGCCCCGACGTAGAAGCCGGCGTCGCGCATGCCGAGCGGCGCGAAGAGATGGTCGCGCATGAAGTCGGGAAGGGACTGGCCGGTGATCTTCTCGACGATGTAGCCCTGGATGTCCATGGAGAGGCTGTAGCGCCATTGCGTGCCGGGCTGGTAGTTGAGCGGAACCTGCGCGAGGCCATCGATCGTCTCCTTGAAGGTTGCGGCATGGCGTATGTTCAGTTTCTGGTACAAGACGTCGACGGGGCCGTCGCCATCGCCGTAGCTGAAGCCGGCGGTGTGAGTCATGAGCTCGTGCATAGTAGGCGCGTGATCGGGATCGACGAGGATCATTTTTCCGGTGCTATCCAGGCCCTTGAATACCTTGAGATGAGCGAACTCGGGAATGAACTTGGAGATGGGGTCGCTTGGCAGCCACTTGCCCTCTTCGTACAGGATGAGCATGGCCACGCCCGTGACGGGCTTGGTCATGGAGTAGTCGCGGAAGATGGTTTCCTTCGACATGGGCACGCCGGTCGAAAAGTCCTGGACGCCGTAGGTGCGGTAGTCGACAATTTTGCCGTGGCGGGCGAGGATGGTGACCGCGCCGGAGAGTTCTTTCTTATCGACGACGCCCTGGATAAATGCGTGCAGGCGCTCCAATCGTTCGGAAGAGAAGCCTACAGACTCCGGCTTGACGGGCGTCATGTCGATGACTGCAGGAGCGGAGAGTTGCTGGGCGCGCGATGCGGGAAGGCCGCAGGTAAGGATTGCAGCTGCGACGATGAGCTGGGAGAATCTTTGCGACGAAGCCATGGGTAGAAGAGTCCTTTGCGGGGCTATGCGAGCCGCTTGCGCGTTCGGCTCCCTTTATATCAAACGCAGGGTGCTCCTCTTTCGCCGAAGCACCTGGACCACGCGAACTTTGGAATTACTCGAGCCTTTATTCCTCGAGTCGCGCCGCGAATAGCCTTTCGAACACGATCCGATGTTCCCAGGCGACAAGCAGCCAAAGCAGCGTTGCAAACGCGCCCATCCCGATACCGCCCGGGTTCATCAGCAGATGAAAGACAAGGATGTTGAACAGCACAGGGCCCAGCAGCGTCAGCCCCAGTCCCACAAACCGGTTCACCAGAAACAGAATCCCCGACACGACCATGAGCGCGCCCACCACGTAAAAGTAGTGCGTGGCAAACAGAGTGGTCATAAACTGTCCCGCCATCCCTGCCGGCATCGGCCCCATGGGGATGAAAGGGTGGATCACATTTGAACCAAGCACCAGGAACATGAGCCCCAGCAGGTAACGGGCGATCATCGTGACAATCTTCATGGAGTTCTCCTCGAATTGAATTTCAGAAGGGGATGAAGCCCAAAGAGCGACGCGGGCCGCAAGGAAAAACTCGCTACACCGTTCGATGGCCAAGGCGCACTTGGAGATTCAGTTTTGCCGCGGTCGGAGATTCACTTTTCCGCAGCGGAGCAATGAGCACGGTGGAGTCGATTCTGCGAGCGAGGACTGTGAGCACGGAATTCTTCCATTGCGATGAACGAAGCTACTTCGATGGATCGACGAGAGCCTGATCGACGAGAGCATGCACGTGGTAGAGCAGCGGATGATTATCAGGACTGCTGCGGCGCTGGATCATGCCCACGAATACGAGGTCGTTGGTGGGATCGACCCAGAACCATGTGCCGGCTGCGCCATCCCAGAAGAAGGTGCCTTTGCCGTCGGGCAGGTCGGCCGCGGGTGGATCGAAGATGACGGCGCAGTTGTAGCCGTAGCCGAAGCCGGGGCGCATCACGTGGAGGGCGCCTGCGAATTCGCCAGTGAGAAGCGAGGCGGGCAGGTGGTTGGAGGTCATGAGCGTGACGGTCGAGGGAGCGAGGATGCGCACGCCGCCCAGTTCGCCATGATCGAGCAGCATGGTAGCGAAACGGTAATAGTCCTCAGCGGTGGACACGAGACCGCCGCCGCCCGAAGGCGCCGCCGGCTGCGCGTCGTAGTCGGTCGGAATGCCGTTGGCAGTAGGCTCGGCGACCAGCTCGCCGTTGGCCTGGTGGTAGCCGGCGGCAAAGCGCGCGCGCTTGTCGGCGGGAACATAGAAGCCGGCGTCGCGCATACCGATGGGCATGAAGAGATTGTCGCGGTCAAAGTCTGGCAGCGAATGGCCGCTGAGTTTCTCGACAATGTAGCCCTGGATGTCCATCGACATGCTGTAAACCCACCGCGTGCCGGGTTGGTAGAGAAGCGGGATCTTGGCGAGGCGATCGATCATCCCCTGAAGGTTGGGCGCGTGCCCGGGATCGAGTTGCTTGTACATCTGGTCGACGGGCGTATCGGCTTGGCCGTAGGTGAAGCCGGCGGTGTGGGTCATCAGCTCGTGCATGGTGGGCGGATGCACGGGATCGGCGAGAAGCATTCTGCCGTTAGCATCGAAGCCGTTGAAGACCTTGAGGTGCGCGAATTCGGGAATGAATTTTGAGATGGGATCGGAAGGCAGCCATTTGCCTTGCTCGTACAGCATCATCATGGCGACGCCGGTGATGGGCTTGGTCATCGAGTAGTCGCGAAAGATGGTGTCTTTCGTCATGGGCGCGCCGGTCGAAAGATCGCGAACGCCGTACGTTCGGTACTCCACAACTTTTCCGTGCCGTGCAAGAACCGTGACTGCGCCGGCAAGTTGCTTGGCGTCGACCTCGCCCTGGAGGAACGCGTGCAGGCGTTCCAGGCGCTCGGAACTGAAGCCGACAGACTCCGGTTTTACCGGCGTCATGTCGATCTGCGGGCTGGTGGGCTGTTGGGCGCGGAGCGCGGGGCAGGTGGTGAAGCCGAGCGTGACTAGGAGGATAAAGGCAACTTTACGGATCAAAGCGGCGAATTTTTCCAGCGCGGTTGTGGCCATGGAGTTTCCTTTGCGCGAGGCGAGGTGGGCTTGTGCGTCGCCGGTCCTTTCTATCAAAACCAGTGCACCTTGTGCCAGTGCGTGTGCCTGCGATCCGAATCTTGGCTAGAATAGAGGCAGTCCAGGGAGAAAGGCGCCATGCGACCGTCGGAGATACTACCGCAGCATCGGGAGACCATTCGCCAGCTCGTACTTGATGCGGGGATGGCGAATCCGCGCGTCTTCGGAAGCGTGTTGCGCGGCGAGGACGGCGAAGACAGCGACCTGGACATCCTGGTGGACCCGGCACCGCGTGCCAGCCTGCTGGATATGGAACAGCTCCAGAGCGAGATTGAACAGGTTGTAGGAGTTAAAGTTGACCTTCGCACACCGGGGGAGATTCATCCCAAGTTCCGCGATAAGGTGCTCAGCGAAGCTGCTGCGCTATGAGACCTGCGCGCGAAAATGTGCATTCGGGTTACCATTGGATCAAAGGCGGACGTATGGCCACCCAGATTGCCCGTAAGGGCCTTGCAGTCACGGTAGAAATTCCGGAAGACTTGTTGCGGAAAGCAAAGCTTTCCGTCGGCGACGCCGTCGAGTGGACACTGACGCCGGCCGGCTCGCTTGCGCTGCGCAGCTCCCGCGATGCCAAAGCCGAGAGCCCAAAGGACGGCTACGACGATTGGAAGCAGCAAGAGATTCAGGCGGGATTCAGCGAAATTGAGACCGGTGATAGCGCCCCCAACGAGAAAGTGATCGAGTGGCTGCGGAGTTGGGGAAGCAAGAATGAGCTGCCGCCTCCCCTGTGAAGCTCCGCTGGAGCAAACGCGCCATTCGCCGGCTTGCTTCCATCCACGACTACATCGCAAGAGATAGTCCAGCAGCCGCGAGCCGCGTAGCCGCTGCCATTGTGCAATCCGCGCTTCGGCTGCAAAAGTTCCCCCACATCGGGCGGCCGGGACGCATCGAAGGCACGCGCGAGTTGGTCATCCCCGGCCTTCCGTACATCATCCCGTATCGCGTCGTGGACAATGTGATCCAGATTGCTTCAGTGATTCACACCAGCCGCAAGTGGCCGGAGAAGCTGTAGAGTGTGTGGTGAAGGAGGAATGAACCGTGGAATTCTCTCTTGTCACAGACAAACCTGTCGTGATTTATGACACCTCCGCCATAAATGCGCTTTATGACGATGTTTATTGCGACGCCAGGCTAACGACTCTTCGCTGCGCTTATCATCCGCGGCTAGTGTTCTCTGTCTTAGATGAGCTCGTCGCAACTCAAGACGCCTACAAGAACAAGCGACTGTACGACATGGCGCTCTCGCTCCAGAGTGCAGGCGACCCCATGCTCCCATTTAATTACCTCTTGATCGCGCATATGCGCGAATACTGCACGAATGCTACGTATGATTGGAAAGCTGCCAACTGTAGTGGAGAACATCTGAGGGAAGCGATTATTGAAAATCGACATGGGATGACAGAGCAGCTAACGAAGGAACAGCTAGCTAGCAATAGAATTACGGAAAATGAATATAAGAATGCGCTGAAGAGTTTTCGAAAATTGCTTCAAGAGGTTGACGAGTCACTGGATGTGTTTGCAACGCCAGAGGACTTCCTGAAGCAGGCCTTCGAGCAGGACGGAAGATTTTGGAAGCTTGGTGCTTCGCTCATGAATCACGCCCTCGAAATCATCCGCGAAGAAGAACCTCAAATCGTGCTTGTTCCGGCTATGCTCGGGCTCTCGAAAAAGCCCTTCGTTCCAGATGACGCGATCAGGTTTGCGGAACTGTGTCCGCCATTCAATTCCTTAATTCTTGGAATTGCTCAATCGGAATACTCCCGCGTCCACGATCCTTCGCTCAATGAAGAGCAGCGAAAAAAGTCGGCCGGCAGGGCAGACACTTACATGTCCGTCTATCTTCCTTATTGCCGGTTCTTCGTCACTAACGACGCAGGACAATTCAGCTCCCTAGCTCCAACAGCGTCCCGGGCTGGATTGAAAGCTGATGTCAAAATGTACAGCGACTTTTGGAAAGAGCTGCCTTATTGAGAATTGTCCCGCGCAGCCCGAATAAAGCTCGCCGAAATGCCTGAGATCTAATATGGGAAGTCGGCTGCCTGTTCTTACCAACCCTGGACTGCGCTAAACTAGCATCTGGCAGGAGGACCGGGCGGTCGCTGCTGGGGGCGATTGTTTTCGCGAGGGCCACCGGGAGAGGAAAGTCCGAACTCCGCAGGGCAGTGTGCCGGATAACGTCCGGGACGCGGGCGTCAAGGCCCGTGGACGGCTAGTGCCACAGAGAACATACCGCCGCTGCGTGGGGCAGTCCTTTGGAGCTGCCAATGCGCTCCCAAAGGACTGCCCCACGCAGTGGTAAGGGTGAAAAGGTGCGGTAAGAGCGCACCGCTCCGGCAGTAATGACGGAGGCAGGGTAAACCCCACACGGAGCAAGACCAAATAGGGAGGGAAGCACGAGCTAAGGAGCGAGGCTCGTGCCCGGTGCCGGCCCGGCGCCGAAAGGCTGCTCCATGCAATGGCCGGAACCTCCGGGTAGGTCGCTGATGAACGTCCGCGGCAACGCGGCGTCTAGAGGAATGACCGCATAAACAGAATTCGGCTTATGAGTCCTTTTGCCGAATTGCATGACGGCCCCGAGGGAGAGATTCCTCGGGGTCGACCATTTTTAGCGGAGTTGGCGGGGTTGGCGGGGTTAGCGGAGTTAGGTCGCGTGCGCGAGTGCGTTCCGCATCCATGAGCCAGCTCAGATGGAACGCGAGCCCCACAAAGGCACGTTGCATGGGGTCATTGAGAACTGGATAAGTAATGTCATGGCAGCCGCGCCGTAGGCGCAGTGTTTGTTAGCCCCGCGCTTTAGCGTGGGGAAAGCGGTTCCTAAAAATGCACTCCTGAGTCCCGTAGGGACGGCGCGAGGACATTTCTTTTGCTAACTCCGCTAACCCCGCCAACCCCGCTAGCCGCCATATCTCACAGGCGGATTGTCGATTTGGGTGAGTTTGGGAGCGGAAATAGTTGGAAAGGCCGTCTTTTCTGTGTCATAACTACGTTGTCGAAGCGTGTTATGGCGGCGGAAA
>JBEKGH010000042.1:0-52223 GCA_050012895.1 Occallatibacter sp.
CTTCTGCAACACCTTCGTAATCGCCGCCGTCAGGGTCGTCTTGCCGTGATCGATGTGGCCAATCGTTCCCACGTTGACGTGCGGCTTGGTGCGATCGAATTTTTCCTTCGCCATAAAAGTCCTGAATCCCTTTCATCGCTGGTACTGCCTGTTTCATCTCGGGGCGCCGGCGTTCCGGCTCCAGCCCCCAAAAAACTTTACTTGCCCTGCGCGCGGCCGATGATCTCATCGGCAATCATGCGCGGCGCCTCTTCGTAGCGCGAAAATTGCATCGAATACGACGCCCGGCCCTGCGTGGCCGAACGAATCTCGTTCACGTAGCCGAACATTTCCTTCAGCGGCACCATAGCCTTGATGACCTGCGAACCGCTCACATGCTCCATGCCCTCAATGCGCCCGCGGCGCGAATTGATGTCGCCGATAATCACGCCCATGTACTCCTCGGGCACCGTCACTTCAACCGCCATCACCGGCTCCAGCAGCACCGGCTTAGCCTTGTGCGCTGCTTCTTTGAATGCGACTGAGCCGGCGATCTTAAAGGCATTTTCATTGGAATCCACTTCGTGGTAGCTGCCGTCAATCAACGCCACCTTGATATCAACCATCGGGAAGCCAGCCAGAATGCCCCCCTCCATCGCGCCCCGCACGCCCATGTCGATAGGCTTGATGTATTCCCTGGGCACCACGCCGCCCCTGATCTCGTTGATGAACTCGTAACCTTTGCCCGGCTCGTTGGGCTCGATGCGCAGCCAGCAGTGACCGTAGTTGCCCGAGCCGCCCGTCTGCCGGATGTACTTGCCCTCAGCCTCGGCCGTTTTGCGGATGGTCTCGCGGAAAGCTACCTTGGGCTCGCCCACGTTGGCTTCCACCTTGTGCTCGCGCTTCATGCGGTCCACAAGAATCTCAAGGTGCAACTCGCCCATGCCGCTGATAATCGTCTGCCCCGAATCCTCGTCGGTATGCACCTTGAAGGTCGGGTCTTCCTCAGCCAGCCTCGCGAGGGCAACGCCCATCTTTTCCTGGTCGACCTTGGTCTTGGGCTCGATGGCAACCGAGATCACCGGTTCAGGGAAGGTGATGGCGCCGAGCGCAATGGGATGATGCGGCGCGCACAACGTGTCGCCGGTCTTGATATCTTTCAGGCCCACGCAGGCGCAGATGTCGCCGGCCAGGATCTCCGTAATGTCCTCGCGCTTGTTGGCGTGCATCTTTACCAGGCGTCCCACGCGCTCCGTCCTGCCGGTGCGCGGGTTCAGGATGGTGTCGCCGGTCTTGAGCGTGCCCGAATAAACGCGGATAAATGCCAGCTTGCCGTATTGATCGTTGATCAGCTTGAACGCCAGCGCCGAGAGCGGATCGTTGTCGTCGCACTTGCGGTGTTCAATTTTCGAATGATCGTGGGGATTGATGCCGTCAACGGGAGGCTTGTCTAGAGGGCTGGGCAGGTAGTCGACGACAGCGTCGAGCAGCGTCTGAATACCCTTGTTCTTGAATGCCGATCCGCAAATGACCGGGAACACCTTCAGATCGATGGTGGCCTGGCGAATGCCCGCCTTCAGCTCTTCCACCGTCGGCGTCTCGCCCTCGAGGAACTTTTCGAGAAGCACATCGTCGGTCTCGGCGATCGTCTCGATCAGTTGCGTACGAAACGCATTGGCCTTCTTCACCAGGTTGGCGGGAACCTCTTCGATAGAAAACTCGGCGCCCAGCGTCTCATCGTGCCACAGGATCGCCTTCATCTCGACCAGATCCACAACGCCCTTGAAGTTCGCCTCGGCGCCCACGGGAATCTGCAGCGCCACGGGCCGCGCTCCCAGCCGCTTGCGGATGGTCTCGAGCACATACTCGAAGTCCGCGCCGTTCTTGTCCATCTTGTTCACGAAACAGATGCGGGGAACCTTGTACTTGTCGCCCTGACGCCACACCGTCTCGGTCTGCGGCTGCACACCTGATACGGAATCGAACAGCGCCACCGCACTGTCCAGCACGCGCAGCGAACGCTCCACCTCGGCGGTAAAGTCCACGTGGCCGGGGGTATCAATAATATTGATGAGGACGTCGCGCCAGGTGCAAGTGGTCGCCGCCGAAGTGATCGTAATGCCGCGCTCCTGCTCCTGCTCCATGTAATCCATGGTCGCCGTGCCTTCATGCACCTCTCCCAGCCGGTGCGTGATGCCGGTATAAAACAGGATGCGCTCTGTCGCTGTCGTCTTTCCGGCGTCGATGTGCGCCATGATACCGATGTTCCGGCAGCGATTTAGAGGTACGGTGCGAGCCACGATTTCAATTCCTTGCGGGACGTCTTTCCCCGCCGTTAAGTCGTTCGTCCATCTCCGGCAGCCCACTTACCCGGCTTGCCGCGCCGGCAGCCTTTAGTCCGCCGGCTCAATCCTCAAAATTCACTTAAGGCCTCGAGGTTCTTGTTCCCTTGGTCCCTCGTTCCCTTGGTCCCTGCTTCTCTACCACCGGTAGTGCGCAAAGGCCTTGTTGGCCTCGGCCATACGGTGCACGTCTTCCTTCTTCTTCATCGCGGCGCCGCGTCCGTTGGCCGCATCGAGAAGTTCATTCGATAGCTTGTCGGTCATGCCTTTCTCGCCGCGGCTGCGCCCGTAGGTAATCAGCCAGCGAATGGCGAGCGAGGTCCGGCGATCGGGACCTACTTCGATCGGCACCTGATAGTTGGCGCCGCCGACACGCCGCGTCTTCACTTCCAGCAGCGGCTTGCAGTTCTCGACGGCTTTCTTGAACAGCTTGAGCGCGTCGTCGCCGCCGCCCTTCTCCTCCAGGTTCTTCATCGCCTGGTAGAAGATGCTCTGCGCGGTCGACTTCTTGCCGCCCCACATCATCGAGTTCACAAACTTGGTCACCAGCGTCGACGCGTACACCGGATCGGCCGCCACTTCCCGCTTCGCAATGTGCCCTTTTCTCGGCATAAATCCTCAATTTCAGCTACTAGCTTCTAGCCTCTAGCTTTTAGCCCCATTCTGCGGACCGATAACCGCAATCGCCTGATCCAGCAAAGAATGCTCGGAGCTAGCAGCTAGAAGCTGCCTTACTTCTTCGCGCCGCCCTTGGCGCGCTTCGTGCCGTACTTCGACCGGCCCTGATTGCGCCCCGCCACGCCCACTGAATCCAGCGTTCCGCGGATCACGTGATAGCGCACGCCCGGCAAGTCCTTCACGCGGCCCCCGCGGATGAGCACAATCGAGTGCTCCTGCAGGTTGTGCCCGATGCCGGGGATGTAGGTGGTTACCTCGATCCCGTTGGTCAGCCGCACGCGAGCTACCTTGCGCAGGGCCGAGTTCGGCTTCTTCGGCGTTTGCGTATACACGCGCGTGCACACCCCGCGCCGCTGCGGCGAGGCCTGCAACGCGGGCGACGCCGTCTTGTACCGCGGGGCCGTACGCCCCTTGCGAACCAGTTGATTAAAAGTCGGCAAAACGCAACTCCTTGCTTCAGAAAACCCGTTACTTCTCATTCCACAGCCGCGCGCGAACGCCCTTCGGGCCGTTCTGGCCCTGGTTGGCATTTCGGCCAATCAAGCACACAGAAGCCCTATGGCTACCGCTTCGCGTCTGTCTTCGTTCCGATCTCAGACGAGAACCGGGACGGTTTGCCGGTCGCTTTCCTTGAATTTCACGGAAAGGCCAGCCCCGTATCCCGCTTCCGGCCCGCATAGCCCCCTTTGGTGGGGAACGCGCGTGCCGCCGATGCGTGTATTGCCGCGAGTGTTGCTGCGGCTGTTTCCTGCCCTCGCAAGAAAAGAGCGATTCCGGAAACATGTCTGGCCGGTTAACTTCACCTGGCCCGGGAAGCCTGCCCAGTCCAACTTACCTGACCGGACATTTCCCTACGCAACCAGCGTAGAAACACACGCCTAGCCGCGTTCTTGCGAACCTTCCTAAGATAACAAGAAAAACCTGGGCAGTCAACTGCTTCGCCTGGCTCCTCACGCCGAGTGCCGGGCTCGGCCTGCCCAGTCCCTGGTCAATCGCGATAGGGGAGATCGCCGGTGAATGGCGAAGAAGTCTCCGCCGCTGTCGTCCACACGGTAGCCATGCTTGCGGAGATGACCGAGCAGTTCAGTCTTATGGGCATCGGACAGGTGCTTATGCTCGAGGAGAATTGCCGCCGGCCCCTGGGTGGCGAGATCGATCGTTTTCAGCACCTCGAAATCGTGCCCTTCGGCGTCGATATGAAGCAGATGCACCTCCCGAATTCCGTGCTCCTTGAGAACATCGGAGAGGGGACGCACCTCGACCGTACATTCGACAATGAACGGGGCCAGCGCGCCATCCAAGTGCTTCATGATGAGATCCCGGCTGAACGACCCGAGTCCGAGGGGCCACGCTGGCCTGCCGGGGATGCTGTCAATCGCTTTTGGGTCAACATAGTAAAAGGGGGCATTCCCGGGTTTCGCGCCAATCGCAATCTGCTCCAGGACGTATTTCTCCCCGTCGGCAAAGTTTTTGCGCAGGCGATCGAAGAAAATTGGCAACGGCTCGATAAGCAGCCCCCTCCATTTACCGCTAGCGAGCAGAACATCTGAAATCGGGTCGTCGAAGATCCCATCGTTGGCGCCGACTTTTACAAACATGGGCTGCGGAATGACGGCTGGCGCCATCGCGCAATATTGCCTGATGCGTTCGGATTCGCCTCCCCGCCGCCGGTAACGGTTCACGATGGGAAGGAGGGCATTGAGGAGAAATGGAACAGACTTGATTGCGTCTTTTCCCTTTTCGACGAACGCGGACATGTCTCTATCCTAAGCCCGTTCCACATGGCGCGTTTGAACCGCGCGGCAACGAGTCTGTGACGATGGCTAAGCCTTCGCAGCGGCGCGCGATCCCGCCTCTTCCTTCACAATCTGGCCGTCGCGCATGTACAAAATCCGCCCCGCAATCGCCGCCGCCTCGGGATTGTGCGTGATCATCAGGGTGGTCTGGCCCAGTTCGCGATTCGAGCGCACCAGCATATCCAGCACCGCACCGGAGGTCTTGGTGTCCAGGTTGCCGGTAGGCTCGTCGGCCAGCAAAATGGCCGGCCGCGTAATGAGCGCCCGCGCAATGGCCACGCGCTGCTGCTCGCCGCCGCTCAGTTCCGAGGGCCGGTGATCGAGCCGCCCCTTGATCGCCAGCATGTCGCTAAGATGTTCTAAATATTCGCGATCCATCGGCACACCATTTGGACCCGAGGCGCGCCCGCTGATGGTATACGCAATCTCGATATTGCCTTGCCCTGAAAGTGTGGGCAGCAGGTTGAACCGCTGAAAGACGAAGCCGATGCGGTGTTTGCGCAGCCGCGTGCGCTCGGCGTCGTTCAAACTGGCAAAGTCCACGCCGTCAATCACCACGCGCCCTTCGGTGGCCCGCGTGAGCCCTCCTAAAAGATAGAAAAGAGTCGATTTACCTGATCCAGACGGCCCGACAATGGCGACAAATTCACCCGGCTCGACAGCCAGCGAAACGCCGCGCACCGCAGCCACCTGGATGCGTCCTGCGGCGTACACCTTGGTCAGATTTTCGGCAACAATAATAGGTTTCGACTGTTCGGTTGGCACGTCTGCCATTGTAAATGCGCAGCTTGGTCCCGCCCGACCAGCCGAATCCCACGAATCGCCTCCGTCCTTTTAGTAGAGCCAGACTCCCCTTGTAGCGCCGGACTCCAGTCCGGCTGTCGTGCGGACCTCCAGGCCCGCACCCGCGAGTCCCGCAAAAAGTTAACTCATCCCAAACAACTCGGACAGCCCCGCGGAAAGCTACAATAGTCCTGCATCGATCTCCAACCCAGGATTCCCCGCATGACCATTGAACTGAAATCCTCCCTCGTCACTTCCCTTGAAGCGGCCGCCGCCAAGGCCGGCCTCACGCTTGTCTCCGTTTCGCAAGGCGCCGATTTTCACGGCCATCCGACCGCCGTTTTCGAACTCGGCCTGCCCGGCACGGAAGCCGCGGACCGTTCTTTGAAACTTGAATTGAGCGAAGCCTTCGATTTCGACAAGCCAAATCTGCTGCCCGAGATGACCGCGCACCTGGCCGGCGAAGCCAAGCGCCTGCGCAGTCCGCGTCCCGAGTGTTACGTGACCCTGGGCGGATTGCCCTTGGCCTTTGGAAAATTCGCGTGGCCCTTTCACCAATCGACCTCCGGCGCCGACACCCACATCGTTCACGGCGAACTGCAACTGGCCGACGGCGGAACGCACGGCCTGCACGCCAAAATCTCCGCCTCGGTGACGCTCACCTTCGCAGAAATCGTGCCCGCCATGGAGCAGCCCTACGCCGAGACCTTCATCTATAACGCGGTGCGCAAGACAGTCGACATGGGCCAACTGGAGTTCGTGAAGTCCGGCAACCGCCAGCCTGTGCCGGTGACCACGCGCTACTACAGCCGCTGGCAAAAGAAATTCATCTTTACCGAAACCGACGACCAGGAGCGCCTGCGCTACCTGTTGAGCAAGGTCTACTGGCTTTCCGGAGTTCTCGGCGATTCCAAGCCGGTCTGGATTGCCGATCCGAGGGATGCGCAATACCTGAACACGTCAGAATCGGAATTACTACGCATGGCCAATCACGAGGCCGGCGAGGGGCTGATGGTTGTGGAAGGCGAATTTGCCGCGGCCACCCCCGCGCTCATGGCCCGCGCCGCCGAATATCAAGCCATGCTCGAAGCCTCACTTGACTTCACCAAACCCAAGTTCAACGAGAGCATGCGCTCCGGGCACGCCAACATGTAGGCACGGAAGTCGAGACTGGGACGACTAGGCTTTCGAACCGGAGAGCGTACGGCCGTCATACGCTGACCTGGTTTCTGCATCCACTCCCACCTCACGAATCTTCCAGCCCCTTATCAGCAGCCAGAGCATGAAGATCAGCTCCCCGAAAAAGGTGTAAAAGACAAATCCGAGATGCGCGCTGGGATACAGATAAGGATGCAAGCCGTCGATCAGCCAACCCACACCGTCGATCACAAGAAGAAGCCCGATTACTCTGGGAATATAACCGGATCGATAGATCAGGCAGCCGAGCAGAACGAGATGAATGCCGAAAATCAACAGCGCCATCGACCAGTCGTAGCGAAATGAATTCAGCAGAAGCTTCACCTGGGCTTCGAGCGGCCCAGCCCCAAACGCTGTCAGGTAATCCGGCGTGGTCACGAGGCGGTAAACCGTGATCAGGTTCATCAGAGCGAAGAGGGCGCCGGCCGTATAGATGAGCCGCATCCATGCGGTAAGCAGGGAGAACGCCCGGTTGACCGGCGCAAGCAGGATAAACAGGGCCCAGGCAATCACCACGTCGAGAATGAAGCTGATCCAATAGCAAAGAATCGCAACAAAAAAGAGTTTTCCGTGCGCCGCAATATTCTGGATCGTCTGCGCAATATTGCCGGGGATCACTAACTTCGGAAGAATTGAAAACTCAGCGTACGTAACAGGCATGAACAGGTAGCCGAGTCCGGCAACCAGAGCGGCCTGACGCAGACTCACACCCTCGCCCCGGTTCACGTGTCGATTTGGACTCATCTGACTCGCTGCCTTTCCCCGGTTCCCTGCTTCTTAAAACGTCCCGCCGCAGCCGGAACAGAACCGCGCGCCCACCACATTCGCCTGCTGGCAGCGCGGGCAAGGGATCATCGGTCCCGGCTGCGCCGCAATCGTCGGCGGCGGCACGTTCACCATTCCATTAAGCGGCGCACCCCAGAGCGGAACCGGAATCCCCAGCGATGCCGCAATGAAGGCCGCTTCCCGTGCGTTGAATTCGCGCACCCGCCCCGGCATAAAGAAGCACTCAATGAAACTGGCGATCCCGGTGAAGGCCGCGCCGACGAGGGTCAGCGTCAGGCAAATGTAGAGAATCCCCAGCCCCGTCCGCCGCAGATAGAAGTGATGCGCTCCAAACACTCCAAAGAATAGCGCCAGCAACACGCCCACGATTTCGTCGCGGCGCACCGCCTCGTATTGCTGGTAGTAGATGGCTTGCGCGTTGGGATTTGCGTACGTGCTCATGGGTGTTTCTCCTTGCCTCGTTCAGGGCCTGTTCGCATTACGCAGCCGCGCGTCGCGCAGTTCCCGTAGCGCCGGTCTCTTTGTAGCGCCGGTCTCTTTGTAGCGCCGGCCTCTTTGTAGCGCCGGCCTCCCGGCCGGCTGTAGTGCGGGCGTCCCCGCCCGCACTTGTCAGCATCTGCGCCGCAGCCATTGTCCCATAGCCGCTCGCGCCACTAACATCGAAATTGCCATGAACTCGACCCCCACACCCGCCCAACCCAATGCCGCCCAACCCAATGCAAAATCGAGCGGCACGTTTCTCCTCGGTGGCGATTTGCCCGTGCACCGGCTCGGTTACGGAACCATGCGCCTGGTCGGCGAAGGCGCGTGGGGCGAACCGGCTGACCCGGAAGAATGCCGCCGCGTGCTGCGCCGCGCCGTCGAGCTCGGCGTTACCCTCATCGACACCGCCGACGCCTACGGCCCCGAGATCGCCGAGCGCCTCATCGGCGAAGCGCTCGCGCCCTATGCGCCCGGCGTCGTCATCGCCACCAAAGGCGGCATCACGCGCCAGGGCCCCGCGAAAACCGAGTACGTGGGCCGCGCCGGCTATCTCATCCAATGTGTCGAGATGAGCCTGCGCCGCCTCAAGATCGAGCGCATCGATCTCTATCAGTTGCACAGAATCGATCCGCGCACCCCGCTCGAGGAGTCTCTCGGCGCGCTCCGCCGCATGCAGGAGCAGGGAAAAATCCGTCACATCGGCTTGAGCGAAGTCACTCCGGCCGCGATCGAGGACGCGGAAAAGATCGTCCCCATCGTCACTGTCCAAAATCGATACAGTCTGGCCGACCGGCGTCATGAGGAAACGCTCACTTGGTGCGAGCGCCGCGGCATCGGTTTCCTGCCCTGGTATCCCTACGCGGGCGGAAAAATGCTCAAGGCAGACCATCCTGCTGCGCAAGCTCTCGGCCGCATTGCCGCGCGCCACGGAGCCACGATTCCGCAGCTCTCATTGGCTTGGCTCCTGCACCGTTCGCCCGTCCTGCTACCCATTCCCGGTACGTCAAAGGTGGCGCATCTTGAAGAAAACGTGGCCGCCGCGCGACTCCAACTCACTGCGGATGACCGGACTGAAGTGGAGGCCGCGGCTCGGGGCTGAGGCCACGCTTGAGGGAAGTCTCTTCGGCGCCGATCCTGGCGAAATATTCCCGCACATTGCTGAACTCGGGGAGCAGTGTTGACCCGTGAGCATGCTGTGGATCGGCATCATTTAAGAAAATCTGCGCATTGCCCTTGATTACTTCTCCCGGCTGAATAAGCGGAGCGGCGGGATGCGCAACGTCCATCAGGACAGAACAATTCGCGATCTGGTGTTGCACGTTGTAGGGATCGGCGACGTTGAGAAACGCGAAATACCGCGACGGCGGCGTGGCGCTGGGGCGCGCAAGCCACGGCGCCGGCATGTCCAGGTCGGCAAAGTAGTCCTGCGGTCCGGAGAACATGAGAACCTCATCAACCGGGAACATCTTGCCCAGATACGCAGCGTGTCCCGCGCCTTGCGAGTGGCCCGCAACCACAATGCGGTTCCAGACGGGCTGACCGTCCGCAAAGAATTCGCCCCACCCGCCATCCGGATCCTGCATGACCAGATACGCGAGCAGTTTGTTGAGACGGTTCAGAATGGAGTCGTCCCGGCTCACAGCGATCTTGTCGCTGACCAGGGCTCCCATGATGTTTGCCTCGCGGTAGTGATCGAAGCAGGCAGAGTCCGTGCTGTGCGCGCAGACGACGGTGGCCACGTGATTCTCATAGTCCAGCGCGATGACGTGATAACCCCAATCCGCAAAAGCGCTTTCGAGGTTCAGGCTTCTTTCCGGTTTGCCGTTCGTCCCGACGAAAAAAAGAAAGAGCCGGTGATTCAACGCCACCTGCGGATTGTAGATTGCGAGATGCGGGCCCTCCACGGACTCGATGGCCGGATCGGTCTGCGGCGCGTCGATGCGCAGCACCTTCTCCTGAGCGTTAAGGTCGACGGCTCCCAGAGCCGCAAATGTGAATACCATCGAGATGCAATACAGACGGATGCGCAAAGGGCCTCCCGCGACCAAATCCATCTTATAGCGCAGGTCCCGGCCCCGGCCGGGGAAGATCGGTGCTCAATATATTGTCTTCATTTGACGATACTGTGCATGGGAAGCGCGACAACTCCGCCAGGATTATTTTCCCGCCGCCCCGTTTCACCTCACCGCTGAAGACGGGATCTAATTAGATGCGGCAGCGATGAGGGTAACTTCGTTCTGTTTCCTGTTCCCTGCCTTCTTGGTCCCTTGTTCTCTGCCGGGCCCCCATCGATCGGTTTTTGCTCGATGGGGTGGCTTGGTCCCTTGTTCCCTGCTCTTCGGTTATTCTTACCCTCGATGCCGAAGACGCTCTCGGTCGCCCTCATTACCCGCAACGAAGCGGCAAACCTGCCGAGCACCCTGGCAAGTGTGCGCTGGGCGGCGGAAATCGTCGTCGTCGACTCAGGTTCAACCGACGCAACCCTCGACCTCGCCCGCGCCGCTGGCGCTCGCGTCTTTGAAGAACCATGGAAGGGCTTCGCCGCGCAGAAAAACTCCGCCATCGCTCACTGCACCGGCGACTGGATCCTCTCGCTCGACGCCGATGAAGAGGTAAGCCCGGAGCTGGCCCAGGAAATCCAGGCCCTGCTCGCCGGCGAACCCGCCTTCAGCGCCTGGCGCATCCCGCGGCTCAATCATTTTCTCGGATGCCCGCTACGCCACGGCGGCTACTGGCCTGATCCCAAGCTGCGCCTCTTCCGCCGCGGCGTGGCCCGGTTTGCCGACCGCCCCGTCCACGAGTCGATGGAGATGATTGGGCAGATGATCGGGGAAGCCGCCGGGCCCGTGGGCCAGCTCCGCGGACCTCTCATCCACCACTGCTACCCCACGCTTTCTGACTACATCGAGCACATGAACCGCTACAGTTCGATCGCCGCCGAGGCGCTTGTCGACTCAGGCCGTGCAGGCAATTCGTGGCCCTGGCTCGCGTGGAATGCGCTCCTCAATCCCGCCGCGACTTTCCTCTATAACTATGTTTTCCGGCTCGGTTTTCTCGATGGTCGCGCGGGACTGCTGCAGCACATCAACCACTCGGTCTATATTCACTGGAAGTTCGCCAAGGCCTGGTCGCTTGCGCAGGAAAAGCGCTCCGCAGATCGCTGACTCGTTTCCGCAGTCCCGTAGTCCCGAAGCCCCGAAGTCCCCTAACGCCCTCGCACATGCGTCACAAAAGAAATCATCCGCAGCAGCAGGATCAGCACCACGAACGCCACGCCT
Source organism: Occallatibacter sp. (assembly GCA_050012895.1). Lineage (GTDB taxonomy): Bacteria > Acidobacteriota > Terriglobia > Terriglobales > Acidobacteriaceae > Telmatobacter. The sequence goes on from JBEKGH010000042.1 coordinate 11,323, forward strand.
AGAATCAATAGAAGATTCCCGCCGCGCGCCGTCGCTTGTTTCGTCTTGGTTTTGCGCTTCATGCCAAAAGTTGAACCCCATCATACCGCGCGCGCTGACCTGCCGGCTTGTTAACTCGCTTTCTACTCCCTATTGCCTACTGCCTATTCCCTGCTTTCTCCCCAGCCATCCGCTATTCTTGAAGCGAGGTACGACCATGCCCATTGCAATGCTGTCCGGCGCAAGAAACAAGAAGATCCTGGCTGCCCTTGAGGGCAACTGGCAGGCCGAGATGGAGGGCTACCATACCTACACCGCCCTGGCCGACCGCGACGAAGATCCCGTGCGCGCCCAGGTGCTGCGCCACCTGGCCCAGGCCGAGAGCGAGCACGCCACTTTATGGGAAGGCCGCATCAAGGAGCTGGGCGGTCCTGAGCCCGTCTACACCGGCGGGCCCGGCGGCCAGGCCGATTCACTCGCCAACCGAGCCGGGGGCATGCGCATGGCCCTCCGCCGTCTTGAGATCGAGGAGAGCCGCGACATCGCGCGCTACGGCGAACAACTCAAGGCCCTCGGCGACGAAGGTTCAGTCGCCATCCTCGAGCACGTTGTCCAGGACGAGAAAGACCACTATCGTGAGCTGGGTTCGCTCATCCGCGGACACTACACCGCCCCCGCCGGCGCGCCCAAAATCGATGCCAAAGCCGTACTCGAAGAAATGCTGGCCAAGCGCAACCAGGGGCGCAAGCAGCCCGGTGCGTGGATCGGCGACGCCATCTACGGCGTCAACGACGGACTGGGCGCCATCTTCGGCATCGTGTCGGGTGTGTCGGGAGCTACCGCCGGCAACGCGCAGTACGTGCTTCTCGCCGGCCTTTCCGGCATGATCGCCTCCGCGCTCTCCATGGGGTCGGGCGCCTATCTGGCAGCCAAAAGCGAGCGCGAAATCTACCACGCCGAAATTGCCCGCGAGCGCGAAGCCATCCAGATGAACGGCCCCGAGGCCCGCGAACTACTCCAGCTCTACTACCAGGTCAAGGGCCTTCCCGAAGAAGACGCCATCCACATGGTCAACCACATCGCCAGCGACCCCGAGCAGTTGCTGCGTGCGCTGGCCGCCGAGCGCCTCGGCACCTCGGAAGAAGCGCTCTCGAACCCACTCGTCTCGGCCACCTCCGGCGCGTTGTCGACCGCCGTCGGCGCCATCATCCCCGTCATTCCCTTTTTCTTCATGCAGGGAATCCCGGCCGTGATCGCCGCGGCCATCATCTCGCTCGCCGCGCACTTCGCCGTCGGCGCTGCCAAGTCGCTCATCACCGTCCGCTCCTGGTGGTCCTCAGGCCTCGAAATGACGGTCGTCGGCGCCGTCGAAGGCGCCGTCACCTACGGCATCGGCATCCTCCTCGGCAAGGGTGGCGTGTAGGTGCTTTTTCGTGCAACTTTCAGCAGGGAATCTCGTTTAACGTCTTTTCAAATCCGACCTATAAAATGACCGCAGAATGAATCCTCGCCGCCGCACCGCGCTTGCCACCGCTCTCCTTTTCTGCGCGGCAGTCTTTGCTCAAGCGCCGGCCGCTCCTCACGTTCAGGCCGCCAGCACCGGCTATTACACTCGAAACGCGCCGCCTGACCTTTCCGGAATCATCCCGCCGCCGCCCGCGCAGAACTCAGATACCACCAAAGCAGAACTCGCCGGGCTGCACAAAATTGAGCAGTCGCGCACGCCGGCGCAGGTAGCCGCTGCACAAGACGACGACCAACACGAGGACATCTTCTATCTCCGCACCGTGATGGGCAAAGGATTCACTCCTGACCATCTGCCTTTGTTGGCAGCCCTCTCCGATCGGATGGAGAGCGAAGGGTCCGCAGCCTCCCACGCGCTCAAGGGCGAGTTCAAACGCCCGCGCCCTTACCAGTTCGATCGCACGCTGCACCCGGTTTGCGAGACGGTTGCCCAACCCAACTCCTACCCCAGCGGACATTCCATTGTCAGCTCTCTCGATGCGTTCATCCTGATTCGGATTGTTCCGGAGAAAAGCCGGGAGATTCTCGAGCGCGCCGATGATTATGCGCATAACCGCATGGTCTGCGGCGTACATTATCCCAGCGACCTTGCAGCCGGCCGCGAGGTTGCCTACGTTCTCTTTGGCTATTTGATGGCTCAGCCTCGTTTCCAAAATGACGTGGTTGCCGCGCGCGCCGAAACCCGCAAGCGCCTGGGTCTCGACGAGTCCATGGCGCATTGACAATGTGCCGGGAACTCGTTTTCGCGCTAAAATAAAACCTGCAGTGACTCTCCACCAGCCCATCCCGGCCCTCCTCTAGCGGCTCCCGCCGCACATACCCTCCCTGCGCCCATTCACTTCTTTCACTCATTTCAGTTTCTTCGCTTCACTCATCCAAATCCTGAAACCGCGGAGCGGCATATGATCATCGATCGCCTGGAACAAATGGAGCAGCGCTACAACGAGATGCAGGCGCAGTTCGCGCTTCCGGAGGTCCTCAACGACCACGAGCGCTACCAGAAAGTAGCCAAGGCTCTACGCGAAATCGAGACCCCCGTCGAAAAGTACCGCGAGCTCAAGCAGGTGCAGCAGGGCCTGGACGACGCGCGCCTGATGCTCGCAGAAAGCGACGCCGATCTGCGCCAGATGGCGCAGGAAGAGATTGCCGCGCTCGAGCCGCGCGCCGCGGCCCTCGAAGAAGAGCTCAAGGTGCTGCTGCTGCCCAAAGATCCCAACGACGAGAAGAACATCATCCTCGAAATCCGCGCCGGCACCGGCGGCGACGAAGCCTCGCTCTTTGCCGCCGAAATCTTTCGCATGTACACGCGATTTGCCGAGCAGAAGCGCTGGAAGGTCGAGGTGCTCTCGCTGTCGGAATCCGGGATCGGCGGCTACAAGGAAGTGATCGCCATCATTGAAGGCGACCGCGTCTACTCGCAACTCAAGTGGGAGTCGGGCGTGCACCGCGTACAGCGTGTGCCTGAAACCGAGCAGCAGGGCCGCGTGCACACTTCCGCCATCACCGTTGCCGTGCTGCCCGAAGCTGAAGAGGTCGATATCAAGATCGAGGCTAAAGACATCCGCATCGACACTTTCTGTTCGTCAGGACCCGGCGGTCAGTCTGTCAACACGACGTATTCTGCCGTGCGCATCACCCACCTGCCCACCAACACCGTGGTCAGTTGCCAGGACGAAAAATCGCAGATCAAGAATCGCGAAAAAGGCATGCGCGTGCTGCGCTCGCGCTTGTATGAAATGGAGATGGAAAAGCAGAACGCCCAGCTAGCACAGGCGCGCAAGCAGCAAGTCGGCTCGGGTGACCGCAGCGAGAAGATCCGCACCTACAACTTCCCGCAGAACCGCGTCACCGACCACCGCATCGGCCTCACTCTGCATCAGCTCGATCTGGTCATGCAGGGGCGGCTGCAACTCATCGTCGACGCGCTCATCGCCCACTACCAGGCCGAGCAGTTGAAGGGCGAAACCCAGGCCGCGTAAGCAGTTTGTAGCGCCGGTCTCCAGACCGGGGTCCCCAAGAAACGATCTTTGTTTCTTGGGGTGGGAGATCGGCTGTCGTGCGGACGTCCACGTCCGCACTTGACCGAGCCCAGCTACACAAACAAAATCCGCATCGGCGTATCGGCCTCCACGTTCTTACCCTCGTCAGCCAGCTCGCCGGTCTTCGGGTCGCGCGCAAACACGCTGATCAAATTCGAATCCTGGTTCGCCACCAGCATCCACCGCTCCGTGGGATCGAGCGTGAAATTCCGCGGCGTCTTGCCTCCGCAACTCGATCGCTTCATCGGGGTCAGTTTGCCGGTGGCGAAATCGGCCTTGAATGCATAGAGGAAGTTATCGCCGCGGTTGGCAAAGTAAACAAACCGTCCGTCGCGGCTGATCACTGTATCGCAGCCGGTTGAAATCCCGGTTGACGCGCCGGTCGAATCCGGAGGCAGCAGTCGGATGGTCGTCACCAAAGTCAGGCTGCCGTCACTCTTTTGCCACTCCAGCACATCCACCGTTGAAACGAGTTCGTTCATGGAGTACGCCGTGTGGCCGTTGGGATGAAAGTGCAATGTGCGCGGCCCCGAGCCGGGCGCGCCGCGATAGGTGCCTGCATGCGTCATCTCTGCCGTCGCCGGATTGGGCTTGTAAATATGAATGCAATCGCCGCCCAGGTCGTTGATGTAGGCGAAGCGGTTGTCAAGCGAGAACGACGCAAAATGCGCGTGCGCCGTCGTCTGGCGCGTTGGGTTGGGACCGTGCTCGGTGTAGTGCTCGGTCCACACCGCCTCGCTCAGCTTGCCATCTTCAATGCGAAAGCTGGCCGCGCTCGCGCCCGTGTAGTCGGCGGCAACAAGCATCTGCCCCGTCACGTCCACGGCCACGTGGCAGGTCCCCGTTCCCGCCGAGTTCCGCGTCGAGAGCGGCTGCAATTCTCCGCCCGCCACTCGAAAGCTCGCCACTTCGCCAGTTGGCTTGCCGTTGAATATATCGAGCTCCGAAGCGGAAAATACGAATTTGCTCAAGCCCGCCCCGTGCGTGGTCGCCAGCCACGCTACTTTTGGGATCTTCGCCGCCGCGCCGGCAGGGGTGAGCGTCGCGGTTTCAGGATCCCAATCATACGCGAGGATTCCGTTGTCCCCATGCGAGCCGATTAGGACCCTCGTCTTCGCTTGTCCCTGCGCGGCAACGCGCAGAATATTAGGCGCGGTAATCCCTGCAATTGTGGCTGAGGCGATCTTTAGAAATTGACGGCGTGTTGGGTTTCTCATGGCAGAAGCCATTGTCGCCCAACGTACCCGTCGCGCGCCAGACAGGAAAAATGCGGGCGCCTCGGGCTTCGCCCGCCGTGGCGGATGAAGTCCGGAAGGATAGGCGCCCGCGCTCGCGAAATAGCAAGACCAGAGCTGCTTCGCACTAATCCAGCCTGAAATCGACGTTGATCGTGGTCTCCACTTCCACGGGCTCGCCGTTCAGCAGATAAGGCCTGTAGCGCCACTGTCTCACGGCCTCTATTGCGGCCGCTCGCAACAGCGCCGGCCCGTCCACCACACGCAGATTATCAATCGTTCCATCGCGCGAAATGGTGGCCTGCAGCTCAACCCTGCCCGCGATCCGCATGGTTCGTGCCGGCGCCGGATAGACGGGAAGGACCCTCAAAATCAACAGGCCTTCCATCACGCCTGAAGAGATCCGCCTCGGCTTTACAACCTGCTCCACAACCGGCTGTACATGACGGCCACCGAACGGATTGTCCGCGCTGCCGGGACCGGGTCCGCCCACGTCGAGAGAAATTGGATTCATGGGGCCGGGGTCCTCGCCTTTGCCGGGAATCAACATGCCCGTGGGAATTTTCGGCGGAGCCAGGACCGTGTTTTCGAACAATTCCGAAGTCGAAGCCGCCTGATGTTCCTGCCGAACCACCGGCTTGGTCTCCTCGACCGGCGCGGGCGCTTCCATCAAAATCGCGCTCACCATCTGCGGCAGCGCTGAAGGGTACATGAGGGGAATCGCGATCAACGCAGCGAGGATCGATGCATTCAAGCCGAACGTCGCAAGCATCCAGTTGCGGCTGCGCGAGTGGATCGTACCCATGGATTCAAACGTTGCGTCTTCAAACATGGCCGCCTCCCTGAAACCTCGAATTCAGCCGCGCCGAATCGGAAATGGAAGACTTGCCGCGAGGCGCAAGCGGTCATCCCGCCCGCAAGCGTTCAACGCTTCGGGTGAGGATTCACGGCCCTCCGATCATCCCATTCAGTACCACTGTGCTTATACAGACACCGCGTCCGCGAAAACTGTTCCCCGATCACGCAAAAAATCCGCGCCGTACGGTACACTCCAGGAATTCGTACTGCTTCCGGAGCGCGCATGAGACTGTTTCGCTTGCTGCTTTTAGTTGCGCTTGCAGCTTCCCCCGCCCAGACGCCCAGCCCGGCCGCGCCTGATTCCCAGGCGACTCTCCGTTACATCCACGCCGCGTGGGACTCGCTCACCCGCTCCGCCACCGATTGCGCAGCGCTCACCGACACCAAAGTTGACACCAAGGTTGCCGCAGTCCCGATTCTTTATCTGCCCGCAGGCTTCGCCACTCCGCCCGAAGTCGCTTCCGCCGCCCAGCGCTGCCACGTCCGCGTCGTCGTACTGCCGCGGCACATTCTCAAGCTGGGCGACGTTCGCCCCGAGGAGCTCTCCGCGCCAGGCCTGCTTTATCTCCCGCATCCCTACGTCGTCCCCGGTGGCCGCTTCAACGAAATGTACGGCTGGGACAGTTTTTTCATTCTTCTTGGACTGGAGTCCGACCATCACGAAGCGCTCGCCAAAGGCATCGTCGACAATTTCCTCTTTGAAGTCGAGCAGTACGGCTCTGTGCTCAACGCCAACCGCACCTACTACCTCACGCGCTCGCAGCCGCCGTTTCTCACCGCGATGATCCGTCTTGTGTTTGAGAACCCGGCCAGCTTTCCCTCGACGGCCGCCGGCCGCATCCAGGCCATGAACTGGCTCGAACACGCCTACACCGTCGCGCAAAAGGACTATGCCACGTGGACGCGGCCGGAACACCTGGCCGGCCATACCAGTCTCGCCCGCTACTTCGATTACGGCTCAGGCCCCGTACCGGAAATGGCCGACGCCAATACCTACTACCGCGACGTGATCCGCTCGCTGGTGGAACACCCCAGTCCCGAGGGCGCGGCCTTCGTCGTCAAGGGGTCAGAGCATCCCGACGCGGCAGAAGCTGCCCGCCTCAAGCAGACCAGTTGCGACGTGCAGGCGAGCCTGTTGTGTGCGCGCGCCTGGTACGGAGACTCGCACGGCGGCTACCGGCTCAGCCGTGACTTCTACGCGGGCGATCGCGCCATGCGCGAATCGGGCTTCGACTCCAGCGACCGCTTCGGCCCCTTCTCCGGCGCCACGCATCACTACGCCCCGGTGTGCCTCAACAGCTTGCTCTACCGCTACGAACGCGACATGGCGCACCTCGCACATCTCCTGGGCAAGCCTCAGGACGCTCTCCGCTGGGATCGCCGCGCCAACGCGCGGGCCGCCGCCATCGGGCGTTATCTCTGGCAGCCCCGGGAAGGCATCTTTGCCGATTACGATTTCATGCGCAGCAAACCCTCTACCTACGCTTACCTCACATCGCTCTACCCGCTGTGGGCAGGCGTGGCCACGCGTGCGCAGGCCAACGCGATCGAGCAGAAGCTCAACGTATTCGAGCGCCCAGGCGGCCTCTCGATGAGCACCACCAACAGCGGCCTGCAATGGGATGAGCCCTGCGGCTGGGCGCCCACCAACTGGATCGCCGTAGCCGGACTCGAGGCCATGGGCTTCCACGCCGACGCCGTGCGCATCGCGCGTCACTTCGACGCTACCGTCGATGCCGGATTCGCCGCCGACGGCACCATCCGCGAAAAATACAACGTGGTGGCAGGCAATGCCGAGGTAACGGTGAAGGGCGGCTACACGCAGAATGTGATCGGCTTCGGCTGGACGAATGCCGTCTATCTCAAGTTCAAGGAGATTGCCGAACGGCCGGCACACTGATAGTGCTTGGCGAAAGGTCGGCCTTGAAAGGGCGCGACTTCAGTCGTGCCGCAGACGCCGCAAGAGAATTGAGGGCTTTAGCTCCTGAGGAATGCTTCTAACTCGCTCCGGGTCCGCAGTTCCCAAGTCAAAAATGCGGGGCCCGGCACCCCAATTTGAACAAGGTCAGGCAGGAAAAGCCTTGGACACGGGACTGGCACGATAAAGCTGAAAGCTAATAGCTAAAAGCTGTTTTTTTCAGCCGCGCTTCCACCTGCCGGTTAAAGCGGATCAGCGCAATCCACATGCCGTCGTCATCGCGCTTCCACACCATCGTTCCGCCCAGCTCCTGCGCAATCAGTTCCGGCGGCAGATCGTGGTGCAAACCGAAGTAGCGCTCATCGAGCGCTTCACCGCTCAGGCCGGGCACGAGCGGCGGCGGATCGTACTTGGTGGAAAATATCAGCGCCGCCGAATACTTCTCCGGCTCCGCGGCCGCGCGCGCGATCTCGCCGGCGGCGAAGTCATCGATGGCGAACACATCCCACGGTTTTTTCACGTAACCCAGTTCGGGCCGCGTCAGTTCGTCGCTCATGGGCCACGCCGTCAGCACCGTTGCGTCGGGATAAAGTTTCCTGAGCTGCGCAATGCCGGCCTGGTGCATGCGAATCACGTGCGCGTACGCCAGGTTGTCTTCCGGCGCAAACCCGTAGGGCGGATTCACAAAGAGCCCGGCAATGAACGCAACTGCCGCGAGCAGCGTCAGCCCGTACCAGTAAGGCACGCGGCGGTACAACGTGTACACGGCCAGCAACAACACCAGCGGATACATGGGCAGCAAATAGCGCGTGAGCAGTGCGCCGCCCAGTACGCTGAAGAGCGCCGCGTTGGCCAGCAAGACAAAGAAAATGCGCAGCAGCACCAGCGGATCGAGCGACGCCCGCTCGTAACCCTCCGCTTCGGTGCGCGGGCTCAACAGTAACGCCGCGAAAGCCATCAGCACCGGCACAAAGAGATTCATGTGCGCCGTCAGGTGCAGGATGCGATGCCCGAATGCCGCAAGAATCCGCAGCGGGGCCAGTGTGGCCTCCGCGTTGTAGCGCAAAAACTCAGGATTGCCGAAGAGAAACCCCGTCTTCGCGTAGTGGTACGCATACCACGCGCCCAGGGGCACAATGCAAATCGAGAGCCACGCCGCCTCGCGCCATAGCCTGGTGCGCACCGGTCCTCCGCTCCTGAATCCCACCGCCAGGTTTACCGCGGCCAGGGTCAGTGGAATCACGATCGCCGTTTCCTTTGAAAGCGCGGCGGCGGAAAACCACAACGCGGCGGGCCACGCCGTGCGGCTGCGATTGGGCAGTGCGTAAGTCAATCCCCACAGCGAACAGGCCGCGGCAAAGATGTCGGCGTGGGCCAGCGAGCTTTGCGCAAACCAGATGGGATAGAGGCCCGTGAGAAGCACGGTCCAGAACGCCACGGAGGCCACGCCCACCAGGCGCATGGCCAGCCGCCACACCGCCAGCAGCCCCAGCGTCGCCACCAGCAGCACGGCCTCGCGCGTCACCTCGGGATAAAATCCTGCAGCCTTCCAGCACAGCGCCAGATAGATGCTCGGCAGCGGCGGATGTGCGTTGCTGAGCGTGCTGGTGGGGATGAGCGAGCCGGTGCGGAAGAAGTCCCACGCCGCGGGAATGTAGTAGCCCGCCTCATCCCAGTAGTAGGGCAGGCGCAGCAGCGTAAAGTGGCTCAAGTAGAGCGCCACAAAGATGACTGGAAAGACCATCCAGAGCGGCAGCGGCGCATCCAGCCGCGGAGTAAACATTCTTCCGAAGCGCAACAATTTGCTCCTTAAAGACCAGCTTCTAGCTTCTAGCCTCTAGCTTCTAGTCAGTTCTTCAGAACTGACGCCGCTGCGCGGCTCACGCGATTTCCCTGGTTGTGCCGCGATTGCGCCGACTTAACCGTACCGGCTAGCAACTAGAAGCTAGAGGCTAGGAGCTAGTTGACAGGCCCGCGCGGAAATCCCTGGTTCTGCGGCTCAAGGTTGAGCGTGCCGAAAGCCTGTTCGTATTGCGCAATGTTCTGGCCCAGCACGTTCCACAAAGCTTTGGCCTGTTGCGGGCTCAGAAAAACGGCCTGGTGGTTGCGGATGGTCACCTGCTCTGGGCTTTCGCTGGAGGCGAGGCCGAAGACGAGCTGGAAATCCCACACGCTCACACGCACCTGCACGCTGTTCGCGTAGGACTCGCGGTAATCGGCAGTCTGGGTCAAATTCACTTGCGGCTGTTGCGAAGTTGGACTCATGATGCTTTCAGATTACGCCATAAAGCAGCTACTAGCTTCTAGCTCCTAGCTACTAGCTTTTGGTGCCAAACCGAGGCGTAACGCTCCCGCACAAAGGAGCTGAAAGCTAGCGGCTAGAAGCTAGAAGCTGTTTTTCAAGTCGCCGGCCAGCGGACATTTTTCGCAGTGTGCCGTGCGTCCGCAGTGCGCCTTGCCCACGGCCACTGTCAACGCATGAAACTCGTTGAAGAGTTGCGCCTGATTTTCCTGACCATCGCCGGCAAACGCGCGCCGCGTCAAATCGGTCAGCGCGTCATACGAGATCCTGGCGCGGCCGGGCGCAGTCTCGAGCAGTCCGTGCCGAACCGCGATGCGTCTTAGATATTCGTCAGCCACGGGAACCGCGTGTCCGAGCGCGTAAAGCAGGATCGCGTCGGCGGTTTCGGGGCCGACGCCCGGCAAATCCAGCAGCCGCTGCCGCAGCGCCGCGGTCGGCACGCCGGCAAGGTCATCGAGCGATCCACCGAACTCCTTGTCAAGCAGGTCCACAAAGGCCTTCAACGCAGCCGCCTTGCGCGTAAAAAACCCCGACGGCTGAATGAGCCGCCGCAGTTTTTTGAGAGGTACCGCGCGCAGGCCCTCGGGGGTAAGCGCGCCCGCGGCGCGCAGGTTCTCGAGCGACCTCTCCACCGCCTTCCACGCCGTATTCTGCGTAAGATACGCGCCCAGGATCACTTCAAACGGCGTCTTCGCCGGCCACCAGTGCTGCGGCCCATAGGCACCGAGCAACGCATCGTGCATGCGGCGCAATCTTTTTGCAGCGTTGGGCGGTCGGCGAGAAGTCACGGCTCACTTTAGGATAAGGGGAGAACGTTACGAAATCATTCGACGCTGCCAAGGAGATTTGCATGAAGAGTCACACAGAATATCTGGTCTTTGAAACCCGCAAGCGTCGCGAGATGGTGCACATCACCGACGAAGTCGAGCAGATTGTGCGCCGCAGCGGCGTCAAAGACGGCCTCTGCTTCGTCTCGCCCATGCACATCACAGCGGCCGTCTACGTGAACGATCATGAGAGTGGGCTCATTGAGGACATCGGCAAATGGCTCGAGGAGCTGGCTCCCGCGCGTCCCGACTACAAGCACCACCAGACCGGCGAGGACAACGGCGACGCGCACCTCAAGTCGCTGCTCCTGCACCACGAGACCACTTTGCCCGTCACCAACGGCCATCTCGATCTCGGTACCTGGCAGCGTGTCTTCTATGCCGAGTTCGACGGCCAGCGCCGCAAGCGCGTGATCGTAAAAGTGCTGGGAGTGGAATAGCGGAGCTAGCGGAGTGAGCGGTGTTTGCGGAGTTAGGACTGTGTACAAGGTCCAAGGGCCACGCTGCGGATGCGAAGCCGGCGCGGACAGAGTCTAGCGCCGCTAGCCCCGCTAACACCGCTAGCTCCGCTTATTCATCCGTCACCTTCCGCCACTGCCCGGAGGGCGGCGCGGCGTCGGATCCGGCAAACTCAAGCTCCGTGCGCGGCAGCACCACGAGATCCACGCGCCGGTTCTCCGCGCGGCCCGGCGCTGTATCGTTGCTGGCCACGGGATGAAATTCGGCGTACCCCGCGGCCGACAGCCGGTCGGCAGGAATCGCCTTCATCTCCAGAAACAACCGGGCAATGTGCGTGGCGCGCGCCGCCGAAAGCTCCCAGTTGGAATCGAACTCCGCGTTGTGAATGGGCACATTGTCGGTGTGGCCTTCGATGCGCAGATCGTAAGGCGTGGCGCTCAGCCGGTCGGCGATCTGGCGCAGCGCGGGCACGGCCTCTGCCTTGGGCGTCGCCGAGCCGGAATCGAAAAATCCCGCCTCGTGCAGGCTGATCGCCAGCCCATCGCGTCCCATCCTCAGAGAAACCGTTTGAGCAGCAATCTGCTTGGCCAACGTGAGTGACAGATCGTGTTGGATGCGGACGAGATCGTATTTCACCTGCATCGGCGTGAGCGATGCCTCACTCATCGCGGCGTGTGCCGGCTGCGCCGCATCCTGCTCGACAGACGTCTGATTGGAATCCGAGGAGACTCCCATGGTACGGAAGGCCGAGTCGATGGCGTGCGCAACCTGTACCTGTTTTTTCTGATCGGCCCGCGCAAAAGCATAAAGCACGACAAAGAATCCGAACAGCAGGGTGACGAAATCGGCGTACGACACCAGCCAGCGGTCGTGACCGACGCGGCTGCGCGGCACGCGCGCCCTCATGCGGCGCGCTCCCTTTGTTCCTGTTTTGAGCTCTCGAGATAGCCGGCCAGCTTAATCTCGAGTATGCGCGGGTTCATGCCCTCCAATATCGAAATCACGCCTTCCAGCATCATTTCGCGCCGGCGATAGCCATCGCGAATGCGCAGCCGCATCTTGCCGGCGAAGGGCAGGAAGAAAAGGTTCGCAATGCCCACGCCGTAAATCGTGGCGACAAAGGCGACCGCGATACCCCGGCCCACCTCGTTGATGTTGTCCAGATGCTGCATCACCTGAATCAGGCCGAGTACGGCGCCCAGGATGCCGATGGTCGGCGAGAATCCTCCGGCCGACTCGAACACTGCTGGCAGGCGCTCCTCTTCCTCGGTTAGAGATTCCAGGCTCACGTGCATGATCCTGCGCAGCTCCACGGGCTCGGTGCCGTCTACCGCCAGCATCAGCGTTTGCTTCAGAAACGGATCCTCGATGGCGTGCAAATCGGCATCCAGTGAAACCACACCCTGCCGGCGCGCCTTGTTGGCAAACGCCACCAACTCGCGGACCACCTGGGTCTCCTTTTTGCGCGGCGCGGCAAATAGTTGCCCCAGGCTGCGGAATGCTCCCACCACGGTGGCAAGGGGAAACTGCAGCATCACTGCGCCCAGGGTGCCTCCAAACACGATGAGCGCCGCCGTGGGCTGCAGAATCTGACCCAGGTTGCCGCCTTCGATCAATAATCCTGCAACAATCCCGGCGATGGCCAGAAACGCTCCGCCGATGCTCGCTTTATCCATATGCTTTTCTCTCGAGGAAAACCGAGGCCCTGCGGATTCTACTGCGGGAATTCGCCGGTCTGATTCATCTGGAATGGGGACGGGGGCTGCCCTTCCACTTCCAGGCTCGCCAGTGCTGCTGCGCGCTCCAGATCGCTGAAGTGATGCAGCCGCTTGGCCACCACGGCCAGCAGCTGCGACCGGTAGGCGAGCACCTTCTCCACCACCTCGCCAATCTCTTCGCGCACAATCAGCTTCTCTCCGTTGATCAGCGTCAGCATCGTATCCGGCGAAGCTTCGGCGGTCTTGATCAGGTCGCTGTTCACTACCATCGTGCGGCCGTTGAGTCGCGTCAACTCGATCATTTCCGATCTCCTTCGTTCCAGTTATCGGCGTCGCATGCGAAAGGTTAAAAAAATAAAACCCAAGGTGCGGAAGTGTCCTTGCCGGGACACAATTCGCGCCTCCATAAAGTCCCTGAGGGCCACGCCGAAGAAGGGGCCAGATGCGTCGGTTCCGAGCCGCCAGCAGCTACCCACAGCAGTCATAAGATGGGGGCACTCTCGGAAAAGGACCGCAAATCACCGCATCAACAAGGAGAACCCCCATGTCCCTGGGAGTCTTAAACAACCTCTCCGCGGTGTATGCGGAGAACAACCTTAACAACACCAACAGCAGCCTGAACACCGTGCTACAGCAGTTGTCTTCCGGTTCGAAGATCAACTCTGGCGCGGATGACGCCGCTGGCCTATCGCTGGTCAATGGCCTGCAGGCCAACCAGTCGGCCCTCATGCAGTCAGAAACCAACGCCACAGAAGGTTCAGGTCTGTTGCAGGTTGCCGATGGCGCCCTCTCGCAGGTCACCAGTCTGCTTAACCGTGCCGTCACGCTGGCCACCGAGGCCTCCAACGGCACCCTCAACAGCTCGCAAGATACTGCAGCCAACCAGGAGTACCAGTCGATCCTTTCGGAAATTTCCAACATCGGCTCCACAACCACCTACAACCAGGAGCAGGTGTTCAACTCCAACACCAACATCTACACCGGCGACTCTTCCACGACCGGGTCATCCATCGACGATCTCAACATCCGCGCGTTGTCTTCCTCTAACGTGGGCGACACGGGCGGCGTCATGGCCTATAGCAACGGCTCCAACAACACCTTCATTGATCTGTCGAAAAGCGGAACGTTGGCTACGGTCAGCGATCAATTGAACACCACCGCTGGGGGCACCAAAGTGGTCATCAACTACCTGGCGACGGGAGCCAACGGAGCCGTGGTGCAAAAGGCCGCGACGATTGCCGTAGGCGGCACAACCGCCTACGCCAATACGACCGCGGGCATGATTGATGCCATCAACGGCGCGGGCCTCGGCGTAACCGCGACTTTCACAACGGCAAACGCGGCCGGCACTGCGGCGGTGACTGCGGCGAAAACCGCTGGAGGCACCGGAGCGGATACCGGTATTGAAATCTCGGGGCCCGCTGGCGGCGTAGGCGCCGGTGCAACACCGGGAGAGATCGGTCACCTGGATGGTACGGTCGGAGGCGGCGCCGATGGCGATGCCCTCAGCGGCACGCTGACGATTAAGGGAGCAACCGCGGCACCGGTTTCTATCGATCTGGGCACCTTGAGCTTGACTACGTCAAACATCGGGGCTTACTTCAGCACCGGCGCAGGCTCATCGCTCGGTATCACTGCCACGGACACTGCCGGAGTTGTGGAGTTTACATCGGCAAAGTCTGGTATCTCCATAACCGCTGCAAATCTGGATGACACGACCAACACCAGTGTCCCGACCTATACGGCCGACAGCTACTATTCGGTCGGCGCGTCGAATGAGGCCAACTTCGCAGCTAATGGACTAGCGGATTCAGCTACGGGGCAGAATGCTAATGCCGGTTTTACCTCCGACACAAACGGCGTCGGCGGAGTCGCCACCATCAGCTACTCGGACGCCGCGGGCCAGTCCTTGAGCGCCACCGATCTGACCAGCTCAGCGGATGCGCAGTCAGCGCTGACCAGCCTGAACGCGGCCATCACCGATGTGTCGGCCCAGGACGGGTACATCGGCGCCATGATCAACACGCTGAACTCGGTCAGTTCCGTGCTCGGCACACAACAGGAGAACGTGCAGTCGGCGCAGAACGCGGTGCAGGCTACCGATTATGCGCAGGCCACATCGAACATGTCCAAATACGAAATCCTGAGCCAGACCGGCATCGCCGCCCTGGCGCAGGCCAACTCGCAGCAGCAGGACGTGCTCAAGCTGTTGCAATAAACCGGGGTCCCCGGCGACTGATTTGGATCGCTGGTGGAATAACCATAACCTCCGGCACGCGTGAAGTTTCGCGCAGACGCCGCCGGAGCAACGTCACAGAGCGTCCGCCCACGGCGGATTGCTAGCCGGAGAGGGGCGTCCCATGGATGCCCCTCTTTGTTTGAGTAACGATCGGTTGTCCCGCCGCGTTCGCGTGAATGAGAGTTGACGAGAATCGATGAGAATCCTCTCATCCGCGTTGGATACGGTTGGGTCAAAGCCTGCATGAGATGCAGCCGGAGGGCGTAATGGGTACAGTCGGACTGGCTTTCGGGTCGCCGACCAGCGGCACGGGCTTCAACGTGAGCTCGACCGTGGCGGAAATCATCGGCAATCTCCAGAATGTCGAAACCCCCTGGAAAAACCAACTGACATCGCTCGAGAGCGAGGACACCGTGATCTCGAGCCTGGGAACGCTGTTCTCCAACCTCTCCAACGACATGAGTTCGCTTAGCGACCCCGAGGGCATCCTGGCGCAGAAGGAGGGCTCAAGCTCCGACACCAATGTTCTCGAGTTGACCTCGGCTACCTCCTCGGCCGCGGCGGGGACCCATACGGTGGCGGTGAAGAACCTCGCCCAAACCTCCAGCGGCTACTTGGCGGAAATCGCCAGCAGCGCGAATTCGCTGTCAGGCTCGATTACGCTCAATATGGGCAACGGGACGGCACAGACGTTCACGATAGGCGCGGCCACGGGTTCGGGAGCGAGCAACACGGTTTACACCGGCAGCGGAGCCGACACGCTTGGCGACCTCGCCTCGGCTATCAATTCCTCGAGCCTCGGCATCACGGCCTCTGTGCTTACCGATGCGAGCGGCTCGCGCCTGAGTCTTGTTTCCGGCACCTCGGGCGCCGGCGGCAACATCGTCGTCACCGACAATACGATTTTGGACGCCAGCGCTTCGAACACCCTCGGCGCCACGGTGACCGCCGGCAGCGGTACGGGTTCGAGCGGCAGCGCCTCCACCGCGCTTTTCACGGCCGTCGCCAGCTCCAGCGAGCAACTGAGCAGCACGGGAACCCTTAACGTCACCGTGGGCAGCGGCAGCCAGCAATCCATCTCGATGAGCGCTGTGAATACCGCCGAAGGCGGTACCACTCTGACCGATCTCGAAAACTACATCAACAGTCCCAGCAACGCCTTCGGATTCAGCGCCTCCATCGTCGATAACAGCGACGGCACCGCGAGCCTCCAACTCACTTCGGGCACCCTGGGCACGACGGGAACGCTCGCCGTCAGCTCCACTCTCGCCGACCCCAATACCGCGCTGGCTTACACCTCCACCGTCACCGGTTCCAACGCCAACCTGACCGTGGACGGTGTCAATCTGACCAGCTCCTCGAACACCGTCAGCAATCTCATCCCCGGCCTCACCTTCCAGTTACTCGCGCCCAGCACCCAGGAATCCGGCGGCGGCCTTGAGCAGGTCCAGGTAGTGATCAACAACGATAACTCCGGCGTCGAAAGCACGGTCAACCAGTTCGTCTCCGACTACAACTCCCTCATCAGCGCCGTCAACGCGCAGGAAGGCAACACCAGCTCCGGCACTCCTGAGCCGCTCTTCGGCTCGCCCACGCTCTCCCTCCTGCAGCAGGAGTTGCTCAACGGCCTGAACGCGCAGAACCCTAACGGCGTGCTCACCGCGGTGACGAATGATCTCAACCCCACCCTCTCCGGCTCCATCTCCATCCAGGTCGGCAGCGGAACCGCGCAAACAGTCACGCTGAACTCGTCCCAAACATCGCTCTCCGCGCTGGCCCAGGCCATCAACTCCGCCAATATCGGGGTCACCGCCGCCGTCGTCACCAGCGACGGTCAGTCGACGCTCACCCTGGCCTCCGGAACCTCGGGATCGGCCGGAACTCTCACTGTCAGTTCCAGCATCGTCGCCGCCAGCTATACGCCCCTCAGTTATTCCGGCGCGGCCAGCACCGGCTCCACTCCCTCGCAGGGCACGCTGACGTCGATTCCAAGCTCCAGTGACATCCTGTCCGGCTCCATTTCCGTCCAGGTAGGCACGGGCACTGCGCAAACCATTGCGATGAGTACCGTGAAATCAGCCGAAGGCGGCGTCACCCTGAGCGATCTTCAGCAATACATCTCCAGCAACTCCTCCACGCTG
This sequence comes from Occallatibacter sp., assembly GCA_050012895.1. Classification (GTDB taxonomy): domain Bacteria; phylum Acidobacteriota; class Terriglobia; order Terriglobales; family Acidobacteriaceae; genus Telmatobacter. The sequence continues at coordinate 28,562 of JBEKGH010000042.1, forward strand.
GGCTTTTCGGCTTCGCTCGTCACCAACGGCGATGGCTCCGAGAGCTTGTCTCTGGTTTCCAACACCTCTGGCAGCTCCGGCAACCTTACCGTTGGCTCCAACCTCATCGACACGACGCACCTCACCAACGCAACCCTCAGCTATACCAATGCGTCTGACATCAACAGCCTCACCTCGCTCGGCATCAGCGTGAATAACGACGGATCGCTCACCTTCGACGCCAGCTCGCTCGATTCCGTACTCAACAGCGACTATGCGAGTGTGACAAGCTTTTTCCAGAACGCCACCAGCTGGGGCTTGAACTTCTCCAACGTGCTGACCAATGCCGGCTCCAGCTCTTCTGCCGGCATTCTGGGCCTGGCTGCAGCCGCCAACAGCACCACTGAATCCACGCTCAACGCGGAGGTATCCAAGGAGCAGATCTACATCTCGGCCCAGCAGTCCAGCCTCACCACGGAGCTCAACCAGGCCAACCAACTCCTTGAGGAACTGCCGTCGCAATTGCAGGGCATTAACGAGCTGTATTCCGCGGTCACAGGCTACGACCAGAATTCCAGCGGATAAGGAACCGCATCGCAATGGCAAGTTATCGGGAACACGCGCTGGAAGGCGCAGCAGCTGTCGATCTCGTGGTAGCGCTCTATGACGGCATCATCCGCTTCCTGTACGCCGCCGTAACGGCGGTGGAGTGCGGCGACGCCGACGCCCGGCGCGCCGCGGTCAAGCGCGCCCTCGACATCATCATTCATCTCCAGGCGCGGCTGCGCATGGATGTCGGCGGCCGTCCCGCGCAGGCGCTCAGCGAGTTCTACGCGGCTATCTTCGCGCAGATTCTGCAGGCTTCGCAGTCGGCCTCGATACCCAAGTTCCAGCACGTCATCGACTGTGTTCGCAATGTGCGCGATGCCTGGCGCGAAGTCGCCCGCGATCCCGATGCCAACTCCGAGTTGCCGCGCGTGCTCATGTTGCCATCGCGCCCCCCAGCTGCCGCACCCGCCGATTCGGCCTCCGGCTCCAGTTGGACCGCGTAACCTCCGCCGATGCACGGTTGCCCCATCCTAAAGTCCGCAGCATCGCCGCGGACTTTAGGGTGGGTTTGAACGCTGAGGCGCTCCATCCCCGCCAGGTCTTTGTTCTTTCGGCTAAGGTGGGATCGTGTCCTAGCTCCGCTAACCCCGCTGCCTTACCCCGCCACCGTCAGCTCTTCTTCAAGCTGCTGCTTCTGGTAGAGGCTCGCGTAGTAGCCGTCGAGAGCCAGCAGCTCCTCATGACCTCCCAGCTCAACAATCCTGCCCTTGTCGAGCACGGCGATACGGTCGGCGTTGCGCACCGTCGACACGCGATGCGAAATGAGGATCGTGGTCGTGTTCGCCGTGTAGTTGCGCAGGCCGCCCAGAATGCGCTCTTCGGTGTATGTGTCCACGCTGGCCAGCGCGTCATCCAGAATCAGGATCGCCGGCCGCCGCAGCAACGCCCTCGCAATCGCGGCGCGTTGCTTCTGTCCGCCCGAGAGCGTCGCGCCGCGCTCGCCCACCATGGTTTCAAAGCCCTGCGGAAACTCCTCGAACTCGCTGCGGATGTGCGCCGCTTCCGCTGCCTCCAACAGATCCTCCGCATCGGCACGGGGCGCGCCGAAGGCCAGGTTCTCGCGAATCGTCTCGCTGAAGAGGAAGGTTTCCTGCGGCACCATGCCGATGTTGCGCCGCAGAACCGCCAGCGGATACTCGCGCACTGGCCGCCCGTCGATGAGCAACGCGCCTTCCGGCGCATCGTAGAGCCGCGGAATCAGGTTGACGAGCGTGGACTTGCCGCATCCTGTCGGCCCCACGATCGCGAGACTCGATCCCGCCGGAATGTGCAGCGAGATGTCGCGTAGCACCGGAGTCCCCACGGACGGGTCTTTTTCCATGGCGCTGAGGACCGGGGTCCCGCTGGCCTCGTCGCCGTAACTAAAGTTGAGATGCCGGAATTCGATCTCGCCTCTCAGCACCGTCTCTGGTCCAAAACCTGAAACCACGGAGTGGTTGTCGGAGATGGCCGGCTCGGTCTTGAGCAGTTCGTCGATGCGCTTCACCGACGCCGTGCCCCGCTGGAAAATATTAATCACCCATCCCACGGCGATGATCGGCCAGATCAGCAGGATCATGTAGGTGCTGAAAGCCACGAATTGGCCTACGTCGATGCGGTGCGCCAGCACCAGGTGTCCGCCGGCCAGTAACGTGATGACCATGGAGATGCCGAGGATGAACTCGAGCGTGGGCCACAGCATGCCCATCAACTGCACCAGCCGCAATGCGCGGCCAATATATTGACGATTGAGCCGCTCGAAGAGGCCGATCTGAGACTCCTCGCGCGCGAAGGCGCGGATCAGCCGCACGCCGGAGTAATTCTCCTGGGCCTGTGCGGAAATATCGGAAAAACTGGCCTGGATGCGCTCGAAGCGCTCGTGAATCTTGCGTCCCACATACTGCACGAAGATGCTGGCCAGCGGCGTGGGCGCCAGCGCCACCAGCGTGAGCCAGGGACTGATGTGCAGCATGAATACCAGCGCAAAAATGCTCAGGAAAATTGTGTTCACGCTGTACATGAGCCCGGGACCGAGCAGCATGCGCACCGCGTTCAGGTCGTTGGTCATGCGCGCCATGATGTCGCCGGTGCGGTAGTGCTGGTAGAAGCCCGTGTCCTGCGTTTCCAGTTTCTTGAACAGGTCATTGCGCAGGTCGAACTCGATGTCGCGCGAAATCCCGATCAGAATCCAGCGCTGCGCATACATGAAAATGCCCTTGACCAGGTTGATCCCGACCAGAAGCAGGGCAAGGAACAGAATATGCCGGCGAGTGGTTCCGTTTTTAATGGCATCCACAGCCATACCCAGAACCGTTGGAAACAGCACGGCGACGGTGTTCGTCGCAACGCAGGCCAGTGTACCCCGCACGTATCCCAAGCGGTAGCGGCGCATGTAGGGGTAAAGAGGGCCAAGGTCGGCGAACATAGTTCTATTGTACGATTCGCTCGATTCGAGCCAGGAACCGAGGTGTCAGGTTTCAGGTGTCAGCTTTCAGCAGTTCGCTGTCCGCTGCTCACGGGTCACGGTCCCCGCTCTTCTACTCCCTACTCCCTATTCCCTGTCTCATCACGTCGGCGTCCTCAGCAGCAAGTATCCGCCGACCAGCCCGAACAGCACATCCGCCGACCACGCCGCCAACGAGGCCGGCAGGTAATTGACGTTGCCCATAGCGCCGAACAGGCCGTCGATTACTGAATACGCAAGCGCCACGGCAATCGCCACGGCCACGCCGGTGATCGAGCCGCGTCGCCCCATCGAAAGCGCAAACGGAATGGCGAGCACCGCCATCACCACGGCGATCAGCGGATACGAGAGCTTATGCCACAGCGCAACGCTCAGGCGCTTGGTGTCGAATCCGCTCTGCTGCAAATCGTGAATGTAGTGGTCGAGCTGGCCGAAGTTCATCTCCTGCGATTGCAGGTCCTCTTTCTTGAAGTAGTCCGGCGTGGCGTGGATCGCAGGAAAAGATGTTTCCAGGAAAGTGCGGTAATCCTTCACATTCGCGCCCTCGACGTCGCGCACCCAGCCGTTCTCGAAAACCCATCCGGTAGAGTCGCGACTCCACACCACGCGCTTGGCAAAAATGCGCCGCGTCAGCTGGAAGGTCGCGGGATCGAATTCGAAGACGGAGAGATTGGCGAACTCGTTGCGGTCGGGATCGAAGAACTCGTAATAGAAAATCCTCCCCGGCTCGCCGGGCTGCGGTCTCTGACCCATCATCCATTTCTGCTCGGGGTGCAGGTAGGTTTGCGTGGGCCGCCCCTTGATCTGGTTGCGCAGCGCCTCCTGTTTGCGGTTGGCCTGGGGCAGATAGTACTGGTCGAAGAGGAACAACGCCACCGCCAGCACCGCGGCCATGGTCACGATGGGAACGATCAGCCGGTACAGGCTGATCCCGGTGGCCTTGATGGCGATAATTTCGCTGTTGCGGTTCATCACGCCGAACGTGACCAGCGCTGCAATCAGCACCGCCAGTGGCGTAATGAGGTAAAGCATGCTCGGCGTCAGGTTCAGCAGGTACTCGCCCACCACGGAAAGCGCATCACGAACCCGGCCAGCACCAGAGTGAACATGGCGACGAATTCGCGCAGGATGTACTCGTCGAGGATGCGCGGGAAAACGCTGCGCGGTTTAGCTCTTTGCGCGCGCGGCTGGAACCTGCCGAGAAGCTCGGTGAGCTGGAACCCGTTGGTTTTGGCCGGAACCTTGAATCGCGGCAGCCGCGATGCCCACGCCGCCACGGCGCTCAGAATCTGCCCGCCGGTCGCCATCTGCCACAGCAAAAAGATGCCGGCCGCGGCAAAGAGAATGTTCGCAGCCCACACGGCGATGAACGCCGGCAGACGGCTCTGGTGCCCCAACTGAATGCCGGTCGACGAGAGGAAGTAGTAAACGAACACCAGCAGAATGGTGAAAACGAAGCCGGCGCTCTTGCCGCCGCGCCGCGAATTCACGCCCAGCGGCACGCCCAGCAGCATCAGCACCAGGCACGCCACCGGAAGCGCGAAGCGGTTGTGCACCTCGATCAGGTAGCGCTTGGCCTCAGGTTTTCCACTCAGCTCGTGGATGCGCTCGAACAACGCGCTCAGCGGCATCGCGAGCAGCGGCGTGTCCACGCGTCCCAGGTGCACGTCGCTCTGCGGATTCAGCGCCAGCGGCATGTCCGTGGTCGTAAATGTCGAGATGTTCGATTGCCCGGGCTCGTCGGCCACGGTCTCGTCGCGCAACCCGTCGCGCAGGCGCATGATCAGTTCCTGCGGGTTGTCGTTCACCACGGTCGCCGAGGCCGCTGTCGTGATCACCGGATTTACTGGGTCGCTGACGTCGGCCATGAAAACCTGGCGCCAGTTGGTCGCGCCCGCGCCGGCGCGCACATCCTGCACGTAGAGAACGAAGTCTTTGAAATTCTCGTAGAAGACGCGCGGCTCGATCTCGTACGACGCCTGCGAAGTCTCCAGCGCCTGCTCCATCTCGATAATCGCCTGGTTGGCGCGCGGCGCCAGGTAGAGCGAGTTTCCCAATCCCAGCAATGTGCCCGTCACCGCCACGATCGATGCCACGCGCACAAAGTACCAGATGCCCAGCCCCGAGGCGCGCATGGCAATGATTTCACTGTCGGCCGCCAGGCGGCTCAAACCCAGCAATACGCCCCACAGCACGGCCATGGGAATCGTGAATTTGAACAAGTTGGGCAGTGTGAAGAGGAACACCTCCGCCACGTCCACCCAGGTGGAACTATTGCGCACCACCACTTCAAGAATGTGTGGCAGTTGCGGCATGAATAGAATGAACGTGAAAAGCGCGCAGCCGATGAGCGTGAGGGAGAGAATCTCGCCGAGAATGTAGCGGGTGAGGATGCGCACAAAAGGAGCCTGGGTCTAGTTTAGCGTGTCGGGAATCGGCGGCCTTGGCTCTCAGGCGATGGCTGCGGGATTGTTTTTCGGGAGACGACCTCCAACGCGTTTGTCATCCCGAGCGAAGCGAGGGATCTGCGGTTGTTTTTGCAATGCTCATCCAAGCTAAGACCTTCTCAGCGCTCAGCTATCGAGGATAAAGTAAAGGCATGTCAAAAAGGCTGTCCACGGGCGTGGTCCATAGCGTGCCGGCAGATCTAAGAAAAGCACTTGTTTCAGACCCTGCCGCGCGAACAAAGTGGGAAGATATTACGCCGCTCGCGCGCAATGAATGGATCTGCTGGGCCATCTCCGTCAAGCGGCCGGAAACCAGAAAACAGCACGTTGAGAGGGTGTGCTCGGAACTGAAGGAAGGCATGCGCAGGCCCTGCTGTTGGCCTGGTTGCCCTCATCGTTGAAGCAATTGGAGGCGGAACTTTAATTGCCTGTTCACCCGCCAAGACTCCATCCCCGCAGCCGCAAACTGTTTCCCAGCACGCACACCGAACTCAGCGCCATCGCCGCCGCCGCCAGCCACGGGGTCAGCAGAATGTGAAACGCCGGATACAGCGCTCCCGCGGCCAGCGGAATCCCGAGCACGTTGTAGCCCACAGCCCAGCCCAGGTTCTGGCGCATCACACGCACCGTTTGCCGCGCCAGCTCAAGCGCTGCCGGAATCGCCATCGGCTGCGCCCGCAGCAGCACGTCGCCCGCCTCCTGCGCCAGATCCGCCCCGCTGCCCATGGCAATTCCGGCGTCGGCCGTGGCCAGCGCCGCCGCGTCGTTGATCCCGTCGCCCACCATGGCCACGCGCAGACCGTCCTGTTGCAACGCGCGAATTCTCTTGAGCTTGCCCGCCGGATCGAGGTCCGCTTCGACTTCGGTGATTCCTGCCTGCGCTGCAATCGGCGCCGCCGCGGCAGCCGAATCGCCAGTCAGCATCAACACGCGCAACCCAGCAGCTCGCAAGGCAGCCACGGCCGCAGCCGCATCGGGCCGCAGCGCATCGCGCGCATCGAACAACGCGGCTGGAGCACCATCCACCGCCATCCAAAGTCGCGTCACACCGGGCTCCGGCACAGCCACGTCCTTCGGCAGCTCGATCACAAACTCTCTGAAGAGCGCCTCGTTGCCCAGCAGGCACTCGTGCCCCTCCACGCGTGCAGTCAGGCCGCGCCCCGGCAAAACCTGCGCGTCCTCCGCCGGTTTCCATTCAAGACCCCGCGCACGCGCAGAGTCGATCACTGCATGCGCCAGCGGATGGTTCGACCGCTCCTCCGCCGCCGCGGCCATGCGCAGCAGTTCGCGCTCTCTCATCGCATTGTCATTTTGAGCGAAAATGGATTTGTCATCCTGAGCGAAGTTTGCCGCGCTTTTTGTGGCAAACGGAGTCGAAGGACCTGCATTTTCGCTGCTGTCCTCAGTCCCGGAGCCTGTCCCGAGCGAAGCCAAGGGATCCCTGGTCCCTGGTCCCTGCTTTTCTGTTCCCTGTTCCCTGTTCCCTATTCCCTGTATCTTTTCCAGCACCGGCCTTCCCACCGTCAGCGTCCCCGTCTTGTCGAGAACGATCGCGTCCACATGCGCCAGCCGTTCCAGCGCTTCACCGCCCTTGAAGAGCACGCCCAACTGTGCGCCCCTGCCCACAGCCACCGTCAGCGCCGCCGGCACCGCCAGTCCCATCGCGCACGGGCAGGCAATCACCAGCACAGCCACGGTATTGGCAAGCGCCAGCGGCAGGGAATGCGCCGCCAGCAACCACGTCACAAACGTCACCGCCGCAAGCCCCAGGACCACAGGCACAAAAATCGCGCTGACTGCGTCGGCCAACCGCTCCATGGGTGCGCGCGAGCTTTGCGCCTGGTCCACCATGCGCGCAATCTGTGCCAGCATTGTCTCCTCGCCCAGCGACTCCGCACGGCACACCACCGCGCCGTCGTAGTTCAGCGATCCCGCCAGCACGCGTCCGCCGGTTTCGCGCTCCAGCGGCCTCGCTTCCCCGGTCAGCATCGACTCATCCACCGAGGTGCGTCCCTCCAGAATCGTCGCGTCCACGGGAAAGCGCTCGCCAGGCAGCACCACCACGCTGTCGCCGGGCCGCACTTCTTCGAGCGGAACCACCGTTTGCACGCCTTCCACCAGGCGTCGCGCTGTCGCGGGCCGCAACCGCGAAAGCGAGTCCAGCGCCGCCAGCGCCCGCCGCTTCGCTCGAGCCTCCAGCGCCTTGCCCAGCAACAGAAAGCCAAGAATCAGCAGCACTGCATCGAAGTACACCGCACGCCCCGGCGCCGGCCAAACTGTCGCATACGCCGAATAGGCAAACGCCACGCCCGTTCCCAGGCTCACCAGAGTGTTCATGTTGGTCGTGCCGTGCCGCAGCGCCCGCCACGCACTCCCGTAAATCCCGCGCCCCGCCCAAGCAACCACCACCGCCGTCAGCGCCAGCAGGAACCAGCGCAGCGCCGCGGCTGGGATTGCGTAGAGCCACGGAAGTGCTGTAACCAGGAAGGTATCGCGCGCGCCCATTCCCGTTTCCAGCGGCATGGCCAGCAGCATGGCTGCCGCTCCCGCGCCCAGCGTCACCCAGGCCTTGGTTGCTGCGGCCCCAATCATGCCTGCAGTCGCATCCTCAACGCGCGCGCCGCTATCGCCCTCGCGCGGCAGCACCGCATCGTAACCGGCTCCGCGAATCGCCTCCACCAGTTGTTCGGGCGCTGCCAACGCCGGATCGAACACCACGCTGGCGCGATGCGCCATCAAATCCACGCGTGCCGATTCCACCCCCGCCGTCGCGCGCAGAGCCTCTTCCACGTGGTGCTGGCACGAGGCGCACGTCATGCCCAGAACGGGCAGTGTCAGCGATTCTGTGGTGCGTGAGGCCACGGTCGGCTCCAGATTTGCGCGTTATGATTCCAGATGCGCGGTGAAGCCGGCCTTGGCCAGGGCGGCAATGGCAAGATCCACCGGCGCGGGTTCCTCGGCTGCAGTCAGCCGGGCCGCTCCCACGCGAACCTCGTTCACCACCACGCCCGGCGTCGCAGCCAGCGCCTGGCTCACGCGGCGCACGCAGGAGCTGCAGTGCATGCCGTCGATTCGTAATGCGAATTCCGCCATATTTCGTTCCTCTGTGCCTTTATTTGATGATAGCGGGAGGCATACTATTCCCGCGTAGACCGCCCGGTCAAACTAGCGGATGATGGGGAGAATGTTTAACTTGAGTTTGATTAACCAGATCCGCGAAAGGGCACGACTTTAGTCGTGCCGTAGACGCTACACAACGATGGGGGCTTTAGCCCTTGAGGGATCCTGAATGGAGAAAGTCCAACGCGAGTTTCCCCAATCTCCTTTCGTCGGCGTGGGTGCGGTCGTAGTCCACGAGGACCGCGTGCTCCTCGTGCGCCGCGGCAGCGAGCCCCTCAAAGGCCATTGGACGCTGCCCGGCGGCGTGCTTGAAGTCGGTGAAACCCTCGTCGAAGGCGTCGCCCGCGAGGTGCGCGAAGAAACCGGCCTCCTCGTCGAACCGCTCGAACTGGTCGAGCTTCTCGATCGCATCCATCGCGAAGCCGGCAGCGAGGCCGGGCGCGAAGCTAGCCGCGTCCGCTACCACTACGTCATTGCCGACTACCTTTGCCGAGTCACCGGCGGCGAGCTGCGCGCGGCCTCCGACGCCGACGCCGTCCGCTGGGTGGAGCGCGCCGAATGGAATAGCCATAGCGCCCTCGTCCTCGATCCCATCACTGTGCGCGTCATTGAAAAAGGTTGGCAAAGAGCGCAGACTCTGCAAGCAGAAAGAAGCTAGCCCCATGAACAAACCCATGACCAAGCCAATCAATCGCACCATGCAATGGACCAAGCGGGCCCTCTTGTCCCTGCTCGCCCTGGCGCTGCTCGCGGGCATCGGATTCTACCTCCGCCCCGTCAGCTATCTCAACGCACGGACGTACCTGCAAGAAGACCTCTCCGGCATCGAGAGCCGCTCCGTCCAGGTTGCGGGCCATCGCGTGCACTATCTTGCCGAGGGTCCGGCCAACGGTCCCGTAGTGGTTCTCGTGCACGGCCTCGGCGCCAACGCGGAGTACTGGTGCAACCTCGCCCCATACCTCGCCCAATCCGGTTTCCGCGTCTACATTCCCGATCTCCTCGGCTACGGCCGCAGCGAGCGCCCCGCGGACTTTTCCTATTCGGTGCGCGAAGAGGCCGCCGTGGTCGTGGGCTTCATGGACGCGCTTGGCCTCAAGCAGGTCGAGCTCGGCGGCTGGTCCATGGGCGGATGGATTGCCGTACTCGTCGCCGCGCAGCATCCCGAGCGCGTCAGTCGCCTCGTGCTCTTCGACTCCGCCGGCCTCAACGTCCCGCCGACGTTTGACACCGCGCTCTTCAGGCCTTCCACCGTCGCCCAGCTCGACGAGTTGAAAGCCCTCCTCTCGCCGCAGCCTCAGCCCATCCCCGCCTTCATCGCTCGCGACATTCTGCGCAACTTCCGCCGCAATGGCTGGGTCGTCGAGCGCGCCCTCGCCACCATGCTCACCGCGCAGGACGTGATCGACAACCTTCTGCCGCAACTCAAAATGCCCGTGCTCCTCGTGTGGGGCTCCCTCGACCGCGTCACGCCGCTCGATCGGGGCGAAACCATGCATCGCCTCATCCCGCAATCCCAGCTCGACGTCTTTCCCGGGTGCGGACACATGGCGCCCATCGAGTGCTCCGCTGCGCTCGGCCCCAAAGTCGTCGCCTTCGCACAGCAATAGCGGACCGTCTCGCTGACTCGCTCTTTCGCTCCCTTGTTTCCTTGTTCCCTCGGTCCCTTGGTCCCTGTCTTCTTGACTCGCTCCCGCCCCCTTTGCGAGACTCCGCCCATGGGATACAGCGGAAAGATTGAATACGCCGGAGAGCGCAAAATCCGGGAGCGCAACACCAACCTCTATCGCCTCGCGCACTTGCCCATCTGGATCTGGGTTTTCTTTCTGGCGCCCGGGCCTCTCACCTTCAGTCTCTTTTCGGGCGGATTTCACTTATGGAATTGGGCGTGGCTGGCCGCGGTCCTCATCGGAACCGGCATCGCCGGCTACAACGCGCAACTTCCCGGCAGCGAACATCGCCCCTACATCCTGCGCTTCGACGAGGACAAGCCCAACCCACTCTATCGCCGCGTCTGCTACACCTTCGCCTGGAACGCAATTCTCAACTACGCGTTGCTCAACATGGCAGCGCTGGTCTACGCCGCCATCACCGGTGTCTGGAAGATGAAGCAGATTTACCTCTACGCCTACTCGCCGCTCTGCGCCTTCATCCTGCTGCTTGGCATGATGGGCAAACTGCCGCGCGTCGGAGCTTCCACCCAGGGCGAAGGCTGGGAGCGCCGCTATTTTTATGGATCGGTCTGGGCTGTCACCGCAGCGCAGTCCATCTTGCTCGTGCTTTGGAAGGCGCTGCCGGCGAATTCGACGGGAAGTCTGATCAAGCTGGTGGTCTTCGTTAGCACGCTCGCGATTTTCGGCATTGCGGCGGCGCGCGGAATCCTGCCTCGCACGCGTCCCATCGTCCCGGGCGAGTTGATGGTATCGGACTGAACCGAACCCACAGATTCACCGCTTCTGTCACGCAGATGCCGCTGGCCGCCTGAGATGTCAACCAGGCCGTAATGTCAGCACAACCGGCCACTCGACCGGAGCCACGCGCCTGCCTTCCACCGGTGGCGCCAGGCGACTGGAGATGGCAGAATTGTGCATGGCTTTCCTTCGTGCAACCTTTCCGTCGAAGGTGAAAGGAGGTACGCAAATGAAACGCAGACATTTTCTGAAAAAGACGCTGTTTGTTGGCAGTTCCGCGATGGCAGGTTCGGTCTTCTCAAGGTCAGCATTTGCTACAAGCCGACGCAAGAATATCCTGATCTTGGGTGGCACGGGGTATTTAGGACCCGCCATCGTTGAAGCGGCTCTGATTGGCGACCACAATGTCACTCTCTTCAATCGAGGTATTACTCATCCCGAGCTGTTCCCACAGTTGGAAAAACTCAGAGGAGTTCGTGCCATAGATGCTCAACAGCAGAACCTCCATTCGCTTGAAGGATCGCGTCGATGGGATGCCGTGATCGATGTATGGCCTCACGAGCCGACAATTGCTGCCAGCACTGCTGCACTTCTGAAAGATCGAACCGACCACTACCTCTACGTCTCATCGATCGGGGCGTATGCCTCCTATGTTCATCCAAACATGAATGAGGATGCCCCAACCAGAGCATTCAATGGCAATGAGGAGGACTATTCGCCGGCTAAGGCAGAGAGTGAACGGCGCCTCGAGGCAATCGTAGGCGACAAGCTCACTATCGTCCGCCCAACCGCAATCGATGGATGGGGAGGTACTGGACCCGACACGCTTTCCTGGCTATTGCGCGCAGAATCGGGAGGAAGACACATTGGACCAGGCGATGGTAGCGATCCATATCAACATGTTGACGTCAAAGATGTCGCCCGATTTTTGAACATGTCAGTAGAGCGGCACATCACCGGAACATTCAATCTCACCGGCAAGTCCATCACCTTCCGCGAATTCCTTGCAGGTTGCAACGAAGTAACAGATTCGGATACCGAATGGGTTTGGATTCCCGAGGATTTCCTCGCCAATGAGGGCATCGCGGACTGGGACCACTTTATCGGCTGGCGTTGGGACCCGCAGTGGCGAGGATTTGCTCAGATCAGCAGTGAAAGGGCGTTCCAAGCTGGTTGGAAACCAAGACCGTTCAATGAAACTGTCTTAGACTTTCTCGAATACTATAGAACGCAGCACCCAAAAATTGTCGACTGGCGTAAACCGCAGACACTCTGGCAGGATCCGCTAACGCCGGAGAAGGAACAGGCTGTGCTCGCCGCTTGGTATCATGCCTCTGCATAACTGGTGCGCGCCTGAAAATCGCATACGACCGGCAGCGTTTCGCTCCGGAGCTTTGAAACGATCATTCAACGAGAGTGGTGAGGTAATCGTAGGTACTCGGCGCTAAGAGCCAAGGCCAGATTTTTCGAATCGACAGAGTAGACCAATGCGCTGATTGATCCGAGCCCCAGACTCCTTTTCTCACAGTTCTGGGCGCATCGTCGGCTGCTCGTCATTCACCTGTCCGTAAACATTTGCTCCCCCAGCTCCGCACGTTTTTCCTTGTGCGGAATTGCAGATTATTTCGGCGTTTCGGCCCACAATCGTTCCATGAATCATGGATTCGAGACTCGGGGTATGGAGAGATATACCCTCGCCATAAACCCTTTGTTGTCAAATATGGAGGTATGTCAAATAGGGGAGGGGGTGGGTATTGCATTGGGGGGTACAGACCGGGCGGACCTCCGACAGATTGAACCGGGCGCATCTCCGGCACTGCAACATGTGGCGCGGGGGCCCGGATTTGGGCTCGGCCTGAAATACCGGACTTGCTCCCGGCAATACGACCAGGTGATCCAAATCACATTTGACCCCCAGCCGCGAGCGGTATAAGAAGGTTGCTATGTGTCTCGCGATTCCCGGAAAAGTCGAAGAGATCTCGACCGACGGCCTCATCCGCATCGGCCGCGTCAACTTCGGTGGAGTAATCAAGAAAGTCTGCCTCGATTACGTGCCCGAGGTCGAGGTCGGCGACTACACCATCGTCCACGTCGGCTTTGCCCTTTCGAAGATCGATGAGGAGACTGCCGAGCAGACCCTCGCCGACTTCCGCGCCATGGGTGTGCTCGACGAAGAACTCGCGAGCGAAGAAGAAGCCTTTGCCCGAGCGGCCGAGCGGCCGCAGTTGCATTGCCCCGACGGCAGTTGCTCAGGTAAATGCGATTGCATCGACGATGCCTCAGCTAACACCGCTAACTCCGCTAACTCCGCTAACTCCGCTAACAAACCATGAAGTACCTCAACGAATTTCGTGACGGCGAAATTGCTCGCACCCTTGCGCGCGAAATCGCCCACGTCACCACGCGCCCATGGAAGATCATGGAAGTCTGCGGCGGCCAGACCCACTCCATCATCAAGAACGGCATCGATCAAATGCTGCCCGCCGGCCCCCATGCGAGCGTTGAGATGATTCACGGCCCCGGCTGCCCCGTCTGCGTCACGCCACTCGAACTTATTGACAAGGCGCTGGCCATCGCCGCGCAACCCGGCGTCATCTTCTGCTCCTTCGGCGATATGCTCCGCGTCCCCGGCACCGAGGGCGATCTTTTCCAGGTGAAGGGCCGCGGCGGCGATGTGCGCGTCGTCTATTCGCCGCTCGATGCTGTCGAACTCGCCGTCAAGAACCCTGACAAGCAAGTGGTTTTCTTCGGCGTCGGCTTTGAAACCACTGCCCCGGCCAACGCCATGAGCGTGCATCTGGCGAAACGCCGCGGGTTGAAGAATTTTTCGCTGCTCGTTTCGCACGTACTCGTCCCGCCCGCCATCTCCGCCATATTGCAATCACCCGGCAACCGGGTGCAGGCATTTCTCGCCGCTGGCCACGTTTGCAGTGTCATGGGCTACTGGGAGTATCCGCCGCTGGCAGAAAAGTTCGGCGTGCCCATCGTGGTCACCGGCTTTGAGCCGCTCGATCTGCTCGATGGCATTCGCCGCGCGGTGGTGCAGCTCGAAAGCGGCCGTCACGAAGTGGAGAACGCTTACAGCCGCGTCGTCACCTTCGACGGCAATCGCCCCGCGCAGCAACTTTTGAAAGAAGTTTTTGAAGTCACCGATCGCGCCTGGCGCGGCATCGGCGTCATTCCGCAGAGTGGCTGGCGTCTCAACGCTGACTACCGCGACTTCGACGCCGAAGAGCGCTTCCACATCACCGGCATTCACACCCAGGAGTCGCCGCTTTGCCGTGCGGGCGATGTTCTCCGCGGAGCCATCAAGCCCGCTGAGTGTTCTGCGTTCGGCAAGGAGTGTACGCCGCGTCATCCGCTCGGCGCCACCATGGTTTCAAGCGAAGGCGCCTGCGCCGCGTATTACAACTACGGACGATTTTTGTCGGCGGAGCAGCTGGCGGGGGCCGGGAGAGCAGCTTCCAGCCTCTAGCCTCAGCTGCTAGCTTTTGAGTGTTGCTGGATTTTCATGCTGTGTCATCCTGAGCGACTGAGCGACCGCCAGGCGGGCGCGAAGGAGTCGAAGGATCTGCGGTTGCTTTTTTGATCGCGTATCGCCTGGTTTTATGCCGTATTGAGTCGTTCCGCGGAGCAGCGTGGTTTCGCCTAAGTTCGTAGCAGGGCGAGCGAAGAACAACCGCAGATCCTTCGACTCCGTTTGCCGCAAAAAACCGCGGCAAACTCCGCTCAGGATGACAACAGCGTTTAGGTGGCGAATCTTAGTAGCCAGGAGTTCTTGAAAACGATGCCTGATTTCGCCAACTGGTCCTGCCCGCTCCCTCTCGCCGACTATCCCTCCATCGTGATGGGCCACGGCGGCGGCGGCAAGCTCGGCAACGAGCTGGTCGAGCATCTCTTCCTGCCCGCGTTCCGCAACCCGGCGCTCGAAAACCTGGGCGACGCCGCCGTTCTCGAAACCGCAGGCGCGCGTCTCGCACTCAGCACCGATTCATTCGTCGTGCAGCCACTGTTTTTTCCCGGCGGATCGATCGGGGAGTTGGCTGTGAACGGAACCGTCAACGATTTGGCCGTCTCCGGTGCAGAGCCAAAGTTTCTGAGCGCCAGCTTCATTCTCGAAGAAGGTTTTCCGCTGGCGCAACTCGCCGCGATCGTCGACGACATGGCCAAGGCCGCGGCAACAGCGCACGTGCAGATCGTTACCGGCGACACAAAAGTTGTCGAGCGCGGTCACGGCGACGGCTGCTACATCACCACTGCCGGCGTGGGCCTGCTGCGCCCCGGCATTCAGGTGGGACCGCATCGCGCCGAGGTCGGTGACGCGATCATCGTCTCGGGAACCATCGGCGACCACGGCATGGCGATCATGAGCGTGCGCGAAGGCCTCGAGTTCGAAAGCCAAATTCGCTCCGATTGCGCCGCGCTCAACGGCATGATTGCCGAAGTTCTCGACGCCGCGGGAGTTGCAGTCCACGCCATGCGCGACCCCACGCGCGGCGGTCTTGCGTCAACACTGAATGAGATTGCGCACTCCTCCAATGTCGGCGTCGCCATCGACGAGAGCAGCGTCCCCGTGCGGCCCGAGGTGCAATCCGCGTGCGAGCTGCTCGGTCTCGATCCCGTGTACGTGGCCAATGAGGGCAAAGCCGTCTTCTTCGTCGCGCCCGATGCCGCCGATCGCGTGTTGGCCGTGCTGCGCGCGCATCCTCTGGGCAAGGACGCCGCGCGCATCGGCCACGTCACCGCGGAGCACAAACACATGCTCGTAGCGCGAACCGGAATGGGCGCCAACCGCGTCATCCCCACCATGATTGGCGAGCAATTGCCGCGCATTTGCTAGCGGCCGGTTGCGGTTCGTGCGCCTTTCACTTCTTTCACTTATTCACTCACTCGCCCTCTCTTTCTTAGTTTTTTCTAAGTACGTTCGTAAGCCAAATCCCCTCACATTCAGGCCTTTCACACTCGGCTACCGGCTTTTTCCGCCGATGGATGAGAAAAGGCAAAGACCGCAGCCGCGCCAAACCAGGCGCACTGCGGCCTTCGCCCCTCTGAAAGGCCGGAATGCCTGCTCGGATAAGAGACCTCTCATCTCTCACTGCACTGCTCCTGCTCGCAAGTTGCGGCGGCGATCTGCGCACCGCGATTCCCTCGAGTGGCTTCATCACCCCTGTCTTCGCCACTCCCGTCGACGAAACGCGGCTTGTCACCCTCGCCGGCAATGTGCCGCTGCAGGCGCGCACCGGTTTCGACGAAGGCGCCATCGACCCGGACACGCGCCTCGACCGCATGCTGCTGGTGCTCCAGTCTTCGCCCGCGCAGCAGGCCGCGCTCGACGAGTTGGTCGACGCCCAGCAGGATCCCCGTTCGCCGCAGTATCAGCAGTGGCTTACGCCCGACGAGTTCGCAGCGCAGTTCGGCGTCGGCGCTCCGCAGTCGGCGCCTGTAACGACTTGGCTCGCGGCCCACGGATTTACGGTCGAAGAGATCTCCGCTGGACGCCGCTTGATCGTCTTTTCGGGTACCGCAGGTGAGGTCGCAAACGCCTTTCACACCGAATTGCATCGCTATCGGATTGACGGAAAAGAGCACATCGCCAACTCCAGCGACCCGCAGATTCCCGCGGCGCTCGCCGGCGTCGTCGGCGGCCTGGTCACGCTCAGCGACTTTCGCCGCACCTCGCAAATCGCCTCGCAGAGATCGTTCGCGTCGAAGTCGGAATACTCCGTAGGGCCGGAGTATTCCGCCGGCAGCACGCACAATATTTTTCCGGCGGATTTCGCCACCATCTACGATCTCAACCCGCTCTACAGCGCGGGCACCACCGGCTCCGGCGCTGCAATCGCCGTCGCCGGGCGCAGCAACATCAACCTCAGCGATGTCGAGACCTTTCGTTCCATCGCCGGCCTCACCGCCAACACGCCGTCGGTGTTGGTCGACGGCGCCGATCCCGGTCTCGTCACCGGCGATCAGGACGAATCCACGCTCGACGTGGAGTGGAGCGGTGCAGTGGCGCCGGCGGCCACGATCAACCTGGTCACTGCGGCCTCCACTGCGACCACAGACGGCATCGATCTCGCGTCCGCGTACATCGTCAATCACGCCATGGCGCCGGTGGTCAGCGTGAGCTACGGCACGTGCGAGCAGGAGATGGGCGCCGGGGAGTTGGCCTTCTACAACAGCCTGTGGGAGCAGGCCGCGAGCCAGGGAATGAGCGCCTTCGTGGCTTCGGGCGATGCCGGCGCGGCTGGATGCCAGTCGGGCAATTCCACCACGGGATCGGGCCCTGCGGTCAACGGGCTGTGCACTTCGCCCTATGCAACATGCGTAGGCGGAACGGAATTCAGTGAAGGCGCAAATCCCGCGCAGTATTGGTCCGCGGCGAATTCCGCGACATACGGCTCCGCGCTCGGCTACATTCCCGAAGCAGTGTGGAACGAGAGCGCACTCGATGGCGGCACGGGGCTCTGGGCCTCGGGCGGCGGCGCGAGCGTGGTGTACGCGCAGCCCGTGTGGCAGCAGAACGTGAGCGGCGCCGCCGCGGCCGGCGGCATGCGCGCCGTACCGGATGTTTCGCTTTCGGCAGCAAATCACGACGGCTATTTCATGGTGGAGAACAACGCTTACTGGGTGGTTTCCGGCACCTCGGTCGCTGCGCAGTCGTTTGCCGGCATCATGACCCTGGTCACCGCCAGGGAAAACGGCAAAGGCCAGGGCAGCGCGAATCCTCGCCTATATGCATTGACGAGCGCAGCTCCCAATCCATTTCATCCCACACCGTCCGGCAACAACACCGTTCCCGGCGTGGAGGGATTCAGCGCAGATGGCGCGACGTACAACCTTGCCACGGGCCTGGGATCGGTGGATGGCGCTCTGCTCGTCAACGGCTGGAACACGAGTTCGCCGTCCGGATCTGCAACGCTCGTTTTGATGTCGGTGGTGCAATCGGCGACCATCGCCCCCGGCAGCTCAGCGACAATTCAGTTCACCGCGCTTACCGGAGGCTCGTTCGCCGGGAATGTCGGTTTTTCTGTGAGCGGCCTGCCAGGCGGAGTCACGGCCGCGTGGTCCGTGAACCCGCTCACGCCGGCATCGAGCGCCAGCACCAATACCGTGTCGCTGAAGCTAACGGCCGCTCCGGGTGCTGCGTCTGGCTCCGCCAGCGTTGTGGTCTCGGCGACGGGCGACAGCCTGACCGCGAAGCAAACCATCACGATCACGGTAGGCGCGCGCGTGAACGGCTGTTCCCGCTTCAGTCTGCTGCCCACAAGTTGCAGACCCCTGCCGCGCACGCCGGCGCTCTAAAAAGAAGCGCGGGGTTGGCGGGTTGGCGGGTTGGCGGGGTTGGCGGGTTGGCGGGGTTGGCGGGGTTGGCGGGTTGGCGGGGTTGGCGGGTTGGCGGGGTTGGCGGGGTTGGCGGGTTGGCGGGGTTGGCGGGTTGGCGGGGTTGGCGGAATGAGCGGAGCCAAGACCGGTGCAGAAGCAATTACTCGAACAAGGCGAAGGCTTCTTTGACCTGTTCGGGCAGCGTCGCGTGCGCTTCCGGCAGCGAGTAGCTGATCTCGAGCACCGTCGCGGGAGGCGTCCCGAGCGCTTGCAGGGCCTTTGCCGTAGCCGGCCAGTTGATGGTCCCGCCGCCGGGCCACAGGTGCTCGTCTTTCATGCCGTGGTTGTCGTGCACATGCACCGTGGCAATGCGGTCGCCCAGGGTTCGAATCGCGTCCGCCGTTCCCACCGTGATGTGCGCGTGGCCAAGATCCAGGCAAACGCCCACATTAGTCAGATGCCCCATCTGGAGAATGGTCACCAGATGCTCCGGCGTCGTGGCTTCGCTCAGCAGGTTTTCCACCAGCAGGCGTACGCCGAGCGGCCGCGCAAAGGCGCCCAGGTGCTCCAGCGCGGTAAGGGCATATTCAATGGTGCGCGGCGACCACTCATCGTCGCGTTCGCCAAGGTGCACCACAAGATTGCGCAGCGGGATGTGCTCCGCCGCTTCGAGCGCACGCTTGATCTCGTCCATGGCGTCGATGCGCCGCGCCTTGTCGGGGTGCAGCACATTCACCGCGGGTGCGCCGGCACGGCCCATCTCGCGGTCGGGATAAAGCGGCGCGTGCATCGAAAAAGGCTCGAGCGAGTTCGAGCGAAACCACTCGGCCAGCTCGGTTACGTGCTCGCGGCTCGTGTAGTCGAAATGCTGGCGCGCGGCAAAAATCTCCACCCCCTGCACGCCGGAGCGCTCCGCGAGCTCAAGCAGGCCCGGGTGCAGACGGTGATTCAGAAACAGATGAGTCGACAGAACGCGCAGCATCTTTTGTATGGCCCCTCGCGCCGGAGAGTCATGAACCCCAAATCGAACGCTCCCTCTATTCTTGCATTTTGACAAGGGTTTCTCGCTTCGTTGCCCTTGCTGTTCAGCGTGACGCAGACAATCAACGTGGCGGACCGTGTGTGCCGCTCGCGCCGCAACCTCGGCCGTTTTTCGATTTTCTCGCGACAATTACCCCGCGCCCACGGTCTATCATCGAAACTGTCGCGGCGCGCCGGCGCGCCAATCCGTTTGTGGGGGCCTAACGCGTGGACGGGGTGTTTTGGATTGAAGGAAGTCCGCCGGTGCCGCTGGCCATTGTGCTTTGCCCATACGGTGGCAGCATTCTCAAGGACGAATTGCGCGAGATTGCGCGGAGCGGCGTCCAGACACTCGTCTCATTGCTCGAGCCGGACGAAGCCGATTGGCTTGGCCTGAGCGAGGAAAGTGCGATTGCCGGGCAGTTGGGCATGCACTTTCTTTCTTATCCCATTCAGGACGTTCATGTGCCGGTAAATGTGCACATGTTCAGAAAGTTTGCGTCGGACCTGGCCGATCGCCTGCGCGCGGGAGAGCGCATAGGCTTGCACTGCCGGGGAAGCATTGGCCGGGCGCCGCTCACCGCGGCCTGCACGTTGATCCACCTTGGTTGGGGCCCAAAGGACGCTTTGGAAGCCATCCAGGTAGCGCGGGGCTGCGAGATTCCTGATACCACGGAACAATTGCGATGGATTCTGCGCTACAAAGCGCAACCATGAGTGCCGAGCAGCCCTGAGCGACAAGCAGCAGTGAGCGAGAATTTGCCCAACCCGATCCCCGATGCGATCCCCGGCAAGATCCCTGGCCCAATTGTTGACCTGAGCTTTCCGCACCACTGGCAAGCCGAAATCCTGGCCGCACGGCCATTGATTCTGCCGCCGCGCCACTTCGTTTATCCGCGCGCGGCCGAAGAGGTGGAGCGGGGCGCGCTCGAATTGATGATTCGTCCCGACGCGCCGGATGCGCAGTCCTTTCTCGCCACTTGCGCCTTGGGATTTCGCGATCCAGCCGCTCCTACTGGTCTCTGGTCCGCTCCGGAGCCGGGAGAAATCTGTGCCGTCGCAGGAGGCTACGCCTACCTCATCGACACCACCGCGCCCGATCGCTTTACGATGCTTCCTTACCGGCCCGTGCTCGAAGTGCGTGCGGTGGTTGCGGAAGGCCTGCTACTGTTCGTCGGCCACCATTCGATTCTGGCGTGGGGATCGAGCGGGCAGGCGTGGGAGTCGGCGAAACTCTCCGATGAAGGCGTGAACCTTGCCGGCATCGACGGTGGCGTGCTGCGCGGAAAAGGCTGGGAGATGATGAGCGACAGCGAGAAGTCCTTCGCTCTTGATTTGCGCACTGGCGTGTCGCTTCCTTCGCACGCCGGCTGACTCTCAATCGTCCTTGTCGCCGCCCATCTCCCAGGTCATTTTGAAGATTACGCCAACGGGATTGCTGTGCGGTCCCGCGCCAACGGGCACGCCGATTCCGGCCTCGAACCGGTGCGGCAGATGTTTGTAGATTCCCGGAGTCACATAAAAGCTGTTCATGCCCGCATCGCGGCGGCCGTTGAACTCCAATGTGGGAGTCCAGTGGTGGGTAAGCGGCCGGTCTGCCGCGACGTTGTACTCGAGCGAAGTGTCGTCGCCGCCCCACTCCGGAATCACGCTGGTGTGAATCTGCAATCTGCCGAATGCCTTGGCAATCAGCAGTTCCGGTTCGTAACTCAGATCCCCGCGCCCCGTGAGCGGCGCTTCCACGCCCATCGCTCCACTCAACGCGAAGGGATGGTTACCGCGAATGAACTGGTAAAGAATGCTGATTTCGGCCGCGCTCCAACTTACGGGAGTCTCACTCGTAAGCGTGGAGTTGATGCCGTAAGGAGCCTCGAATCCCAACTGCAGTCGATCCGTCAGGCCGTACTCGATGTCGAGATCGGCGGAGTCGCCGTCCATGGAGCCGCCCCGTCCGCGAAATGCCGCACTGTCGACGGTCAGTTGCAACTCCGTTCGCTCCTCGCTGCGGACTGCTTCGGACAAGAAGAATTCTTCAATGTATTCCGGAAGGGGCCCGTTGGCGGTTACGGCGGGCGGCAGGCCATTGTCGGACTGCGGAGCGGTTTTCTGGGCTCCGGCAACCATTGTCGCGCCAGTCAACAGAAAGAGCAGGTTAATCCGCGCCCAGGACGCAATCCGAATATTACGTACTCCCAGCAAAATGTCCTCGATTCCCGTTGCGTGTCGTCAGAATCGGCGTGGCTGGCGCGCAACAGAATGCACGCAACAAAGCGCACGCAACCCTGCTGGCAAGCAGAGGAATCAGATGCGAAGCAGAATCCGAGGAGGGGATGTATCCGAGAAAAGCGGCAGTGGCGCGACCGAACGATGCAGAGCGCGAGCCGGTTGCGGCCTGAGACGCGCGAACCGGGCCAGGGCAAAAATGGTGCGGACGGCAGCAAAGGCAACCGCGGCCAGCAGGCCGGCGGCTGTGGCCAGCATGGCTACGTGGAACTCTGTGTCGCTGGCCAGACCCGGCGTCGCGTCCCAACTGTCGAACGCCTCCAGAACCGGAGCGAGCAATGCCGCAAAAAGCAGCACCACAAGAGCGCGCCGGAGGAAGGTTCCCATCATGAAGGCATCTTACAAGACTCGGCCGGAATGCGCGGCGCGGCAGGGTTCCACTTCAAGCGGTGGGAGACTGACTCCGCCAGCACCACTCACCAGCTCGACTTTCTCAGGATTCCTGTTCGCCCAGCGCCAGGCGCAACTCGTCGGACTCGCTCCAGGCCATGCGCAACCCGCCGGATACCAGTCCCAGGCCCATCAGTTGCACCATGGCGATGGTCCAGCGCATCACACGCGGAGCCGCGCCGCCGGGCCATAGCTCGCTCAGGGGACGAATCGCGCCGTTCGCGTCTGGATGGTAGACCCGTTCATCCCAGGTGCGCGAGCCTTGAGGAAACTCGGGATAGTAGCGCACGGCATCGATCGTCGACTGCAGAATGCGGTGCTTCCACGGCTCGGCATACTGCGGCATAAAGAGCACGTGGCTCTTTTTTTCGCGTCGCACCTCGCGCACGAATTCGGTGAACGACGTCGCGTTGGTCAGATTGATGTTGGCGTTCGGCTCCACGCCGTGACGATCGCCGCCGGCGACCAGCAGCATGTTCCACTTCTCCGCCAAACGCCGCACCGCGCGGTTCTCGTCCCAGTTGCGCAGGCCGTTCAGCTCCAGCGCGTGAAACCAGGCGCCGTTTTTCTGCAGGAATTCACCAACCAGGAACTGATGCTTTTCCTTGCCGATCAGGTACAGGTCCCACATGGGATGGTTGAAGACCACGAGCACATTCGGCTCCTGGTTCAAGGCCACCAGAATCTCGGTCAGGCGCGCATCGCTGGGGTTGGCGGTGTATTTCTCGAGAGTCGCCATCCACTCGGCCGCGCGCGCGCTGGGCAGATTGTGCACGCCCAGATGGAACGACTGCATGCCGGCGTAAGGCGCGCTCCACTCCACCGATACCGGAATCTGCCGTGCGCTCGGCACCGTGCGCAGAAGCATGGGCGCCTTGATGGTGTCGTGATCGGTGATGGAAACCATCGCTCCCAGACCGAGCTTCTCGATCTGTTTCGTCTCCAGGTCGAAGGCCAGCTTGGGCGTCATGGGCGGCGTCCAATAGCTTGCCGCGTAATTGATGCGCACTCCATGCATCTGCTCGGCGCGCCGTTCCAGGCGCGACATCAAAGGCCGCATCACCGGAAACTGGTTGCCAAAGTTGGCCAGGAAATCCAGAGTCTCAGACGATTGATTGGTATGGCTGTGGAGCGAGACGCCGGTCCAGAAGTCCTTTGCGGCGCCCGTGTCACGCCACACGTACGAGATAGTGGATGTCGGCATTTCAGCTCCTTGGTCATCCGCAATCGATTTTCGGATTTCCACAGGTAGTATCCGGCCCAGCCCATAAATATCCGGTCAATAGCGCGCGAATTGCCTTTCAATTGATGGCGTCATGGAATCAAATAAGTTACCAAAATACTGAAATATAAGGGTGAAAAGCCCAAAATCTCCGCCGAAACGGGCTGTCCCACGATGCTGCGCGGAGAGTCCCCATCAACTCGAATGCAGTTTCCGCTTGGCATGTTCTGTTCCAAAGCGATGGGTGGGCGGGGCCGCGGGCCGGCGGGATTTTCGCTGCGAGGCTTCCACGGGAATTTCGCTCGGTGCCGATACTAGTGAACGGCCGGGCACCCCCCTCTCCCTCCCCTATTTCTGCAAGCAAATATTTTGTTTTCATTGCTTTGCGCGAGGCGTCGCCGCGTAAATATCTGAAAAG
>JBEKGH010000043.1:0-38477 GCA_050012895.1 Occallatibacter sp.
ATCCTCGACTTCCTCAAGGCCCTCGACAACGCCGGCGAAGTCCGCCTCGAGTTCAAGGACTCCCAATCCGCCGGCCAGATGCGCCCCGAAGATCCCGACGCCGAGTACAAGTACCGCTACGTCCTCATGCCCATGCGCATCTGACGCACACGCGCGCACGAGCACCTGACGCATCCGCATTTCAGGCACGCGGCGAGAACTTGTAGCGCCGGTCTCCTGACCGGCTGTAGTGCGGGCGTCCTCGCCCGCACATGCGAGTCGGCCACACGGTCCCGGCACGACAAAAATCGCGTATCTTCCGAGCAACAAAATCGGATGTCATCCTGAGAGAGTCCCGGTGTGCCGGGACGAACCGAAGGATCTGCGGTTGCTCTTGCATTTGCCTTTCGCTCCATCCGACCCCAACCTAGACCCGCATTTGCTTTTCGTTCTGCTTCAGGGCTTGGGTTTGGTCGGGGATTTATCCCCGACAGCCGCAACCCGCCCGCCCGTTTTTCCGGAAATCAAGTCCGCGGCGAAGCCGCGATCAAATCCCGACGCGCCTGCGATCGAGTCTTTCCGCGGCTTTTTTAGCAAGCGTTGGGCGTGTCTTGGGCCGCGCTCGCACGCGCCTGATTCAGAGCCAGCAACCGCTCCAGAATCTGCTGATCGGTAAGCGCGGCCGG
Organism: Occallatibacter sp.; assembly: GCA_050012895.1. Classification (GTDB taxonomy): domain Bacteria; phylum Acidobacteriota; class Terriglobia; order Terriglobales; family Acidobacteriaceae; genus Telmatobacter. Next base: position 666 of record JBEKGH010000043.1, read on the forward strand.
CCAGCCGTAAGCCGCGAAAACCGCCTGGTCCAATTTACGGTGAGCGTTTTCAAGCCACGCGCATTTACCATCGGCAAGGTCGTTATAGAGGTGGGTAAGCGTTCGACTGGCCAAAACCTCCGGCCCCGCCTTCGGTGGGTTCAGCCAACGGTCCCGCTGCTTCACAAGCTCCCGCGCGGCCTCGGCAATGGCCTTCACGAGCGGAGAACTCTTCGGCTCCTTGCCCGGCGGCCAGGGAAACGGAAACGTCTCGAAGGTTGAAGTGGGCGTGTAGCGGAACCCGCTTTCGACCTCGCGGAGTTGCGTACCCTGGGCACGCGCCCAGACCTCATGCGCTCGCGAATGAAGCACGCCAAAGAAATAGTCGTCATCGCGGGCGAAAGAGAAGGTTGCCGAGTCTGGAATTGTTTCGACCGTAAGCCACTCGAAAACCCGGTACTTTGAGACGCGCGGCGTCACGATATATCGCTTCAGCTTTGCCAAGGCCGCCCGAAGATCCGGACGAGGTTCGCCATGAACCCACCATTTAAGGCGATAGCCCTCGCGGTTGTTTTCCATGCGCTCAGGCTTCACGTTTTCGCGGACGTGCTCAAACGGCATCTGGTAGAGCGCGGCTTGATCTTCCCGCATGTCGACACCGAAATCAATGATGTACATCCCGCGTGGGCGCCGCGTGATGTCGAGAGCATTTACCCATGGGCGAACCACGTCGGAGTTTGGGCGGCCGTTCGGATTGAGAGGTGCGGCGAGCATCCTTCGGGCCGTATCCGCATCGAGATCGAAGGCTCCAACCTTGGTGGTTCCCATGAAACAGATGTTGGCATTCTCCGGAAGTCGGTGTGCCTGTGTTGCATCCGAGCCCGAAGTCAGATCGGCGTTGATCGCCTCCACAGCAGCGCCGTCCAGCATGTGCCCCGGATCCTCGCCGCCATCGAACCCCACGATGGAGATGTGTACCGCCGCACCTTCGTTGATCCAACGACGATCGCTCCAGGCCATAAAGATGTTGCCGCTTTCGGCGATGTGCTTGAGAACTTCGCGGTTCGCGCCTCCGCGAATGGCCTGCGTGGCGACGAGCCCAACGGCACGCGCCTGCCCACGCTCCACCATCTCCCGCGCCTTCTCGAACCAATAGGCGACCAGATCGGCCTCGGCGGGTACGCGGTCCTTGTAGAGCTTGAGCAAGGCATCCACATACGCGTCGCCCAGGTTGCGCCGCAGCAGCTTGCCGCCGAGGAACGGCGGATTGCTGACAATGAAATCGACCTTGGGCCACGCGGGTTCGCTTGGGGTCCCAGCCGAATCGAGCTTGGGGCTGCCGTCGGCATTGAGCTCGATAATCGCATCGCGGTGCTGGATGTTCGAGAGCACACGCAGGATGGGCTCCTCCGATTCGGTCATGTTGTTGTCCCGGCGCCATTGCAGGTAGCCGATCCATACAACGACCGAAGCCATCTCGTGCGCATAGACGTTGGTCTCGATGCCATAGAGCTGCTGCGGGCCGACCTTGCAGTCGAAGTGGGGCAGGCGCAGATTCACCGCGAACTGACGCGCCTCATTCCACAGACCGAGCAGCAGGTTCAGCGCCACGTAGAGAAAGTTTCCGCTGCCGCAGGCGGGGTCCAGAATGCGCACGGCGGCCAGCTCTTCAATCCAGCCCATGAGCTTGGCCTCGAGCTGCGCGCGCAGCTTGGCGCGGGTTACGGCGCTGGCGGTTTCTGCCGCCGCCGCAATCTCCTCCGCCCCTGCCTTCACTTCGGCCCAGCGACGCCTCAATGGAGCCATCACCACAGGCTCGACAATCAGCAGAATGTCTTCGCGGCTGGTGTAATGCGCGCCCAGTTGCGCGCGCTTCTCCTCGTTGAGGATGCGCTCAAAGAGCGTGCCGAAGATGGCCGGCTCCACGCGGCCCCAGTCCAGCTCGGCGGCTTTGCGAAGAATTCCCAGATCCTCGTGTTCCAGATCGAGGACCGTATCCTCGCCCGTGCGAAAGAGGCCGCCGTTAAAGTGGCGGATGGAGATGATTCCGAAATCGTTGTCGCCCGTAGCCATGGCGGCAAACAGATTCCTGAGCCGGCGCGTAAACAACTTCGGCTCCAGGCGGTCCGTCAAAATCGCCTTGCGAAACATGTGCTCCTGCAGCAGGCCCACGCTGTCGGCAAACAGGCAAAACAGCAACTGCATGATGAAGCGCGCCACCGCTTCGTTGTCTTCGTGGCGCGCCCGCAGATTGTCCTTGAGTTTGGTGAACTGCTCCGCCGCCTTTTTGGTGACGCGGACCTCGAGCGCGCCAGGCTTGAGCTTCTCCGGCTCCTGAAAGACGGCGCGGAGGATTTCCAGCGCCGAGAGGTCGGAACCCGCGACAGGGGCTGCGAGAATCAGGTCGTCCAGAGTGAATCGATAGACAAGCGCCGGAGTATTGGTGAAGTTAGTGTGGACCTCGAATCGAACAAAGTCGCTCACCACAAGCAGCGGCGGATGGTCGAGGTCGGCGCTGTAATCATGCAGCTGCTTGTAAGCAGCCTTTAGATCCTTGCGTTTGCCTTTATATTCCCAGCCGAAGAAGCCGCGCTTCCACACATCGGCAAAGCCCTTGTCGTCGCCAACCTTGTTGACATGCTTCTCAAATGTGTATTCGGAACCCTTGGGATCGGCATGGGCGGGGTGCGGCTCGTTCAGGATGTCGCAAAGATCGTTAAAGTGGGACTGCGCGCCCGCGCGCTCGCTTAGCTCGCTATCTCTCCAGCAGCGTATGAACTCAGGCAGGCTTTGCTTCATGTTCTGCTAGAGAGTCTAACGTGCTGGCCTGCGGCCGGGCGCTGGAATCATCAGCTACGGGATAACGAAAGAGACTCCCGGTCCCATTTTGCGCACTGCGTGCTGTGCGCTGCTTTATGTTGGAACAGCCCGCCAACCCGCGCCCCGCTTTTCCAGTCCCTACGTCCCCAGCCCCTTAGTCCCTGGCCCATCAGTCCCCGTCTTCCGCGCCGTATACCGTTTTCTCCACACTTCCCGCTCCACCAGCTCCATCGCACGATCCTCCAGCGACCGCTCCCACGGAACCAGCCCGTACACCAGATCGCACCCCACCGCCCGCGCCATCCGTTCCAGCCGCTCCAGCGAAATGTTCCGTTTCTGCTCCGCCCGCTCCGTCTGAAACACCATCCGCAGCGTGAATCCCATTTGATCGGCAATCTGCTCCGCCGGAATCCCCACCGCCAGCCGCATCGCCCGCAGCCAACCCTCCGGCGGCCGCGGCTGCTGACGCGCCTTCCTGTACCACCGCACCCTCCGCTCCAAGTCCAACCTCGCATGCTCCCGCATCACCTTCCGCATCGCTCGTTCACCTTTCACCCTTTCACTTCTTTCACTCAGTTCACTAACTCACACTCGCACTCGCACCCGGCCCCTGCCTTTTCGTTGCCAGAAAACGCTTTCTGACATGCAAAACCCGCGTAAAATAGGGCAAAAACACGCTTTTAACCCCGTTTTGACGTGCTTACGCGAAATTCTCTGCAACCCCGCGCGCTTAGTCGCGAAATTCTCTATTCACACTCACCGCTAAAGCGCGCAATTCTGATTAATTTGTCTCAAAGAATCGCGAACTTCCAGACCAACGCGAGCGCGTCAAACACGCAATCCCAAGCCAACATTTGCCAGGGTAGCGGCATCCGAAAAGCGAACATTACGTTTGATTCTGCACGACTTAACGAAATCGAAACCCGGCGCACGATTATTTGAGTTCTTCGGGCAGGTCGTAATCGCTGAGAGGGAGCTTCGAGGCGTCGCGCTTCCCGTCTTCGTCTTCCCAAGGGCCCTCGTACTCGGGCTCGGAGCAGATGCGCGTGACCCAGGCTTGCGGGCCACGCTTCTTCTTCTTCTTTTCGGGCGGCTCTTTATCCGCGCCGGACATCCCGACGACCATGCGCGCGACGCCCGGGTTGCCGTCGCAAGTCTTGTCGACAAGGGCCTTTGCGATGCGCTTGAACTCCTGGCCGACCATGTCGTTGACGGCGTCGCGGAGACGCTTCCCGCCGCTGCCGGCGCGGGCTTTGGACCCCTTGGTCGTAGTGCGTTTGCGGCCAGCCTTCGAGCGTGTTTTTTGGGACGCCTTCTTGGCCTCCGATTGATTGGGTATTTCGGTCAGCTCCTTCATTTGGTCACCCCCTGCTTGATGATGGCGATTGGATGTATTAAGAGTAGCCGGAAACGGGGGTGTTTCATGCAACGGGAAGGTGTTGAAGGGATAGGGGTTAGGAGAAAGGTTGCTTGACGGGGAATGCAGTTGTCAGTGATCAGTTGTCCGTGATCAGTTTCCCATGCCCGTGGCAGGGACGAATGCAGGTCCTCGATCTACTTGGATCGCACTAAGGGCAGAGGCAAAAGCAACCGCAGATCCTTCGACTCGTCCCGGCACGCCGGGACTCGCTCAGGATGACAGCCAATTTTTATTGCTCAGGATGACGGCCGGCAGACAACTGACGACTGACAACTGATCTTTGCTTTTACGCTGCTGTGGTTTGCAGGAACTCGAGAGCGCGGATGAGGTAGCTCTTCATGTCTTTGCGGTGGACGACGGCGTCGAGGAAGCCTTTTTCGAGCAGGAACTCGGCGCGCTGGAAGCCTTCGGGGAGTTTTTGGCGGATGGTCTGCTCGATGACGCGGGGGCCGGCGAAGCCGATGAGCGCGCCGGGCTCGGCAATGTTGAGGTCGCCCAGCATGGCGAAGCTGGCGGTGACGCCGCCGGTGGTGGGATCGGTGAGCACGGAGATAAACGGCACGCGCGCATCGTCGAGTTGCGCGAGGGTGGTGGCGATCTTGGCCATCTGCATGAGGCTGACGACGCCTTCCATCATGCGCGCGCCGCCTGAAGCGGCGACAACGATGAGCGGCTTGCGCGTGAGGCGTGCGCGATCAACGGCGCGGGCAATGGTTTCTCCCACCACGGCGCCCATGGAGCCACCGATGAAGGCGTACTCCATGACGCTGAGAACAACTTCATGCGGTCCCATGCGGCCGAGGGCGTTGAGGATGGCGTCGTCGAGGCCGGTGAGCTCGCGGGCCTTGCGCAGGCGCTGCTTGTAGGGCCTTACGTCGACAAAATTCAGCGGATCGGTGGAGCGCAGGCCCTGATCGACCAGCTCGTAACCCGGCTCAAGCAGCAGATTGATGCGTGCGCGCGCATTGAGCTTGAAGTGATGCTGGCACTTGGGGCAGACCTGCAGGTTGGCTTCGAGTTCGGCTTTGTAGAGGGTCTGGCGGCAGCTGGGGCATTTGACCCACAGGCCCTCGGTGCGCACGGTCTTCGCGCCCGCATCGGGACCGTTCTCGCCGGCCGGTCCGTTCTCCGGAGCGGGATAGTCGCCGTCTTCACGCTTGAACCACGTCATACCGAATGCAATTGTATATGGATGGGGCGTGGGCCGTGAGTCGTGGACCGTGGGTCGTGGACAGCAAAGCGGGGACTGCGGGGCAACGTGACTGAAAAACCGCGGATTGTGAGTCGGGGATTGGCTTTGGCGTGCGGGGATGATATCGCTAGTAGGAGAATTAGAGAAGGCGCACGCGGCCGCATGGCGTTGGGAATCCCGTTGAAGAAAGGAGCGTACCTTGCTTGAGATTTCGCGAACTGTTGTTTCCATGAGCGCGGCAGGGCTGATAGTGCTCGGGGCCGGAGTGATTGCGCGCGGGTCGATACTCGCGTCAGGGCTTGCGTCGGGAGCATTGACCGGGCGGGCGATTGCGCTGGGACGCGTGTTTGTGGCGGCTCCGCTGGCGGCCTTCGGCGCGCTGCACCTGGCCGCGGCAAAGGGAATGACGGAGATGGTTCCCACGTACATGCCATGGCCTTTGTTCTGGGTCTACCTGGTGGGTTTCGGGCTGATTGCCACGGCGCTGAGCCTGATTTTCGACCGCCTGACGTTCTGGTCGAGCCTGCTGGCTGGGGGCATGTTCCTGGCGTTCGTGGCGATGATGGATTTGCCGGGAGTGGTCACCGCGCAGCACGATCGCTTTGGCTTTGCGCTGCTGGCGCGCGAGACCACATTCGGGTGCGCTCTGCTGTGCCTTGCCGGCAGCGTGGTTCCGCGCGGTTCACGCTGGGCGAGGCTGGTAACACCGTGCCGCATCGTGTTTGCAGTGGTTGCGATCTTTTACGGGGTCGAGCATTTTCTGCACCCCGAGTTCCTGCCCGGCGTGCCGCTTGAGAAATTGACGCCGGCATGGGTTCCTGTGCCGCGCGTGTGGGGCTACGTGGTGGGTGCGGTGCTGCTGGTGAGTGGCGCGCTTATTTTGCTGAACCGCCGGGCGAGCAACGCAGCGGCTTGGCTCGGCATCGTGCTGGCTGCCACGGTGGCGATCATCTACGTGCCCATGCTGTGGCCGGCTCACGGCACCGATGAAGTTGTGGAGGCAATCGACTACATCGGAGACACGCTGCTGTATGCGGGAACGGCACTGATTGTTGCCGAGGCGTTGAGGCGGAGGGAAGGCGAGAATGGTGGGCGCGCGCCGGTCAGTGAAACGGGTTAGTACTACAGTTGGAGTTAAGGATTTCGGAGGGAGCAGGGGCCTTCAGGCCCCTGAAAACAGGTCAAAAGGAAACGGCCTTTAGGCCCGGGCCTCTATCGTCCGGCCAAATACAACTGTATCAATCCAGTCCTGGCGCGGCGGATTGAAGATGTCGAGCGCCACGGAGTCCTCAAGCGCGACCACTTCGTGCGGCGCGTGCGGCGGGATGCAGAGGATCTCGCCCGCGCGCACCGCAACCCGCTTGCCGTCGACGCGGAATTCGAGAGCGCCCTCGACGACGTGGCTGATCTGCTCGTGCATGTGTTGGTGCGTGGGCACATGCGCGCCCTTTTTGAGGACGATGCGCGCCAGCATGGTGTTGGCGCCGACGACAAACTGCCGCGTCACCAGCGGATTCATCTGCTCGGGTTCGATCTCGCTCCAACGATGATGCGTGCTCTCAGTCATGATTACCTCCGGCGGTGGGATGGGTGCATAAATGCTTGAAGCCGATTGAAAGGCGTCCCTCAGGGGCTGAAGCCCGGCCCATTCTAGGTGCGTTTTCGGCACGACTGAAGTCGTGCCCTTTCAAAACCGGATTGATGCAAACGGTTCTAATACTCGATGCCGCGCTGCGCGAGAATGCCTTTCTGGTAGGCGTGCTTCACCTCGCGCATTTCGGTCACGGTATCGGCCAGCTCCACCAGCAGCGGGTGCGCGTTGCGTCCGGTCAGAATCACGTGCACCATCTCCGGCTTGTTGCGCAGCGCTTCGGCCACCAGCTCCGGGTCCAGCATCTTGTAGCTGATGGCGTAGTTGATCTCGTCGAGAATCACCAGGTCCCACTCACCGGAGTCGATGGCCGCGCGCGCCTCGGCCCACGCCTCCTGAATCAGGCGCACGTCTTCAGGATCGGGCTCGGCGCCGCCGATCTTCACAAAGCCGCGGCCCATCTGCTTCAGCACAAAGTTCTCGCCGAAGGCTTCGGCAGCGTCGAGTTCGCCGTAGTGCCACGAGCCCTTGATGAACTGAAGCATCAGCACCTTCATGCCGCATCCCACGGCGCGCAGAGCGGTGCCCAGCGCCGCGGTGGTCTTGCCTTTGCCGGGGCCGGTGTTGATGAGGATCAAGCCGCGCCGGGATGGTGCTTCAGGGTTCATAGAGATCAGTTGTCAGATCACATCTGTCAGTTGTCAGAAACCGGCTCTTAGATCGACCCTACAAGCGCATAGATCATATCGCCGACTTCGTGTGAGGGACTCTCCGCTTCGTCAAGTCGCATAGAATTGCCGAACTTAATCGATACTCGCCAACCCGCACCGCTGACAACCGATAACTGACAACTGTTAACTCGTTCCTCGGTGGTACGGGTGGCCCGTGAGAATTGTACAGGCCCGGTAGAGCTGCTCGGCCACAACCAGACGCGCCAACTGGTGAGCCAGCGTCATTGGCCCCAGCGAGAGCAGGCCGCCGCGGCGTTTGCCCTCGGCCAGCGCTTCTGCTGACCATCCATCGGGCGGCCCTACGGCAAAAACCACGTGCTGCAGGCCCTCATCGCGCCGCTTTCCCAGCCACTTCGCCAGCGACTCAGAGGCCATCTGTGGGCCGCGCGAGTCGAGCATCAGAAGTGCGGCCTCCGTCCTTCCTCGCTGCTTGCCCAGCCACTCCAGGAACGCGCCTTGGCTGCGGAATACTTCGGCACTGCACCGCATAACTCCAGCGCATCGTTTGAGATAGCCGCTTATGAGAGCCTCGTAGCCATCTTTCGTTCCTGCCCGGCTGCCGATATGGGTCAGCGTCACTTGCATGGAGAGGAGAATACCGCAAAACCGCGCATGGGTAGTTTGAACAGAACGGTCCCTCAGGGGCCAGGCAGTGTTTGGTGAATCGAAAAGTAGATCGCTGCGGGACGACATACATCGAACGGGGGCTAAAATCCGACCGATCCTGCACGTTTTCGACGCGGTGAAAGCCGCGCCCGGATACAAACCCGTTCCGCCAGGATTCACCAAACACTGCCTAAAGCCCCGGTTCATTGGTCGATTTATGCGGCACCTTTCGGAACTCGCTCAGGGCAGGTAGAAGTCGTGCCCTTTCAAAAGCAAGACCGCCGTTAGGGCTGCATAGCAGCAAAGGGGGGAACTATCTCAAAATCTGCAGGATATGTCCAATTTTGGGAAGATTGACTTCATGGTGTATGAAATTTCATATATCCCCTCTACCAACCCGGCAATTGATGCACAAGTAAGTCTTTTATTTTCTGTAAACAATGACCATTTACCGGTAATCTCCGAGATTGGCACGCATCGTGCATGGAACAGGCAAAGGTATTGGTGAGAGTGTATTTTTTTGCAGATTACTTTTTCAAAATTGCCAATAAGTACGCCGCACCTGGACATGGGGTCACCTCAAGTGCGCCTGCACTCGCTTGGATGGCCTTTCGGGTTTGTAAATTTGAGTACGGCTGTTGATTTTGAAACAACTTGCGGGATCGGACTTGCCCTCCCCATCGAGCCACCGAAAGCGCACAACCTGGATCGCGAAGGGCCCTCTCTGGGGCCTTCCGGTGCAGAAAGATTATTCTGGAGGAGTTTCTGATGCGTTTTTTCCGTCTACAAGGCATTGCTCTCGTGTTTGCGTTTGCGTTTGCACTGGGATTTGTGGTCGCAACGCAGCAACCGTCCGCCTATTGCCAGGATGTTACCGGCGGCCTGCAAGGCACGGTGAAGGATCCGTCCGGCGCCGTCGTGCCCAAGGCCCATATCATCGTCACGGGCACCACGCTCATCGGCAGCAAGGAACTTACGACGGATTCGAGCGGCTATTATCACTTCGCCAATCTCCCTCCGGGCACATACACCGCTGTGGTGAAGGCCGAGGGATTTGAGACCACCAAGCGCGAAGGCCTGGTGATCGAAACCGGGCACTTGCCGACCGTCGATCTCGAACTCCATGTAGGTGCTGCGGCGACCACCGTCGAGGTCAACGAATCGGCTCCAGTGATCGACACCACGACTACCCAGACCCAGACCAACATCTCCAGCCAGACGCTGCAGAATGCGCCCACCGGCGCGAGCTTCCAGTCGGTCATCCAGTATGCACCCATGGCCCGCAACGAGCCTCTTGCAGGCTATTCCATGAACGGCCAGGCCGTCTCCGGCGGCGGCGGTGCCCTGCCGGGTAGCGCCGGCAACGGTCTCAGCTTCGGCTTCTCCATCGGCGGTGCGGCCGACTCCGAGAGCACCTACCTGGTCGAGGGCCAGGACACTGAGAATGTTTCCGGCGGTTATTCAAGCGCCAACGTTCCCACCGATTTCATCCAGGACATGCAGATCGTTACCTCGGCCGTTCCGGCTGAGTACGGCGGGGCGCTGGGTGGCGTGATCAACGTCATTCTCAAGAAGGGCGGCAACGAATTCCACGGCGAGGTCTTTTCCAGCTACGAATCCTCGGGGACCGACGCGAATCCGGTAAATGATTTTCTGCGCTACGACCCCACTTCGAGCGGCACCATAACTTCGAATGGTGTCGCCATCGATCCTGACGGCCAGATCTATTCGTCACAGAAGGAGCACTTCCGCAACGTGAACCCGGGCGTGGAGGTAGGCGGACCCATCTATAAGGACAAGCTTTGGTTTGCTGCGGGTTTTAACCCCTGGTATAACGGGACGGGGCGCAACATCAACTATGACAGCACCGTGGCTAATAACGAAGGCACAGGGTTAACCACCTTCGGCAATCAGTACTTCACCCAGGATACGCAGACCTATTACGGGTATGCCCGCGTAGATGCGGAGATCACGCAGAAGATCCGCGTCTACGGCGAATGGCTCTACCAATACCAGCGCCAGACCGGATCGAACCTGCCTGTCGCGGATCCGAGTTCGCCGGAGGTCGGCTATCTGAACACCGCGGTCGAGCAGGACCCGAATAACTTCCAGCACGGCATCGGCTTCTCCGCGCCGAACGCGCTGTACAACGTAGGCGCCGACATCACGATAACCCCACATATTGTCGCCACCACTCGTTACGGATACTACTTCAACAATTATCACGATTTTGGCTGGCCAACATCGAGCCCCGACATCGTGTGGGCCACCCCCGGCGTGAACGACGCCTTAGGCAACCCGCTGCCCCCGGCCCTGCAGCTGGCTGGTGGCACTTCGACAACGGCATTCAAGCAGAGCTACACACTTTTCAACTCCAGCAAGCATTACCAGTTGAACCAGGACTTCGCCATCTACAAAGGCGGCTGGTGGGGCTCGCACAACTTCAAGTTTGGCTATCAGCTCAACCACTTATCCAACATCATCGACCAGAACGGCAATGTACCCCAGGTGTCCTACTATCTTGGCGCCAAGCAGTCACATAATGCGCTCACGACAACCGGGGCAGGTAACTGCACCAAGCTTGATGCGGCGTATGGCAGTTACTGCGAAGGCCAATACGGCTACGCGGTCATCACCGACTTCGCGACCATCCTGACTGCGCCGGCCAGCGACTATAACCATGCGCTCTATGTTCAGGATTCGTGGACAATTGGCAAGGGCGTGACTTTGGATGTTGGTCTGCGCATTGAGAAGGAAAGCCTGCCGGCTCCCGCCGGAGTGAAGGTGAGCGCGATCAATTTCCCGTGGAGCGACAAGATCGAGCCACGGCTGGGCGGCGCATGGGATCCTACCGGCCATGGCAAAATGAAGTTCTTCGGCAGCTACGACGTGGTCAACGACGTGATGAAGCTGTTGGTAGCCCAGACCTCGTTTGGCGCGCAAGCGTTCGAGCAGTGCACTTACCCGCTGGGCCCCGACGGGATTGCTGGACAGGGCTACGTCAATTCCGATATCGACCTCGTTTTCAAGGGCGGCCGCGCCTGTCCAGATGGGGTCCCGACAACCGGCGCCAACTTTAATAATTCGGGCAATACGCCGCCCCCGTCATTCGTCGATACGCCGACCAAGGTTTCGCTGATTGAGAACGCGAACGAACGGCCCTGGGAGCCGGTGGCTCCCGGCGTCAAACCCTATCGCCAGCATGAGTACGTTTTTGGGTGGGACTATCAGATCACCCCGAAGTGGGCCTTTGAAGCGCGCTACGATCGCCGCCGTCTGGACCACGTCATCGAGGACGCGTCGCTGGACGACCCGGTCGAGGGTGAGCTTTATACCATCGTCAACCCGGGCGAGGGAGTGGATTCGACCTTCGACGGCTACGCCACGTTCCTCGGCTCGCTAGGCCAATCCTTCGGCGAACCCGGAATCCCTTACGAATTTCATCCCTCGATATTCGGCACTTGCCCGAGTTGCCCAGCGATGCCCAAGGCCATCCGCAACTATGACGGAGTAGAGCTGCGGATCACCTCGGCGCCGAGCGCGAACTATAGCCTGATGTTCAGCTACACCTACAGCAGCATGTGGGGCAACTATCCTGGCCTGACGACCACCGACCAGACGGACGGCGGCATTACGGGACGCGACAGCCCCGATACCACCCGCGCCTTCGACGAGCCGTTCTATTACTTCGGCGCCAACGGCAAGTCCACCGCCGGACCGATGCCGACGGATCGTCCCAACGCATTCAAGGGACTGGGAACCTACACTCTGCCATGGTGGAAACGGCAGCCCACAACATTCGGCCTGTTCCAGTACTTCTACCAGGGCTCTCCGGTGAGCTCTCAAACCGACATGATGGTAGCGTTTAGCGGCGAGCCGTATGAATCGACGTATGTATTCGGGCGCGGGCAGTGGGTCGACATGACCACGAACCCGACGACTGGGAACATCACGCTGGGCACGCCCTACGCGCGCCGCACACCGTGGTACATCCAGTCCGACATGAGCGCGTCGCACACGATCAAGGTGGGCGATCACCAGACCATCTCGTTTGAGGCTACCGCATCCAACGCGCTCAACCAGCATATAGTCACCGCGTTCTGGCAGTCCATGGACTCGATGTTTTACAACACGCCGCTTTTTCCCGGCGTCGTTCCGGCGACCGCTACTGCTGCTTCGGGTCCGTGTTACGGTTCCGCCACGACGAACCCGACCGGTCCCGCCTTGGCCGGGCAAGCAGTCAATTTTGCATGCGGAGCCCTGATCTACCAGGAGCTGGAGGAAGGCTACAACGTGCAGCAATGGATCAACGGAGCCGCCGGCACGGGAACGGCCATGGTGCAACACGGAAACTACGGCAAGCCGTACCTGTTCCAGGCCGGCCGTTCACTCCGCTTCAATTTGCGCTACACCTTCTAAATCCAACCAGCCTTTAAGAATCAAAATGGGGACCCGAAATCGGGTCCCCATTCTTTTTCCTGCTGCTGAACTGATCGGCGGGATTGAATTTCCTTGCGCCGAACCGTTCAGCGCGAGCGCCTGGTCTTTTTCGCGGAGGGTCGCGCGGGTTTCTTCTTCGCAGCCGCAGCTTTCCGGCGCGGCGCGGCTTTCTTCGCGGGCTTCTTCACTGTTGCCGCGGGCTTTGCCGGCTTCCTGGTCTTTGTTGCGGACCTGGTTGCGGACCTGGTTGCGGGCTTCGCTGCGGGCTTCGCTGCGGGCTTGGCCGATGCGGCGCGCGCTTTGACGGGAGACTTGGTTCGCGCGGCGCGGGTCTTATCCTTCAGCTCGGTCTTCAGCTCCGCGTCGAACTCCTCAGGCGTGAGGGGGCGCGCCGATTTGCGTAGCCGTTCGATGTCGTAGAAGGCGCGGCGCTCGGACTGAAACACGTGCACCACAAAGTCCACATAGTCGAGCAGAATCCACTCGCCATGACGGCGGCCCTCCACGGAGTTCGGATAGACGCCGAACTCGCGCTTGAGGCGCAGCTCGATCTCGTCGGCAATGGCGACGGCCTGCCGCTCGTTCGTGGCCGAAGTGACCAGGAAGAAGTCGCTCAGTCCCGAGTCGGCGGGATCGAGTTCCAGGATGCGGGTATCGAGGGCTTTTTTGTCTTCACAAACTGCGGCGGCGGCCTGTACGAGGGCGCGCGTTTGCTTCTGCGCTGGCGATAGTCTCATGCGGTAGAACGTTTCTCCAGTCCTCATGGTAGAGCAGGGGGCAGGGTGTAGCCAATAGGAAGTAGCCAATAGAGAGCAGAAAGGCGCTTTTCAGCGAGTCAGCGGTCCCATCCTTGCGGCAAAAGCGCCGCAAGGATGGGGCACGGGGGCCAGTTTCGCTACGAGCGATACAGCCCGTGTTGCGCGATGTAGTTGCGCACGGCCTGCGGCACCAGGTCGCGGCCTGCGGCCGGACTGCCGGAAGCAGCGTGAATCTGCGCTCGAAATTCTGACGCGCTGATCTCCACATGCAGACCGGGCAGCACGTAAAACGGGGCGCGGTCTCCGGCCTGATTCACGAGGATAAACGCGCGCACCTCGATGCCGGATTCATTCCGGCTCCCATCCTGCGGGGACTCAAACGCGAGTCCCGTTGGCAGAGCGGCCTTCAGGTCGGCCTTCAGATCGACCTTCGGATCGACGATCAGATCCGGGAGCGGCTGGCCCGGCCGCGAGGCCACGATCAACGGCGCCACAAAGGGAAGCTCCGCGGCACGGTGCCAGCGGTGCAGCCCGAAGAATGAGTCCGCGCCCATCAGGCAATAGAGCACGCAATCGGGCGCGAGAGAAGTGCGCAGCCGCTCGAGCGTGTCGATGGTGTAGTTGGGCGTGTAGTTGGGCGTGGAATCAAGGGCGTCATGGTGCGTGGTTTTCGGTGTGGATGTGCGATCGCCGGCAGACTGGGGCGCGTCGGGCGATTTTGGAGCATCGGCAAGCGAGACCTGAAAGCCGGGCTCGCCCGCAATCGCCAGCCGAGTCATCGCCAGCCGGTCCTCGAAGCTCGCGGCGAGACCCTCCGGCTTGAGCGGCTGCATGCCCACCGGCGCAAACAGCACCGCATCCAGCGCGAAGGCGGCACGCGCGGCGCGCGCCACGGCCAGATGGCCGTTGTGCGGCGGGTCGAAGCTGCCGCCAAAGAAGGCTACCCGCATCCCCCTCCGGTTAGCTGTTTCGGACAGAGCCAAGCCGGAAGCGTGCTGGGACAACTTCATAGCTTCATCCTACAGCGTTCGCGGATTGATTCGATCGCGCGCTCATGGATCTCTGAGGGCCGGACCGTCGCGTAAAATCAACAACAGGAAGTCCGTACGCGACATCATTCTTCCCGCTATGCGATATTTCATCATGGTTCTCGCCGTTGCCGGCATTGTTGTTTCTGCGCTGGCATTGCCCCTCCATTACTCCACCACCACTGCGCCCTGCGACATCAACGAACACTGGGATTGCGGCACGGTGAACCGCAGCAGCTTCTCAACGATCGGCCACGTACCTGTTGCTGTCTTAGGCATCGCCGGGTATCTGCTGCTCGGTTGCCTCAGCCTCGCGCGCCAGCGTTTCGCAACATTCCTTGCCGCGGGTTTGGGGTTTCTCTTCGCGTTCCGCCTTTCCATGATCGAGCAATATGGCCTGGGCGTCTGGTGCCTTTATTGCGCCATATCGCAGGCAGTCATCACCCTGATCCTGTTGCTCAGCCTGGGCTGGTTTATGGCCGAATATTTCGCACTCAAGCGTACCGCGCGCAAAGTCAACTCTTAGCTCACAATGAATCGTTCCGAACTCCTACCTTCCGCGGGACTCCAGCCGGTTCTTCGAACTGCGAAGCTGCTCGCAGCAACTTGCTTCCTTGCTCCATCGCTGCGTCGTGCGCTGGATTGCTAAACTTAATGTATCGGCATGTTCAGAGACTGGTACGGGCGCTGGATGTACGCGTGGGAGACGCGGCTGACAACGCGCGACGAAAATCGCGTAGTGCGGCCGCTGGAGTGGGGCTTCGAGTGGGTTGTGCCCTTTCTCGAAGCGCACGGCTTTAACGAAGTCGTACCCGGGCCCGAGGTCGAGCACGACGCTGCCGCCGCCGAAGCCGCGATGGTGCGCATCAACCAGTTCCTCATCAGTCACAGCAAGGAATTCTTCGGCTACGCGCGCCCCACGGACTTCCACCTTGAGGAGCGCTTCCCGCAGCTCTTTCCCACCAACGTCCGCCCGGAAACCCTCGCCAAAGATGCCGAAATCAAACGTCAGGCCATCGAAGGCAAGCTCGCGCCCGCGCAATTTCTCCGCTTCACCTCGCCAGAGCGCACGCCCTATCCCGAAAACGATCTGGTCAATGCGCGCTGGTATCCCGCGCCCGCGCACAAGGATCC
Organism: Occallatibacter sp.; assembly: GCA_050012895.1. GTDB lineage: Bacteria > Acidobacteriota > Terriglobia > Terriglobales > Acidobacteriaceae > Telmatobacter. Next base: position 16,365 of record JBEKGH010000043.1, read on the forward strand.
CGCGCGGCCCAAACAGGCCATTGTGGTGATGCCGCAGTGGAACGCCGACGGCTTCAGCCACAACTCGCTGTGCACGCTCTTCAACCGCATGGGCGTTTCGGCGCTACGTCTCTCCAAGCCGTATCACGACATTCGCCGCCCCGTTGATCTGGAGCGCTCCGACTACGCGGTGAGCGCCAACATCGGCCGCACCATCTCCGCCTGCCGGCAGGCCGTGGTCGATATCCGCTGCTGCCTCGACTGGCTCGAAGAGCAGGGCTACGAGCACTTCGGCGTGCTGGGCACCAGTCTCGGCTCCTGCTACGGCTATCTGGCCAGCGCGCACGATGCGCGGCTGCGGGTGAACGCCTTCAATCACGCGTCAACAGCTTTTGGAGATGTGGTGTGGACCGGGCAATCGACGCGCCACATTCGCCAGGCTGTGCAGGAGGCAGGTCTCACGCAGGAGCGCGTGCGCGCACTGTGGGCCGCGGTAAGCCCGGTGAGCTACTACGAGCAGTTCAAAGGCGCAGCGGCCAACGGCCCCGGCAAAAACGTGCTCGTGGTCTACGCTAATTACGATCTCACGTTTCCGCGGGAGTACTCGCTCCAGGTGGTCGATGCCTTTCGCCGTTCCGGCCTGCGTCACGAGGTGCGCGTGCTGCCCTGCGGCCACTACACCACCGGCGAAACGCCCTACAAATTTATTGACGGCTGGTACATGGGCTCGTTTGTGCATCGCGCGTTCAAGGCGCTGCGGGAAGAGAAGGCCTCCGGCGCCGGCGCGGGCGCGGCGCAGCCGAGTGACGTCGAAGAAGAAGCGCTCTCGCGCTAACGCACGTTGCCCATGAAGTTCGTGACATAAGCCGAAGCCGCGAAATGCAGGTCCTTCGACTCGTCCGCCTGCGGCGGGCTCGCTCAGGATGACATCCGATTTTTGATCGCTTCGGATGACAGGACATTTTGATGCGAACCTCAGAGACAGAACGCTAGCGTACGCTGTCCAAATCCATTTGCAACAATTTTGCGGGATCGAGGTACGCATTCTGCCAGCGCACGGCCCAGTGCAGATGCGGCCCGGTGACGCGTCCCGTGGCTCCGCTCAGGCCCAGCGGTTGCCCCTTCGCTACATGCTGGCCCTCTCGCACATCGATGCGGCTGAGGTGCATGGAGAGCGTGTACAGCCCCAACCCATGGTCGATGACCACGCAGTTGCCCTCGTAGTAGAGGGGCCGCGCAAGCACCACTACGCCGCTATTCCCCGCGCGCACCACCGTGCCCGTCGCTGCGCGAAAGTCCATCCCCTTGTGCACGCTCGCGAGTTGGCCGTTGAAGGTGCGCCGCGTGCCGAAGCTGTCAGTTGGCGCCGCGTGAACCGGAGCGCGAAAATCGCCGGACCAGAGCGGCTCGGACGCGCTCGCCGCAAACACTTTTTCCTTCAGCTCGACTTCTGCCTTGATGCGGGCCGACTCCTTTGCTGGCGGCTCAACAAACTTTGGCGCCACGGTGAGTGTGCCGGTGTGGTAGTGCGCTTCATGAATCTCTATGCTGCGGCTCAGGTCGATTCGGCTCAATTCAGGCGCCCCGCCGCCTGTTCCTTTCAGCGTTGCCGTGATGCGAAGGAAAGAAGTGCCCACGGCACCCTCCACATCCACGCCGGCGAGCGCGTACCACGCCTGACGATCGTGCGACCAAAAGAAGGCGAGCTTCTGTCCCAGCCATTCGCCCTCGAACGTTGCATTTGCCGGTGTCGCCACGCGAATCAACTCCGGCGAACCCGCGACGACTGCGGTGGGCGTGAGCGTGACGCTGGGGGCTTGTGCATGCGCGACAAGTATCGTCGCAAGGCTGGCAAAAACCAGGAATGCGGCGGATCGAAAGCACGAACAGAACCGGGAATCTCTCATCGACGCTAGAATAGCGGAGCCATCCGGCCTGTAGTGCGTCGGGTAGTGTCTCAGTTAGAAAGAGACCGTCCCTCAGGGGCTAAAGCTCACGTTGATTTTGCTGCACTTTCGGCACGACTAAAGTCGTGCCCTTTCACGATACCTTCAGTCTGAGAAACTTCCCTCCAATCGCGCTTTCGCGTTATTCTTGGGGCAGATCAGAATAAATCAGGATTTCGATGACTTCCCCGACTTCCGATTGCTTCCGTAGAGCTCGCGTTGCCGTGACCCTGGTCGCGACGGCATTGCTTCTGTGTCTTCCGGCAGCAGGCCAGGCAAGTGCGGCTTCAACCCCTGCTGCCACGCAGCCGACTCCCGTTCTCGTCGAGCTCTTCACTTCGGAAGGCTGTTCCGATTGTCCGCCGGCCGATGCGTTGCTGGCGCAACTCGACACGCAGGTGATCCCCGGCGCGCAAGTGATTGTGTTGAGCGAGCACGTGACCTACTGGAACCATCAGGGCTGGATGGATCCGTTTTCCTTCGACGAGATCGACCTGCGCCAGCAGAGTTATGTGCGCCAGTTCGGACTCGATTCGCCGGCCACGCCGCAGTTCGTTGTGGATGGAACGATGCAGTTGGCCGGCAGCAATCCCCCGGTGCTCGCCGGTTTCATCACGCGCGCCGCGGCCGTGCCCAAGATCCAGATCGAAATTGGCAATGCACATCGCGCGGCCAATGGCGCGGTCGAATTCACTGTGCACGCCGCGACCGCAACGAAAGCCACTTTGGTCGCTATCATCGCGGAAAACGCGACGCATTCAGAGGTCTCGCATGGCGAGAATGCCGGCCGCACGCTGCATCATGTTGCGGTGGTGCGCGCCATCAAGGAATTTGGCTCCAATTTTGGTTCTGGCGCCACCGATGGCCGCACGCTCGAACTCTCCGGCGGCAATGTTTTGCGCGCAGAAAAAGACGGCGAGCCGCTTCGACTCGTCGTCTTTCTCGTCAGCCATTCTCGCGTAGTGGGAGCCGCGGAACAGACTTTGAATCCGTGACCCGGTTTTCCATGCTGATTTTGCGGAGAAATTCAGAGAGCATCAAAGAAAGGCGCACGCCGCTTTGATCATTTTCCACCCTTTCGCAAAAAACGCAAAAGGATGGGGCACAGACGCATCGCTTCTGGCGGCGTGGACGCCGCCAGTACAGCCGGTCAGGAGACCGGCGCTACTCTTCCGGCAATCACGCGACGATGCGGTTTCGGTATTAATTGTCGCTGTCGGGACGCGGATGCGCGGCCTTCCATGAGGCCACGCGATCCTGCACATCGGAGAGTTCGTCGGCGGTGATGCGCTCGCCGATCATCTGGCGATTGGCTGCGTACTTTTCCTGGTTCGGCCCTTTCACGCCGGCAGCAAGGTCGAGCCAGAAATACGCTTCCACGTCACTGTGAGGCACGCCCTGGCCCATGGAGTAGAGCACGCCGAGCGTCGCCTGCGCGGAAGGGTCGCCCTGATCCGCTGCCCGGCGATACCACGCTGCCGCCTGCTCCATATCGCGCGGAATGGTTTTGCCACCGCCGTCGCGATAGAGCGCGGCCAGATGCATTTCCGCGGGAATGTTGTTTTGATCGGCGGCCTTTCGATACCAAGCGACGGCCTGCTGATAATCGCCGGCCATCTGCACTTTGTCGTGATCGGAAGCGGCCGCATGCGCATATTGCTCGCCCATCGCGACCTGGGCTGCGGGGTCGCCGGCATTGGCCTTGAGCAGCAGGGCCGGGTCGATGCCAGTGTTTTGCGCCGGCATCGAGGTCGCCGTCTGGGCCGCTGCAGAAAGCAGCATGCCGAGGAATATCGCCGCCGGAATTAGATATTTGCTATGGTTCACGACAAGCGCCTCGCAAATCCATATCGGTGGGTTGGCCGATGGTTTGCTGCTTCCAGTGTACGCAATGGCCGCCGGTCAATACTGGGCTAAAGGCCGCGCTCAGGTAGTAAGTCAATTTGAAAAACTTTCCCTCAGGGGTTGAAGGCCGCCGCTATCTTGGGGCTTTTGCGGCACAACTGAAGTCGTGCCCTTTCACAACCGGCTCAAACTGACCCACTACCCAGGCCCAGGGCCGATTGACATCACGCTTACCTGTTCCGTAGAATCGCGCGTGTCTGCACCCTCCGTGCAAAAGCCCGAGTCATGGAATTTAAATCGGTGCACCCGCTGCTTCGGCCGCGTCCAATCCGCTCCGTTGTAACGCGTGCGTTGCAATCGGTGATCCGAATTCTCAAACGTAATTTCAAGGAGACGCGCGATGAGCAGTGTCTTTTGTCCACGATGCGGCGCGGCCAATGATCCGACCGCCGCATTCTGCGCGGCCTGCGGAAATCCGCTGTCCGCTCAAACCCCCGCGCCGCCGGCCGCAGTTCCTCCTCCAGTATGGCAGCCGCCAGCAAATATCCAGCAGCCTCCGCCGGGGTTCCCGCCGCCGGGAGCATATCTTCCGCCACCGGGCGCATTTCCTCCGCCACCGGGCTATCCATACCAGAAAATTACTGGCAACAATACGAAATGGGCGATCGGGCTGGGGGTCGCGTCGATGTTCTGCTGCGGGCCTTTCACGGCGGTGCCGGGGATGATTATGGCCAAGAAAGATATGGATGAAATCGCCGCCGGTCGCGCGCCGCACCTGGACGAGGGATGGGCGAAGGGCGCCTATTACCTCAATATTATTGCTCTCGTGCTGTCGGTGATTGGGCTTATCTGGTGGTGGAGCGTTGGCGGGCTGCGCAACCTCTAAGGTGGAACGGAGAGGCGCGATGTATGGCAGGGCCGAAAAATCGGTCGCTGTGGGGTTCGCGGCGATGGCCGGCGGCGTGCTGGGCGTGGCGCGCTGGCTGCAACCCGCGGCGCGCGGGTATGGAACGCACACCGAGCTGGGGCTGCCGCCGTGCAACTTTCTGCGGCTGACGCATCTGCCGTGCCCGAGCTGCGGAATGACAACGAGCTTTGCGTGGGCGGCGCGGATGGATTTCTGGCAGGCGTTTTTGGCGAATCCGTTCGGGCTGGTGCTTTTTTTCGGCACGGTGGCGCTGATTCCGGTGTGCATTTTTCTGGTGTGGCGGCGCATCCCGCTGCGGCGGATCACGGAGAGCGCGCAATTCAACAGGGCGGTGTACATTGCGACGGCGCTCTTTTTCGCGAGTTGGATTTTCAAGCTGTCGATATTTCATTTCGCGGGGTATTAGAAGCAACCGATGTAACGATGAGACCAGTTGTAGAATTTATCTATGACTGACCGCATGTCTTTGCCCCTCGCCCAGGCCGATCCCGATGTAGCCGCCGCCATTGATCAGGAAACCCTCCGCCAGCACGAGGGGCTGGAGATGATTGCCAGCGAAAACTTTGTCTCTGAAGCGGTGCTGGAGGCAGCCGGCTCGATCTTCACCAATAAATATGCCGAGGGCTATCCGGGGCGCCGTTACTACGGCGGCTGCGAATATGCCGACGTCGTGGAGAATCTGGCCCGCGATCGCGCCCGCCAACTCTTCGGGGGCGAGCACATCAACGTGCAGCCGCACTCCGGCTCGCAGGCCAATGCTTCGGCCTACGCGGCGGTTCTCACGCCCGGCGACACCATTCTCGGCCTCGACCTTTCGCACGGCGGTCATCTCACGCACGGTCATCGCCTCAGCTTCAGCGGCAAGCTCTACCGGACCACGTTTTACCATGTGCGCCGCGATACCGAGACCATCGACTACGACGAGATGGAATCCGTTGCCGTCGCGGAAAAGCCGAAGGTCATCATCGGCGGCGCCAGCGCTTACTCGCGCCTGTGGGATTTCGCGCGCATGCGCCATATCGCCGACAAGGTGGGCGCAATCTACATTTTTGACATGGCGCACATTGCCGGCCTGGTCGCGGGCGGCGTACATCCTTCGCCGGTGCCGCACACGCAGATCACGACCACGACAACACATAAAACGCTGCGCGGGCCGCGCGCCGGCCTCATCATTTGCAACCAGGATCTTGCCGCGGCGGTGGACAAATCTGTTTTTCCGGGGCAGCAGGGCGGCCCGCTGGTGCACATCGTGGCGGCAAAGGCCGTGGCATTTGCTGAGGCGCTGCGCCCCGAGTTCAGCGACTACGCCGCGCAAATTGTCACCAACGCCAAGGCATTGGCCGAAGCACTGAGTGCGGCGGGCTACCGGTTGGTTTCAGGGGGAACCGACAATCACCTCTTGCTCGTCGATGTGTACGAGAAAGGCATTCTCGGCTCTGAAGCAGAACTGGCTCTGGGCAAGGCCGGCATCACCGTGAACAAGAATTCCATCCCCTGGGATACGAATCCCCCGCTCAAGCCATCGGGCATTCGCGTGGGCACCCCTGCGCTCACCACGCGCGGCATGAAGGAACCGGAAATGCGCACCATCGCCGCGTGGATTGTGAAAGCGCTGGAGCAGCGCAACGACGACGCCACGCTCGAACGCATTCGCGGCGAGGTGGCGGAGCTTGCCAACCAGTTCCCGCTCTACGCATGGCGCCGCGCCGCGGCTACGGTCAGCGCATAAGTCATTGACGCGTGAATTGGGATTTTCGCATCGACCCGTGCGAGTAAGTGAACCCTATCTTCGCGTAACTTTCTCTGGATACAAAATAACTTGCATGAAAGGATGAAACCGCGAATTTTCTGCATTATCCTTGACTTATGGCGATAGAAAATATTCTTGTCGAAATTGACGCCGAGATAGCCAGGCTGACGCAGGCACGCGCTCTGCTGGCCACGCTCGGAACCGCAACCACCAAGGGCGGACGCACAGCGAAGAAAGCGCCCGCCAAAGCCAAGATCAGAAAGAAGCGGGTCCTGAGCGCCGAATCGCGCAAGAAGATTGCAGAGGCGCAGCACCGGCGCTGGGCCAAGGTGAAGGCCAAGGCGACGAAGAAAGCCTAAGCAGCATGGAGTGGTTCAAGCCTCTCTTCGATTGCAGCGGGCAAACCGCCCCGGACGCTGAACCCTCCCCTCATGAAGATGGAAGGTTCCGCCTCCTCGATTTCCGCGGCGCGGCAGTTGCCCTGCAATCGGAGCCGTCATCTGTGCACTACGAACCATGAACTGCGTCAACTCTGCCCGATGCCGCTCATTACCAGCATGCGCGGCTCCGTCATCTCCTCGATGGCGCAGCGGACGCCCTCGCGGCCCAGCCCGGAATCCTTGACACCCCCGAAGGGCATCGGATCCAGCCGCCAGCTCGGCGTGTCGCCGATAATCAACGCGCCCACTTCGAGCTCGCGGTAAGCGGTGAGAATGCGCCGGGAATCGCGCGTGAGCAGCCCGGCCTGCAAGCCGTATTTCGAGTGATTCACCCGCGCCAGCGCATCTTCAAAATCGTCGTAGGGCTCAATCGCGAGAACCGGCCCGAAGATCTCCTCGTCATGCAGTTTCATGCCCGGCGCGGTTGCGGTCAGGATCGCGGGCGTGATCATCGACCCCTTGCGTTCGCCGCCGGTTACCAGCTTTGCGCCGCCGGCAACGGCTTCCTTCACCCACGCCTCCACCCGCTCCGCTTCGCTCGCCCGAATCAGCGGACCAACCTCCGTTGCCTCATTCGAGGGATCGCCGATCTCAAGCTTGGCGGCAACCTCCACCACCTTCCACAGAAAGGTCTGAAAGATGCTGCGCTCCACCAACACGCGCTGTGTGCTGATGCACGACTGCCCCGCGTAGTTGAACGCTGAGTGCGCGGTGCGCACCGCCGCGTCGTCCAGTTCTTTCCAGTCGCTGTGCACGATGAGCGTGGCGTTGCCGCCCAATTCCAGCAGCACGCGCTTGCGTCCCGAGTGCGCCTTCAGCTCCCAGCCCACTTTGGCCGAGCCGGTAAAACTTACAAGCTTGATGCGATCTTCCTTCTCCGCGAGCCACGCGGTGTCGGCGTTATCGAGTGGCAGCACGGCCAGCGCTTCCTCGGGCCAGCCCGCCTTCAAAATCACTTCGCCCAGCGCCAATGCGGTAAACGTGGCCTCCGGGGCAGGTTTCAGAATCAACGGGCACCCGGCCGCCAAGGCCGGCGCAGCCTTGTGCGCCACCAGGTTGAGGGGAAAGTTGAAGGGCGTAATTGCCAGCACCGGCCCAATGGGAAAGCGCTGCACAAGCCCCCATCGGCCCTCATTGCCCTCCGTTAAATCAAGGGGTATGCTCTCGCCGCCCTGCCGCGCCGCCTCTTCAGCCGCGGTCTTGAAGGTAAGCACGGCGCGATCCACTTCAATCCGCGCCAGCCTCACCGGCTTGCCCGCTTCAGCCACAATCAATTGCGCAAAGCGCTCCTTCTGCTCGATCAGCGCCGCGGCCACATCTTCCAGAATCTCGCGCCGTTTCCAGCGCGGCAGTGCGCGGGTCCGGCGCAGGCTGGCCACGGCGTGATGCACGGCCTGACGCGCATCGGCACGCGTCGCCTTGGTTACGCGCCCCACCACTCCCTGATCCCACGGCGAGCGCACTTCCATCGCCTCTCCGTCGGTCCATTCCTTGCCGCACAACAGAAATCCTGTTTGCGATCCCGGCCGCATCTTCATGGTGGAGCTCCTCAAACAAATTGTCTTCGCTCTTGATGGTAAATGGGGACGGCCGGGAGTTGTCCGTTAGTCCGCGCCGTCGACAACCGGCCTGCGATCCGATTCGGAACCGGACGACGATGGGGAAAGTTTCAATCGGCATGTGGATGCGTGGTTGCGACGGATGCGGTATAGTGGCTGCAACTTCAGAACGCACCCGGCCAGACCCACGAAAAATCCACTCGCAAGGATGGCATCATGACCGACTATCCGGGCAATCAGCCTCCCCAGGGATATCCGCCACAGCAGTACCCGCCGCAACAGTCCCCGCCCCCTTATCCGCCGGGGTATTATCCTCCGCCGAAAAAGGGACCGAGCGCGCTCAAAATCGTGCTCATCATCGTGGGCATCCTTGTCGGGCTCGGAATCATTGGAGTCGGCATCGCGGGCTATGGCGTCTACAGGTTAGCCAAGTCAGGGAATTTGACGAGCAGCAACCAACCGGTGACGGCAGGCGACCTGGGCGTGGCCCTCTACCCCGGCGCAGAGCAGCAGGCCAACTTGCACGCGACCGTCCTTGGCAAGAACGTGCTCACGGCAACCTTTCTCACCTCCGACTCGAAGGATCAGGTGGTGGCCTTTTACCAAAACGCCCTGGGTCCAAGTGCACAGGCGTCCTCCAGCACCAACGGCGAGTCGTTCATGCTCGATAAGGGAGCCGGCGAGTCCGTGATTGTAACCGTGTCACAATCGGCGCTCCGCGATCAAGGCAAGACGCAAATCGTCGTGGTGCACACGACGAAGGCCGAGGCGGGAGCGACGCCGGCAACTCCGGCGACGCCCACGCCTGCAGCTCAGGGCGCATCGACGAATTAACTCGGGCCCGGAATTAACCTTGAGGCGGAATTAGCCGGGGTGCGCGGTCAGGCGTGGATCACGTAACGCGCGCGCAAATCCTCGCCGTACCACATGATGTAGTTCGTGCCCCAGCAATTGTTGAAGAGGCACGAGTGCAGTCCCCTGGTGAGATCCGGCTGATCGTTCGAGAAGAGCAAGGGGTCGCGCGCGCCGAGCGCGACCACCGGCGCGTCGAGGGTGTCGACAGCGAAGGAATTATTGCCTGATTCGTACTTGAATCCTTGCTGCAGAGCGTGCATGTGACGGTTGCCCGAGGCAACCACTTCGAAGGGCGAGATCCAATCACCGCATTTGTCGAGCTTCCATCCTTTCACGTCCTCAGCTATGGGATTGAAGGTTAGCCAAAGCGCTTCCGGCATGCGTGTGGCGGGTTTGCCGAACCAGGAAATGTCCAAATGGATGTTCGGAGCGCCATTGGCAAATAGCAACTCGACGTAAACATCCCCTGGAAATGCAGCACGGCCCGATCGGGAGGCTTCGTCGTCCTGAAACCGTGAATGAATCAAGGCACGGTACCCGAATTCTGCCTTCTCACCGCGGATTTCCACATTGGCCGGGTGCCATTCCTGGTTCTTTGCGCCAAACTTCTCAATATTGGGTTTTCCGAAGTCTTTCTGCGCCCAATCCGCGCTACTGATTACATAACTCGCCCGATAGCGGCTGTAATCCTCCTGCGAAAGAGTCTGATAAGTCAGGAGCGCAATGGGATTCTTCTCACTTGCCCATTCGCGCCCCGTCGCTTTATTGCGCAGGCGCGTGATGGCGCCGGTTCTTTCGTCGAATTGCACAACAAAGTAATCTGTTTCCACCGGTTTTCCCGCCACCAACGAATGTGGCCGCTGAGGCTTGATCGGCTTAAGCGCTTCGAATTGCTCCAGCGCTTCTTTTCGTAATGAAGATGGCAACGCTGCGATGCCGTCCAGCAAATCCTGACGCTTCTCCTGCCAACTGAACGCGACCACCTGATAGTTCTTCGTTTCTAGCTTACCCGCTAAGTCCGACGGAATGTAGTTATCAAAGTCCAGCCATGTTTTTGTATCCGTGCCCCAGGTATGCTCGGCCTCCAGCAACATGCGGCGGAGCAACTGCAGATCGGTTGCATCGCCCTCCCGGAACCTGCCGTCGATGAGCCATCGCATGCGCAGTCCTTCCAGCAAGCGAAAACGCGCGACTTTCAACGGATCGCTCGCGCATCCGTAAATCCACGTGTCGCCGATTTCTTCGGTCACCACCGGCAGCTTGTCGCGGAACGGCGCGAGGGCATTCGCCATCTCGCTCAAATTGGCGGCTACGATCTCTGCCTTCGGGAACCGCGCTGCCAACTCTGCATGAATGCGATCGATCTCCTCGGGCGTATGTGGGCCGCTGTTGTCGCCGCGCACTTCGGTCACCAGTGCAATATCCGACCCGGGAACCACCGCGATGCCACCGTAATCGTGGTGATACATCGCGGCAAGACTCGCCGTGGAGGGATGCCGCCACAGAAAAAGAGGCGGCAGCACGGCAGGTGTCGAGCCGCCATTTACGCCAATTTCAAGAAAGGTGACGCCGCGGCCGGCGAGTTGCGGGACAATACCGCGCGTGTGACCCGGCACATCGGTCATCTTGGCGCCGGTGGTCACCGTGCCAAAGCGCCGGTCGAGCGACTGCGCGAGCGACAGGCTGCCCTCAATCATCGACGGACTCAGCATTTCCGTCTGCCACGTGAACGGCAGCGCGTGCCAAGCAATATCGCCACGCGCAATGGCGTCTTCCATCGTCTTGCGATCGGCCGACTGAGCCTGTTCGAGATACTCGAACAGCAGCCACGATCCGGTGGTCCACACATAGCGCCGGTTGCCGCCGGCGTTCGCGGCGCGCGCAGTTTCAATCGCCTGAGGGAAGTATTGATTGAAGTATTTATGAACGACGTTGTATTGGGTATCGATAAAACCGGCATCGAAGTGGCACTTGAACATCACCAGCACGCGCTTCACGCTCGCATCCGGCGTGGGCGTTTGCGCAGCCGCCAATAAACCACTCGGCCGCAATGCCATGCTCGCTCCCACGGCCGTCATCGTTTTTACGAAATCGCGACGCTTCATCCTGAACATCTCACCCCCGGACAAACCAAGGGGAGTTTACCACTGGCGCCTTCCGTCGGTCTGCTTGCGATACACTCCATCCATGATTCACGACGGCCGCAGCCAGAAACTTCCCTTCGACCCCGACGAGGCCATCGCGCATTTACGCGCGCGCGACGCCAAACTTGCCGCGCTCATCGATCGCGCCGGCCCGTTCACGCTGCGTCTCGACCGCTCCGCTTCGCCCTTCGAGTCGCTGCTCGAATCCATCTTGTACCAGCAGTTGCATGGCAAGGCCGCGGCCACCATCCACCGCCGCGTGCGCGAGTACTTCCACGGCGACCCCACGCCGCAGCTCTTGCTCGACACTCCAGACGACCCGCTCCGCGCCGCCGGCGTTTCCGGCAACAAGATCAAGGCGCTTCGCGACCTGGCCGCGCGCACCCTCGATGGCACCGTGCCGGCGCATGCCGCCATTCGCAAGATGAGTGACGCCGACATCGTGGAGCGCCTCACGGATGTCCGCGGCATCGGCTCCTGGACCGTGGAAATGCTGCTCATCTTTCGTCTCGGGCGCCCGAATGTGCTTCCCGTAACCGACTACGGCGTGCGCAAGGGCTACGCGCTCACCTTCCAGCGCGTGCCCAAATCGCGCCCGCTCGAAGCCGCCGACCTACCCAAGCCCGACCAAGTCTTCCGCCGTGGCCAGCGCTGGGCGCCGTACCGATCCGTAGCCAGCTGGTACCTGTGGCGGGCCTGCGACCTCGAGAAAAACTGCGAACCTACAGGCCGCTCGGCACGTTAACTGCGCATCGCACTACAATAGCGTCAGCGCGGATGCGCAGGTCTCAGCGCACGCCATCGGAACCTTCATGCCTCCAGCTAAACGTTTCATTTGTATTCATGGCCACTTTTATCAGCCGCCCCGCGAGAATCCCTGGCTGGAGACGGTGGAAACGCAGGACAGCGCGGCTCCTTACCACGACTGGAACGAGCGTATCTGCGCCGAGTGCTATGCGCCCAACGGCGCGGCCCGCATTGTGAACGAAACAAACCAGATCGCGCGCATCGTCAACAACTACGCGCGCATCAGCTTCAACTTCGGGCCCACGCTCCTGAGTTGGCTCAAGGAAAACGCACCGCGCACTTATCGCATGATTCTTGACGGCGAGGACCGCAGCCGCCCGCGCAATCGCGGGCACAGTTCGGCCATGGCGCAGGTCTACAACCACACGATTCTGCCGCTGGCCAACGCGCGCGATCGCGTCACGCAGATTCGCTGGGGCATCGCCGACTACGAAAACAGTTTTGGCGCGCCGCCTGAAGGCATGTGGCTGCCTGAGACCGCGGCCGACAGCGCGACCCTCGAGGCCCTTGCCGCGAACGGCATCCACTTCACCGTGCTGGCTCCGCACCAGTGCAAGCGGATTCGCCCGGTAAAAAAAGACGGCAAAATGGGCGACGGCGATTGGGGCGATTGGATTGATACCCCCGACGCCACGGTCGACACCACGCACCCGTATCTCGTCCGCTTCGCTTCCGGCATTTCGATCGCCGTCTTCTTCTATAACGGTCCGGTTTCCCGGGCCATTGCCTTTGAGGGGCTGCTCAACTCCAGCGATCATTTCGTCGCGCGGCTCAAAGGGGGATTCAAAGACGGCGCACAGCCGCAACTGGTGCACGTGGCCACCGACGGCGAATCGTATGGGCATCACCACAAGTACGGCGAGATGGGGCTGGCCTATGCGTTGCGCCTGCTGGAACAGGACAAGACCGTCAAGCTCACCAACTATGCCGCCTTCCTTGAGCAGTTTCCGCCTGAATTCGAGTGCGAGATCGTGGAAGAAACTTCATGGAGTTGCGCGCACGGCATCGAGCGGTGGCGCTCCAACTGCGGCTGCAACGGCGGCCATCCCGGCTGGAACCAGGAATGGCGCGCGCCGCTGCGCAAGGCTCTCGACGAGCTGCGCGATGCACTGGTCCCGCTCACCGAGCAGCACGGCAGCAGCCTGCTTCGCGAAGTCTGGGCCGCGCGCGACGCCTACATCCAGGTCGTGCTCGACCGCAGCACGGAGTCTGCCGATCGCTTCTTCGCCGCGCATCAGACGCATCCGCTCAGTGAAGACGAGCGCGTCCGCGCCCTGGAACTCATGGAAATGCAGCGCCACGCGCAACTTATGTTCACCAGCTGCGGATGGTTCTTCGACGACATCGGCGGCATCGAGACTGTGCAGGTGATCGCCTACGCGGCGCGCGTACTGCAACTCGCCCGGCAGGTCTTCGGCGAGAAGACCGCGCCGCTCGAACCCGCGTTTCTGGCGCGCCTGGCCGAAGCCCACTCCAACGATCCCGCCGCAGGCGACGGCGCCCGCATTTACAAGAAAAATGTTGAAACCCAGGAGCTGCACCTCGAGCAGGTTGCCGCGCACTACGCCATCAGCTCTGTGTTCTCCACGTTTGCCGATGAAACGGAGCTCTTCTGCTTCCGCGTGCGCCGCATCTCCTACGAGATTTATACTTCGGGCCGCGGCCGCCTGGCGCTGGGCCGAGTGCATGTCGCCAGCTCCATCACCGGTAACGCGCAAAGCTTTTCATTTGCGGTGCTCCACTTCGGCGATCAGAACATTACCGCGGCGGTGAAGGCTTACAGCGAGGCCGATGCCGCCGCCTTCGAAGCCTTTGCCGCCGACGCGGTCAGCCACGTGCAGAGTGCCGACTTCCCTGAGGTGATTCGCCTGCTCGACCGCTTCTACGGCCACGCCAACTACTCGCTCACCTCGCTCTTCAGGGACGAGCAGCGGCGCATCGTGCAACTCATCCTCAACTCCACGCTCTGGGACATCGAAAGCTCGCTCACCACCATCTACCAGGACCACGCCAGCCTGTTGCACTACCTCTCGCAGGCCGGTCTGCCCAAGCCTCCCGCGCTCACCCTCGCCGCCGGCTTCGCCATCAACGCCGGCCTGCGGCGCGTGCTCGAAGTCGAGCCTGTCGATGTGGCGCAGTTGCGCTCTTTCCTCGCGCTGGCCAACGCGGATCTGGTGCCGCTCGAGACTGCGACCCTCTCTTACATCGCCGACTTGCGCATGAAGCGCGCCATGGCGGAGCTGCAAATGTCTTCGGGCGGCCTGGAAATGCTCGATCGCGCGCTGGCACTGGCCCGCACTCTCACGGAGATGCCCTTCGCGCTCAATCTCTGGCAGGCGCAAAACATCTGGTACGAGATTCTGCGCACCTCGGGCTACGCGCTCACCGCGCTCTCCGCGGAAGATCGTCCGCGCTGGGACAGGGATTTCAATGAATTGGGTGCGTGCCTCACGTTTGACACGGAAGCCATCCGCGCGCTGCAAGAGGCCGATGCGGCGATGGCGAACGACTAGGCCGTATTTCTCGCAGATGTTTCGACGGCAGTGAAATGGCCCATTTCCAACCGCCGCTCTGCGGGGGTCTGGAGACCCCCGCGACAGCCGGTCTGGAGACCGGCGCTACAGGTTGGTGCCGCGTGTGAGAAATGCGGGCTAACTCCGCTGGGCTTTCACGAGCCGCCCCTTCTTGAGGGCAAAGCGCTCGCCGCGCCACACAATCGTGTCTCCGGCAAAGCCTGCCACCCATAGGCCCATCGCCACCACGTCGCGAATGGGTAGAAGCCACAGGTTGGGTAGCACCTCGTGATCGCCCAGAACCGCGGCGCCCACTGCCATGGCCTGCGCCAGACGCAAAAAGAAGCTCAGCCCCAGCAGCCACAGGCTCACCGGACTTAATCCGCTGGCGAGCACGTTGAGCAGCGCCCACATGAGCCCATACGTAAAGATCAGGCCGCTATAACCGGCCGGCCGTGCGTCACGCACCGTCCGCAGCCAGCGCAACTGGTGATCGAAGAAGGCGCGACCTGTGTACGCCGGAACGCTCGTTTCGACAACCTCCGAGCTGAGCATAACGCGATAGCCGGCTCGCTCCACCCGCGCGCCCATCTCGAAGTCGTCGGCCAGCAGATTCACCAGCGCCAACAGGCCGCCGGACTTTTCCAGGGCTTCGCGGCGCACGGCAAGAGTCGATCCCAATCCGTAATGCACCCCGCGCTCGACCACCTTCGAAACCAGGACACCGGGAATGAAATCCGTGGAAATGGCAAGCGCCTCAAGCCGCGAGGCCAATGTGCCATGGGCCCGCCCGCGAAAAAGCGCGGTCACCAGGCCGACCGGCGCCTTGCCCGCATCCTGCGCCGCTGGAGCGAAGCAACAGACTACCCCCTCCAGATAATGCGGCCCCACGGTAATGTCGGAATCGTTGATGAGCAAAATATCGTAGCGCGCGTGAGGGGCGAGTTGCACGAGCGTGCTGACCTTTCCGTTTGTGCCCAGCCGCTCGGGGCACTCCACAAGCCGGATCGCAAGCTCAGGAAACTCCGCCTTGAGCGCCGTCACCGCCGCAGCCGCGGGATCGTCGAGCGAACTCACGCCGAACAGCAGCTCGAACGCGCCCGCATAATTCTGCCGGCAATGGCTGCGGAAGGCGTCCATCATGCCGGGGTCGAGGCCTTTGAGTGATTTGAGAATGCTGATGCCAGGCGTGAACTGAGTCCTCGTTGCGCGGCGCTCGCGCAGAAACATTTGCGCCGCTGCGATGCTCGCGAGAAAGTAGCCCATCCCGACCACGGCCAGCGCCGTCGTTACGATCTCGATCGCCTGCGCCAGGATGTACGGCATGACAAAGGCAGGGAACGAGGGAACAAGGGAACAAGGGAACAAGAAAACAGGAAGACTCATTCTGTCGACCTGTTTATCAACGCAATCGGTAGCCAGCTCACGCCGGAGAGGCTCTCCGTCTGTTTGTGTTTATTCATATCGCGGAATTCAGGGAACGACGCTTTCATGCATCACCCCTCTTGGTGGGATGGTTCTTTCAAGGATAGAGCAATCGAGGTTGGCGACGCGATGAAAGCCGCAAACGATTCCCGGCTGCAGGTGGGTATGCCTTCTTGTTCCCTCGGTCCCTTGGTCCCTGCTTCACTCGTACCTGAGCGCCTCAATCGGGTCGAGATTCGCGGCCTTCCATGCCGGGTAAATGCCGAACACCAGGCCGATGACGCAGGAGACGGCAAAGGCGATGACGACCCACGTCAACGAGAGCGCGGCATGCAGAAACGGCACGGCAAAATGCAGAATCAACGTCAGCAGTGCCCCTGTGAGAATGCCCAGCAAACCGCCTACCGCGCACAACGTCACGGCTTCCAGGGTAAATTGCGTCATGATATTTCTCTTGGTCGCGCCAATCGCCTTGCGCACGCCGATCTCGCGCGTCCGCTCAGTGACGCTCACCAGCATGATGTTCATCACGCCCACGCCGCCCACCATCAACCCCACGCACGATACCGCAACCATGAAGAGGAAAAGTCCGCCGGTGAGCTGATTCCACAGCCGCGTCAGCGAGTCGGGGCTGAAAATCGCGAAGTTATCGTCCTGATCGGCGCGCAATTTGCGGCGCACGCGCAGCAACTCGCGCACCTCTTCGGTCACAATCAGCTTGTTCGCCGGGTCGTCGTATTTCACCACGATCCAGACGTCGGTAAGTTCGGGATGAATCTTGTGGAACGCCCCCAGCGGAAGGTAGGCCTGGTTGTCCGCAGTGTTGCGCCCGCTGCCGAAGGGTTGCGGAAGCACGTCCAGTACGCCGATTACGGTGAACACGTCGCCCTCGCATATCACGTCCTTGCCGATCGGATCCTCGCCGGGAAAAAGATCGGCCGCTGCATCGTGACCCAGAATCATCACATTGTCGTGGTGATCCTCTTCCGATTGCGTCCACATGCGGCCCTCAATAATGGGCACTTCCTGCACTTCGGGCATGGCCGTGGTGGATCCCTGGAGAATGGTGTTCTCAATGCTGTGCGTGCCGTACTTGAGAGCCACCCGGCCTAATCCGGTTTGAAAATTCTGGTCGATTTGTTCCGGGTCCACAGTGGCTACGTGCGGCAAAGCGCGCATTGCCATTCCGTCCTCAACGGTCAGCTTTTTGCGGTTCAGCTCCTCGGTGGTGGGCCGGTGGCCGAACGGCGAGTAATGAAAGACCCAAAGGACGTTGGTGCCCAGCGAATTTACCCATTGTCCGATATTGGAATTGAGACCGTTGATCGCCGAAGAGATCAGAATCACGGTCGCAATCCCGATGAGAATGCCGAGAACGGTCAGGCCGGAGCGCATCTTATTCTTGCGCAGCGTATCCAGCGCCATCTTGACGGATTCTCGGGATTGGCCAGAGGACTTCATGATTCAACTCACAGTTCTGCTCTCAGCGCCGCAATCGGATCGAGGGCGCTGGCCTTGTGCGCTGGATAAATGCCAAAGAACAGGCCGACCGACATCGCCACAATCAACCCCACGGCGATGGACCACAAGGCGACTACGGAGGGAAAACCGATGGCCAGGGTCAACACCTTGGCCAAGCCAATGCCCAACAAGACTCCAATGAATCCCCCGATCGACGCGAGCAATGCCGACTCGATGAGAAACTGCAGCAGAATATCTTTACGCTTCGCGCCCAGCGCCTTGCGTACACCGATTTCGCGCGTGCGTTCCGTCACCGTCACCAGCATGATGTTCATGATGACGATGCCGCCGATCACCAGCGAGATAGCGGCAATGGCCACCACGACTGCGCCGAAATTGTCGAGGATATTCCCGAGGAAATCTTGAAACGTGGCGCTCGAATCGATGGAGAAAGTATCCGGCTTATCGGGCGCCAGGTGCCGCCTCGCGCGCATAATCACGCGCAACTCGTCGGAAACCGCGTCCATCACCTCTCCGCCTGCGCCGGTATTAACATAGATCATCATGCTGGTGTGAGCATCGTATGCGTGGAGAAATGTGTTGAGAGGGATGGCGACCCAGTTATCCATGCTTTGGCCCAGCATCTTGCCCTGGCTCTCGCCTACGCCAATGATCGTGTAGGGCGCGCCATCCACGCGGATCTCTTTCCCCAGCGGATCGCCGGGGCCAAGGACGTTGTCGACAATGTCGGAGCCGACAACGGCGACGCGGGTACTGTGCTCGTCCTCGAGTTCGGTGTAGAAGCGCCCTTCCGCGATATTGAGATTCATCATTTGCGGCATCGTCGAGGTCCAGCCGCGAATGTTCGTGTCGGTGGTGGACTGGGTTCCGTAGACGACCTTGCCGGTGACGTTGCGCGTGGCCGCCACCGACTCGCAGGACTTGCAGTCGGACAAGATGGCCCTGTAGTCGTCGTATGTAACGTCTCTGCGCTTCTGATAGGAGACAAACTCTTCGGTGGTGATAAAGGTCTGCGGCATTTTACTGATAGTGATTACGGCCGCGCCATAGTTGTTGATTTTTTCGGTTACAAAGGCCTTGGCGCCGTTAGTGAGAGTGACCACCATGATGACCGACGCCACGCCGATGATGACCCCAAACAAAGTGAGGATGCTGCGCAGCTTGTTGGCCCACAGCGATTGCAGCGCGAGTTTGAAGGCTTCTTTGAGGGGCATGGCTTCCCGCTCTTATGATACGCACGCGGTGGGTGTGCGGTTCCGGACTCGGGCGGCAAATCGTGGGCCGTGGGCTGTGGACCCTAGGACCAGTCTCGCCCATGCATCTGGAAAATAAACTCTTACGCTCCGGGAGCAGTTGACGCAAACCAGAGGCAAAGCCCTGACCTCATACAAGATTAGACACTTACGGTGACTCACGCGCGGTGGGATCACTTGGGCAGAGGGGCCTTTTGGGGGACGCACGAAGGTTGCAACTTCGCGCTGCACAATGCATTCTAGTGCGCATGGAATATCGACTTCTGGGAGGCTCCGGCCTCAAAGTTTCCGCACTGAGTTTTGGCACCGCGACCTTTGGCGGGACCAATGAGTTTTTCAAGGGATTCGGCGAAACCGAGGTCGAAGAGGCGCGACGCCTGATCGACATCTGCTTTGAAGCCGGGGTGAATCTGTTCGATACGGCCGACGGCTACTCCGACGGCCGCTCGGAGGAGATCCTGGGCAAGGCGCTTGCGGGCAAGCGCAACAAGGCTCTTATCTCCACCAAGTCAGGATTTCCTTCGGGTCCCGGTCCGAACGACGAGGGCTCCTCGCGCTATCATCTGCGGCGCGCGCTCGAGTGCAGTTTGCGCCGGCTGGGCACAGAATACGTGGATATTTATCATCTGCATGGCTTCGACGCGCTGACTCCGATTGAAGAAGTGCAGGAAACACTGAATACTTTCGTACGCGAAGGCAAGGTGCGCTACATTGCCTGCTCGAATTTTTCCGGCTGGCACCTGATGAAGTCGCTGGCGGTGGCCGACCGTTATGGCTGGACGCGCTTTGTGGCGCACCAGGTCTACTACTCGCTGCTGGGCCGTGAGTACGAGTGGGAGCTGATGCCGCTGGGGCTCGACCAGAAGGTGGGCGCGCTGATCTGGAGCCCCTTGGGCTGGGGACGCCTGACCGGCAAGATCCGCCGCGGGCAGCCGCTGCCCGAGGGAAGCCGTCTGCACACGATCGCCGATGCCGGGCCGAATGTTTCTGACGAACATTTGTATAAGGTGGTCGATGCCCTGGACGCAGTGGCGGCGGAGACTGGCAAGACCGTGCCGCAGGTTGCGCTCAACTGGCTCTTGCAAAGGCCGACGATCTCATCCGTGATCATTGGCGCGCGCAACGAAGAGCAGTTGCGGCAGAACCTGGGAGCTGCGGGATGGAATCTGACGGCAACGCAAGTGGCGGCTTTGGACAAGGCCAGCACTCTAGAGCCGGTGTATCCCTATTGGCACCAGCGTAAGTTCTTTTCGGGCCGAAATCCGGTAAGTGCGGGGAGTAGCCAATAGGGAGTAGGGAGTAGAAAGACAGGGAGCAAGGGAGCAACGAGGCCGAGTGCCGCAGCGCGCGCCTTCTATTCCCTATTGGCTACTCCCTATTGCCTGCTTTTGTGGTGGTGGCGGACGACATTGTGGCCGATGAGCCATCCGATAGAGCTGCCCACCAGCACATCGGAGGGAAAATGCTCCTGTCCCATCACGCGTGTGAGGCTGACACCCGTTGCGGCGGAGTAAAGCGCAAACTGCGTCCAGTGCGCGGGGTACTCGGCGGCAAGCGCCGATGCCGCTGACCAGGCAACGATACTGTGCTCCGACGCGAAGGATCCGTTGGCGCCTGCGCTCGTCAGGAAGAATTGCCCGCGCGCGTTATCGACATTCGGCCGCTCGCGCCAAAAAATCAACTTGAGCACCTCATCGAACACAACTCCATCGACCATGGACTCGCCCGTGAGAATGCCGGCCTGGCGTGCGTGTTCGTCCTGATGAGCCTGGCCAAAGCCGTAAACGGCAACCGGGACGGCGATCCAACTGCCGATCAGCACGTTGGATGTGTTAATGCTGGCCTGATTGAATGACGGGTCGCGCGAGACGACCTGCGTCATGGTGTGCTGGTCGGTGGCAAAGGCAACTCCGGTGGCCGCGGCAAGAGGCAAGAGCCACTTGAGGTCGTGGGTGCGAATGTGGGCAGGGCTGGTCCAAATGGCTCCCTGATCGTGCAGCAGGTTGCGCGGCGTATGGCGAATCGTCACATCGTCCGGAGTAGAAGTATGCGGCGTGGGCGCATCGGGAAGCGCAGCGGAGATGGCGTTTGTTGCGGGTACGGTTTGCGCCTGCACGTGGAGGGCGAAGCAGGAACTGAGCGCCAACGCGACGAGGAATAACGGGCGCGCGGCAAGCCGGCGCAATAGCTGTATGCGGGGAAGGATCGAGTGTTCTTGCATGGGCTGGCGTACAAGGACCGGCAGAGCCGGGCTCATTACTATCCGACTATTTCATGCCGGTAAAAGTCAACGAAATTGAGATCGTGTTTCGATTCTTTCCGCGAATAGGACGACGTTGTCATTTAGCGCGCATCAGAGTTGGCGCGGAAGATCCTTGAGGTAAATTTCCACGTAGTCGAGGTAATTCTGCGCGTATTCGCGGATCAGGTCGCGGTCCTTGTCGGTGATTTCGCGGCGGAGTTTGGCGGGGACACCGGCCCAGAGCGTGCGCGGAGGAACGACGGTATTTTCGGGGACCACGGAGCCGGCGGCGATGATGCAGCCCTCGCCGATGCGGCAATTGTTCAAGACGCGCGCGCCCATGCCGATCACGCACATGTCTTCGACAACGCAGCCGTGGACAGTGGCATTATGGCCGATGGTCACCCAGTCGCCCACGATGACGGGGTAGCGATTGCGCTGGCCGTGGAGGACGCTGCAGTCCTGCACGTTGGTGGCTGAGCCGACGCGGATGGAATTCACGTCACCGCGCAGCACGGCGTTCATCCAGACCGAGGAACGCTCGCCCAGCACGACGTCGCCAAGGATCTGCGCCGAGACGTCGATGTAGCAACTGGAGGGGATCTGGGGCGCGTGCCCCTGGTAGGTTCGGATCATGAAAGGCTCCAGATCATGAAAGGCTCGAGGCGCCCTCTCTTGAAAGTGTAATTGTGTGCGGCGAGTTCAGGGGCCAATTGAGCCTTCAGGAAGGGCGGAAGGAAAGGGATGTTGGCAATTCCGGCATATGGAACTCACGGAAAAGACAGGCCTTGGCTGCAGGATCAAAAGTCGGTTATCATCATAGGAGCCTTACAGGCAGGTTTGGAGGTGGAAGTTTTGGCTGAGGTTCGCGTACAGGAAGGCGAACCGCTGGAAAATGCGCTGCGCCGGTTCAAGCGGAAGGTACAGACGGAGGACATCATCAAG
>JBEKGH010000044.1:0-41257 GCA_050012895.1 Occallatibacter sp.
GGGCCACCATCTGAATGCGGCGATCCGTGGCTCTGCGCGGTGCCTTGCGCACCCATGCGCACAACATCCACATGGCCACCAACGCCCAACCGAGATTGAGAGTCAGCTCCATCCCAAGAGCTAATTCTACATTAGGAATGAATGTCAACGGAAAGTCCCTGTATCCATTAGGTTGGACGGAAACCCATGAGCCGAAGGCTGAAATTCCTGAGAGGATTCACAATCTTTGACGTTTGTTCCCCAGATTGGAGCCCGCCGACCACTCCAGAACGGATCCTTTGCGCCCTCACGGCGGCGTTCGTTCCTCATCACGTAACGCCCCGTTGACCTCGGCTGCGAATGCCCCTTAAGATGAAGGAGTTGGCATTGCGTCCCCTTCGGCGGGGCCGGGCCATACGGCCGCAAGACGCCGCCACGTGCGCTTGTTGCCCCCTCGTTCAACGGCAGGACAGCTGACTCTGGATCAGCATATCGGGGTTCGAATCCCTGGGGGGCAGCCAATCAATTCAACAACTTAGCATTTTTCCTCTCGGGATTTTCTGCGCCGTGGGCCGCAAACTGTGCCGTAATTTCTCGCCTGCGTTGCCGGCGTTGCGTTGGTTGTCGAGCGGTCCTTGCCAATCTGGTCTGCCGCAGACGCCATGTTCTCAAGCTCCCGGCAGGACTTTCTTGATCACTCGGATCAGATCATCGCCGGAAACCGGCTTGACGATCCATCCGGTGGCGCCGGCGCTCTTGCCCGCCTCGCGCTTGGTGGCATCGCTCTCCGTGGTCAGAGTCAGGATAGGAATGAACTTCAGCCCTGGCATAGCTCGCACTTTGCCGATCAACTCGAGCCCGCCCATCACCGGCATATTGATGTCGGTGAGGATGAGGTTGGGTTTGACACCCGCATTCAGCTTGTCCAGCGCCGTCTTGCCGTTGTCGGCAGTCTCGACCTCAAAGCCGTTCATGGTCAGAGTAGTCTTGAGGCTCATCACCATGGTGATGGAGTCATCGACGACAAGAACTTTCATGGCCATCGAAACTTCCTCAGGACGCGTATGGTGGCCTACTGGCCGGCCTGTATTGTGGCGCGGTCCGCCTCGCCCGTCCGCATCCCCGTCTGCGCCCCTTATCGGCGGCTTTCGCCGAGGGGTTACGGCTTTTCGCAATTCCTGTGAACCTTCCCGCGTCGTTGGGGCGGCGTCTCTTTAGAAATTCGCCTCCCGCCGCAGCGCCTTCGGTCGACGCTGGGTGTGACGCAACGCCATCGTGCATCTCGCATTGGATTCTTGTCCGTCAATGGTTCTATCGGTCAAATTGCAGAAAGGGCGAGTACCGCGGGCGTGCTTCGACAGAATGGGAAATGATTTTCATGATGGGCAACGGCCCGTCGCCAGTCCCGCAGGATGGACAGATGCGATGCCATTGCCGCCGCATTGAATCACCAGGGTGGATGGTGAAGGTCAGTCAACCGAGCCGATGAGAAAAAGCTAACAATTCCTGGCTCGGATTTGATTCAAGAATGCTCAATACTGGCCGATCACGCAGGCGTCAGCCGCGAGCGGGCAGGCGTGGCCTGCCGAGCTCAAGGGGAATCTTCTAACGCAGCCAAAAGTGCTAAGGCAAACGGATGAGTTTCTGCCGGCATTTTCGCCCCGGGCAACGAGCGCGCTCTGCACTGAAAATCGCCAGCTCTGCGCGTGGTGTGTCCTCGGACCTGGCCATGCCGGCGGGGTGTGGACAATGCGCGGAAGGCAAACGGCAAAAACCAAGGTCGAACGGACAAACGGCGTGGTGAGGAACAAGATGTGCCGGTGACTCTGGAACAGAAAGACGCGCTGACTTGCATTCAGCTCGAGGGCGCCATCGACGTCGGCTGCGCGGCCGAGTTGAAGGATCTCCTGATGGAGAAACTCAAGTCCGGCGCGGCGGTTTACGTGGCCCTGGAATCCGCGACCGGATTGGATATTACCGCCGTGCAGTTGCTGTGGGCGGCAGCGCGCGAAGCGCAACGGGTGGGTGTGGAGTTCGTGTTCAAAGGGCAGACGCCGGAGGCAGTCCGGTGCGCACTCGCCGATGCTGGCATAGGGGAGTTCCCGGTACCTGCTTCAACAGGATGAATGGACAGATGGCGCAACCCCAGGTCCCGAGCAATGCCGAACAGTTCAAGCAGAGCTTCCGCGAGGAGGCGCGGGAGGTCCTGACTGAACTGGAAGCGGCGCTTCTCGAGCTGAACGAAAATCCGAGCGATACGGAACTGGTGAGCCGCATCTTCCGCGGCCTGCACACCATCAAGGGCTCCGGAGCCATGTTCGGCTTCGAGCGGCTGGCCGCCTTCATGCACGATCTCGAGACCGCCTTCGACCAGGTACGCAGCGGGCGCATGGAAACCAGCGCGGAGCTGATCGACCTGACCCTGGCCGCACTGGATCAAATTCCCGCCATGCTCGAAGAGGGCGCGGCGGGCGCAGCGCCGGTTGATGCGGCCGCTTGTGCCGCCATACTCTCGAGCGTGCGCAAGCTGGCAGCGATCGAAGAACGCCCCGATGCGGCGAATAAAGATGCGGCGAAGAAAAGTGCAGCGGCGCCCGCTGCTCCCCCGGCTCAAGCCGGCGCCATCGAGAACTGGCACATCCGTTTTGCGCCCGGGCCGGACCTGATGCGCTACGGCGCCAATCCTTCTCTTCTGCTCCGCGAACTGCGCCAGTTGGGTGAGCTTTCGGCCAGGGCAATCCTCGACGCGGTGCCTGCGCTCAGCGAGATCGATCCCGAGCGATGCTACGCCTGGTGGGAGATGGATCTGGCCACGGGTGCGGGCCGAGAGGCGATTCGCGATGTCTTCATTTTTGTCGAAGACATGTGCGAGCTGAGCATCGAAGCGGCCGACCATGCCGCGCCGGCCGCAGCGAAGACTTCGCCCTCCTCGGACGCCGAGATGACGGCGCGGGCTCTCGCAGAAGGCCGCGCCGCTTCGCCCGGCCGCCGCAGCTACGACAAGCCGGAGAACGCCTCCAGTCTGCGCGTGCCGGCGGCAAAGCTGGATCAGTTTGTGGACCTGGTCGGAGAGCTGGTCACGGTGCAGGCGCGGCTCAGCGAGCTTTCGAGCCAACGCGATGACGCCGAGATTGGCGCAGTTTCCGAAGAGGTGGAACGGCTGACTTCGGCGCTGCGCGAGAGCTCCATGAACATTCGCATGATGCCCATCCGGAGCACATTCGAGAAGTTCCGGCGGCTGGTGCACGACCTGGCGCGCGACTTGGGAAAAAACGTGGAACTCACCATCGAGGGCGCGGACACGGAGCTCGACAAAGCCGTCATCGAGCAATTGGGCGACCCGCTGATGCATCTCATCCGCAACAGCATGGACCACGGCATCGAGCCGGCCGATGCCCGCGCGGCCAGCGGAAAATCTGTTACCGCATCCATTCATCTTGCGGCGCGGCATTCGGGCGCAAGTGTGCTGGTGACGGTGACCGACGATGGCCGCGGCATTGATTCGGACGCGGTGCGCCGCCGCGCGGTCGAGAAAGGCCTCATCTCCGCTGACACGCAGCTGATCGAGAGCCAGGTCTTCGCGCTGCTTTTCCAGCCGGGGTTTTCGACAGCCGCACAGGTGACCGATGTCTCCGGCCGCGGGGTGGGCATGGATGTGGTCCGCCAGCGGGTGGAAAGCCTGCGCGGCGCCGTCGAGGTTTCGAGCCATCCGGGGCAGGGAAGCAGCGTCACTTTGCGTCTGCCGCTCACCATGGCCATCATCGACGGTCTGCTGGTGGGCGTGGGCGATGCCTGCTTCGTGCTGCCGCTGGCCAGCACCCTCGAATGCATTGAGCTGACGCGCCAGGACATTGCCCGCGCCAACGGCAAGCACATCGCCAACGTGCGCGGGGAGCTGGTGCCTTATATCCGGCTGCGCGAGCACTTCCACATGCGCTCGCGAGCGCCCGAGATCGAGCAGATCATGATGGTCGATACCAGCGAGGGCCGGTTCGGATTCGTGGTGGACCGGGTGCTGGGCAATTGCCAGACGGTCATCAAGAGCTTGGGGCGGTTTTACCGCCAGGTTCAGGTGGTTTCAGGCGCCACCATTCTGGGCAACGGAACCGTGGCCCTGATTCTCGACCCCGAACGTCTGATTCAAGACGCCATGCGCGAAGAGACGCACGGCAGAGGAGGCCGTCCATCGACGGCGTACGGCGGCCCTCCGGAAAACGGTGTGGACTTTACAGCCCTTGCGGGCAGAAGCAGCGCTGGACCGAGCGCCAGTGCACAAGGATAGGCGAGTCAACCCGGAATGTCTCATGCTCCTCCAGTCGCGGAACGTCAATCCCTTCGCGGGATGGCCGGAAGATCACGGATCGAGCAGAGAAAGATCCCGAAGGAGGGGAAACGACCCATGGGAACAGTAGTGGCAGGTGAAGGCCGGCGGCTGCACGGCCCCGGCAATGGGCATGGCGAGGACGCTCACGGCGATGAAGGGCACGCAGGCCGTGAACGGGCTAACAAGAGGACGGGCCAGGAAGACGACATGATGCTGGTGCTGCAGGAGATCATGCGCCTGGTCGACGCTTCCAAGGAAGGGCGCCTGAGCGAACGTGGCAAAGCCACGCTCTTCAATGGCGTGCAACGGGAGGTGATTCAGGGCGTGAACGAGATGCTGGACGCGATTCTGCTGCCCATCGGCGAAGGCAACCGCATTCTGGCGCAAATCTCTTTGGGGAAGATCGACGAGCTGATCGCCCAGACCTACAAAGGCGACCACGAAAAAATGAAGGTGGCCGTCAACAATGTGGCCGTGGTGACGCAGGGGCTGCAAAAAGAGCTGGCGCGGTTGATCGAAGCCTCCAAGGAGGGCCAGCTTTCCGATCGCGGCAAGCCGGAGCAGTTCCAGGGCGCTTACGCCGAGATTGTTCGCGGCGTGAATACCATGCTGGACGCCATATTGCTGCCCATCGGCGAGGGCAACCGCATTCTGGCGCAGATCTCTTCGGGCAAGATCGACGAGCTGATCGCCCAGACTTACAAAGGCGACCACGAAAAGATGAAGGTGGCCGTCAACAATGTGGCCGTGGTGACGCAAAGTCTGCAGAAGGAACTGGCGCGCCTGATCGAGGCCTCCAAGGAGGGGCAGCTATCCGATCGCGGCAAGCCGGAGCGGTTCCAGGGCGCTTACGCCGAGATCGTACGCGGCGTGAACACCATGCTGGACGCCATATTGCTGCCCATCGGCGAGGGCAACCGCATTCTGGCGCAGATCTCTTCGGGCAAGATCGACGAGCTGATCGCCCATACCTACAAAGGTGACCACGAAAAAATGAAGGTGGCGGTCAACAATGTGGCCGTGGTGACGCAAAGCCTGCAGAAGGAAATGGCGCGGCTGACCGAGGCCTCGCGCGAGGGGCAACTCTCCGATCGCGGCAAGCCGGAGCAGTTCCAGGGCGCTTACGCCGAGATCGTGCGCGGCGTGAACACCATGCTGGATGCGATCCTGCTGCCTATCGGCGAAGGCAACCGCATCCTGGCCCAGGTCTCCAACGGCAAGATCGACGAGTTGATCGCCCAGACTTACAAGGGCGACCACGAAAAGATGAAGCAGGCCATCAACAACGTCGCTGTGGTTCTGCAGGGGCTGCAGAAGGAACTGGCGCGGCTGATCGAAGCCTCCAAGGAAGGGCAACTTTCCGATCGCGGCAAGCCCGAACAGTTCCAGGGCGCGTACGCCGAAATTGTGCGTGGCGTGAACACCATGCTGGACGCGATCCTGCTGCCCATCGGCGAAGGCAACCGCATTTTGGCCCAGGTTTCCAACGGCAAGATCGACGAGCTGATCGCTCATACCTACAAGGGCGATCACGAGAAAATGAAGCAGGCTATCAACAATGTGGCCCAGGTCCTGCAAAGCCTGCAGAAGGAACTGGCGCGACTGACCGAAGCCTCCAACGCCGGTAAGCTCACCGAGCGCGGACATCAGGAGCAATTCAGCGGCGCCTATTCCGACATCGTTCGCGGCGTAAACGACATTCTGGACGCTGTGATCACGCCCTTGAATGTTTCCGCGAAGTATGTCGACCAGATCAGCAAGGGAGACAATCCGCCGTTGATCACCGACACTTATTACGGCGATTTCAACCTGATCAAGAACAACCTGAACGCATTGGTCACGGCGATGAACGATATCACCTCCTCGGCGGATGAGATCGCGAATGGAAACCTGACCGTGGAAATCCGCGAACGCTCGCCGCAGGACAAGCTGATGCAGGCACTGGGGTCGATGGTGGCCGGGCTGACGCAGACCGTCTCCGACATCCGCTCCATTGCCGGCGAGGTGTCGGCGGCCAGCCAGTCCATTTCAACAGCCTCGATCCAGGTATCGAAGGGCGCGAGCGCGCAGGCGGCCGCGGCCGAAGAGGCTTCGTCGTCGATGGAGGAGATGGTCTCCAACATCAAACAGAACGCCGACAACGCGCAACAGACCGACAAGATCGCCAACAAGAGCGCCAAGGATGCTTTGGAGAGCGGCAAGAGCGTGCTCGAAGCCGTGGCCGCGATGAAGGAGATCGCCAACAAGATTTCCATCATCGAGGAAATTGCGCGCCAGACCAACCTGCTGGCGCTCAATGCGGCTATCGAGGCGGCGCGGGCGGGCGAACATGGCAAAGGTTTTGCCGTGGTCGCCGCGGAAGTGCGCAAGCTGGCCGAGCGCTCGCAGAAGGCGGCCGGAGAGATCAACCAGCTTTCGGCCACGACGCTCAAAGTCAGCGAAAAATCGGGCGAGATGCTGGACAAGCTGGTGCCCGACATCCAGCGCACCGCCGAACTGGTGCAGGAAATCTCTTCGGCCAGCAAGGAGCAGGATACCGGCGCCGAGCAGATCAACAAGGCGCTGCAGCAACTGGAGCAGGTGATCCAGCAGAACGCGTCGGCCTCGGAGGAGATGGCATCGACGACCGAGGAGCTGACCGGCCAATCCGAACAGTTGGTCAGCGCGCTCTCCTTCTTCCATACGGGCGATGAGAATGGCGCTCATGGACGGCGGGGCGGAGCCACCAAGCCGGCCAGGCAGGCAGCAGCGGCTCCAGCCACGCCGGTCAAGCCCAACGGCCACAGTCCGGCTCCGGCAGCGAAAGCTTCCGGGAAGTCCGGAGTCAACCTGCGGCTCAACGACAAGCACGACGAAATGGACGCTGAATTCGAGCGTTACTGACCGTGAGGGCGGGTCTTCGAGGAGAAGATCCGTCCCAATGTCTTCAGGATCGGAAAGGAGTGAACACATGAGCGTTTGCGAAATCACTGAGACGCGGCAGTATCTCACCTTCAAGCTCGGCAACGAGGTTTTTGCCACGGATGTGGCGAAGGTGAGAGAAGTGCTCGATCTCACGCCCATTACCGCTATCCCCCGGACGCCCGAGTTCATGGCCGGGGTGATCAACCTGCGGGGAAGCGTGGTTCCCGTCGTCGATTTCCGGCTATGTTTCGGAATGTCGAAAACGGAAAACACGCGCAACACCTGCATCGTCGTTGTCGAAGTGGTGCTCGAGAACGAGGCAATCGTGATCGGCGCCCTGGCAGACTCGGTGGAGGAAGTAATCGATCTCGAACCCGAGCAGATTGAACCCGCGCCGCGCATAGGCGCCCACATCCGCACCGACTTTATCCGCGGCATGGGCAAGCGCGACACGCAGTTCATCATGATTCTCGACATCGATCGCGTCTTCTCGGCCGAGGAACTGGCCGCGGTACGTACCCAGCAATCCGGCAAGGCCCTCCTCGAGGCAGCCGCGTAAGAAAGGCACGGGGCGGGCCATCCCGCCCCATTTTTTCCGCCATGCGCGATCGCGAAGAATTCATTTCGTCCAGAGACTATTCGCGGCTCCGCGAACTCGTCTACGACCAGGCCGGGATCAACCTCGGTTCCGAAAGGAGGACGATGCTCGAGGGGCGAATCAGGCGAAGATTGAAGGATCTCGCGATTCACTCCTACGGCGAGTATTGCGACTATCTGTTTTCGGGCGAAGGCCTGCGGGACGAGCTGGTTCATCTGATCGACGTAGTGACAACCAATAAGACCGATTTTTTTCGTGAGCCGCGGCACTTCGAATTCCTGACTACCACGGCAGTACCCGAATTCCTCGCTTCGAATGCCGCGCGAAGGCCGCTGCTGGTTTGGAGTGCAGCGTGTTCGACGGGCGAGGAGCCATACACCCTGGCGATGGTGCTGAGCGAATACGGGCTGACGCATCCCGGCTTTGCCTTCAGGATGATTGCCACTGACATCTCGACCACCGTACTCAAGAAGGCGGGGCTTGGGATCTACTCCACCGATGCCGTGCGGCCGGTGCCGCAGAGCCTCAAGGTCAAGTATCTTATGCGTGGCCGCGAGCGGGGTTTCGAGCGTGTGCGCGTGGTGCCTGAGTTACGCCGCCTCATCGAGTTTCGCCGTCTCAACTTCATGGATTCCGACTACGGGCTCCCGGAAAAATTCGACGCCATTTTCTGCCGCAACGTAATCATCTACTTCGACCGGCCCACGCAGCAGAGCATCCTCAAAAAAATCACGCAATACCTGTTGCCGGGAGGTTATCTGTTTGTGGGGCACGCGGAAACCCTGCATGAACTGGATCTTCCCGTCACGCCGATAGCTCCTGCTCTCTACAGGAGGATCGATGCCTGAGCCTGACACGCCGATCCGGGAGATCTATGTGCAGCCCGGCGAATCCCACCTTGTGTCGCAGCCTGCCATCCTGCGCACGGTGCTTGGCTCCTGCGTGGGAATTACGTTTCTCGTCCCCAGGCTGGGCGTCGGCGCGATTTGCCATCCCATGATGCCGAGCTGCCCGCCAGCCCAAAGGGCGGGGATGAGTGTGCGTGCCGGACGGCGTTATGTCGATTTTGCCATCCACGACATCGCGAGCCGGCTGGATTCGCTGGGTGCCGTTCGCGGAGAAGTGCTGGTAAAACTGTTTGGCGGCAATGACGTTCTAACGGTCAACGGGAGCGATTCCCAGAAGACCATCGGCAAGCAGAACTACGAGGCGGCGATTCAGGTGCTTGCCGAAGAAGGATTCGCAGTGGTTGCATCCTGCCTCGGCGGCACCGCGGGCGTACACATCTCTTTCGAGACCGTGCATGGGGAAGTGCGGCTGCGCTGGCTCGATTCCGGTACGCCGAAACCGGTGCGGAATGCGCCGAGGACTGCTCATCGCGCGAATCGCTGCCGATAGGGACATGGGAGGTTGCAATCGTGAAAACGGCGAAAGTTCGCGTACTGATCGTGGACGACTCTGCCGTGGTGCGTCAGACGTTGACGGAGATTCTCTCCTCCGACCCGGAAATCGAAGTAATCGGAACCGCCGGCGATCCCTATGTTGCTGCCGAGCGCATCGCAGAAAATGTGCCGGACGTGATCACTCTCGATATTGAAATGCCGCGGATGGACGGGCTCACGTTCCTCAAAAAGCTCATGAGCCAGCATCCGATCCCGGTGGTTATCTGTTCCAGCCTTGCCGACGAGGGTGCGCAGAGCACCCTCCGGGCTCTTGAGTATGGCGCGGTGGAAATCATAACCAAGCCCAAGCTGGGAACCAAGCAGTTTCTTGAGGATTCGCGTGTGATCCTCTGCGAGGCGGTGAAGGCCGCGTCCGCCGCTCGTCTGCGTCCGCTCGGCCCCATGCACACCGTAGAGCCCAAGCTGACCGCCGACGCCGTCTTGTCACCCGCCACTCACGCCATGGCCGAAACCACGGAGAAAGTCGTAGTCGTCGGCGCATCGACAGGTGGGACTGAAGCGCTCAAGACGTTTCTCGAAACATTACCTGCCGATTCGCCGGGAATTGTCATCGTGCAGCACATGCCGGAACTCTTCACGCGCGCCTTTGCCAACCGCCTCGACGGCCTTTGCGAGGTCTCAGTCAAAGAGGCCGAGACCAATGACACTGTGCTCCGCGGACGCGTGCTGATCGCACCCGGGAACCATCACCTGCTCCTCAAGCGCAGCGGCGCCCGCTACTATGTCGAAGTCAAGGACGGCCCTCTGGTGTGCCGTCACCGCCCTTCGGTCGATGTGCTCTTCCGCTCCGCTGCCCGCTACGCAGGCCAGAATGCCGTCGGCGTCATCATGACCGGCATGGGCGACGACGGAGCACGCGGCATGCTCGAAATGATGCAGGCCGGCGCCTTCACCATTGCGCAGGACGAGGCGACTTGCATCGTCTTCGGCATGCCCAAGGAGGCGATCCGGATGAATGGCGTCAGCAAGGTGCTTCCACTTGGCGCCATCGCGGGCGGAATCCTGAGTCGTTGCCGGTAGAGCGGCCCTTTCCCATATCTTATGGCCGGATCAGTAAAATTGACCGTGCCAGCAGTTGGGAGGCTATTTCAATTTGAACAGTTCCTTATTCTGATAGGCTTTCTGAAGGATGAAGAAAGCCTGTTTCTTGTCCCCTTGATCGGAGATCAGTCCCTTGAGGTTATAACCGTCCTGCACTCCGGGCAGCATCCGCCTTGGAGAACGAAAGTCCACCAGGATCCAGCGCCGAATTCACTGATGATCAGCGGCTTGTTATAGGCGATGTGCCACACCGTGGTATCGGCGTCCTCAGGCCGCTGTTCATACCATCCGATGTACTCGTTGGCGCCGATCACATCGAGAGCTTCGCCCAGCGAGTCGTCGATATATTTATCGTGACCTTCGGTGCGAACCAGCAAGGCCGCCGTCACCAGGCGAGAGGAATCGAGAGCGCGTACATTGCTTGCAAGGGTTTTGAGGAATCGCGTTCGATCCGGGGTGTTTGGCGTCTCGTTGGCGACAGACCAGAGAATGATCGAAGCCTTGTCACGATCGCGGCGAATTTCCTCGCTCAATTGTTGCTGCGCCTTTTTGAGCACCGCGGGATCTTCAAAATGCTCGGCCCAGTAAACCGGGATTTCCGACCAGACCAGGATGCCCATTCGGTCAGTCGCGCGAGTCATCCGCTGGTCATGAGGATAGTGGACGAGGCGCACATAGTTGCAGCCCAGTTCGCGCGCCCATCCAAGCAGCGTTGCGACGTCCTTGTCGTTGTTGGCACGGCCTCCGCGAAAAGGCGCCTCGGCATGAATGGAGATGCCGCGCAGAAAGATCGACTTTCCGTTGAGCAGGATATTCAGGCCGTCGGTTTCAACAGTTCGGAAGCCGACTTCATCCTCCAGTTTGTCCTCTCCCACAGAGAGCAGAAGACGGTAGAGTTTCGGTTGCTCGGGAGACCAGAGTTGCAGACTGGTAGCGGGAATCCGGATCAGTGCTTTTCCGCTGGAATCCAACTGCGCGGCAACCGACAAATTGGCTTCGGGAATTGCGACGGTAACCGTTGCCCCCGGGCTCGCATCCTGCACATGGACCCACCCCACAACTGCCGTGCGTTCATGATTGAGGTGGGTGTCGTAGTCGTCAATGAAGCTCTGCGGCACGTCGACGAGGGCTGCATCGCTGGTGATGCCTCCGTAGTTGAACCAATCCGTCGAGGCCGTGGGTACTCCGTCGTCCTGCCGCGTGTCATCGACCGCAACCACGATGAAATTCTTTCCGGCGTGCAACTGCTGCGTGGCTTCGCAGTCGAAACTGGTAAAGCCCCCTTCGTGATCGCAGACATGTTGCCCGTTGATCCAGATCAGGGCCTTGTAGTTTGCCGCTCCGATATGCAGAAACGTTCTGTGATGGGCCTGGGGCTGAAAGTCGAAGTATCGCTGATACCAGACGAGGCCTTCGTAGTAGAAAAGCCCGGCGCTCTGCGTATTCCAGTCTCCGGGCACCTTCAACGTAGGAGACTTTGCAAAATCGTATTCGACCAGGCCATCGCTTCCCGGCTCGGCAGCGCCGTTCAGGTAAAAGCCGTCCTCGCGTAATTCATGGTGAAACGTATAAAGACCGGTCGCGTACTGATCGACGATGTAATGCCAGTCGCCGTTGAGGCTCACGCTCCGGCGATGATCCACATCGACCAAAACGGTTGACGCTGATTGTGCGTATAAAAATACCTGACTGATAAACAAAAACGCAAAAATGGTGCAGAGCCTGGCTTTCATCGAACGTCCTTGGCGGAGTTAGGCATTTCCAGAAACAAAAAGGGGATGGATTGGAGGCAAACCATCCCTGTAAAGGGAGCCGAGTCAGACATTGATTTTGGCTCCAAAACGCAGCTTAGTCCGGATTAGCCGACAACGTCTGTCTCTGAGGCTGGCGACGTTCGGTAGGGTTTTTCTGTGGCGTGCTCCTCCGCGCTGAGTGCGATCGGAGGAGCACGCCGGTTTGTTACTTGTTTCGAGTTAGGTTAGAAGGTTAAGCGTCCGCCCAACTGCATAATGCGCTGGGTGTCGCCGTTGGATGAGTTGGCGGTTGAGGTGATGGTGCCCTGAGAGCCCGACGTGATGTTTGAGGTAGTCGGGTTGTTGAGATTCACCCAGTTCATGACGTTGGTGACTTCGAAGCGGAACTGGAACACCATTTTCCCCTCGATGTTCACGTCGCGAAGCAGGCCTGCATCCATCTGCTTCAGGCCAGGTCCGACGATTGTGCCGCGTCTCACGTTGCCATCTGCGCCGCCAGGTCCGATGCCGCCTGTTACGCCAGGGCCGTTGAGAATGTACGACATCCCAGCTGCCTGGGCCGCCGCCATATTTGTTTTGTCAGCCGCGACATACGTGCTGTTGAACCATTCTCCCAATACGCTGCTGGAGCTCTGGCCACCATGATAACCAGCGCATACACGGCAACGGTGCACGCCGAGGTTGGGACCGACGCCTGTGTAGTTGGGGCGGCTTTGGCCCAACGAGTCAAAGTTCAGGTTGGATCCGGAAGACACGGTATTCGGCTGGCCGGACTGGAAATAGGCGATGGGTGAGATCGTCCAGCCGTTGAACACTTCCTTGGCGATCTTGTTTCCGTAGACGTAATTGGGTGTCCACATGCCGGAGATGGCCGCATTGCCGTTCCGGTTGTTAGCCATGAGCTGATATTCCTGCCCAAGGCCGCCGCCGACGGCGCCCATGGAGTTGTTTTGCGCGGTGAAGGGCCTGCCGAAATAACCATAATCCTGCACTCCGGTCATTCCGCCATTCTCCACGTACTCTCCGCCTTCCAGCGCGCGGCTCCAGACGTAGAAACCGCTGACTGTGAAACTGCGGGCCATTGCCTTGGATGCCGTGAGTTGAAGTCCGTTATAGTTCGAGGTCTGGTCCGAGATCAGGTAGGTAATGCCGTTGAGTGTTCCCGGCGTAAGGTTGATGCCGCCATCGAATTGACGACGCTGCTCGTAGCTTGCCGCTGAAGTGCTGAGTGCTCCCACCAACGCGCCGCCGGAAGAGTTTACGGTTGCGTAAGGCGCGTAGTTGGCGTCGATGAAGGTATTCAGGTGGCGGCCCAGTGTGCCCACATAAGCAGCCGATACGGTGATCTTGTAAGGCAACTGCCGCTGCACGCTGAAGTTGTACTGGTAGACCGACGAATCTTTGAAATTCGGGCCGATGGCTTCAATGCTTCCGCTCGGGTAGAATTTCGGACTCGCCGGGTTGTAGGTGTACGGGAAGATGCCGCCACCCGCAGCCGTGCTTGGGAAACCGACATTATAGATGTTGGTGAGAGAGGTTTCGGAGCCAAAAGCATTGCGAATGGCGAACGGGCTGTTGTTGCCGGGCTGGTTCCACTCGTTGCCGCTCTTGGTGCCGTAGAAGATGCCCACTGCGCCGCGAATTGAGGTCTTGCCGTCTCCAAACGGATCAAAAGCAAAACCGAAACGAGGCGAAAAGTGGCCCAGCGGCGTGCTGACGATGCCGCGACCGATGCCTTTGTCCCCTGGGAAAAGTACACCCACCGGAGCGCCCGGAGCAATGGTGGATTGCTGGCCGGGAACAAACGACTCCGTCCTGTTTTTGGATTCCGTGGGAGGCGTATCGATGTCCCAACGCAGTCCAAGATTGACTGTCAAACGCGTCGTGATGCGGTAGTCGTCTTGCGCAAACGCCGCGACGTGCCAGGTGCTCAGGTGCGTGACATACGGCGAGTCCTGCTCAAATGCGCTGATTTGCCCGGTCATAAAGTCAGCAAGCGCAACACCCGTGCTCGTGGGCGCGCTGGTTGAGAAGGTAATTTCGCCATAGTTATTCAGATTGGCAAGGAACATGGTCTTGTCGAGAGAGAACTCACCACCAAGGTCCAGGTTGTGCTTGCCCTTGGTCATGCTGACCATGTCGCGTAACTCGTAGTTGTCGGAACCCGTGACAGGACCTGCGTTCGGGTTACCCGTGTTAAAGCCCGCGCCGGTTAGCTGGGGCAGTGAGGGCGGTCCCTGTTCCTGGAAGTTGGAGCCGAAACTAGCGAGGGTTTGGCTCTGTGGGCCGGTCACAGGAACCATCGTGCGTCCGCCCATGGCCCGCGTGAATGTTAACCAGGTCTGATTGGCGACGCTGGGGGTGAAGGTGTGAACGTCGCTGATGTTGACATTCGTCTGTGCAGCATGGGACTGAACACCGGTCCAAAGAACGTTGCCGCCGCCGCTGGGAGTTGAAATGGTCTTGACAAAGAAGTAGGTCACTCCCACATGGTCCTTGGTGCCGAGGTTCTCGTCATACTTTGCCAGGTATTCGTCAGAGTCTGTCGGGGTGTTGTAGATGCCTGACCATAATGCACCGCCAGTCTTTGCAACCACAGCGCCGTTGGGCAACGGAATGGAAACGAGGCTTGCGCTGGGCGCTACGGGCGCAAGGGCTAGAGCGGTCTTGTCCAGGTCGGCTTGCGCAATGCAATACCCGGCGGTAGCGGGGCCAATTTCACCGAGCTGGCAACCTGGGCCACTGTTTGCTCCATTCTCGAGGACCGTTTTACCGGTGCCCGGCTTGTAAATAAGGCCCGAGGTCAGCGAGGACTGGGTAAAGTCGCCTTGCCGCTCGGCAAGCGTGGGCACTGTAGCGCCTGAGACCGTTCCACCTTGTATCTGGCGCAGGCCTGCATAGCTGAAGAAGAAGAAAGACTTGTCGCGCTTGATGGGGCCGCCAAAGGTGCCCCCATATTGGTTGCGATGGTATGGGGCCTTGATGCTGCCGGGAGTTGCGCCCCAATTCCAGGCGTTCAGGTCGGTATTGCGATTGAACTCAAACGCACTGCCGTGGAACTTGTTTGTTCCCGACTTCGTGATAACCGAGACAATTGCGCCGGAGAACTGGCCGTATTCCGCCGCGAAGGCGTTGGTGTCGATGCGGACCTCTTCGACTGCGTCCGGGTTCGGAGCCGGGTTGCCATAGTTGCGCATACCCGTAATGTTGTTGCCGCCGTCCAGATAAAATGCCACGGTTCCGTTGCCGGAGTCGAGCGAGCCATTGACCTGGACATCCTCGGACGGTAGTCCGACCTGGAAGTTGGGAGTGCCGGAGGGGTTCGCGGTGGTGCTGCTGCTATTGGCCATGATGCCCGGCGTGAGGGAAATTTCAGTGTATGTATTGCGATTGACCAGCGGCAGCCCGAGGACTTCGGCCGGCTCAATGGTTCTGCCCAGCGTGGCGTCCGAAGTATTGACCACCGGGGGAGCCTCGGTTACCGTGACGGTCTGAGACGCCGCACCCACCGCCAGCGTGATGTTCACTGCCAGCGTCTGACCGACGTCGAGCGCGATATTCTTTTGCACAAAGCGCTCAAAGCCGGGAGCCGTCACTTCGACGGTGTACGTGCCCACGGGCAGGTAATCGATGCGGTATTCGCCGTAGCCGTTTGCCGGCGCCGACCGGGTGAACCCGGTATCAACGTTGATTGCCTTCACGGTTGCCGTCGTAACTAAAGCTCCCTGCGCGTCATTCACCGTTCCAACAAGTGAGCCTGTGGTCTGTTGTGCTGCGGCAGGCAGGAATGCCAGCCCAAGGAGAAGTACCAAACTTGCCAGTTGAACCAGCAGATTCGATCTTTCACTCACAAATGCCAGGAACGGCTGCCTCTGAGAATTTGAATTCATGTGTTGCTCCTTTGATCCTTCCTGATCCTCTCGTTCCCACGTCGAGATCGCCGGCGCCATCATCCACGTTGGCCGGGGTTCTCGATGAAGTGTGGAAACGTAGCTTGATCAATGCGAAAGAGCTTAGCGATTCACTTTGATCGCCGTCTTGTGATTTCTGAGTGAAACTTGTGTGATCGAATTTGTGAATTTAGCCAACGGCATGCGCCGAAGGACGATCCGGCAGTAAGCCGTTTGAAAAGCGCCGGCAACTCATCACGCCAGGGGCGCCTGCCTGCGATGTTAATGTTGTTAAGAATTCCCGTTAAATGTATATTGGGGAAGGATTAAGGACAGTGAATGGCGGAGCGGGCAACTGCTCCCAGAGTCAGCGCTCCGAGACATTCATATGCAATCACCTTGACGCCGGCGCGGAGTCGCCTGAGCAATGGCAGCTGATTTGATCGCCAGTGAGAGAGAGCGCGAAGAGCTCGATTGGCTGTTGAATTCCGGAGTGTTGGGCCGCTCCCACAATCTCGCCCGAATGCTCAAGTTTATCTGTGAGAAGCATTTCGAGGGCAACGCTGGCCAGATCACCGAGACCGCGCTCGCCGTTGAAGCTCTCGGGCGCAGGGACGATTTCAACCCCCAAACGGACACGATCGTCCGTGTGACCGCCCATCAATTGCGAAAACGCCTCCAGGAAATCTATGCGGATTCCGGAGCCTCACGCTCCGTACAAATCCATATTCCGGCCGGGCAATATGCGCCCTCCTTCGTCTACAAAGAGGAAGAGCCTGCCAAGTTGTATTCCTCCGGGGATGGAACTACGATTCCAATTTCTCCATCCGCTGTAGAAACCGCTGTCAAGCCTGACGCAGCGCGCCGCAGATGGCTGATGTCCGGACTTGCACTGGCTTGCTGCGTCCTCCTCGCAGGATCTCTGTTTGAGGTGATCCATTCGAGAGTTCATTCGACCTCGAGCGCTGTTCCAGACTTCAAGCCAAGCGGTGTCGTGAGAGGGCATCCCGTTCGAGCCTTATTGGGTAAGGGGCGCGTGCCTTACATTGATGGCGCGGGAAATACCTGGACGCCAGGAAATTACTGCCCGGGCGGCGACAACCTTTCCGAATCAAGCCAACGCATCGCAGGCACGGATGACCCGGCTATTTTTCTCGGCGGGGTTCGCGGCCACGCTCACTGCGTCTTTCCCGTCGACCCTGGAATCTATGAGGTGCATCTGCTTTTTGCAGAGACTTCCGGCCTGCAAGAGGCCACAAACCGAGCCGTATTTTCCCTGAATGGGGGCGAAAATATCTCCCTGGATGTCGTGGACGATGCCGGCGGCAATTTCATTGCTGATACCAAGGTCTTTCGAGGAGTTCGCCCCGAAAACGATGGCTCCATTCATATCGACTTCGTCAGCGAGATCTCCGCAATGAAAGCTGTCGAGATCCTTCCCGCTCCTTCCGAAGCGTTGTTGCCCATCAGAATTGTCGCTGCACCGAACCCCTACAAAGATCCCGAAGGGAATCTCTGGCTCCCCGATCGCTATGTCCTCGGTGGCCGTCTTGGGCAGAGCGCAAAGTTGGTCAAAAGCCTGCAAACGGGTCTATACGCTTCTCATCGCATTGGGAATTTCCG
Organism: Occallatibacter sp.; assembly: GCA_050012895.1. Taxonomy (GTDB): domain Bacteria; phylum Acidobacteriota; class Terriglobia; order Terriglobales; family Acidobacteriaceae; genus Telmatobacter. Next base: position 17,577 of record JBEKGH010000044.1, read on the forward strand.
GTATATCCTCCCGGTTGTTCCTCTCGAAAAGTACCGTGTGCGGCTGTATTTCCAGGAACCATGGTTTGGAAAAGAGAACGTTGGTATCGGTGGGCCTGGCAGCCGGGTCTTCGACGTTTGGTGTAACGGAGTTACTCTGCTCAAGGACTTTGACATCCTCAGCGAAGCCGGCACAAACCCCATTGCGAAGACTTTTGACAATGTTCAGGCGACAGAGCAGGGGAAGATAGAACTCATTTTCTCGCCCGAGATCAACTACCCACTCATTAATGCTATTGAAGTTCTACCCGAGCCCGGCAAATAGGCAGCGTGGCAGCCCAATTTCCTTGCAAACCTTATCAACGGTGCCGCAATGGGAGTTGAGCAGCACAACCCAATGCGGTTGTTCGCGGCACCAGACATATCCCGCCTGGGTAGCGCCTGACTCCTTCGATGAGGTTTTCTGTTATGAGCAACGCGCGTGAGTCCGAGCCTGTTCAGTGCTGGGAGCAGCCGGTAGTTTTTCCCACGTACCCAATCTGACACTTCCTTGACAAATGATTTTAGCCGGAGTAGGGTGATGGCCGGTAACGTACACAATCCCCAATGTTTTTCGTCGCTGGCGCCGGGACGCGATGGTGTTGCGCAAATCGTTTCTTTCAACCACTCCGACTAAGGGGTACTTCCTATGACGAAATCCATCTGCTCTTTTCTTGCTGCTGCGTCCATTGCGGCCTCTTCTATGTTGACTTTTTCGCAGGCCACCACACCCACTCTCAGCTCTCCTGATGGTCAGCTGGTCATGAGCTTCTCCATTCAGCCGTCTCCTACACTCGGCGAGAACGGAAGCGGCAAGCTGATGTACTCGGTCACCTTTCACGGGAAGCCCGTAATCGACAACTCAGCACTCGGCCTCGAGTTGGATGACAAGACCCCGCTGGGTTTGAATGTAACCATCACGGACAGCCAGCCGGGAAGCGGCGTGGATGATTATTCTCTGACCAACACTAAGGTGAGCCACGTTCACGATGCCTTTAACAGCTTGGCCGTGAAGGTTACCGAAGCCGCACTGGGAGCCAGGCGGGGAGGACGTTCCATGACAGTGGAGGCGCGCGCTTACAACAGCGGTGTCGCCTTCCGCTACGTGCTTCCGCAACAGGGATCAATTCCCAGTCTGCATCTGCGCGCCGAGGATACCGAGTTTCGCTTCAGCGAGGACGATACCGCCTGGGCGCTGGCGCTGCCCGGCTACCGCTCCAGCTATGAGAGCGAGTATGTGCGCTTGAACCTATCGGCCTTGAGCAATCAGGGAGGCGTGCCCAGCAAGTTCCTCATCGGGATGCCGCTACTGCTGCAGCAGCCGGGAGTGGCTTGGATTTCGTTGATGGAAGCAGACCTTGAAGGCAACAGCTCGATGTATGTGACCAATCCTTCGGGAAGTTGGGCAGGCCATTACCTCAGCGTCAAGCTGTCGCCGCGATGGGATGATCCGGGTTACGCGGTTATTGGGGATTTGCCGCATCATTCGGCATGGCGCGTGCTGGGGATTGCCGACGACCCCGGGCGGTTGCTGGAGGCAACCCTGGAAACCAACCTGAGTCCCGAGAACCGGCTCCAGGACACAACGTGGATTCACCCCGGGAAAGCCAGCTGGAATTGGTGGGTCGACAATGTGGATAAGGATGGCAACTCCGGAAACAAGTACTTCACCACCGACACGATGAAGTACTACGTCGATTTCGCTGCCGACTCAGGGTTTCCTTACTTCTTTCTCGATGCCGGCTGGTCTTCGCCGCGCGACATCACTCAAATGAACGGGCGCGTGGACGTTCCCGCGCTGGTGCAGTATGCGGCAACAAAGAACGTGAAAGTCTGGATATGGTTATCTTCCGAAGCGGTCATGCGGCAAATGAAGGAGGCCTTCCCAGTCTATGAGAAGTGGGGAGTTGCCGGATTGAAAATCGACTTCGTAAATCGCGACGACCAGGAGGGAATCCAGTTCTTCTACGATGTGGCGCGCTATGGCGCAGAGCATCATCTGATGATCGACTTTCATGGCTGCCACACTCCCTGGGGCCTGATGCGTGCCTTTCCCAACTTGATGAGCTACGAAGGAGTGCTGGGCTTGGAGAATAACAAGGAAGGACGGCGCGACAGTCCGGTCGATCGTACGGTCTTCGCCTTCACCCGTCTTCTGGCCGGCCCTTTGGACTACACGCCCGGAGCCTTTGACAACGCGACCCAGGCCAGCTTCGTGGCTCGCAATGCCTCTCCCATGGCCATGGGCACGCGGGCGCAACAACTCGCGCTCTATGTCATCTTCGAGAACCCTGTGCCGATGGTTTCCGATAGTCCGCAGAACTACAAGGGTCAGGCAGCTTTCCAGTTCATCAAGGATGTGCCGACCACTTGGGACGAGACCCGCGTCTTGAACGGCGCGCCCGGCGAGTATGCCACCATTGCGCGCCGCAACGGAGACGAATGGTATCTGGGCAGCATCACCAACTGGGATCCACGCACGCTTCAGGTTCCACTACAGTTCCTGGGATCGAGCAGCTATGTCGCAGAAATCTATGAGGACGGCCCCGACGCCGCTACGGAGCCCAAGCACGTGACCATCCGTAACGAAACCGTGACGGCAAACTCCACCATGACGCTGCATCTTGCGCCAGGTGGCGGCGCCGCTATTCGCTTCGTGCCGAAGAAGGGGCGTTAGAGCAATCCTGAATCGGCTTTCGCTTTCGAGGCTTTGCTGGAACGGAATACGACTTGTGATCTCCAAAATAGGCGCAATTGTTCCCAGATCTTCAACCGTGCTGGCCGGCATTTGCTTTGTAGTCCTATCGGCTCTTCTGACTGGGCAGAGTCAGCCGGCGGAGAATGCACCCGGCGTTCCCGCACCACCGTCACTGCTGCTCGGCGCGGCCTGGTATCCGGAGCAATGGCCGGAGTCGCGCTGGAATGCCGACCTCGATTTGATGCAAAAGGCGCACATGCACCTGGTGCGCATCGGCGAGTTTGCGTGGAGCCGTCTGGAGCCGCAAGAGGGGCAGTACGATCTCGACTGGATGGAGCGCGCGATCGATCTTGCCGCCAACCATGGCATCTATGTAGTCATCGGTACACCCACATGCGCACCGCCCGCATGGCTCACACAGAAGTATCCGGAAACCCTGCGCGTCTCTGAGACCGGCCAGGTGGCCGCTCATGGCGAGCGCGGCCAGTTCAATTTCGCAAATGCAAAATACCGTCGGTTCGCGCAGAAAATCGATGAGCAACTGGCCCGCCGCTTCGGGCACAATGCGAATGTCATCGCCTGGCAGATTGATAATGAATACTCATTCGTCTCCTTTGATGCCAACACGCGCACGCAGTTTCAGGATTGGCTGAAGGTGCGTTACGGCACGCTCGACAGTCTGAATCGCGCCTGGACGACTGCATACTGGAGCCAAACCTACTTTTCCTGGGACCAGATCTCCATCCCGTTCGCCAATGGCAACCCTGGCTTGATGCTGGACTGGAAGCGGTTCGTCAGCGACACATGGCGCAGCTATCAGCAGAATCAGATCGAAGTCATCCGCCGCTATGCGGATCGCCGGCAGCGTATCACCACCAACATGATGGGATGGTTTGACGGCTTCGATCATTACGTCGTGAGCCGGGACCTGGATTTCGCCGCCTGGGACGATCCCATTAGCCGTGGCTATCTGGACCCCATCCGCAATGGCGCAACCCACGACCTGACACGCGGCTTCAAAAACCAGAACTTCTGGGTGATGGAGACGACCGCCGGGCCCACGACCTGGAATAACGGCGGCACCATAGTGGATAAAGGAGCGATGCGCGCCACTATTTGGCACGACATTGGCCATGGCGCCGATGCCGTGAGTTACTGGCAGTGGCGCGATGATTTGAATGGCCAGGAACAGAATCACGGCGCCATCGTGGACGTGGATGGCGAGCCCGATCCAATTTATACGGAGATAGCCGAGGTTGGTCTGGAGATGGAGAAGGCCGGCCCGGCGTTACAGGGAACATCCGTGGAGTCAAAGATAGCTATCCTGCATTCTTACGATAGCCGCTGGACTTTGAACTGGCAGAAAATGACAGACGGCTATGATCCCATCGAAGAGCTGCTAAGTTATTACGCGCCTCTTCATGAGCTCGGAAACTCAATCGATATCGTCTCGCCCGAAGTAGACCTCTCAAAGTATGAATTGGTGGTTGCTCCGGCCCTCAACGTGCTTTCGCAAACAGTGGCCGATCGCCTCATCCAATATGTGCAGCAGGGCGGAAACCTGGTCCTCGGGCCGCGCTCCGGGATGAAAAACGATGCCAATGCACGCTGGCCCCAGCGGCAGCCCGGCCCGCTGGTAGCGATTCTCGGCGGACGCGTCGAGCAATTCTTCGGGCTTGCGGCGCCGGTTTCCGTTTCCGGAACCTGGGGACAAAGCAAGGCATCGATCTTCGAAGAGCAACTGAAGGTCCTGGCTCCGGACGTGAAAGTGCTGATGCGCTACGGCATAAGCAATGGGTGGCTGGATAACCAGCCCGCTGCCATTACCCGCAAGGTTGGCCGCGGCACAATCACTTACATCGGAGTCTGGATGGAGCCGGCGGGGATGACGCGTGCCGCGCGGTGGATGCTTATGACCAGTGGCGTGAAGCCGGATTTGCCGCCGGTGCCCGATGGAATCGAAGTGTATCATCGCACCGGGAATGGCAAGGACATATTCATCTTCGAGAACTTCCGACACACGTCGCAAACCTTATCGCTGCCCCATGCCATGCGAAACGTGCTCACCGGGAAGGTGGAACGCGCTGAGACATTACCTGTCTACGGAGTAGCCGTTCTTGCCGATGCTGGGCGGTAATGATTGCCTCCGGCGCGACCGCGAATGCGCGTGGTGCCAAGTGGGTTCATTCAGCTTTTGCTCAAGGAGTATGTCCATCATGACTGGCACATTTTCTTCTGCTTTGAATCTGCTGCGCGAGACCGCGGCGGGCATTGCTTTGTTATTGTTGTGGCTGTTCTGCGGGGCCGCGGCCGGCCAGCAGCCCACTGCGCGCGTGACGTATGACCCGTCTTCGCGCGTCTTCCGCATGGACGCGGCCGACGTCACTTATGTGTTGGGCGTAAACGAACAGGCGCAGGTCCAGACGCTCTATTGGGGCAAGAGCCTCTCTTCCGGCGATGCATTTCCGCCCGCCCATTCGCCACGCGGATCGTCCTCCTTCGACTCCCCGGTCACTGTGACACCGCACGAGTTCGCAGGCTGGGGTGGCGGACTCTATCTTGAACCGGATCTCAAGATCACCTTTCCCGACGGCAATCGCGATCTTGCGCTCAAATACGTCTCCTACAAGATCGAGGGCGATGCGCTGAGCATTGTGATGAAGGATATCTCTCGCGAAGTGTATGTCACGCTCCACTACGCAATGGATACCGAAACCGGGATTATCTGCCGATGGGCCGAGATCGAGAATCGGACCGGCGCGCCGTTCACCATCGAACAACTGGCAGCGGGAACCTACAACCTGCCGCGCGGCACGGACTATCACCTGCACTTCCTTACCGGCCGGTGGGCGGGCGAGTGGAATGTACAGGATGATGCCATCCGCGGCGGCAAGATCGTATTGGAGAGCAGGCGCGGAAGCACTGGCTCGCAGAACAATCCGTTCTTCGCCATCGACCGCGACATCTCGAAGGACCAGGACCAGGGCGACGTCTACTTCGGGGCGCTGGCGTGGAGCGGGTCGTGGCAAATCACGGTGGAACAGGACGCGCTGCAACAGGTACACGTGACCGGTGGCCTTAACGCGTTCGATTTCGGATACCATCTCATGCCCGGGCAGAAACTCGAAACGCCCGCATTCTACGGCGGATTTTCCGATCATGGGCTGGGCGGAGCGTCGCGCCTGATGCATCGGCTCGAGATCGACACCATTGTGCCGAACGCTCCCCGTCCCCGGCTGCGGCCGGTCCTTTACAACTCCTGGGAGGCGACGGAATTCAACGTGGATGACGCCGGGCAGATCGCATTGGCGGAGAAGGCAGCTTCGATCGGCGTGGAGCGCTTCGTCATGGACGATGGATGGTTTGGCCAGCGCAAAAGCGACCATGCCGGGCTGGGCGACTGGTACGTCAACCAGCAGAAGTTTCCGCATGGCCTTAAGCCGCTCATTGACAAGGTGCATTCTTTGGGCATGGAGTTTGGTTTGTGGGTGGAACCGGAGATGGTCAACCCGGACAGCGATCTCTATCGCAATCATCCTGACTGGGTGCTGAATTTTCCAGGCCGTCCCCGAACCGAAGGCAGAAACCAGCTGGTGCTGAACCTCGCCCGGCCCGATGTGCGCGCCTATGTGCTGGGTTCCCTCGAGAAGCTGCTCACCGAGAACCAGATCGACTTCTTGAAATGGGATTACAACCGCAACTGGTCCGAGCCTGGCTGGCCCGCTGTTCCGCTGGAAGACCAGAAGAACGTCTATTACGACTACACGCGGAATTATTACGGCATATTGGCCGAGCTGCGCGCCAAGTTCCCGAAGCTGGAGATCGAGAGCTGCTCCGGCGGAGGCAGCCGCGTGGACCTGGGCGTGATGCGCTATACCGACCAGGACTGGCCGTCGGATAATACGAATCCGGCGGACCGGCTTCTCATTCAGAATGGATTCACGTACGCCTACAGTCCCGGGCTGATGGTCGCGTGGGTGACGGATTCGGGCAATTCGCCGGACCGGCCGGCGTTCTCTCTTTCGTTCAGGTTCCTGTCGTCGATGCAGGGCGCGCTTGGCGTGGGAGCCAATCTGAACAAGTACACGCCTGACGATCTTGCCGTGGCGAAGCAGCTGATTGCGGAATACAAAACCATTCGCGAAACCGTACAGCGCGGATCGCTCTACCGCATTCTGCCTCCGGAAGGCGGCGACGAGCAATCTGCGACCGAGTACGTGTCTCGCGATGGGAAGCAGGTTGTCGTGTTCGCGTTCCTGCGTTCCAGCCTGGAACACTATGCGTATCCGACGCTAAAGCTCAAGGGGCTCGATGCGAACGTGATGTATAAGCTCGCAGCTTTCGCCGGCAAGGCAGTGAGCCGCACTCCCGCAGTGGCCAGCGGCGCCTACTGGATGCAGCATGGCCTGGACGCGGAGTTGTACGGCGACTTTCAAGCCGCAGGTTTCACCTTGGAAGAGGTTGGCGCGCCAAAGTAACGGCGAAAGATAGCCGATGGCGCGGGAGGCCGGATACGATTCGCCGCGCTGCAGCCATGACTACGCGTAGCAATGAACGGGTGCGATAGTCGTCTCCGGTTCGCCGGCGGCAACGATCTGCTTCTGTAACTCCTCCCGCAACTGGTCCGCAATGTCCTTGTATTCGGGCCGCCCCACCAGATTGACTTTCTCGGCCGGATCGCCCGCAATCGAGTACAGCGCAAAATCCTGGTAGTGTGTGCCGTACTCAGCCTCTCCATGCTGAACCGTTGGATCGAAGGCGCAGTAGCACCAATCGCGCGTGCGAATGCCACGCCCGCAAATGGATTGGCTGATCTGGAAGTACGCCGCCGAATCCCAGGCGCTTCGCGCTGCTGGGTCCCGTGCCAGCGGCTTCAGCGGCTTGCCGCGCATGCTGGCGGGCGGCCGAATGCCGGCAGCGTCAAGAAGCGTCGGAGTCAGGTCCAGCAGCGACACCACCTCGTCGACCACCATCGATTGATCGAAGCCAGGACCCGCAATCACGAACGGCACGCGCAGCGAAGCGTCGTGCGGTGATCGCTTGTATTCGCCGAGGCGCGTGCGGAAGGTGCAGCCGTGATCCGAGAAGAAGAGAAGGATGGTGTTCTCGAGCTGCCCCGTCCTGTCGAGCGCAGAAACCAGGGCGCCTACACAATCGTCGATGGCCTGCACGCAGCCGTAGTAGCCCGGAATCCGGGACCGCCAGTTCCCCGGCAGGTTGCGTAGATCCTCGGGAATAAACGGATCGGCGTAGGAGCCCTCGTAACGCTTCGGCGGAACAAACGCATCCACATCGTTCTGCTGGTGCGGCTCCAGTTGGGAGAGAAAGAGCAGCCACGGCTTGTTATGCGTCTGCTCAATGAACCCGACAGCGCGATGGGTGATGAAGTCCACCCGATACTCATCCTTGAATCCGATGTTCCTGCCCTCGTTATCCCAGTAACTGCCTTCATAAGGATGCGAGACGAGTTCAAGGACATTCGCGCCCTCCCAGAGATCGTCGAAGCCTCCGCGCGAAGGTCCGGGCGGGATCCATCCCATTTGCTTCCTGCTGCCATCGAGCTCGGTCTGTGAGATGTGCCACTTGCCCATGAAATTTGCCGTATAGCCGTTCCTGCGGAACTCCGTTGCAAGCGTGGGCAGAGAGTGGTCGAGCTCATTGCCAAGTTTCCAGACGGAAGTCTCGGTGGCATATCGGCCGGTAAGGAACGAAGCGCGCGAAGGCGAACAGAGCGGCTGATTCGAGATGCATTGCCTGAAGTTCACGCCACGCGCGGCCAGAGCGTCAATATGCCTTGTCTGCACAGAAGGATTCTCGCGGCTCGCGCCCACAAAGTCGGCACGGAACTGGTCGGCGCAGATCATGAGCACGTTGGGCGGCCGAGAGGATGAGGGAGCAGCGTCCGCGGGGCCGGCGGCGGTGGCAGCGGTGGCTCCCGCGGCAGCCACTGCGCCAGAGGCCCAGGCTGCGCAGCGCAGGAAATCCCGGCGAGTACGCGAGTGATGCGACGAAGGATCAGTCATGATCAGGCTCCCGGATTCAATGAAGGTCCCGAGTTGGAGTCTACATGCTCACGCCCCATGCGACAGCCAACTCGCTGCAAATCCGTGCCAAAGCTCGACCCCAGACAATCACCCGGCGTACCGGTCGCACGCGGGCAGTGACCGACGCCTCAAAGGCCACCTGCGAGAGTAGATTACGTGTACGTTCACTTTCTATATTCTATTTATTTTCAGTACGTTACACGTAGTAAGTAAAATTCTATTGACATACGTTTCCGATACGCCTAACATTCGTTCCGCTTCAAAGCCCGTTCATCACTTCGACTGATAATGGGTGGCCGCCGGTGGAATCTGGCAGCGCCTCGCGCGGAGTTGCTGAAAAGCGGGCCGAGAAAATTCACATGGGAGAGCCATCATGGGAAGAAAAGTCGAACCGTTGCGGAGATGGATACGTTGCTCTGGACTCCTCTGTCTCTGTTTGCTTCTTTTGGGCGCGCAAGCGCTTGTGGCGCAAGTCGACCAGGGAGCGGTTACAGGTGTTGTGACCGACTCCTCCGGCGCTGCCATTGCCAATGCAAGCGTTTCGCTGGCGAGCGTCGATACCGACTTTGTGCAGCAACAGAAAACCAATGTCAACGGCATCTACGTGTTCTCGACGGTCAAGATCGGTAACTACAGTGTCTCTGCCACCGCGCAGGGATTTGAAACCACGACCAGGACCAACATCGTCGTCGATATCCAATCGCGCGTGAACGTGGATCTGACGCTCAAGCCGGGCGCGGTTACCGAGACGGTAACGGTTTCTTCGGCATTGCCGCTGCTCGAAACCCAAACCGGAGCGGTAGATCAGGTGGTCACCACTCAGCAAATCAACAATACACCGCTGAATGGTCGCAACTGGGTCTACATCGCACAACTCACCGCGGGTGTCGTGAATCCCCTGGGTGGAACGCGCGGTTCCGGCTCCGGCGATTTTCTTGCCAACGGCCAGCGCGCCACGCAGAACAACTTCATTCTGGACGGTGTGGATAACAATACCAACCTCGTCGACTTCTTGAATGGAGCCACCTATGTCCAGCGTCCCCCTCCCGACGCGCTGGCCGAGTTTGACCTGCAGACCAGCAATTTCAGCGCCGAGTTCGGCCATTCTGCCGGCGCTGTGATGAACGCCAGCATCAAGTCGGGCACCAACAATATCCATGGTGATGCGTGGGAGTACTTTCGCAGCGATAAACTGAACGCGCAGAACTGGAATGCGCTCACGGTTCCCGAGTATCACGAGAATCAGTTCGGCGCAACACTCGGCCTGCCGATATGGAAAGACAAACTCTTCTACTTCGGCGATATGGAGCTAAACCGCATCATAAATGCTTCTCCCGGAACCTACTCGGTGCCGACCTCGGACATGCGGGCGGGCAATTTCTCAGAGTTGCTGAACACTTCACTGACAGGTCAAAGCTCCCCGATTACATTGTATGAACCTGGAACCGGTGGAGCGACCCTGCTCACCTGCAGCGGTCAGCAGAATGTCTTTTGCTCCGGTCAACTCAATGCCGTAGCGAAGAACATTCTTAGCTTGTATCCGGCGCCCAACGCAAACAACGGCGACACCTATAACAACTACGTCATCAACGTAACCAAGGCCGATTACGTTCTGCAGTGGGACCAGCGCATCGACTACAACCTCAGCGCCAAGGACCAGGCTTACGGCCGCTACAGCTATGTCCACGAAATTAAAGAGAACGCATTGCCGCTGGGATCCATTCTGGACGGAAGCCCGTACGGTGGACAGTATGACACGAATCTTGCCGAGAACGGCATGTTGAGCGAGACACATACCTTTGGTCCGAAAGCCGTCAATGAGTTTCGCTTCGGCTATAACTGGGGATTCTTCGATTATCTTCAACCAAACGCGAATAACCCCAACGTCTCAACTGCACTCGGGCTTGGGGGGGTTCCGGAAGCTGGCAAACTTCTTGATGGACTTCCGCTCGTCGCGGTGAGCAATCTTACGACGTGGGGATCGCAGGGAACTTCAAACGAATCGCAGAACGTTTATCAGATCACGGATAACCTGACGAGGACCTTCGGCAATCACTCGGTGAAATTCGGCGTGGCGCTTGAGAACGTCCGTTTCTACTATACGTACGCCCAGGACCCGCGCGGCGACTATACCTTCAACGGCAATTACACCAAACTTCCCGGAACCAGTTTCACAGGTTACGGCGTCGCGGATTTCCTGGCCGACGACATGGAGTCGGCGTACATTACCAATGCTCCCGGTGTACACGACCAGCAGTGGTATGACTCTGGCTATGTGCAGGACGACTGGCGTGTCGCGCGCCGACTCACGCTGAACCTCGGTGTGCGCTATGACTGGTATGAGCCATATGCCGAGTCGCATAACAGGCAAGCGAACTTCGTTATGACTGGGCCTGTGAGTTTCGGGCAAGGAACAGCGGCATATCAGTTCCCAACCAGTGTGCAGAATGCGTACACACTCAGTGCACCGTTCCTCGCGCTACTGGCGAGTAGCAACGTCTCGGTGCAGTACGTCAGCAATTCTCGCCTGGTAACTACGCAACACACAAACTTCGCTCCGCGCCTTGGCTTTGCCTATATGCTCGATCCCAAGACGGTGGTTCGCGGTGGTTACGGCTTCTTCTTCGGCGGCCTGGAGAGTGATGGTAATTCCAACCTCGGCGCTAACTATCCTTTCAATCTGACCTACACCGTCCCAACCCCGACATGCGCGGTGGCAAGTTGCCCTCCTATCGCTGACACACTGGAAAGTGGAATGCCGGTGTTGACGACAACGAGTTCTCCTTCGCAGCCGGGCTTCCACGCCACCGATCCGCACATAAAGACGCCGTATACGGAGAACTACAGCCTCTCGGTTCAGCACGCATTTACGCCCAACCTGTTAGCCTCGGCGGCCTTCGTTGGCAATCAATCGCGTCATCTCTCCACGTACTGGGCGCCTAATTCTTCACTGGCGCTGCTTAGAAACGGTGTAAGTACGCTTCCATACGAGCCCTTCCCGCTTCTTGGTGGAACGGGTACGACTCAGTTTTCCGGCATCAGCGACTACAACGCGCTGCAAGCAAAACTGGAGAAGCGGGTCTCGCACGGCCTGTACTTCCTCTCCACTTACACGTGGTCGCACCTGCTTGACGATTCCAGTTCTTCTGGCGGTCTCTCCAGCGCGATCGGAGTACGTGATTACTATCTGCTCGGTATCCCCGCGGAGTACACCAACTCCGATTATGATGTCCGCAGTCGCGTCACTCTCAACGGCAACTATCAGCTCCCATTGGGGCAGGGAAAGGCTTTCCTCAATCATTCGCGCTTGCTTGATCGCGTTGTTGGCGGATGGTCGACTAGCGCTGTCTTTGCTACGCAAACCGGCACTCCGTTCCGGGTCAGCAGCCAACTGGCAACGGCCGCCGGCGGCACCGCAAATGCTATCAAGGTCGGCAATCCATTTACGGCCGGCGGCAGCGCCGCCAACTGCTCAACAACGACGCGGAACCGCACTCACTGGTACAACCCGTGCGCGTTCGCAGACCCGCTCGCGGGCAATCTCATCTGTCCCGTGGGAAGCCCTGTCGGCACGGTCGTCGGTGGCGTCGCCTGCCAGTATGCTGCTCCCGTCACCGATCATGCAACAGTGCTCGCCTTCCTCGGGGCCAAGCAGAACGTTATCTATGGCCCCGGCTATTGGCGCACGGACATGTCGCTGTTCAAGAACTTCAACACGATACGAGAACAATTTCTGCAATTCCGCGTGGATGCTTTCAATATCCTCAACCATCCGACGTGGAACAATCCTTCAACGGCCAGCACCAGCCCGGCGTCCGGTCTGATCACTGCGCCGAAGAGCTTCCAGTCGAACACGCCTGACGCACGTTTCTTGCAGTTGTCAGGAAAGTATGTCTTCTAGCGGAAAGCTGCGCCGCAAACCGGAACAGGGCGGTTCAACCGCCCTGTTTCTTTCATGTGCTTCTGCATGCGCCTGACAGGTTCGAATGTTAATCCTGTAAAGGGTCTGCCTGTCCGTGCGAAACAACCAGATCGGGAAAGTACCGGCCCCGGCGCGTTACTAGTTCCCTATTTTGCGCTGCCACTCATGCCGTCTATTTCCTTCCATAAGGAAACGGGGAGAATGCTGGTAAGATCGGAGTTTTAGAGCGCATATGAAGCGTCCGAGCATTAACGACATTGCTCAGGTACTGGGCATATCGATTGGCACGGTTGATCGCGCCTTGCATGGGCGAGCCGGGATCAACCCCAGTACACGAGCGCGGGTCTTGAAGAAGGCCGCGCAACTCGGATATCGTCCCAATCTTGCCGCGCGTTCTCTCAAGCTCAATCGCAGGCTGCGCATTGGAGTTTATTTCCCCCGCGATATCGCTTCGTTTTTCGATCCGCTGCGCGCGGGCGTCCGCGCCTCCGCTGCCGCTTCGGTCGGCGTCAACGTCGATCTCGTCTTCCGCACCTTTCCCAGGTTCGATGAAGGGGATGTGGAACTGCTGACGGCAGATGCCAAACAAGAGTTCGACGGCATTCTCGTTGCGCCCGGCAATCCCCGCCGCATCGAACCGGCGCTTCGCCTTCTGGCCGAGCGGGGTGTTCCGATTGTCTGCGTTTCCAGCGACGCCCCGCACAGTGGACGCTTGGCTTCGGTCTCCGTTGACGCCCTTACCAGCGGGGCCATTGCCGCAGAGCTCTTCTCGCGCGTCATCTCAAAGACCGGGCAGCTTGCGACTCTCACCGGAGAGCTAACCACCCTGGACCATGCAGAAAAGCTTCGTGGATTCGCGGCCAACCTGGCTGTGCTTGCTCCCCATCTTTCTCTGCTTCCAGCCATGGAATCTCACGAGCTAGGCAAGATTGCGTACAGACAGGCGGCCGAACTGCTTTCCCGCAAGCCACATCCACTCGGCATCTATCTGAGCACGGCCAACAGCATTCCCGTGCTCCGCGCCATAGAAGAGAAGCAGCTCTTCGGCGAGATCCAGGTTATCACTACAGATTTATTTCCTGAGCTGGTTCCCTATATCGAGTCCGGAAAGGTGCTTGCAAGCCTCTATCAACGACCGTTTGCCCAAGGCAAGACTGCGTTCGAACTCCTTTTCGGCTACCTGCTACACGGTGTAAGGCCCGAGCCAGTGATCCGCCTTGCTCCCCACATCATCCTTCGCAGTAACGTCGCCCTGTTTACCAGCAGGAAGGACTACCCCGGCAATTCAACGGAGCCCAAAGACGAGTCCTCCCTCGTGTACTCGGCAGGATGAGCTCCCTCCCTGCGCCTCGATGGGCTGGAGCCTCAGCAGAGGGAACGCGGCCCCGAAGCCGAATTACGATGCCGCCTATCGAAACGGTTATTGACTGGGCCTTCGCTGATCGTGTACGTTACCGGTACGTACAGCTCTTTCCCGGTTGCCGACTGACGAAAGGGCGGACCGTTCAGGATTTCGGGGCAATCTTTTCAATTGCCGAGGAGAGCGAGTGATGAGCCAAGGGCGTGAATCCGGGCCGGTTCGCTGCTGGGAAGAGTGCGTGACAATTCCCACTTATCCGGTTCAGGAAGCCGACCCCAATCCCATGTTTCTCGAGAAGCGGGTTTACCAGGGAAGCAGCGGGAGGGTTTATCCCAATCCCTTTACTGACCGCGTAGCTCTTGAAAAGGTAGATGCCACCTATAAGGCCGTCTTCCTCGAGAACGAATTCGTCCAACTGATGGTTCTTCCCGAGATCGGGGGACGCATTCATGCGGGCCTCGACAAGACCAGTGGATACGATTTTTTCTACCGCCAGCACGTGATCAAGCCGGCGTTGGTGGGACTGCTTGGACCTTGGATATCCGGCGGCGTCGAGTTCAACTGGCCGCAGCATCATCGGCCGTCCACGTATATGCCGGTCCACACCGCCATCGAGGAGCATGCCGACGGCAGCCGCACGGTGTGGCTGAGCGAACACGATCCCATGCTGCGGATGAAAGGCATGGTCGGCATCCATCTTGCGCCCGGCAAAGCGATCGTGGAGGCCAAAGTCAGGCTCTATAACCGCACTCCGTTGCCCCAGACTTTTTTGTGGTGGGCGAACGTTGCGGTACGGGTTCATGATCGTTATCAGGCATTCTTCCCGCCCGACGTGAGCTTTGTCGCCGACCATGCCCGGCGAGCGATCTCGTCGTTCCCCATTGCGCGCGGTAGTTATTACGGCGTGGATTACAGCCCCGGTGCGGATATCTCCTGGTATAAAAACATCCCGGTTCCAACCTCCTACATGGTTACGGAATCGAAGTACGATTTCTTCGGCGGCTACGATCACGGTCGCGCTGCCGGGGTGGTGCACACGTCCAATCACCTCGTGGCGCCGGGCAAGAAGCTGTGGACCTGGGGAAACGCGGAGTTCGGTTACGCCTGGGACCGAAACCTGACCGACGACGATGGCCCCTATGTAGAGCTAATGGCGGGCGCCTATACGGATAACCAGCCGGATTTCTCCTGGCTGCAACCTTACGAGACAAAAACCTTCAGCCAGTACTGGTACCCGATTCAGAAGATCGGCCCGGTGAAAAACGCCAACACCGAAGCCGCCGTGAATCTGGAGTTCGATGCGGGCAGTGTGCGCGTGGGGGTCTGCGTCACCGAGCGGCGAAAAGTGCGCGTGACTCTCACCTGCAAGGGGCAGACGGTAATCGAGGAACAAGTTGAATTGGCGCCGGGCGAGCCGCTCGTCTGCACCATCGAACACTCCGCAGTCCAGCCCGAAGAATACCGTCTGTGCGTGCTGGACAGCGAAGGTAAGGAGCTGATTGCTTATCAGCCGGAAGCGGCGGTGGACCGCACGCTGCCCGGCCCCGCCACCGAGCCGCCGCCACCCCGGGAGATTGCGAGCGCTGATGAGCTGTACGTGACCGGCCTGCATCTTGAGCAGTACCGTCATGCCACGCGGAGTGCCGAGGAATACTGGCGCGAAGGCCTGAGGCGCGATGCAGACGATTCCCGGCTGAACAATGCGATGGGCCTCGTGTATTTGCGCAAGGGCCAATTTGCCGAGGCGGAAGAGCACTTTACTCGCGCCATTCACCGCCTCACGCTCAGGAATCCGAATCCGTATGATGGGGAGCCGTTCTATCACCTTGGCCTTGCGCGCTTATACCAGGGCAAGAATTCCAGTGCCTATGAGGCATTTCACAAATCCGTTTGGAACTACGCCTGGCAGAGCGCGGGGTACTATGGGCTGGCGTCAATCAGCGCGGAGCGCGGCGAACTGCGCCTGGCCTTGGAGCAGGTGGAGCAGAGCCTGCTTACCAACGCCGCCAGTCTGAATGCCGGCGGCTTGAAGGCGGCCTTGCTACGCCGCATGGGCCGCACCGCCGATGCGAAGGCTGTGATCGGTGAAACTCTGGCGCTGGATCGGCTTTGCTTCCGCATGATGGCCGAGCGCTTCCTGTTAAGCCGCGAGGAGAAGGACCTGCGCGCATTCGCTGCTGCACTGGACGGAGACATCCAGACACTGCTCGACGTCGGTTACGAGTTGGCCTGGTCCGGATTTCGCGAAGATGCCTACGCCCTGTTGCGGGCTTGCAGCCGAGAGGAGTGCTTCGGCCATCCAATGCTTTGGTACACGCTTTCGTGGCTCGCTTCTTCGCTCGGCGATGAACAGCAATCCAGCCACTATGCAAACCAAGCCGAGTCAGCTTCGCCGCGCTACTGCTTTCCTGCCCGGCTCGAAGAGATGATCGTACTGGAGGATGCGATCACGCGGAATCCGGCCAGCGCGCTGGCGCATTACTATCTCGGCAATCTCTACTATGACAAGCGCCGCTACGAGGACGCGATTCGCTGCTGGCGCCGGTCGGTCGAATCGGATGATAGGTTTTCGATTCCTTTCCGGAATCTGGGTATTGCCGAGTTCAACATACGGCGCAATCCTGAAGCCGCCGACCGCATGTATGCCCGCGCCTTCGCCCTCAGCCCTGAAGACGCACGCGTGCTGTATGAGTGGGACCAGCTGAAAAAGCGGGCGGGGCTGGCTTTGCCCAAAGAGCGCCTGCGGTCATTGGAGGAGCACCAGGATCTGGTTGAATACCGGGACGATCTGAGCGTGGAGTACATCACGCTGCTGAACCAGTCCGGGCGATGGCTGGCGGCATTGGAGCGCTTGAGCACGCGGCGCTTCAGTCCCTGGGAAGGCGGCGAGGGCCTCGTGTCGGCCCAGTTTGTTCACGCACATCGCGCGCTGGGCTTGACGGAGCTTGCTGCCGGAAAGCCGGCCCAGGCGCTGGAGCATTTCGAGGCCGCGCGGCACTACCCTGAAAATCTTGGCGAAGGCAAGCATCTCCTCACCCTGGAACGAGATCTGGATTATTTTTCGGGGTTGGCGGCACAGATGCTCGGAGACGTGGAACTTGCGCGGCGCCACTGGAAAGCGGCCGCGGCGCCGCTCCCGGCAGTCGGAGCCCACTCCTATTTCCAGGCTTTGGCGCTACGCAAGTTGGACGATGATGGGGCGGCCCGCGCGATTTTATCCCGCCTCGCGCAGTTTGCCGAGCGGCTGGCAAGAACCGAGCCTAAGATCGATTACTTTGCCACGTCCCTGCCTAACCTGCTGCTCTTTGACGACGACCTGGTCAAACGAAATCGCGTGGACACGCTATTCTTGAACGCATTGGTCAACGATGGTCTCGGCGATGCGGAGACCGCTGCGCACCAGTTCGAACAGTTGCTTGCTGAAGACCCCAATCATCTCCTCGCCGCGGAGTTGCTTCGCTGGCTGAAGCTTCAACGCCCGGTGGCTCCGGAGATGCAAGTGGAGCGCGCTGCACCATGATCCCGCCCGTGCCCGCCTCCAGTGCAATCGAAAAGCGTGACGGCTCCTTCCGCCCGGCGTATGTGTGGCTGACCGCCGCCGCAGGCGCGCTGGGCGGACTGCTGTTCGGCTACGACTGGGTGGTGATTGGCGGCGCAAAGCCTTTCTACGAGCTTTACTTTCATCTCGATTCGCCTGCCCTCCAGGGCTGGGCCATGAGTTGCGCGCTGATCGGCTGCCTGATCGGCGCCGTGAGTTCTGGATCTTTGACCAATAGCTTCGGCAGAAAACGCATGCTGACGCTAGCCGCGCTGGTGTTTGCGCTCTCTTCGCTGGGAACCGGCATGGCCCCTCAGTTCAGCGCCTTCGTGATGTGGAGAATGCTGGGCGGCTACGCCATCGGCCTCGCTTCCGGCATCTCTCCCATGTACATTGCAGAGATTTCGCCGGCACATCTGCGCGGCAGGCTGGTTTCACTCAACCAGTTGGCCATCGTCGTTGGGATTCTGCTGGCGCAGGTGGTCAATTGGATGATCGCGCGGCCCGTCCCGCCCGGCGCCACGGTATACGAGATTCTCTCGTCGTGGAACGGCCAGTGGGGATGGCGCTGGATGTTTGCGGTCACCGCGATTCCCTCGCTGCTTTTTCTTGCAGCAACGTTTCTGGTCCCCGAGAGCCCGCGCTGGCTGGCCGCAAAGGGCCGCGACCAGCAGGCGTTCCGCGTGCTTGAGCGGCTGGGCGGCCCGCCTTATGCGCGGCAGGTCCTCGAGGATTTCAAGGCTGCCGGCGGTGCCGACCCACAACTCTCAATTTTGCGCGAGCTTTCCTCGCCGGGAATGGCAAAGGTTCTTCTGCTGGGCGTAACGCTCGCCGTTCTGCAGCAGTGGTGCGGCATCAACGTAATCTTCAACTACGCGCAGGAGATCTTCGCGGCCGCCGGATACCAGGTCTCAGGCATCCTCTTCAACATCGTCATTACCGGCGCGGTGAATCTGGCCTTCACCCTGATCGCACTGGCCGCGATCGATCGCTACGGAAGACGCTTTCTGCTGCTCGGCGGAGTTGCCGGACTGACCCTCATCTACACCATTCTCGGCGCCTTCTACCGCCTGCATCTGCAGGGAAAGCCGATGCTGGTGCTGGTGCTCGCCGCCATCGCCTGTTACGCCATGTCGTTGGCGCCGGTCACTTGGGTAGTCATCGCGGAGATTTTTCCCAACCGTGTTCGTGGCAGCGCGATGTCGGTTGCGGTTACCGCGCTATGGACAGCCTGCTTCCTGCTCACTTACACATTTCCCTTGCTGAATGCAGCGCTGGGCGCGGCTGGCGTGTTCTGGACGTATGCGGCAATCTGCCTGGCCGGCTTGCTGTTCCTCTACATCCGCCTGCCGGAGACACGCGGGAAAACCCTGGAAGAGATTGAGACCTATGTCAGAAGCGGCAAGAAGCAGTAAGTGGCGCGGAGTACTTGACCAGGTCGCGACAAGCCATAAGACCGATGCCCGCGGAGTGACACCTATTCCTTGCTTCTGACGGCTGCTCTCTCCGGGCTGAACATCGCGATGGCCTCGATCTCCACCAGCAGTTCAGGGCGGCAAAGCGTAGCCTGAATGCCGGTCGACGCAGGCAGGGGATCGAGCCCCTGCTCCTTGAAGAAAGCCGTTCGCCCCGCATTGAAAGCGTTGTAATCGCGCTCGATATCGCGCAGGTAGCAACTGGTGCGAACCACATCGTGCCAGGTGGCGCCCTCACTGGTCAGTAGGCCCGTGATGTTGTCAAAGGTGCGCCGCAGTTGGGCGGGAAAATCGCCGGCGTGGACACTCTTGCCCTGTTCGTCGATCGACGCGGTGCCGGAGATGAGCAGAATGACGAGGCCGTTCAGATCGGTCCGCATGCCCCGCGAAAATGAGCTCGGCCGGGCATAGTCATATGCTTCGTTGAGGACGGCATGGTTGGTCATGGCGCGCTTCGGTTGTCCGGCTCCGCGTGCGGTCCCGGCGATTCTGTTCCTGCAGGCGCTACTTGCGCCGGGAAAGTAAGAAGAATTGATCCCTCCTCCACGGCCGGCGTATAATCCTCCGCAAAAGCGTGTTCGTACACGTCTCTGTCGATCTGCGCGCGCAAGCGCCAGGAGGGAATGGCCGTGAGCAGTGGCTATGGTCAGAAAGTCATGCCCGGAAATCTCGCAGTCATGGCCGCCATACGTCCGTTAATGAAACTGGAAGTCGGATCGATATCTCTTTTCGCCGTCGTTCTCCTGCTTGCGATTGCCCTCCAGAATTCAGCCATTGCGCAGGTCAATGGCCAGGGACAGAGTCCGTATCTGGGATGGACGAGTTGGGGGCAGGAAACCCTCCACGGGGAAGGTTGGGCCACGGAAAGCGAGATCGAGACGCAGTCCGATACGTTGAAATCGTCGGGCCTGCAGTCACACGGATACATCTACATCAATATCGATTCGGGATGGCAGAACGGCTTCGATCAGAACGGTCGACCAACCGTCGATCCATCTAAGTTCCCAGATGGCATCGCGGCAACGATCCAGCATATTCACAATAACGGGCAGAAGGCAGGCATTTACTGGATCCCCGGCGTGCAGCAGCCAGTATGGGATGCGAATTCGCCAGTTCTCGGTACCCCTTATTCGATTCAGGACATTGTGCTACCCAACATTCCCGGCAACGCATTCAGTTACGGGCAAGACAATCCGTGGCACAAAAAGATAGATTTCACAAAAACAGGAGCTCAGGCGTACATCAATTCGGTTGTCGATCTCTTTGCTTCCTGGGGAGTCGATCTGATCAAGCTCGATGGAGTGACGCCTGGATCTGACCACGACAATCTCAACATCGATAACCGTCCCGATGTTCTCGCATGGTCGCAGGCTATCGCCCTGTCGGGCCGCCCCATTTGGCTGACAATTTCGTGGGCGCTCGATCACGACTACATCGGCACCTGGCAGACCTATTCAAATGCCAGAAGAATCGATGATGACGTGGACTGCTATTGCAGCACACTCACGACATGGACAAGCGTGTCACGGCGATTCACCGATCTTGCGACCTGGCAGTTGGACTCCGGACCAACATTGGGATGGAATGACCTGGACTCGCTTGAAGTCGGCAATGGGAGCCAGGACGGATTGAGCAACGACGAACGACAGAGCGCGATGTCGCTTTGGGCAATTGCTGATGCTCCCATGTACCTGGGCGACGACCTGACAAAGCTGGACAGCTTTGGGTTGCAACTTCTGACTAACGACAAGGTGATCGCAGTCGATCAGTCCGGGGTCCCCGGAACCCAGATCACCAGCGGCAACAATCCGGTGTGGGGGACTTCCAGACTCCGGGATGGGACCTACAACGTTGCCTTATTTAATCTGAACAGCACCAGCTCTGCAAACAGCCTGAGCTGGAGCAGCCTGGGTTTTAGCGGCTCGGCAGACGTGTTTGACATTTGGGCAGATCAAGACCTTGGCAGTTTTTCAGGAAACTACTCAGTCCTGCTCAACGCTCATGCGTCCCAGCTGCTGAAAGTCACGCCACACGGCAATGCGGCCGTTACGCCTGCGATATCGCTCAGCAGTTCTGCGACGGACATCTTCAGCGGGGATGCGATCGATCTTGTGGCGCGAGTCTCATCGACCAGTGGCATACCGGGCGGCCTCGTCTATTTCTTCATCGGCACGAATAACCTGGGATCGCAGTCCTTGGCGGGTGGAAACGCTACTCTTGCAACATCTGCCCTGCCGGTCGGGCTGGATCCGGTTACGGTAAACTACGCAGGCGACGCGAACTTCAACCCCACTGCCTCTGCACCCATCAACATTACGGTCGCTCCGGGCTTTGGAATTGTTGCTGCTCCAACAGCGATTTCGTTAAACGGCTCACGCGCTCAGGCTACGTCCATTCTCACAGTTACACCAGGCGGCGATACCAGGACGCTTGCCTTTGCATGCACTGGCCTGCCCGCGGCGTACAGTTGCAGCTTCAGTCCTTCTAGCCTTCCCTTGTCCGGTCTTTCAGCCCAGCAACAGGTAACGATGACTGTCTCCAGCCTGAATGCCTTCGTTGGATCGGACCATTTCCCGATTCGGAAGGCGGCCGGCACTGGGTTGAGCAGGATGAGAATCAACATTTCTGGCTGGTTAGCATTGTGGCTTTTAGTTCCCTTGGATCGCCGCCAACTTAGACGATTACTCATGATAATAACCACGTTCCTTCTGACAGCGGGCCTGATCGCGTGCGGCGCATCGCTTGTTAGCGGGCCAACCTCTGGCTCCTATAGCTTTCAGGTAAATGTCACGGCTGCTGGTAACACTGTGCGTTCTCTCAGTTACACGCTCATCGCGCAGTAGGGCGGAGAGCAGCGAGCATACTAAGAGGGAAATTGGGTCTATGGGCGTAGCGGGCGATCGTGCAGCGAGCGGAGTTGTACTTCGCAACGATCATCTCCGTGTGCATGTTTTGCCACATGAAGGGGCGAGGATAGCGTCCTTCTTCGACACGCAAGCGAATTTGGAATTCCTTTCGCAGCCATCGAAGCCGTACCGGCGGCCCGCATCCCTTGGCCTGTGGGACCGCTTCGAAAACTCCGCTTGCGCCGGGATCGATGAATGTCTTCCCAGCGTTGGCACCAGCGGTCCAGAAACTCCCGGCGGTCCTGTCCCAGACCATGGCGACTTCTGGCGACTTAACTGGACGGTAACAGCCGCATCCGGGAATACCTCGGTTTCGCTGCAGGCCACCGGTTACAGCCGTCCGCTTCTCTTTGAAAAACACTTGCATCTTCATCCCTCGGCACTCGAGATTCACTACCGTATCCACAACCTGCGGGATGATCCGATTCCATTCCTCTATGCCTTACACCCTCTTTTCGCCATCGATCCCGGGGATCGCATTATTCTGCCCCCGGAAGTGTCTACTCTGCTGGTTGGATACTCACGATTTGAGCGCCTCGGTGCTCCACGCTCTTCTGTCCAATGGCCGACGCCTGAAGGTGTAGCGTCTGCGCCCGATTTGAGTTGTACGCAGCCCATCGCCGCATCCACGGCCGACATGCTCTTTACCAATCCTTTGTCGTCGGGATGGTGCGGCCTCTACCGCGCATGCATTGGACAGGGCATCGCGCTGCGCTTCGATACGGCGAAACTCCCTTACCTCGGCCTATGGCTTTGTTATGGTGGCTGGCCCGACGACGAAAAGCTGTCGCGCCAATACGCGGTGGCTTTCGAGCCCACGGTAGCTCCCTGGGGAACGCTCTCCACCGCTTGCGAGAACCATCAGGCCCCGGCGCTCGCAGCAGGCGACTCCTTCGAATTCTCCGTTGTGTTGGAACGAATCGGGGCCATGCCGGTGACCTACGACGAGTTTGCGGCCCGATGTTACGAAAGCCGTTCTTTCTCACCCTTATGAATCGGGTTGTCATGGCTGAGTAAATGGAGCCATTAAGCATCGGAGTTCGCCGTGGCCTCCAGGGAGATGAGCGAAGCCGAGTTTGTCTCCTTTCTGAACAACACCTTGCGCCTAATCGCCGGCGAACAGAGCACTTGCATTCCGACTGACTCGGTGGGATATTGCACCGTGGCTTATACGCCCATGGGCGAAGCCAGGACCGCTTGGACGCACAGGGTGATATGCTGACGGCATTTTTTGCGCTGCCGACAAAGCCGTCTACGGATGTGGTGCAGTAGCAATCACGGGTGGATCACGGGTGAGCGTTTTTTCGGGTGGAGATTTAAGGGCTTCCTAAAAAACTCATTTTAATGAAGAAAAGTGGTGGCGGGAGGCAGGATCGAACTGCCGACCTACGGGTTATGAAAACGCCAATAACCAATACAATCAATTACTTACAGGTCGTACAAGGCCGTTTAAATACAGGGAAATACGTATAAAACGGGCCATTCACGGGTGGGGAATCACGGGTGGAGATTCTTCCATGCCGCGCTATGATTTTGCAGATGAAAACGCAATTCGAGACCGCTTTGGAGCAGTAATGTCCGAATTGTTTGAATGCTAACCGCCATATCTCACAGGCGGATTGTCGATTTGGGTGAGTTTGGGAGCGGAAATAGTTGGAAAGGCCGTCTTTTCTGTGTCATAACTACGTTGTCGAAGCGTGTTATGGCGGCGGAAAGGGCG
>JBEKGH010000045.1:0-37884 GCA_050012895.1 Occallatibacter sp.
GGCACCGGCGACATGCCCGAAGCCTGGGCCAACGCCAATCTTGTGCTTCTTCTGCGCGACATGCTCCTGAACGAGCGCGACGGCAAGCTGCATCTGCTCCCCGCTCTGCTCGCAAGCTGGGTGCCCGAGGGCAAAACGCTTTCCCTCGACAACGCACCCGTGACAACTGGTGGCACAGTGAGCCTCCGCGTAGAGCACGTGAGTGCAAATCTCTGGCACATCACAGTTGATCCACACGGAGCGTTCCGCGAATTCGTGCTGCACTTTCCGTTTGAGCCCGGCACGCGCGTCCGCATCGACGACAAAGGGTTCACCACCTCCTCGGTGCTCAATCTCGGCCTCGACAAACCACTGACCGTGGAGGTGCAAGTTCAATGAAGCGTCGTGATTTTCTATCCAGCGCCGGCGCGGCCGCAGCTTCGTGCCTCGCCTCTCATTTGCTCCACGCGCAAAGCAGCGTGCCAGGTGCTTCTTCGCCCATCCCCGCCACGCTTACCATCGACGAGTCCGCAACCCTCGCCACCATTCCGCAGGACTTCATCGGCCTCAGCTACGAATCGGCGCAGCTCGCCAACCCCGCCTTTTTTTCCGCCGAGAACACCGCGCTCATCGCGCTCTTCCGTGAGCTCAGCGACTCGGGCGTGCTGCGCCTCGGTGGAGGCACCAGCGAATTTACAGCCTTCACCACTGAAGAGCCGCCGCCTGCAGCGCCCTTCGATGCCGTCGGTCCCGATACCAGCAAGAACGTCAAAGGCGACACACCCATCACGCCGAAAAGCCTGCGCAACCTGCGCGCGTTCCTCGATGCCACTGATTGGCGCTGCCTCTATGGCCTCAATCTCGGCCGCGGTCCTGTCGCCCGCGCCGCCGAAGAAGCATTCCACGCCCAGCAAATTCTCGGGTTCCGGCTCATCGCGTTCCAACTGGGCAACGAGCCGGACGCATGGCGCAATCGCTACCGCCCCGCGACCTGGTCCTACGCCGATTACTGGAAAGAGTGGTCCGCTGCGCATGCCGCCGTCGTCGCGCGTGTGCCCCGGGCCAAGTTCGCCGGCCCCGATGTATCGAACAAGATGGCCTACGTCACCGGCTTCGCCGACGACGTGAAGCGCAGCGCGCCGGATGTCGTCTTGCTCACCTCGCACTATTACGCCATGGGTCCGGCTGGCGCACCCGGCATGACCATCGACAAACTGCTTTCTACCGACCCCAAGCTCGAACGCGATTTACAGATCGCCATGACCGCGGCACACAGTGCCGGCATTCCTTATCGCATGAGCGAAGGCAACTCCTGTTGGAACGGAGGCCAGCCGGGCGTGAGCGACACGCTGGCCAGCGCATTGTGGGTCGCGGATATGATGCTGGACTTTGCTTCGCTCGGATGCGCCGGCGTGAATCTGCACGGCGGCGGCAGCGGCTTCTACACGCCAATTTCCGGAAGCCTTACTGCGGGCTTCGAGCGCCGTCCCGAGTATTTCGGCATGGAACTCATCAAGTATTTCGCCGGTGCCTCACTCAACCACGTAACACTCAATGGCGCGAACGACCGCGTCCGTGCCTACGCCGCTCGCAATGCCAAATCCGGACTCGTGCTCGTCATCAACAAATCCGATCAGCCCACAGCGATTCGCACCACGCTGCGCAACGCGCACAGGCAATGGCTGCTCACAGGACCTGCCATCGACGCAAAGCAAGGCGTCACACTCACCGAAAGTGGCGCAAATGCGCTTCACAAAGGCACGCTGCAAGTGCCAGCGTACAGCGCAATTCTGCTCGAGTCTTAGCCGCATGAGATGAGAGCGAATTTTGAAAGGACTCGGCTTTAGCCGTGCCGAGAAGGTCAACAAAATGAATGGGGGCTTGAGCCCCGTGGGGACGTTCTTAGTCGGCGGAAATTCTTGCTGCCGGATATTGAGACATAAGGGGGAATCATGGCACGAGGGAAAAAGAACTGGAGCCGTCGGCGTTTTCTGCGCGACGCATCGCTGACAGCAGCGGTGTTGGCGAAGCGCGGTTCCCTTCCCGCATTGCATGTGGAGATCCCCGCGGAATCCATCCCCAGCGAGCACGTTCTCTTTTTCGAGCAGCCCGCGGCCACGTGGCCCGACGCGTTGCCGGTGGGCAACGGACGGCTTGGCGCCATGGTCTTCGGCAATCCCGCCAAAGAGCGGCTGCAATTGAACGAAGAGACGGTCTGGATGGGCGAGCGGCGCGATCGCGACAATCCTCAGGCCAGCCGCACTCCGGAGGTGCGCAAGCTGCTCATGGCCGGCAAGGTTCACGAGGCTGAAGCTCTTGCGGCGCAGGTGATGATGGGCGTTCCGGACCGCCTGCCCTGCTACCAGACGCTCGGCGACCTTTGGCTCGATTTCGACAACGTGCCCGCAAAAGTCAAGGACTACCGCCTTGAACTCGATCTCGACGAGGCCGTGGTCAAGACGCGCTTCGGCGCTGCGGATGCGCAATGGGCCCGCGAGATATTCAGCTCGGAGCCGCGCAATGTGATCGTGGCGCGCATTGAATCCACGCGCCCCTTCGCGCTTACCCTCAGACTCGACCGCCCCGCACAGAGCGAAACCACCGCCGTAGCCGGCGATCGCCTGGTGATGACCGGCGCGGCACGGCCCGTGAAACCCACCACCGATCCGGCGACACAGGAGCTGCAGGTCGGAGTGGCCTTTCGCGCTGAATTGAAGGCCATCCCCGAAGGCGGCACGGCGCGCGCCACGGGCAACACGCTCCGCATCGAAAACTGCCGCGCTGTCACGCTGCTGGTTACCGCAACCACCGATTTTCGAGCGCACGATGCAGCCGGCATGGCCGCAGCCTGCGCCCGCAATCTGCGCTCCGCTGCCGCCCGCTCTTACTCGGAATTACGCGGCGAGCACGTGGCCGATTATCGCCGCTACGCCGGCCGCGCTAATCTTCGCCTGATTGACGGCCTCGACCCGTTGCGTAGTCTTGCCACCGACAAGCGCCTGGAGCGCCTGCGCAATGGCGGCGACGACCCCGGCCTCATCGCCACGTACTTTCAATTCGGCCGCTACATGCTTATCAGCAGCAGCCGCCCGGGCACGCTCCCGGCCAATCTGCAGGGCATCTGGAACGAGAGCCTCGATCCACCGTGGGGATCGAAGTTCACCGTGAATATCAACACCGAGATGAACTACTGGATGGCCGAGTCCGCCAATCTCGCTGAGTTACACGCGCAGTTATTCGATCTGCTCGACTCCACGCGCGCGTTCGGCTCCGCCACTGCGCGCAAGTATTACAACGCCCGCGGATTCGTGGTGCATCACAACACCGACCTCTGGGGCGATTCCATTCCCGTCGATCACGTGCAGGCCGGCGTGTGGCCTCTGGGCGCGGCGTGGATCGCGCTGCATCTCTTCTCGCGTTACGCGTACTCGCTCGACGCGGCCTTCCTGCGCGACCGCGCCTACCCGCGATTAAAGGAAATTGCGGAGTTCTTCCTCGACTATCTCGTTCCCGGCCCGGATGGAACCCTGCTCAGCGGACCCAGCCAATCCCCGGAGAACAAGTACAAACTTCCCGACGGCTCCACGGCCAGCTTGTGCATGTCTCCCGCCATGGACACCGAAATCATTCGCGCAATTTTCGATCGCGTCTCCCGGTCCAGCAAGATTCTTGGCATCGATGCGCCTCTTCGCGCGCAGGTTGAGGCCGCCGCGAAACGCCTGCCGCCTTTCAAAATCGGCAAAACCGGCGCGCTGCAAGAGTGGAACGAGGATTACGCGGAGACCGAGCCCGGCCATCGCCACATCTCGCACCTTTTTGCGCTTTATCCCGACCACCAGATCACGCTGCGCGAAACCCCCGATCTCGCCCAAGCCGCGCGCGCCGTGCTCGAGCGCCGCCTGGCAAACGGAGGCGGCAGTACCGGCTGGAGCCGCGCATGGATTGTGAATTGCTGGGCGCGTCTGGAAGACGGCGAGGCCGCACACAGTAGTCTGCTGGCCCTGCTGCGCAACTGCACGCGTCCCAATCTCTTTGACATTTGCGGAATGAAGGCCAACTCGCCATTCCAGATCGATGGCAACCTGGGTGGAACCGCCGGCGTGATTGAGATGCTGCTGCAGAGCCACGGCGGCGTAGTGCGTTTTCTGCCCGCACTGCCCTCGGCCTGGCCTCAGGGCAGTTTTCGTGGCTTGCGCGCGCGCGGCAATATCGAAGTGGATTGCGCGTGGCAAAACGGCAAAGCGACCATTGCGACCCTGCGCGCCAATGCCGATGGCCGTATCACGCTGGCAGCGCCGGCAGCACAGCGCATCCTGCGCATCACGCGACAGGGAAAGGAAGTCCCTCTGCAGTCCGTCAATGCGCAAACCGCGCAGGTGGACCTAACCGCAGGATCGCAGTACCGCGTTACGTTCGCCTAAGCGGGTCAGAAAGTTGTGTAAGTTCTTGTGAAATGGCACGACTTCACAGCCCGCTGAAAAACTCGGTTTCTCGTAGGTCGGAGGGAGCGGGAGGCTTCAGCCTCCCGAATAAAGGCCCTCGATTCGGCGTGGCTTTAGCCACGGGCCTTTCTTCCGTGACGCCGGAGAGACTTTTTCACCGAGCTGTTCAGTCGTGCCGTAAACGCGGCCAAATAAGTGCGGGCTTTAGCTGTGAAGTTTCAACACGTTGTTTACACTTGCAGCCGTTGTTTTGAAAGGGCACGACTTCAGTCGTGCCGTAAACGCGGCCAAATAAGTCAGGGCTTCAGCCCCTGAGGGATGTTTCTCCGACCCATGCGCTTTTCTCACACCAATTCCTGATCCGCTCTCTGAGGCCCGCTCAGTCTCCGGCGCCACGAAGCGTTCTAACGGTGGCCGCCATGTGAGCCGCCTCCCCCACCGCCGCCGCCGCTGCTGTGCGAACCTCCGCCTCCGCCTCCACCACCACTGCTGTGCGAGCTGCCGCCGCTGCTTGTAGAACTCCTCGGAGGAGAATACGGCGGCGGAGAATACGAAGGCGCAGGAGTACTATGGCCCTCCGGCGCTTGCCGCGGCGGAGGCGTGTAACTCGGCGCCACAGTCCCGCCCGCAGGACGGCTGCCGGTATAGCTCGAGCCAGGAGTCGCAGGCTGCCCGCCCCTCGTCCCTGCTCCGGTATTGCCGGGCGCAGTGCGATTGCTTTCAGGAGTGAAAGCCTCACGCGAATACACGGGACGTGAGGGCAGTGGGTGCAACGGCTCGATTGTGCTTCCTGCAATCGTCACTTGCGCATTCTTGTCTCGCGCGGGCAAAGCCGTGTTCGCAAACGTCGTGTGTCGATTGACCGGGACCACCGGAATCGGCCGGTGCCCGATGGGTCCGACAGGCCCGCGCGGCGGGAGCGGTCTCGAAATCGGGCGATACCCGATGGGCGCAAAGCCGATATTGGGGCCGCCATAGAAACCTAATCCCCACCACGGCCTGCAGCCGCCCATTCCAGGCGCCCATCCCCAACCGAAGCCGTTGTAGAAGTTCCATGCCCCGCACTGATAAGGCGTGTAGCCCCACGAGTAGCCTGACGCCCACACGTAGCCGTAAGAAGGTGTATACATCCACTCGCCGTTCCCGTACGGATCGAAGTCGGCGTTCGCCGCCTCATACGGAGACCAGACATAGCCTTGCCCGGGCACATCGTACCAACTGCCGCTCGAATCCAGATCGTTCCATGCCGGGTTCTGCGCTTCGCCCAGATTCTCGGGCACCCCCGTCTGCGCCGCAGCTTCGGCGGTCAGTGCCTCGTCGCGGTCGGAGTTCCACCCATCCCAGGAGTTGGGCTCGATCGATTCGGCAACGGTGTCATGGCTCGGATCCGCCGCGTTGAGCGTGATCGATTCGCCGCCATGGAGATCTGTCGCCACCGGGGCGGCGGTTCCTGTGGTCGAAGGGCCGACCTGCAGGTGTACGTTTCCTGAGAAAACAGCGACGCTGCCAGGAGGCGTATCCATGGCAATGCGCAGGTCAGTAAATCCGCTGGTGGTGGCCACACTGGCGCCAAAGTGCACGCTCATCTGGACGGCCTGCCCGCCGCCCTGGAACTCGAAATAAGCCAGGCCGGAGTTGAGAGTCAATTCCGCGTCGGCCCCGGTGCCCGCGCCGCGCAGTACCTGCAAGGTCAGCATGCTGTCGGGCGCAACCCGCACCACACTGCCGTCCTCAAACTGGATTTCGGCCTTGCCATTGTCGGCGGTGGTCAGCTGCATGCCTTCAAACAGCGGCGTATTGGCTACAGCCTGGGCGGCCAGCACCTGATTGCCCTGCGCCAGCTTTACCTGGCCGTCGACAAAGCTCAGGCGCACCGCGCGAGCGGGCTGCCCTGTGCCCTGTTGAGTACCCTGCTGAGCTTCCTGGGCCGACGCCACGGCGAACAGAGAAGCTACTCCCAGGGCCAGCGCTGCCAGCCCTGCACTTGCTTTGCGATTCCCAAAGAAATTCACGGTGCCCCGCCTTCCCGTGCCTCGCGGCGACCCCCATCTCCGCTCCTCGGCAACCCAACATTCGTTTGACACTCTTGCGTTGAAAAAAGTCGCTTTGCGCCAAAAATTTATGCCCATCTCCGGGCCGATTTATGTTGATCCCTCGGCCAGCAGCATCCGCGCCCGCTTTCTCACCCTCTCCAATACAGTGTCGTCCTGCGCCAGCCGCTCCAGGAGCTCGCGGATGACGCAAACCTGCTGCGCCCGGCCGTCTCCCACAGCCTCGACAAAGAACTCCATTTCCGCGTCCAGGCCCAGCCGGTCGTGTTGCAGCAGCAATTCCATGCGCGCCCCCTCCAGAATAGTCTCCACCACGGCCTCCAGCGAGTCTCCCAGGTCCTGAATCTCCTTGTCCTTCGAGTAGTTGAACGTGCAGGAGCCCTTTCCTTGCGGCCCGGTGTAGGTGAGCGTTTTCCAGCCCTGAAAGGCCACCTTCAGATGGCTTTCGCAGGCCTCGTTGAAACCCCTGTGGCGCTCGGCTGCAGCAAAGACGCGTCCGGCATAGGACGCGCTCACCTGGATGTCGCGGTCCACGGCGGGCGGCACGATGCCCGGACTGGCGTCATCCGGGGGTTTGCCTGCCTGGGAACGAAAATGGCCGGTTCCGTCAGGCCGCAGCGTCAGTGTCCATTGCGAAGGCGAGAGGCCGGGGTTGGAGAAGTCCAACTGGAACGTGGGATCCGCCGCGGCAGGGGTTTGTCCGTGTGCAGCAACAGCCAGAATTGCCACTGCCAACCAGCAGATCTTCATCGCGCAAGCCCTTGCAGAGCCAGCGTCTGCGCCGTATGAATGTGGCAGATGGCGATGGCCAGCGCATCGGCGGCGTCGGCCGGCTGGGGCAACTCGGCCAGGCTCAGCAGCCGCGCCACCATGAACTGTACCTGCTCTTTTTTTGCCAGCCCATAGCCCACCACGCTCGACTTGATCTTGAGGGGCGCGTATTCCGCCACGGGAAATCCCAGCCGCGCCGCCGCCAACAAGGCCACGCCGCGCACCTGCCCCAGCTTGAGAGCTGACTTGGCATTCACCGAGTAGAAAACCTCTTCGACCGCAACTGTATCGGGCTGCCAGCGCTCGAGTTCGGCACACAGTTCGCGAAACACCTGGTCCAGGCGCTCGGGCAATGGGCGCGTCTTGGCCAACCGGATTCCTCCCATGGCCACGCACGTGAGCCGAGGCTGCCGTCCCCCGTCGTCCGACTCCACGACGCCGAAGCCCGTTACCTCCGTACCGCAGTCGATGCCAAATACCCTCATGCGGTCCAAGTTTACCGCAGATAACATGTAGTTAGAGAGACACGCGTGGCAACAAGCCACCTCAGCCAGCAACTGCCGCTCGCCAGGGACCCGGCAGGGAGCGAAAAAGCCTGGAACCGGTTGCATAAATCCGGTTTTGAAAGGGCACGAGTTCACTCGTGCCGTAAATGCAGAAGTCGTCTTGAAAGGGCACGACTTCACAGCCTGCTAAAAAACTCGGCTTTTCGTAGGTCGGAGGGAGCGGGAGGCTTCAGCCTCCCGAATAAAGGCTCTCGATACAGCGTGGCTTTAGCCACGGGCTTTTTTTTGAGGACGACGGAGAGACTTTTTCAGCAAGCTGTTCAGTCGTGCCGTAGAAGCCGTCGAATGAAGCGGCGCTTCAGCTGTGAAGTTTCGGGACGTTGTTTACATTCGGGGGACGCTTTGAAAGGGCACGGATTTATCCGTGCCACAAGCTCCAGAGAACACGGTGGGCTTTAGCCCCTGAGGGACGTTTCCTTTAAACTGACCCACCACCCAAGGAGAGAGACACCGGGACGAGGGAAGTGGGGAACGGGCGCGAAGCCAATTTTGCGCAACGCGCATCCAACCGTTACAAGTTGGGTTCGTCGATGAAAGTTTCATTTGAGGAAAACAAAACGCGATTCCAAGTGTCGATATCTTGGAGGGGAATGTTGCGATGGGCCTTCGGAGGATGATGAGCGGGGTTCAGGCAGCTGCGAAACGCAACGCGATCTTCTGGCTGAGCCAGGGGATTTCGCCGCGCCGCCTGGCGCTGACCTTGGCGCTCGGATTCGCTGTCGGCTGCATTCCGGTGGTCGGCATCCCCACGGTTCTGTGCGCAGGCCTGGCCCTGGCGCTGCGCCTCAATCTGCCTGCTATCCAAATGGCCAACTATGTCGCCATGCCGCTGCAACTGGCTCTGATCGTTCCGTTCGTGCGCCTGGGCAGGTGGCTTGTCCCCCAGCACGGCGGTCCCGCCAACATCGGTCTCGCTCCCATCGGTCTCGGTTTTGACCCGCGCGCCCTCATGCATCTGCCCACTCTCAACCTCGCTACCCACCTCGCCACATCGATCGGAAACGTCGCGGCGCAGGCTCTGCTGGCGTGGCTGCTGGTTGCCATCCCCGCCGTGGCGCTGATGACCCTTGCGCTCACGCATATGCTGCGCCGCATCCCCGCACTTCGCGCCTCCGAAGCCGGAGACTGAAGAACAGGGACGAGAGCAAAGATCGGAGATTGCGGGTGTCCGAAGGGGCACCCGCTGTATTTGTGCCCGGAAACGCTTCTGGTTCTTACTTCCCTGCGCTCGATTCGGGGACCGGTTGCCCGCTGTCGATCCAGGCCGTGTAGATCATGTCGCGCAACATGTTGGCGCCGTCGGCCAGGCGCGCGGCGGTAAAGTCGCGCGACTCGGGCGTGCCCGCGCCAATGAAGCCTCCCGCCTTCTCGAGCTGGTAGACCTTCTCGACATACGTTGCGGTGTGGCGCAGGTAGGCGACGTAGGCGTCGAACATGTCGCCTTCGATGAGCTTGACCGGCGTCATCCTGGCCTGCACCTCGGGCGCGTGAATGTTGGCCGCGACAAACGGTCCTTCGAACAAGTGGTGAATCTGACGGCCGGTGGTGTAGCCGTTGGGATTGGGCCCGACCCAGCCGTTGTAGCTTGCGGTGACGTGGAGCGGCTGCGAACCGTCGCCCACGTAATGGCCGAGCCAGCCTGCATAGAACAATATGGCTGCTTCGACCGGCTTGGTGTCAACATTCGCGCCCGGCTTCGTGCCCTGACCTGCGGCAACGAGGAAGCGGTACTGGCGCATGGCGGCTTTCAGGCGCTCCCACACTTCGTCGGTCTCCCACGGTTGCAGACCGATAGTCTCAGGCCGCAGGCCGGCCGCAAAGACTTTGGCCTCAAAGTCAAGGCGCTTGTGCGGCAGGGGACCGAGCGCATCGGCCGCCTCCATATCGATAAAGTGCTCCGGAGCCTGGGCTGCGTTCAACTCGGGTTCGGCCCGCGAGCGCCAGCGGTCGGGTTCCGGGCCCAGGTACTCGATCTCGTCGATGGCGGCTTGCGAGCGCAGGAAGGCGGGAACATCGGCAGGCAGATTACTCGCGGCCAGCTTGTTGATCATGCGATGGCCGTCCTGCTCCCATGCGTGGGCGGGCTGTGAAGGAAGCGCAAAGCACAGGAGCCCGGCGGCGGACAGGACGACGCGGAGAGAGATGGTATTCAAGAATTGACGAAACATGCAGCCAGTATACGGCGGAGAGACCGTGTGCAAGGGAGCGGAATCAGCGGGCTTAGGGGGTTGAAGAAGGCAGAGGCGGCCCATCCAAACATCCAAGAGCAGAACGCAGCTCCCCGACCGGTAACTGGAAGGCATCCCCGGAGCGGTCAGGGCGTCGTTTTGCCTAGAGAGCGCGGAATCAAACGCATATACTACGTGCAATTCACAAAATCGCACACCCATGGGCGGGCCTGGGAGTGAAATAGAGTGCGAAACGGGTAGGGCACGGCGCATTGTGCCATTGCCGCGTGCGAGGAAGAATGACCCGGGCAGGAATACGCTTGCCGTCGACCGTAAGGCGGTTGAGGGCCAAAGCCGGCGAAAAGGGGAAAAGGAAGAGCCGATGAGCGAGCGGCCGGAGAGCCAGGAGAAGCGCGAAAATGTTCGCGGCGAGGGACCAGCAGATGGGGCCCGGCCCGCCATTTCGCAGCTTTGGCTGATTCTGCCTCTTTTCATCCTGACGCTCGCTGCTGGCGCCGGGCTGGCGCGCGTGATTCCTGCTTTCCGATGGCAATCCCTTATTATTCTGGCGGCCGCCGGGGGCACCGTGGTGTTTGCGTACATCGTCAACCGGCTGGTGGTGCACGCCCCGCATGAGGCGCCGGTGCAGGAGGCCATCGGCAAGGGTTTGCGCGAGCTGCTCGACTCGGCGGGGCCTGCGGTTGTGGCCATGAATCTCGACGGTGAGTTGTTCTACTCGAATCCCTCAGCGGAACGGTTGCTGGGCTACCGCGCTGCGGAGTTGGCGCAATTGTGGGGCAAGACCGAAATCCTGGCGCCGGGAGAGAGCGAGCGCCTGGTGGCGGAGATCCAGAAGCTCTGTCACGTGACCCGGCCGCCGGAGCGGACGCCTGCCGGGCGCATGGCTGCGTACCTGGCCTGCGTGCGCATGCTGCCGCCCAGCATGGTCCCCAGCTTCAGTGCGCTGGTGCTCAACAAAGACGGCACCATCATCCCGGTCACACTCCACATCTCG
This sequence comes from Occallatibacter sp., assembly GCA_050012895.1. Lineage (GTDB taxonomy): Bacteria > Acidobacteriota > Terriglobia > Terriglobales > Acidobacteriaceae > Telmatobacter. The sequence continues at coordinate 10,993 of JBEKGH010000045.1, forward strand.
GCACTACGCGGCCCCGCGGCGGAGTACACAGGCATGGTGGCCGTAGCCGTGGAACAGGGCTCGATTCCGGCACGCGAGCAAGCGCAGCGCGAGTCCCAGGAGAGATACCGCGATCTTTTCGAGCACTCCAGCGAGATGATTGCCACGCTCAGCCCGACGCGCCAGTTTCTTTATGCCAATCCCGCATGGCGAGAGTGCTTTGGGCTGGAGCGCTCGGCGATGCTGGCTTTGCATTCGTTCGAGGAGCTTTTTTCAAACAGCACGCAGGCCGAGGTCGCCGCGCTCTTCGGCCGCGCACTGGACGGTGAACTGGTGGAGCGCGCACCGTTGCGCCACCATACCCCGGAAGGCCGCGTGCTGAAGCTGGAGTTGAGCTTGAGCCGGCGTCAGAAATCGGGCCATGCGCTGGCGGTTCGCTGCCTGCTCCGCGACGTGACCGAACAGAAGCATCGCGAGAACCGGTTGGCTCTGCAACTGGCCATAAGCCAGATTGTGGGCGAGAACGCGTCGGGCGAGTCCGCGGCCACGCGCATCCTCGAGGCGCTTTGCGTCTCCCAGGGATGGGAGCTGGGCATCGAGTGGCTGGTGAACACCGAGCAAATGCACCTGGAGTTTGGGACAGCCTGGAGAGCTCCCGGGCAGCGCGCTGAAGAGCTCATCCAGCGAAGCATGGACCTGACGCTGGCCAATGGCTCGGAGTTGCCGGAGCGCGCGTGGAAGGAGGAGCGCCCGGTGTGGCTGGCCGACCTTGCCGCAGCGTCATCCGGCACGCGTGTGGCCGAGGCGCTCCAACACGACATGGTGTCAGGCTGGGCCGTGCCGGTGCGCGCCGCCAACAAGGTGCTCGCGGTGCTGGAATTTTATTCTCGTTTCCGTTTGCTCGAGGACCGCGAGGCCATCGCCGCAGTGGAAATTGCGGCCGTATCGCTGGGACAGATGTTGGCGCGAACCCAGGAAAGCGGCCGCGCCGACGACCTGAGACGGCAGCAGGAGATCCTGATGGATGCCGTAACCGACGGCATCTGCGGCCTGGACCGCGAGAGCCACGTGCGCTTTGCCAACCCGGCGGCCTGGCGCATGCTGGGCGCGCCGCCGGATACGCTCACGGGCAGGCCATTGCACGAGTTGATGCACGGAGCCGCGCCGTCCGACCGCGCCTGCGGCCAGGATTGCCCGCTGCGCAAGGCCGCGTTAAGATCCGCCTCCGCTGCCGGAGAGGAAAACTTCTTCCGCGCCGATGGCAGCTCCTTCCCTGCCGAATATGTGCTGACGCCCATTCATGGACACGGCAGTTTTTCCGGCTGGGTGCTCAGTTTTCGCGACATCAGCCAGCGTTACGCGCTGGACCGGATGAAGGATGAGTTCATCTCCACGGTGAGCCATGAGCTGCGCACGCCGTTGACTTCGATCCGCGGGGCCCTGGGACTGCTGACCTCGGGAATGCTCGGCGAGGTGAACGAGAAGGCTTCGCACCTTTTGCGCATTGCCCTCACCAACTCCGACCGGCTGGTGCGATTGATTAACGACATTCTCGATCTGGAGCGCATTCAGAGCGGGCGCGAACCGCTGGCCTTCCGTGCGGTGCAGCTGGCGGATATCGTGAAGCAGGCCATTGAAGACATGCTGCCGGTGGCCGATGCCGCCGGCGTGAAGCTGCTGCACGACGCCACCAAGGTTGAGATTACCGGCGATCCCGATCGCCTGCTGCAGGTCATCACGAACCTGCTGTCGAACGCGGTCAAGTTCTCGCCGCCGAATTCGCCGGTGAGCGTGATGCTGCGGCCGGGCGTAACGGGCGTGATTCTCTCCGTGATCGATCACGGCCGCGGCATTCCCGCCGACAAGTTGGAGGCGATTTTCGGGCGCTTCCAGCAGGTGGACGCTTCGGATTCGCGGCAGAAGGGCGGCACGGGGTTGGGACTGGCCATCTGCCGCACCATTGTTCTGCAGCACTCGGGACGGATTTGGGCCGAGCGCAATCCCGTGCGCGGATCGACCTTCCGCATCTTCCTGCCTTTCCAACCGGTGCCTGTGCCCGCGCAGGACGGCACGCCGGAGGCGGAAACCGGCCACGGCACGGTGATCCTGGCCGACGCCAACACGGAGTCGCGACCAAGGATTGCGGCGCTACTGGCTCGTCACGGCTACTCTGTGGTGCAAACCTCGACCGTGGAGCAGACGCTCGCGGCAGCACGGCAGGGCGCGCACGCCATCCTCGTGGATACATCGCTGGACGGAATGAACGGATGGGCGATTCTTCCGCTGCTGCGGCGTCTCGATACGGCCGCGCGTACGCCGGTGGTGTTGCTGAGCGTAGAAGATCAAAATGGCGCCGAGGCGCTGCCCGGGGTCGCACAAGGCCGGGTGCCGAAGCCGCTTGAAGAGGATTCGCTGCTCACCGAGTTGGCGCGCGTGCTGTGCGGGTCGGGCGGCACGGCGCGGATTCTGATTGTGGAGGACGATCGCGATCTGGCGCGCGTGATCGGCGAAGTTTTTGCCCGCGAAGAGATCACCGTGCAGACGGCGCACTCGCTCGAGGAGACGATCGAAGCCTGCGCGGACTTCGCGCCGCACCTGATGGTGCTCGATATCGGACTGCCCGACGGCGACGGCTTCAACGTGGTGGATTGGTTGCGCCAGCACGAAAGCCTGGCCCACCTGCCGCTGGTGGTGTACTCGGGCCGCGATCTGTCACTGGCGGAACGGCGGCATCTCACGCTGGGGCCGACGTATTTCATGGCCAAGACGCGCGTGCAGCCGCAACAGCTTGAGGCGCTGGTGCTCACCATGCTGCGCTCCCTGCGCCAGACGCACGAAGCGGCAGTGGCCCCGTCTTCCGTACCGAATTCATAACCGTTTTCCGCCTCCATCCATCGACAACGCCGCGCGCGCATCCGACAATAGTTACGAGTAGCGCCGGTCTCCGGACCGGCTGTAGTGCGGGTCTCCAGACCCGGGCCCCCGGCAAGCGTGTTCTTGGCTTGCTGGGGTGGGAGACCCGCACCCGTCAGAAAACGACTACGAATTCAAAAGGGAAGAGCAATAATCGGCAAGGAGCCTTTCCAGAGTGTCACGCATAATCCTGATCATCGACGACGAAGACGATATCCGCGAAGTAGCCGCACTGAGCCTGGAAAGCGTGGCGGGCTGGGAGGTAATCAAGGCCAGCTCCGGAGCGCAGGGACTGGCGCGCGCGGTGGAACATCAGCCCGACGCCATCCTGCTGGACGTAATGATGCCGGGGATGGACGGCCCCACGACCTTTCGCGAACTGCGCAAGAACCAGGCCACGGCGCGGATTCCGGTACTGCTCTTGACGGCCAAAGTGCAAGGCACCGACCAGAAACGGTTCGCGGACCTCGGCGTGGAAGCCGTGCTCTTCAAGCCCTTCGATCCCATGACGCTGTCGTCGCAAATTGCCCGCGCGCTGGGCTGGAAGTAGAGCGATTCCAATGTTGCTATACCCTGGGCTCAACCCTCAAGTTGTCATCCTGAGCAACAAAAATTGAATTTCATCCTGAGCAACAAAAATCGCATGTCATCCTGAGCGAGATCGCCGCGGCGACCGAGTCGAAGGACCTGCGGTTGCTTTTGCCTTTCGTACGATCGGAGTCGAATGGGGACCTGCATTTGCTTTTCCTATATGGAACGGGTACACCATCTTTAGAATTGCTCTAAGTATTCATTGCATGAAAACCACCTCCCAACCCGGCCCCCGCGCGGATGCGGCTCTCTCGCAGGCGATGGACGGCTTGTGGGCGCGCTTTTTGCCGGACATCAGGGCGCGGGTGTCGGTTCTTGAGGCGGCCGCCCTGGCCGCCGGCGAAGGCACGCTCACGGCAAAGCAACGCGAAGCTGCGCAATCCGCCGCGCACAAGCTGGCCGGCGTGCTGGGCACCTTCGACCTCACGCGGGGCACAGTCCTGGCGCGCGAATTGGAGCTGACGTTTGCTCGCGAATCCTCGCCGGACCGCGATGCGGCCGCGAAACTCGCCGAGACTGCCGCCGAATTGCGCAGCATGGTAGAAAGCCGCAAGTCCTCGGCCTGACGTCCTGGCAGACTGCGGAGAGTCGAGCCTGGCAAGGAAACAAAGCTGGCGCACGAGACAGGAATCCTGTTTGCGCGGGGTAGTGGGTCGTTTTCAAACTGTTTTGAAAGGGCACGAGTTCACTCGTGCCGTAAGGACCGCAAACGAACGCGGGCTTTAGCCCCTGAGGGATGGTTTTCCTGAAATTCACCACACCTTGCGCGGGATGAGATAGGATGCGCCGCCGGCGTACTAGCTCCGCTAACTCCGCTAACTCCGCTGCGACCAATTAAACTCATCTGCAGTGACCACGCACGATCCATTTGCGCCCTTTGAAGACCAGCTCGGCCTGCGCTTCGACGAGCCACGCGCCACGCGCCGCGTCTGGCCCGTCCGCGAATTAGTGGCGCAGGTGCGCGAGCTGGTGGAGCAGGAGTACGGCGACATCTGGGTGGAGGGCGAGATTTCGAACTTCCGCCCCGCACCCTCCGGACACGTGTACTTCACGCTCAAGGACGCCGACGCCCAACTGCCCATCGTGCTTTTCCGGCGTCAGGCCATGCTTCTCCGCTTTCGCCCCGAGGACGGACTGCATGTGCTGGTGCGCGGCCGGGTAAGCGTCTATGAACAACGCGGCCAGATGCAATTGGTGGCGGAGACCATGGAGCCGGTGGGCGCGGGATCGCTGCAACTTGCCTTTGAGCAACTGAAGCAACGCCTCAAGGCCGAAGGGCTCTTCGACGTCGAGCGCAAGAAGCCGCTGCCCATGTTCCCGCGCACGGTGGGTATCGTCACTTCGCCCACGGGCGCCGTGATCCGGGATTTTCTGAACATTGTCAGCCGCCGTCACTCCGGATTGAACGTTCTACTTTATCCGGTTTCCGTGCAGGGCGAATCCGCGCCCGGCGAGATCGAAGCTGCGCTGGCCGAACTCAACGCTTCGCATCTCGTCGACCTGATCGTGCTGGCACGCGGCGGAGGTTCGCTCGAAGATCTGGCCGCCTTCAACAGCGAACGCGTGGCGCGGGCGATTGCATCGAGCAGACTTCCAGTGGTGTCTGCGGTCGGGCACGAGACCGATTTCACCATCGCAGACTTCGTCGCCGACCTGCGCGCGCCCACTCCCTCTGCCGCAGCCGAGCTGATCACCGAGGCGCAGCACAAGATTGCCGAGCATCTGGCCACGCAGTCGCATCGCCTGGAGCGGGCCGCGCGCTTTCAATTGCTGCAGGCGCGGCAGCGACTCACGCGATTGCCGGTGAGCCGCGCCGAGTCGCGCGTGACCACGCTCTTGCATCGCCTCGGACAGCGTCTCGATGACGCCACCCAGCGCCTCGATACTGCGCTCACGGGCCAACTGCGTTTGCGGCAGAATCGCATTGCGGAACTGGCCGCGGCAGTGCTGCGGCACGATCCACGGCAGAACCTCGCCCGTGCGCGCGAGCACCTGGCCGACATGCGCGCCCGCCTCCACCGCTGCCTGGAGCGACTGTTGCAAGCTTCCGCAGTCTCATTCAACGCTCTCGACGCGCGCCTGCATTCCTTGTCACCGCTGGCAGTGCTCGATCGCGGTTACGCTCTGGTGCTTTCGGCTGAGGGCGCACTCGTCCGCTCGACGGCTCAGATTACGGCGGGCGACCGCGTGACCGCGCGCCTTTCCGACGGCTCCTTCTTGAGCCGCGTTGAGTCGACAGCGGCCGCTGCGCCCCGAACGGCCATAAAAAACACGCCCCCTGCGCCCATCCCCCGCAAACGAGGCAGGAAATCGATATCATGACTGCAACTTCCGTACGCAAACTTTTCGGAACCGACGGCATTCGCGCCATCGCGGGCCAGGCCCCGCTCGACCCCACGACGATATACAGCGTAGGACTGGCGCTGGCGCACTCGCTGCGCAAAAGCGCGGCAAAACCCAAAGTGCTTCTCGGCCGCGACACCCGCGAGTCCGGGCCGTGGATCGCGGCCACACTGGCCGCAGGCCTGCGCGAAGCAGGCGCGCAGGTCGAAAGCGCGGGCGTTGTCACCACGCCGGCAGTCGCGTTTCTCGCGCGCACGCACGGTTTCCACGCGGGCGTTGTGATCTCTGCTTCGCATAATCCTTGGGCTGACAACGGCATCAAGCTGTTTGGCGCGGACGGCTTCAAATTGCCCGACGCGCTGGAACTGGCCATGGAAGACGAGATTCTTCACCACGCCTCGCAGGTGGAGATTTCCGACGCGCAACGTTTTCCCGCGCTCGAGGACAATCCGTCGCTCCAGGCCGACTACATCCAGTTCCTGATCGATTGCGTTCCTGGCCTTTCGCTCTCTCATCTGCAGCTTGTCGCCGATTGCGCCAACGGCGCGGCCGCAGCCATTGCCCCTGAACTCTTCCGTCGCCTGGACCGCGAGGGGCACAACAACATTACCCTGCTCCATATCGCGCCTGACGGCCGCAACATCAACGCCAACTGCGGAGCGCTGCATCCCGAGCACGTGGCCAGTGAGGTAAAGGCTCTCGGCGCGGATCTCGGTGTAACATTCGATGGCGACGCCGACCGCTGCATGTTAGCCGGCCCGCAAGGCAACGTAATCAATGGCGACGCCATTCTGTTGATGGCGGCTCGCGACCTGAAAACGCGCGGCATGCTGAGCGGAGACCTGGTGGTGGCGACGACCATGTCGAACATGGGCCTGGAAGCGGCGTTGAAGCACAGCGGCATCCGCATGGTGCGCGCACCCGTGGGCGACCGCTACGTGCTCGAAGAGATGCAGAAGCTGAATGCGGCTCTCGGCGGCGAACAGTCCGGCCACATTCTCTTCCCTCACCTGGCGACCACCGGGGATGGCCTTCTTACTGCTCTCGTCGTGCTCGATCTCGTGGCGCGCACCGGCAAATCTCTCGACGAACTAACCGCCGACCTAAAGGTCTTCCCGCAGGTGATCGTGAACGTGAAGGTGCGCGAGAAGAAACCGCTGGATACGATTCCCGCGGTGGTCGCGGCGATCCACGCCGCGGAAGAAGAGCTCAAGGACACAGGCCGCGTCGTGATTCGCTACAGCGGCACCGAGGCGCTGGCGCGCGTAATGATCGAGGCCGAAAGCGAAGAGGCGATGCGGCGGCATGCGGAAGCGATTGCCGCAGCGATCCGCGCGGGACTCGGCGCCTGAGGGCGAACGGTTGAAAACTCGCGCCCGCGCAGCCTTTACCATCGATCTATGCCCCGCTTCCCTGCCGGACAAACCCTGCTCATCGACGCAGACGATACGCTGTGGGAAAACAATATCTACTTTGAGCGCGCCATCGCCGCATTCATTGGTTTCCTTGACCACAAGGAGTACTCGCCCCGCGAGGTGCGGCTGACTCTGAACGCCGTGGAGCGCGAGACCATCCTGGCGCACGGCTACGGGCTGTCAAGTTTCACTTGTTCGCTGGTGGATTGCTTCGAGCGCCTAAGTCCCGCACCGGTGACGGAGGAAAAGCGCGAGCGCATTCGCGGCTTTGCGCGCGCCATTGCCGAGCAGGAGATCGAGTTGCTGCCGGGAGTAGCGGAAGCCCTCGAGGAGCTGGCCAGCCGGCATCACCTGATCCTGATGACCAAGGGCAACCACGCCGAGCAGGCCGATAAGCTGGCGCGATCGGGTCTGGCGCAGCATTTTGCCGCGGTGGAGATTGTGGCCGAAAAAGACCCGCCAACCTATCGCGCGGTGATCGCGCGGCACGAGCTGAAGCCGCACACCAGTTGGATGATCGGCAACAGCCCCAAAAGCGACATCAATCCTGCGCTGGCCGCCGGGCTGCATGCGGTGTTTCTCTTCCACAAAGACACGTGGGTGCTGGAGCACGCGACGGTCGACGCCGCTCCCGAAGGCCAGCACCTGATCGAGTTAGACGCCTTCGCCAAACTCGTTCATCTCTTTTGAAGGCCTCTTGCCCAATCCGCTTTCCTCTTCCAGCCCGCGTTTTTCTTCCTTGACTCGCTCTCTCCGGGCCGATATGATCTGCTAGTTTTCCGCGCTACAGCCCCGTTTCTCAAGTCCCCGGCCGATTTCGGATTCATCGATCTTACTTGAAGGAGTTTTTCCCGTGTCGACTCCGCGCGTCCTTGTCTGCCTTTGTCTGCTTGCTTGCGCCGAGCTCCTGAATGCGCAAACGCCGCCAACTGCCTACGTCATCACCCAGTCGGTTGGAACGACTGGAGGCACATCCACCACTTACCGAAGCGGCTCTAAGGTTCTCGTCGACTTCAACCAACCGGCACAGGCCGGCACGCCCGCCTCGCGGTCGTTCAGCTTTTATGACCTCACATCCGGAACCAATACCAGCTGGAATCCCGATGCAAGCCCCGTCCAGTGCAGCGTGGGCACGTTTTCCGGCGACTGGGGCGACCCCTTCGCGGCCACTGCAGAGCTGCAAGGCGATATCACGAAGGGCGACCTCAAGCCGGCAGGCAGCGAGACCATCAATGGGATTGCGACCCAAGTGTACGCCGGCACCACACAAGGCGCGAATGTAAAGGCGTGGATTGATACGAAGGATGATGACCTCGTGATTCGGGTTCAAATAAGTTCGCCCGGAGCGAACGTGATGGTTATGTCGGATGTGACCAAGGTTTCGTTCGTAACACCAGCCCCTTCGGTTTTCGCACTGCCGGCGGCGTGCGCAGGCGTCAAGCCGCCACCAACCCCGGCTGAGCTGATTGCGGACGAGACCGGCGATGACCCCGCCAATTACGTGAACGGGATGTATGGGCCGGGCTCGAAGAATTCGTGTTCCGTGGTGCTGCGGGTGGTCAATGCCAAGACCATGACGCCGATCACGCACATCCAGGTGGCGATCGACACCAGCTACAACGTGGACAACCCGCCACATTACGAGTCCGGAGTGCATAACGACGGGACGGAGACCTTCTCGGGCGGCGGCATTCATGAAATCACGAATATGGTGCACAACGGCTTGGTGAGCCTGGGAACTCCGCCGGCTTACTTCATGCTGGATGTCAACCTGATCCGGCCGGGCCATGGGAGCGGAGAGGGGCTGGTGTATCGGCAGTGCTTTGCGCCGACCACCGTGCTGCTGGACGTGGTGAAGGACTACGGTGGGCCGACGGAGAGCTCTGACTTTTTGTGGGTGAAGGCCGGCAAGTATGCGGCTCCGCCGGCGCGGTGAGCCAGGCCGCACTCAACAATTGCAAAGCCCGGTTCGCGTTGCGCGGCTGAGTTGCCGCGCGAGCTGGGCGTTGTTCTGCCCGTTTGCTGCGCGGCAGGGCACGGCCGTCCTGTGAGAAACTTAAAGAGCAGAAGCTCTCCGGGGCCGCGTGCAAATGTGGCCCAAAAACCACTTCAACCCAGGTTGAAAAGGAGCACACGCGACCTGTACAGCGTTGTGGCTCGCGGGCGAGAGCTGGCAAATTCCTCAGGAACCAGGAACGAATGATCAGCGTCAGCAATATTTCCATGCGCTACGGCTCGAAGATTCTCTTCGAGGACGTGAGCACCGCCTTCACGCCGGGACGGCGCTACGGACTGACCGGGCCGAACGGCTCCGGCAAGTCGACCTTTATGAAAATCCTGACCGGTGAACTGGAGCCGCAGAAAGGCACAGTGGTGCGTCCGCGCAAACTGGGTGTGCTGCGCCAGGATCAGTTCGCCTTTGACGCGTATCGCGTCATCGACACCGTGATTATGGGCAACAAGCCGCTGTGGGCCGCGCTGGAAGAGCGCGACCGCATCTATGCCAAGCCGGAAATGACTGACGAAGACGGCATGCGGCTGGGCGAGCTCGAAGGCACCATCGGCGATGAGGACGGCTACACGGCCGAGAGCGACGCCGCGGTGCTGCTCGACGGCCTCGACATCTCCGAAGCCCTGCACGAGCGCAAGATGGGCGAGTTGCAGGGCGGGCAAAAGGTGCGCGTGCTGCTGGCCCAGGCGCTCTTTGGCAAACCGGAGGCGCTGCTGCTCGACGAGCCCACCAACTACCTCGATCTTGAATCGATCCACTGGGTGCAGGACTTCTTGTCGAATTACGAAGGCACGCTGATCGCCATCTCGCACGACCGACACTTTTTGAACTCCGTCACCACGCACACGGCCGACATCGATTACGAGACGATCATCACCTACACCGGCGGCTACGACGACATGGTGATGGCGAAGACACAGATTCGCTCCACGCTTGAGACGCAGATCGCGCAACGCGAGAAGAAGATTTCGCAGCTCAATGAATTCATCGCCCGGTTTTCGGCGGGCACGCGCTCCAGCCAGGTGACGAGTCGGCGCAAAGAAGTGGAGCGGCTGCAGACGAATGACCTGGCGCGCTCGAACATCGCGCGGCCGTACATCCGCTTCGACCAGATGCGGCCCAGCGGCAAGCACGTTCTGGAGTTCAAGCATGTGACGAAGTACTACGGCGAACAGGAAGTAATTAATGGCTTTACCGCCAACCTGCTGCGCGGCGAAAAAATCTGCCTGATGGGGCGAAACGGAGCCGGAAAAACCACGCTGCTCAAGTGCCTGCTGGCAAACTATCCAGGCTTGGCCGAAAAGGATTTCACGCTCGATTCGGGCACGGTGTTCTGGGGCCACGAGGCGCAGGTGGGGTATTTTCCGCAGGATGTCGGCGCGACGATCCTACCCGGCCTGACCGTTTCGGATTGGCTGCACCAGTGGAATCCCGCGGCGCACGTGGAAGAAATTCGCGGAATTCTCGGGCAGATGCTTTTCAGTGGCGAAGAGGGCTCGAAGCCGACCAAGGCGCTCTCCGGCGGCGAACAGGCGCGGCTCGCGTTCTGCAAACTCATCCTCACCAAGCCCAACATTCTCATCTTCGACGAGCCCACCAACCACCTCGACCTCGAAGCCATCAACGCCCTGAACATTGCGCTGCAGCGCTACGAGGGCACGGTGCTGCTGGTGACGCACGACCACGACCTGATCGATGAAGTCGCCACGCGCATGTGGATCTTCCACGAAAAAGAGATCGAAGACTTCCAGGGTCCGTACACGGAGTGGAAGGGCAAGCACAACTAGCAGGCAGCTTGTCAGTTCAAATTGTTTCTCGCCGCGTTTGATCTTGAATGTCGCAGAGCTATAACTCCGAAACTGACCGCATTATCGGTATCCAGTCTTGAATAGCTTGAGCTCTTTGGTGAGGGATTCTTCGAGATCCTTGATTTTCTTATAGATGAGACATCTCTGTCCTCTGACATCGAACTTGACGTGATCGATGCCTCTCACTAGAAGCACAGTCGGAATGCCAACGCCCCAAGCGTAACCGACTTCGAGATAGACATTTGGATTCGAATCAGTGAGGTCGGCGACAACTAAAGACGCTGTTCGGATTCGGGATCTCACCCACTCCATCACATCGCCCGTAAATGAGGATACATCGGACCTCTCGCATAGGAAACCTGCCGCGTTAACAGCGTTTTGAATACCATAGTGATAAACATCATCCATGTCTTCATTGAACGGCATAGCCACGAACACATGTGCCTTGCCGCTTGAATCATATCCGGCGGATCGCAATGCTTCGCTTGCAGGAAGCTTCGAATTCTCGGGCGCTATTCCTGCTCTCGAGATCACTCTGTTGGGGATCAATTCGGCCAACTTGCTATCAAGTCGGCTCGCCCGGCCAGAATTGCGCTCAACGATAGTAATTTTACTCAGGGATGGGGGCCGGTCACCACCTCGAACTGCGTCCACCAGGCCCGCTATTTCAGCCTCGAATGCTTCCCCTTCGTCCAAGCCATATCCCGCGCCGTGAAGTGTGAGTAATACTTGTTCTGTTTGCGGCGCTTCTCTAGCCAAGGCCGCGATTGCCGTTCGCGCAAACACGCGAATATCCTTGTATCCAAATTCACGCATAGGGGGCACTCCAACGATGAGCACCCGTGACGCGCAGACAGATTTGGGCGCGTCTAGGAGGAGGAATTTCCATGGCTTCGGAGGCTCAAATCGTGTCCCCTCCTCAGCCAGGGATTCAACAACAGCCCGGTCCAATCCGTATAGCGCCTGAGCATGCTTCAGGATGAGCACATCCGCCTGTTCAGCAAGCGCATCAGCGGCAACCAGCCGAATTTCGACATCTAACACCGCCGCACCCCTCTTGCTACGTATCATCGCACAGAATCAGAAGTTGAACCGTCCTGTCAGCTCCAGGCTGCGCGGGCTTGCGCCTTCGGCGGTTTTGGGATGGTGATGGAGACGAGACCGGCTGAATGTCGGGCGATCCATCGCGCGCATCTTCCTGGCGCATGGGCGCAGGTCGATCTCCGAAACTCCACTACTTCGCGCTCGCCGGCGGCACAATCCCGTTCATCCGCAAGTATTCGACCATTTGGCCGTAATGATCCCAGCAATGGGAAATGCCGAACGAGGCAAGCGTGGCGCGCGTCTGGAAGCCCGGCTCCGGCGACTTGATCACCTCAAACGCGTTGGCTGGCGTCAGCGTGGCGATAGCCTTGTGCGCAAATGCAAACGAACCCGCCAGCGCCGCCACCACATCTTCCTTTTTGGTCAGCTTCAGAATTTCCTTCGGATCCACATCCGGCTGCAGTCCGCTGACGATGTTGTAGAAGAAGTAATTCGCCTCCGCCACATGCGTCGCCTGCTGCGCAAACGTCCTCACTGTCGCGAACTCGGTCTTCTGCCCCGGCACAAAAATCGCCTGGCTCGGAGCGAAGTCGTACTTGTCGGCGGGCATCGCTTTCACCGCGCTCATCATCTCGCCCTCAATCACGCTTAACTGCGAATCGAAAGCCACAGCCGGCGTGGCAATGCTTCCGATCTCAGGCCCCTTCGCCGGGCCACCCATCTGTGCCGCCGCAGTAAGCGAACCCAGACCCAACAAACCACACGCTGCTATCGAGCGAATGTGCATCGCAAACCTCCGGGTAAAGTTTCCTTCACAGGAGTCCACAGGTTAACAGAATGGAGCCCGGCAAATTTCCTCTGGCGCCGAGCGTCCTTTTGCTGTTGAATGCTCAGGATGGCAGTTAATCCTTCAAGCAAAAGATTCTTGCGGGAAAACCGGACGCGATTCGGGGATCAAAAGAAATAGGAGTCGGCGGCAAAATCTGGCGGGGCCAGGATCGCCGTCGCAGCGCAGATGCAGGACGGCAAACTTTTTCTCTCGGAAGATTCGGCAACGGAACGGCCCCGATGGCCGCTCTGGCGCGGCCGCGCGTTCATCTTTGGCCTCGTCTCGGCCTCCACTGCCGCACTCCTGTTTTGCCCCTGCGATTGTCCGGGCCAAAACCCGCACGCGATCTTTCTGATCGCGATCTCGATCCTCATGGGCGGCGGCGCGGCGGCTCTCGTCTATCGAGAGATGCAACGCAGGAGCGATATCACGGCTTTCCTGAAAGTCGTCATCGCCATTGCCATCGTCGTCGCTGGCGTCTACGCGGAGTTCACCGTAGCAATGGATTTGATTGCCTGGCTCGCCCGGCGCGGGCAGTAGCGCCGGCGGCTACGTTCGTGTTACACGGGGATTTAGACACTTCTTAGATGGGCGCCTTCTCAAAAGACGTGATGAAGTGAATCCCTGGAACTGTCACGCCTTGGAGCCGGTCGTCATTAGTTAAGAAGAGGTCGCATCCCGCGGTTCCAGCAGTTGCGAGTTGAATTGCGTCCGGAGGCTTGATCTTTCCACCGATGCGAATCCGCGCGAATGTCTCTGTAGCCTGCTCGATGAAGGGCAATACCACAATTCCTGGACTTCGAAATAGCTGGCGATAGCGTTGCGCCAGGGCGAAGTCACTTTGCCGCAATGGCGTTACCAGAACCTCTCCCACGCTCATGACGGAGGTCAGAATCTCATCTCTGCGCGCGACGAACGCCCGGCTCAGATACCGCGCCCGCGCTGCCAAAGGACCTTGGCCCTCGTACAAGTAGATGAAAAAATTAGTGTCCAGAAAAATGCGACTCATTCCCAACCCTCGCGCAACTTGCGCACGAATTCGTCGGGGTCTATTCCCTTCCAATATTCCTGCCCCAACCCCTCCATTTCCAAAAGTCCCTCAAGCCAGCCCTTGGGCGTCTCGGGCCTCTGTTTTGGCGCATCCCGCTGCTGCGGTCCTTTGACTGATGATTGCGCTCTCGCTCCGGCCGAGCCTTCTTCGTATCTCTTCTTCGCCCATTCAAGCAGCGGCAAATAGCTCTCCGGAATTTCCCCTGCATCCGGGAATATTCTCCCCGTCCGCCCCGGATGAACCTCGTCGCCGGAAAGCAGCAATCGGCGCGTGTGTTTACCCGTCGCAAAAAGCATCCGATGCTTCGCGGGATTCGGCGGTCGATTGGCTACACAGTGCTGAGAGACATGGACGTTCAGGCCAGCGCGCAATTCGCCCGCAATTCTCTCCTGAGCCGCACGATTGACAATTTCCTTGATCGTAAATTCCGTTCGCCCCGGCTGCTCTTGGTGCAAAAGTGCTGTTGCGACAAAGACTTCCGCCGCTAACCCTACTTCAACCGATAGCAAAACAGGCGTCATCTTCTCACCCCACAATAAGAACAATATACAATATTGAGTAAATTGTGTCAATTGTATGAGGCAATTGTTTCTTAGATTCTGCGCTGCACGGCCTCTTCGTAGACGCGCACGTATTCCTTGGCCGGGCCGGACCAGCAGTAATCGCGGGCCATGCCGTTGCGCATCAGGCGCGTCCAGCCATTCTTGTCGCGGAAGGCTTCGAGGGCGCGGTCGATCTCGACCAGCAGGGCCTGGGGATCGAAGCCCTCGAATTTGAAGCCGGTGCCGGTTCCCTTCACCGCGTCCCACTCCTCGATGGTGTCGTCGAGACCGCCGGTAGCGCGCACAATGGGCACGGTGCCGTACTTGAGCGAGTACATCTGGTTCAAACCGCAGGGCTCGTAGAGTGAGGGCATGAGAAACATGTCGGCGCCGGCCTCGACCTTGTGCGCCACGGCGTCGTCGTAGCGAATCTGCACGGCCACGGTGTCGGGATGGCGGAAGGCCCAGCCACGAAAAAGATTTTCGTAGTAGGGATCGCCGGTGCCCAATGCGACTACGGCCAGTTCGCGATCCGCCAGCTCCTCCACGATCTTCGCCACGATGCCGAATCCCTTTTGCGTGGCCAGGCGCGAGACGATGCCGATGACAGGAGTGGTGTCCGCGATCTTTTCGAGGCCAAAGGCGTGCAGCAAATCTGCGCGGCAAATGCGCTTGCCCTCGAGATTCTCGGGCGTGTAGTGCGCGGCGAGGTGGCCGTCGGCGGCGGGGTTCCACTGCGCGTAGTCCACGCCGTTCAGGATGCCGCGCAGATCGGCGGCGCGCTTGTGCAGAACGCCCTCCAGCAGTTCGCCGAACTCGGCCGTCTGGATTTCCTCGGCGTATTTGCGGCTGACCGTGGTGAGCAGATCGGAAAAGACCACGCCGCCTTTCAAAAAGTTGAAGCGATCGAACTGCTCCACCTGGTCCATGGTGAAGATCTCCCAGGGAAAGAGCAACTGCTCGGTGGTATCGGGCGGAAATTTGCCCTGGTAGGCGGCATTGTGAATGGTCAGTACGGTGGCCGCGCTGCGCAACACGGGATCGTCGAGGTAGGTGGTGCGCAGATAAACGGGAATGAGCGCGGCCTGCCAGTCGTGAACGTGAAAGACATCGGGCACGCCGAGGAGTTTCGATGCCTCGATGACGGCCCGGCAAAACAGGCCGAAGCGCTCGGCGTTATCGGCATAATCGGCGCCGGCAGGACCGTAGAGCTCCTTACGATCAAAGAGCTCCGGGCAATCGATAAAGAAATACTGCACGCCATCCCGCTTGCCGCCATCGACCACGCCGGCAAAACGGTTGTAGCTGCGGAAGGGGATGGTGATGGAGCGGACCGCGGTTTTCGGCTCGCCTTCGATGAGCCGCCGGATGCGCGCATAAAACGGCAGGTAGACCGTGACCTGGTGCCCCAGCTTGACCAGCTCGGGCGGCAACGCGCCCACCACGTCGGCCAGCCCGCCGGTCTTGGCCAGCGGCGTGCTTTCTGATGCAGCAAACGTAATCTGCATGCGGCAATCTCCTCGTTGCGCAATCAAGGCCCAGTCTACTATGCGCATCGTTGGCGGGCACAGGCCGGCGACCGCGTGGCATATGATGAGGTGGACGCGCGGAAGAGGCATCGGCACATGGATCGCGCATGTGCTCATTTGCGCAGCGCTAATTGCAATTTGCAAGTCCGCATCACAGGAAAAAAGCTCATGATCGGCAAAATTAAAGTGCTCTCTGCTCTCGTCGTCGCTTCATTGGTTGTTTCGCTTGCAGGCGCACGCGCAGCGCAAGTTTCCGGCGCGCCGCGCTTGGGCGGTGAAACACCTGCGCAACACACTTTTGGTGTGCAAGGCGGGAAGTTCGTGCTCGACGGCAAGCCTTTCCAGATCGTCGCGGGCGAGATGCATTATGCGCGTATTCCCCGCGCGTATTGGCGCGCGCGGCTGCGCATGGCCAAGGCCATGGGGCTGAACACCATCACAACCTATGTGTTCTGGAACTTTCATGAGCCGCAGCCCGGCGTCTACGACTTCACGGGCCAGCACGACGTGGCGGAGTTTGTGCGCGAAGCGCAGAGCGAGGGGCTGCTCGTGAATCTGCGGCCGGGCCCCTACTCCTGCGCGGAGTGGGAGTGGGGCGGATTTCCGTCATGGCTGCTCAAGGACCACGGCATTGTGGTGCGCAGCGCCGATCCCAAATTCATGGCGCCGGCGCGGCGCTGGCTGCTGCGCCTGGGCAAGGAATTGGCGCCGCTGCAGCTCGCCAACGGCGGCCCCATCATCATGGTGCAAGTCGAGAACGAGTACGGTTCCTTCGGCAGCGACCACAACTACATGGAGCAGATTCATCAGGACATCGTGGATGCGGGATTCGGCAAATCCCTGATCTACACCGCGGATGGGCCCGAGCAAATCCCCAATGGCTCGCTGCCGGGATTGCCGGCCGGCATCAATTTTGCGCCTGGCAACGCGCCCAAGGCTTTTGCAACGCTGCACAAGCTGCGCCCCGACGGTCCGTTTATGGCCACCGAGTGGTGGGACGGATGGTTCGATAGCTGGGGCATCGCGCACCACACCACCGACGCCAAGGCGCAGGCCGATGAACTGCAATGGATTCTCGCCCAGGGTTATTCGATCAGTATTTACATGGTGCATGGGGGAACCAGCTTCGGCTGGATGAACGGTGCGGATATGGATCACATGCCGTACCACCCGGACGTGACCAGCTACGATTACGATTCGGCAATTGACGAGAGCGGACGGCCGACGGCGAAGTACTTCCTGTTCCGCGACGCCATCGCCAAGGCCACAGGCGTCACGCCGCCGCCGGTTCCGGTTGTCGATCCGCCCATTGCAACGCCTCCCGTGGAATTCAAGGAGTCCGCCTCGTTGTGGCAAACGCTGCCGCAGCCCTTCGCATCCGAGCAGGTGGTGTCAATGGAGGACCTCAATCAGGCGTACGGTTACATTCTCTATCGCACGACAATTCAGGGTCCGGTCGCGGGCGATCTGGTTCTTGACGAACTCCACGACTACGCCGAGATCTTCGCGAACGGCAAGCTGCTGGGGAGTCTCGACCGTCGCCTGGAACAAAAGCAGCTGCACATCGATCTGAAGGAGCCTATGACGCGACTCGACATCCTGGTCGAAAACTCCGGCCGCGTAAACTTCGGCCTGGAGCTTCGCGGCGAACGCAAGGGCATTACCAAGCAGGTCACATTGGCAGGCAAGCCGCTGTCGGACTGGCAGATTTATTCACTGCCCATGAGCGATCCGGAAAAGCTGCCGTTCCGCACGGCCGATTGCACGGGCGCGTGCTTCTATCGCGGCGCATTGCAGGTGGACCACCCCGGCGACACCTTTCTCGACACCAGCAATTTCGTGAAAGGAATGGTGTGGGTAAACGGCCACGCGCTGGGACGCGTGTGGAATATCGGACCACAAAAGACGCTTTATGTGCCAGGTCCGTGGCTGCATCCAGGTGCGAACGAGGTGATTATCTTCGACCTCGACGGCGCGCCCGGCAGAACCGTCGCAGGAAAAACCAAGCCGGTTCTGGATGCGCCGGTCGCACACCAACCGTGACCAGTGAAGTTGCTATTTACCATGCGAGTGCCTGTCGAACCAGACAGGTAAAACTGCTGTGATAAGTTCATCGTAGATGTCAATGGAAAACATGGAATCAGCATTCGGGGCGCAGGCAGGAATGGGAGCGAGCAGCCGGGAAAAGCTGGCGCTGGTCATTCCCACACTCTGCGAGGCAGAGAATATCCGCAGTACGCTGAATCGCACGCGCTCCGTACTTGATCCCGTGGGAATCGGCTACGAGATACTGATCGTCGATGATGACAGCAGCGACGGCACGGGCGAGATTGTCTCTGCCATTGCCCTTGAGGATCCGCGCGTGCGTTTGATCGTCCGCAAAGGGGCAAAAGGTGTAGCCGGAGCCACTCTCCTGGGCTGGGAGAACACTGATGCGTCGATTGTCGGTGCGATGGACGCCGATCTTCAGCACCCGCCGGAACTGCTCCCCGCACTTGTCTCCGCAATTCTCGCGGGCCATGATGTAGCCATTGGCAGCCGATACGCAACCGGCGGCAGCCTGGGCAACTGGAACCCCGCCAGAAAGCTGCTCTCCGCCGCCGCTCTGTGGGTGGCTATTCCCGTGCAACGAAAACAAATCCGGGCCAAAGATCCGACCGCGGGTTTTTTCCTGGTTCGCCGCGAATGCATCGATCGGATCCAATTTCAGCGTACCGGCTTCAAGTTGCTTCTGGATGTTCTGGTGCGCGGCCGCATCCGCTCGATCGAAGAGATTCCCTACACCTTCGAGAGCCGACACCGTGGCGTAAGCAAAGCTACCTTCAAAGTTGCCTGCGAATATGCCGGATTGTTAGCCAAACTCTATTGGGAGAGGTTTGGCTTTCACCGGCGCGCGGTACCGCCCGCACGCGCTTCCTGAAGCTCGTTCTACTCGTATCACGCAGGAATCAACCCGCTTCCTCTGCCACGGTCTCTAAACTCAAAGCGTGATTCGCGCTCTCCCTGACTCGCGCGCGTAATCTCAGGATTGCGCTGATACCGAGAATTACCAAAATCGGATCGACGGCGCGCAGTTGGTATGGCTCGGTGTGCGAGAAGTAATACATGATCGGAAACAGAAAGAGCACGCCCGCATAGCGGATAGCCTCGAAGGGTGTGTCGCGCCACGCAATCAGAATTCCGAGTAGGCCGAGCAGCGTAAGGCACGTAGCAAAGGGAATGTTGGCCGGGTCCATGGGCTCGAGCGCAAGGTAGTCGGGGTTGAAGCTCCAAAAGCCGGTCCAGATATAAACGGCGCGGCGCAGGCTCATCCACGCGTACCAGGCTGGATGGTCGTGGATGTACGCCTTGGCTAGTTGCGATTTTAGATTCATGTACGCAAGTTCGCCCATGGAGTTGTATTCGGTGAGTTCCTGCGCGTCGTGGAGGGGATGGATGTCGTCGCTGGTCCAGCGCAGATTGTATCCGTTGTTGCCCATCCACAGCTCAAGGCCCATGTTGTCGCGCATGGGGATGAAGCGATGAAAGACCAGGGCGTTGCGGATCATCCAGGGAGAAAGCGCCGCCACCATCACCACGCCGGCGACGCATCCCGGCAGGAACCAGCGCTTGGCTCGGTGAGTCCCGCAAAGCCTGCGAGGAGGCCGAATCCAGCCCACAGGCCCAGCCGCGGAGACTGCTCCAGGTGTTGCGCCATCACCAGCAGCCAGCAGAGACAGAGCAGCAGCAAGTGCGTGGACCATGCCCAGGAAGCCGCAAAGTAAATCCCGTAAGGCGAGAACGCCCATCCCCACGCCGACCACCAGGCAGCGCGCTCACCGAAGCTGCGGCGAGCCATCAGGAAGATGGGAATACATGCCAGCGCCGACAGTACGCAATCAAACGCGTGAACCGCAAAGATGGACGCGGCCGTGTGTACGCCGAGGAAGTAATAAGAGGCGGCAACAATAAGTGGAAAAACCGGAGGTAACATGGCCGAGGACTGGTTCGACATCAACGCGCTGCCAAAACCCCGGCCGGCCAGAAGAGCCTCGGCAACGTTGCCCTGCTCCCAACAATGGCGGTGATCGGCATCCATCAGGCCTTCAAAGTTAGGCGCCATCGTGACGGCAAGACGCAGGATCAGCGCGATCAAAATAATCAGGGCGAGAAGGCGGCGATTTCCAGACTTGGGCTCTCTAGCCAGGTCTGAGACTGGGTGGGTCAAAGTTTTTCCATTCAGGAATAAAGGCTTATTTTGGTCCCTATTCATTGGACGAAAAGTTTTGCAAAACGGATTACACCGATAAGGGGTACTTTGTTTCGCAGGGACTAAATTCGGCCGCCGCGCTGCCTGAATCCCAAAATTGTGCCTTGGACGGGCGGATGCCGAGTCCCCTGTTGCCTTCAACTCCGTCCGGCCGGCAAAGTTTTCCTCCCCGGGCACAGAAACTCCTTGTTATCCACTATCCTGAAAACTGCTTCCTGGAGGCTCCCCGATGTTTTCCCTCACCGCCGCACCGCCCGCCACTGCCACGCCGGTGGAAGAGATCGCCGCCGCCATCGTCCACATCGGCGCCCTGCACGACCTGCCGCTGGAAGATCGCCTGTGGCTGGCGCGCCACGGCCAGGAAGTCGTCGCCAATCCCGGCGACATTCTGTTTGAAGAGGGTGCGCCTGCCGAGCACATGGTGCTCATCCTCAAGGGCGAGATTCATGTGCGGCGGCAGCACGGCGGCCCCATGGCGCTGTTTGTCGGCCGCATGGGGCAAATGACCGGCATTTTGCCGTTTTCGCGCATGAAAGGCTACGGCGGCCAGGGGTTCGCCGTGTCCCCGGTGTGGGCGCTGCTGGTTCACCGCTCGCTTTTCCCCGAGATGCTGGCGGCCATTCCTTCCATGACGCAAATAGTGGTATCGGCGCTGCTGGACCGCGCGCGCGAGGTGACGCGCATCGAGCAACAAGCTGAGAAGCTCACCGCGCTGGGCCAGTTGGCCGGAAACCTCTCGCATGAGCTGAACAATCCCGCTTCTGCCGCGCAACGCGCCGCAGCCAGTTTGCTCACAGCCCTGCGCTCCAACCGCAGCAATCGCTTGAAGCTGATTCAGCTTCGCCTCACCGAGGAGCAGGTACGAAAGCTCGAAGAGTGGGAGGAGAAAATGCTCTGCCGCACCGGCGGATCGCTCGCCGAGGCAGAGGAAACGGATGCCCTGGGGTTTATTTCCCGCGAAGAATCGGCGCGCGCCTGGCTCACCGCGATCGGTTGCCCCGACGCATGGGAAGTGGCCGCGCAACTGGCCGAGCAGCGCGTAACCACCGCCGACCTCGAAGAATTGCGCGGATTCCTCAACGAAAACGCCATTTGCGTCTCGTTACAGTATTTCGCCCGCTTCTTGCGCTCCGCGCGCGCGGCCGAAACCATCGTCAACTCCACCGCGCATATCTTCGACCTGATCGGCGCCGTCAAAGACTACTCCAATATGGACCGTGCGCCAATTCTCGAAGTCGACGTGCCGGCCGGTCTCGATGCCACCCTGCAGATGTTTCGCTCGCGCATGACGAACGTCGAAATTGAGCGCGACTATCAGCCGGACCTGCCGCGCATCAGCGCGTATGGCGGCGAGCTGAACCAGGTGTGGACCGCGCTGATCGAAAACGCACTCGACGCCCTCGGGAACCATGGCAAGCTGCGCGTGGCCTGCCGGCTTGAGGCCGAATTGCTGCTGGTGGAGATCTGGGACTCCGGCCCCGGCATTCCTCCCGAGTTGCAGGAGCGCATCTTCGAGCCCTTCTTTACCACCAAGGCGCCCGGCAAAGGGCTTGGCCTGGGACTCGATAATGCCATGCGCATCGTGCGCAAGCACCGCGGGCATATGAGCGTGAAGTCGGAGCCGGGCTCGACGTGCTTCCGCGTGCGGCTGCCCCTCGATCAACTGCAGGCGTACTGAAAGACAGGGACCAAGGGATCGAGGGAACAAGGGACCAAGAACAACCTCTGCGCCAGCTTCGCAGATTGAGATTTTGACAGAGTGGCATTTTATCGATTCGGCCCTGAGAAGCGAGGGGAGGGCCCTGTTCGAACGTCGAAAGACCCAAGCCGAAAACCGAGGACGCCCACTCCGTTTGCTTGGTCCCTTGTTCCCTCGGTCCCTGCCGGGGCCCCCGGCGGGCGATTTGTGCCCGCTGGGGTGGCTTGTTCCCTGCTACTTCACCACTTCCACGCCGCGCCAAAAGGCGACATAGCCTTTCAGTTTGCGCGCCGCTGGCTTGGGATCGGGATAGTACCAGGCTGCGTCCTGGTTATCCTGCCCGTCGATCACGACCGTCAAGTACCGCTTCTGGCCGGTCGCGGGATCGGTCGAAGTCGTGCTGCTGGTTCGAAGATACTCGCGCTTGAGGCTGGATTCGGGGAAATAGACCGTCCCCTCAACTTCCATAATCTGATCGCTGTCCGCGAGGACCCGACCGTTCCAAATTGCTCGCGCCATGGATTTTCCGGTTACTTTCAATCGTTCAACCCCTGCCCGGCCAGAGGAGGGACTCAGCCAGGCAAGGGGAACCGATACGACAGTAACAGACTTCGCGCGGCGTGGCGAGTCCTAATCAGGTACGCGTGCGCCAACAGCCTTAACCTGGACTTCTCGCAGGTCGCCAAAGAGGTAGCGCCGGCCTCCCGGCCGCCTGTAGCGCCGGCCTCCCGGCCGCCTGTAGCGCCGGCCTCCCGACCGCCTGTAGCGCCGGCCTCCCGGCCGCCTGTAGCGCCGGTCTCCCGGCCGCCTGTAGCGCCGGCCTCCCGGCCGGCTGTAGCGCGGGTCTCCCGACCCGCGCTTGTAGGCTCAACAACCGATGCCACAATAAAACACCGCCTATTTTGACCCGCGAGAGCTCCGCGAGGCGTCCACGCGCTTGAGGGTCACCTCGTAGCGCTGCGATGCGGCCGAAAAACGGTTGATCATTTCCGAGGTTTTGTTCATGAACGCGGGATTTTTCTCGCGAATGGCTTCAAGGATGGGTGCAAACTTGGCCAGCAGAAAAAATCCCTCGCCATTGGAGTCGACAAACAGCTCTGCCGAGACAGCGCCGTGCAGCACCATGGCCGCCGCCATCTCCCAGTAGGTAATCACTTGCCGAAACCACGCATTGTGCGGGTCGGCGGGGTTTTCTGCCACGGCAGAAAATTCTTCCAGCGTTTGCGGCCAGAATTCGCCGGTGATCCAGGCGCGCGCCTGGCGCATCACCGCTTCAGTGCGCAATTGATAGAGCTTGAGAATGATTTCGGCGTCGGCCGGTGTGGCCAGCATGCGTTCCATATTGGGGGGCATCTCCGCTGTCATAGTACAGGAACGGGCGGAGATGTGTCGCTGGACGCCAGCGATTTGGTAGCCGACTAAGATGCGCCTATGCTGCCGGAGCTTCCTTCTTCTTTGCCGGCTTCTCGATCCGTCCCGTGGCTGCGCCGGCGGCGAGCTCCTCGTCGGTGTAAAAGCGGCCGGAGCCGTTGTCTTCGCCTGAAGCGAGACGCTGGGGAACCTTGTCCAGTCCCTTTCGGATCGCGTCATGAATCTCCTGCGAGCTTCTGCGACTCATTCCACTACCTCCTCGATTCGCAACCATCGCGCGCGATCGTGAATCGTAAAGATTTGCCCAGCACGTTTTTCGGCGATCAGGATCCGTTCTTTATCAGAATTATCGTAGATTTCCGCTTCATCCGCCACAGGTAAGTAGAAATCCCGCATGTTCCGTATGCTGGCGGGATATCTACGCCGGATTACGTCTTCTGGTATGCCATGGCCTCCGCGACTCACCCTCTTCGCCACACGAGCGATCGCGGCCTCCGGCGAATCAAGCCAAAAATACAACAGGATGACGCGCCATCCTTCAGCTTTGCACTGGTTGAGAAGGCGGAGGTACGACTTGCCCGAACACGTCGTTTCCAGACCGAAGGAGGTTCCCTCGCTAATCAGTTCTCTCATTCGTGCGATCAACTGGCGGCCAGCCGCCAACGCAGCCGCCTCAACGTTTTCCGGGGAGAGGCTTCTAGCGATTTCATCGGCATTGAGGAACTCATATTTCTCGAAGAACTCGGGCTGCAAAATTCTTGCTGCGGTTGTTTTTCCGGCGCCGTTAATGCCTCCGACGACAAGAATCTCCCGCTCACCTTTCACACGTTCCTCTTTCAATTTCTGAGTCCACTCTTACGCCGGCTGCAGTTCTGGCTTGTCTTCCTTCTTCTCTGCTACCGGCCCGTGGGTCTCCGCCGTTGGCGGCGGCGGCGCGTCCCCAATGCGCTTCGAGTAGGCGCACGCGACCTTGCCCGTCTCCGCGGGAGCCGCGGCGGTCTTCTTGCCGCGCTTCTTTGGCGCTACAGCCTCTTCCTCAGCGGACTTCTTTTTGTTCGGGCATTCCAGAAAGACGCCCGAGCGGAGAGTTTTTTCCACGAGGTACGGGCTGTCGCACTCGGGGCACTTCTTGGCCACCGGTTTCAGATTCGAAGTGAAATCGCACTTGGG
Source organism: Occallatibacter sp. (assembly GCA_050012895.1). GTDB lineage: Bacteria > Acidobacteriota > Terriglobia > Terriglobales > Acidobacteriaceae > Telmatobacter. Next base: position 35,537 of record JBEKGH010000045.1, read on the forward strand.
ATAATTCGCGCAACCCCAGAAGACATTGCCGCGGCGCGCGCGGCGCTCTGCGATGTCACCCTCGCCGCACTTGGGACATTTCATCCCCTCGATCAAATTCTGCTTCACATATTTGCACTTGGGGTATCCCGAGCAGGAGACGAACTCGCCGTACGCGCCCTGGCGCAGCACCAGCGGCTTGCCGCATTGGGGGCAGTCTTCCCCGGTGGGCTCGGGCGGCTTCTGCTGCTGCTTCGAACTCAGCTTGCGGAAGGTCTTACAGGGCGGATCTGCGTTGTAATCCGGGCAGGCCATGAAGGGACCGAAAAGCCCGCGGCGCATCACCATCACCTTGCCGCAGTTTTCGCAATACTCCTCGGTGTCCCCCGCTTCCTGCGCTTCCGGCGTGTTCAGGTCCGGCTTGGAAGCAATGTTCTCCTTGGTGAAGGTGCAACTCGTGGGGTCCTTCTTGTTGTAGGCGGAGCACGCGTAGAAGGTACCGAACTTGCCCCACTTCAAAACCAGCGGCGACCCGCAGACGTCGCACTTTTCCGTGGTCTTCTGCTCCATCCGCTTGATGTTCTCCATCTTCTTGCCGGCGTCCTTCAACTCCTTCTCGAAGTGGTCGTAGAAGGCGTTCATCAGATCGGTCCACTTCTCCGTGCCCTCTTCAATGTCGTCGAGTTCGGTTTCGAGCTTGGCCGTGTACGCGGTATCGAAGATGTAGGGAAAGTTCTTCACCAGCAGGTCGCAGACCACCACGCCAATCTCGGTGGGAAAGAAAGGCCCGCGCGAGCCGCCGTGTTTCACAACATACTCGCGGTCCTGAATGGTGTTGATGATGGAGGCGTAGGTGGACGGGCGCCCAATGCCGCGTTCCTCGAGCACCTTCACCAGCGAAGCCTCGTTGTAGCGCGGAGGCGGTTGCGTCGCGTGTTCCTCGGGAAGCAGCTCGTCGCGCCCCAGCGTCTTCACGCCGTCCAGGCTCGGCAGCCGGTTCGCGGACTCATCGTCGTCCTTGTTCTCGTCAGACGATTCATACAGCTTCAGGAATCCGTCGAAGCGCATCACGGAACCGCTGACGCGAAAATCGTAGGTCTTGCGCGTTTTTGCGGACAGCGCAGCGATGTTGGCCGTGGTCACGTCGTAGACCGCCGGAACCATCTGCGAGGCCACAAAGCGCCGCCAGATCAGGGTATAGAGCTTCAGCTGCTCGTCGCTCAGGTAGCGAGCCAGCGACTCCGGCGTGCGCGCCGCATCGGCGGGCCGGATAGCTTCGTGCGCGTCCTGCGCTTCCTTCTTGCCTTTGTACACATTGGGCGCATCGGGCAGATACTGCGTTCCCAGTTCCTTGCCGATCCACGCCCGCGCCGAGGCAATGGCTTCCGGCGCCACGCGCGGCGAATCCGTACGCATATAAGTGATGAGGCCGGTGGTACCCTCAGCGCCGATGTCCACACCTTCATAGAGCCGCTGCGCCACGCCCATGGTGCGGCGCACGTTGAAGCCCAGCTTGTTTGCGGCGTCGCGTTGCAGTTGGCTGGTGATGAAAGGCGCCAGCGGCCGCCGCTGCTGCTCGCGCGCCTGCACGCTGGTGACTGTCCAGCTAGCTTTCTCGAGCGCCGCCAGAACCGCGTCCATCGCACTCTTGTCGGGCAACGCGCTCGCGATGAACTGCTCTTTGCCGTCCTTGTCCTTGCCGTTGGGCACGCGGGCCGGCTCGCCTTCGATTCCAATGAACTTTGCCTTGAACTTTTGCTGCGTCTGCTTTTCCGGATGGAGCAGCGCTTCCAGAGTCCAATATTCCACCGGCTCAAAGTCGCGAACCTCGCGTTCGCGCTCCACAATCAGCCGCAGCGCCACGGTTTGCACGCGACCGGCTGAAAGCCCGCGGCGCACTTTGTCCCACAGCAGCGGCGATATCTGGTACCCCACCAGGCGATCCAAAACTCGCCGCGTCTGCTGCGCATCCACAAGATTCTGGTCGATGTCGCGTGCGTGGGTGAAGGCCTCCTGCACGGCCTTCTTCGTGATCTCGTTGAAGGTGACGCGGCGAATTTTTTTCCGTTCTTTGGCGTTGGTTCCAAGCTGCAACGCCAGATGGTACGCAATCGCCTCGCCTTCGCGATCCGGGTCAGGCGCAAGATAGATTTCGTCCGCCTTGGCCGCCGCTTTCTTCAACTGCTCAACAACCTTTTCCTTGCCCGGCGACACCACAAGCTCCGGCTCAAACGTCCGGTTCTTCAGCTCCACGCCGAGGTCGTTCTTCGGCAGGTCCATAATGTGCCCCACCGACGCGCGCACATCGAATCCCTTGCCCAGATATTTCTCGATCGTCTTCGCCTTGGCCGGCGATTCCACGATCACCA
>JBEKGH010000046.1:0-30444 GCA_050012895.1 Occallatibacter sp.
GAAAACTTCGGCGTCTTTCTCGATCACGCATGCGGCGGCTCGTGCGCCTGCACCACCTGCCACGTGTGGATCAAGGAGGGCGCGGAGGGCCTGAGCGAAGCGGAGGACGATGAACTCGACCGCCTCGACATGGCCGCCGATCAGCAGTTGAATTCGCGGCTGGGCTGCCAGGCCGTGATCACCCGCCCCGGAGAATACGTCGTCGAAATTCCCAGTTGGAACCGCAACTATGTCTCCGAGGGCAAGCCTCTGGCGCTGGCCGAATCAAAGTAGACACGAATCACGTTGCCCCATCCTGGCCGCGTCTTTGTTTTTTGCGGCCAGGGTGGGAGAGCACACAATAAGGAGCCGCCCCCCATGCCGCGCGAAATCTATTGGACCGACGCCGAAGAGATTGGCATTGAGCTGGCGAAAAAGTTTCCCTCGCTCGATCCGCTCACGGTGCGATTCACCGATCTGCATCTTTACGTCACAGAGCTCGCCGGTTTTGCCGACGATCCGAAGCTGTCCACCGAGCCGCGCCTTGAGGCGATCCAGATGGCGTGGTACGAAGAGTTCAAGGAAGCGCAGTAAACAAGCTCAGATCGATCGCGTCCGCCATCGCCTGGTATCCCGTGTCGTTGGGGTGAACATAATCTCCCGAGTTATATTGCTGAAGCAACTGCGTCGGGTGCTGCGGATCGCGCGTGATGAGGTCGAAGTCGATGAGTCCATCGAAAAGTTTGCTCGTGCGGATCCACGCATTCAGCGCCGACCGCGCTTTTTCGCCTTCCGGCCAGGTGCAGTGGAAGTCGCGGCAATCCGTCATCTGCGTCGCGACAAAAACCTTGATGCCGCGATCGTGCGCCTGGGTGGCAATCTGTGCGAGGCCCCATTCCAACTGCTTCACGAGCTCGTCGTAGGGCTGATGACTGCGCGTCTGCGCTTCAATATCGTTGATGCCTTCGAAGAGGATCAGGTAACGTACGCCGCTGCGATCGAGCACATCCCAATTGAGGCGCGCCATTGCGTTGGGGCCGTCGCCATCGAGAAGCAGGCGGCTGCCGCTGGTGCCGGTATTCACCACGCCGAGCACACCGGCCTTGCGCGTCACCTGATTCTGCGCCAGCCGCACGGCAAGATCGTTGGGCCAGCGCCGGTTGGCATTCAACGTGGAATGATTGCCGTCGGTAATCGAATCGCCGAGGGCAACGACTGCGGATGCACCGGGCGCATAGACGTCGACGCCGGTAAGAAAGTACCAGGAATTCCGCGTCCACGAACTTCCAGTCAAATCGGCCGCGCCGGTGACTTCGCCGGTTGCGAGATAGGAACTTTGCTGCGCGCCTGGATGCACAGTAGCGGCAAGCGTCGGGTCAGGAAAGTAGAGGCTCACGGCCAGGTTTGCCAGTGCCGGCACATCGAGCGTTGCGGGATCGCTCGCGATCGTCGCCCCGGGAGGGATGGTCACTGCAGTGTCGCTGTTGAAGGTCAGCGTGCGATCGGTCTCGGGCTTGATGGCGCTCTGATCGAAATTCGCTGCGGGATTTGCGTTGGTGCCCGGATCGACGCTCACGGCAATGTGTGCTGAGCCGATGCGAATCGGCGCCACACCAAATCTGTTGGAGAGCCAGATGCGCGTCTTGGATCCACCCACGCTGGTGTGAACGATGAGGCGCAGCGTTTGCCCCGTAACGTCGGGCGCGCTTCCGTTGAATGCCTCCTCCATTGCCGTGCCCCACGTGGCCACCCATGCCGAGCAATGCGCGGGATCGGTTGCCGTTGCGCATTGCGCCGCGGAGCAAGGCGCAGCGCAGGCCACGGCGAGAAGAAAAATCAAAACTCGCGAATGCGGAGCGTTTCGCATTGACGGCGAACCAGGATGAAACATCGCGGTACCTCTTTGTGGAAGGCCGATGGTTTGCATCATTCCGGATAGTAGCGCGGCCACTCGCTCGCCGACGGCGGCGAATCGGGTGGGAAGCTCAACACGCGGCGGAACGGCTCGCCGGGCCGGGGATCCCAGTTGCGCCACGAGGCAGGATTGGTGTCGGCGATTCGCGATCGCGTGCCTTCTCCGTTCCCGTTCGAAGCCGTCACGTAATACTCAACGATCAATGCGGGAGAATGGACGCGACTTTCTCCGGGGGAAGCATTGCAGTTTCGAATTCCGGGGCGCTCGTCACGATAGCTTCTTTCCAGTCCGTGATAGAGCAACTGAAATTCGCTGTCGCCCTCTGCCTTTCCGTAGAGCCGGTACTCCGATGCACCCAACACCTCACCCCAACTCACGGTCGCCGCGCCATCGGACAAATCGACATGCTGGCCGTCGGGCGGCGCGGACGGCTGGTCCGTGACGTAGATGGGATACTCCGGGCCGGGCTGGCTCGCGTGCAGCGCATTCATGGCGATGCCGCGGACATGCACCTTTTGCCCGCTAGAGAGGCCGCTCAACTCGACGATTGATTGCGTCTGTGCCGGCGATGCAGTCCACGTCGCTCCGGAATCCCTGCTCAACTCCAGACGGTACTGCGTGGCCGACGCAACCTCGGCCAGAATCACGTGCGCACCTCCGGCGTGATTCTCCGTGCGCAGAACAGCCGGCGCAATCGGCATCGGCAATTGATTGGTCAGCTCCCAAAGATGATGTCCCGCTGCGAGATCGATGACGAAGGCGTCCTGTTCGTGCCTGGCGCTTTGTCCGGCGCCGTCGACGTAGAAGAAGTTTTTGCTGTCGAGACCCGGCGCGGAGATCCGCACCGAGCAGGCCTTCGGCGCAAAATACTCGCCTTGCGGCGGCTGGCCTGCCACAAGCTTGCCGCCGATGCCCAAGTCCGTGTCTTCGGTGCTGCAAGTGAATCCGGCAACGCCGATGCGCGTGCCGTGGAACAGTGCGAACTCGACTGCGTCCTTGGTTTTGCGGATCAACCCTGAAGTCCCATCGAAAGCCGCATTGCCTTCGGCGAAATTTACGCCCTCAGGATGATGGAAGACGAGATCGTCGATGTCGTCCGCATGCACACGGCAGCCGAACGGAGTGGCCGTCGCATCAATATCCTTGCGATGACTGACCAGCGCCATGGAGTCGCCCACGCCATCGAACCAGACTCCCGTGGTGGCTTCGGTTTGAATATCGGTGCGTTGCGTTTCCTTGTTGCCGGGCACAGCGCCGCGCAGCAGCTTAATGGTGGGCAGCTCACTGCCGCGGCGCACGAACCACGAGAGACGGTGAATCAGCGACTCGTTCATCAGCCGGTCGTAAACAATGAAGTATTCGTGACCGGCCAACAGCACGCTACGGCTCACGTACTCGGGCCACGAGTACGCGGTTTCGCCGTCGCGCGAAAGAATCTCGGCAAACTGGCCCGTGCCCAGATCGTAAAGCGGTTGCGACAGCACGTTCATGCCGATGGAGCGGAACGCGCCGTTCTTGAAGACGCCGAAGTTGGTGCAGAAGTCGGTGTCCTGATCGTCGCGGTCGCCCACGTCTTCCGATCCGTTGAAGCTGTATGCCTTGCCGGCGGCGAAGAAGTACATCACGCCGCAGCCGCCTTCGCCGGCAATTCCCCAGCGGTAGTTCGGCCCCTGGTCAATTTGTTCTAAGTGGATGGAAAGCTCGCTGGGCATGTCGATGGCGGAGCGCAGGACGATGCCGTATCCCGTAAACTTGCGCGTGCGGAATTGCGGTTTGGTGCCAAGGTTGTCGGTCGCGCGGTACATCGCGTCCCACGCGTTGGGCTCGTTCGGCTGCGTTTCCATGTCCTGATTGGTGGGGCGCGCCGCCCACATGGCGTGCTCGGCGGCAAGTGGCGCGTAGCGTTGCAAGCACGTGCCCAGGTACCAAAGCGAACGCGGAGGAATGCGTCGCTCGGAGTGTGCGCCTTGCGGGGGATGAACGCGCTGCGGACCTTTGCCCGGCGCAACCGCTCCCCATTCGTGCCCGTAGGCAAGCGTCTGCAAATCTGTATATGCCTGTGCGGTCTCGCCCTCAAACGGCGCGGAGAGCGCATGCACCAGCCAATCGGCCATCTCCGCGAGTTGCGGCGAAAGGAAGCGCTCCACGCCGTCGAAATTGCGCAGCAGAAAATCTGTGCGCAGCGATGGCCGCAGAAAAGCCCAGACGTAGGTGCCCAGGTCCTCGGTCCAGCGGCCGCCGGCAGCGTCCCATGTTTTTACCCGCGGACGCGTGTTGTAACGCGTGTTCAGTTCTACAACTTTCTGCCACAGGTCGGCCCAGGCGCGTGCCATGGGATGGTCGGGAAACAGGAACGCCATCGCCGCCGGGTTGCCTTTCACGTCGGCGAGAAAGTTGGGATGGCCGCTCAACATGGGTACGAGCGGCATGAAATCGTCGCCGGCGTGCACGTAGGCGATAAACAGATACATGGCGGTGAGCCGCTTGCGCTGCCGCTCGGTCATGGACGCGGCGAGGCGATTGAACGCGTCGATCCACCACCCCTGAATCTGCCGGCTGGGAACGGGGCTGAAGTTCACGATGCTTCTGCCGGGGATGGGCCCCATGCCGCCGTTTTCGCGCGTGCCGAGCAGCGGGAGCGTGCCCACGTACTCGAGCGTCATCACGCGCTGCTCCAACTCGCTGGCGGTCTTCACCGATCCCGTTTGGAAAATGACCGGCGGCCGGCGGCCGCTCTCGGGATACTCGAGTATCCAATTTTTGATACAGTTCAAATCGAGCGTGCCATAGCGGTTCTGCAGAAACATGGTGTGCGAGGTGTACGCGCGCCCGCCATGATAAGAGAATCCATCTTTCTCGACCGGTTGCGCCGCCTGCTCCAGTTGGTGCATGGCCTGCTTGTCTTTTTCGTGATCGTAGAAAGCTATACACATTGACCGGCTGCCGCGCGTGATGGGCCACTTCCACGTGAAGCGGCCATTCTGGTAGTAAAAGCGCACCTGGATGGTTTCGGACTCGGTGTGATTGGCATATTCGTGATCCTGCCACTCCACCACTTTGTCGATAAACACGCCGAGTGCATCGCCCGATTTGTCGCTCCAGAAATTCGCCGACGTGTCGCTGTGGAAGGCCGTCCACGTTTGATAGATGCCAAGATTGAAAAGAAGCTGGCCATCGGGCAACTCGATGGGGTCGAGAGGGAACGGGCCGCCGATGGTCTCCCAGGGGTATTCATCGTATGGGCGAATCACGCTGGGCAACGGGAAGGGATGATTGGGCGCCTGGCGATGGGTCACGGGAAATCCCGACCACGTGGCAGTGAACGCGCCATGCACGCCGGGCTTCATGCCTTCCATGTTTTCCTGGAAACGAATGAAATCGAAACCTGCCGTGCATTGAATGCGCGCCACGTAGCGCGAGCCACCCGCTGAATCGTAGGCGACTTCGTACGCGATCAAGAGCGGCCCGTGCTCGGCGCGGCTGGTGGTGATGCGCACGATTTTGTCGCCGTTAAAGTTCAGGACCGATGAACCGACCCACGCGCCGCCACGCGAAACCTGCATGATCGGACCCGGCGCATCGCCGTGGATTTCCTGAGTGGCGGGAATGCGCACGCGCATTGCGCCCGAATCGAGCACGATGGTGTTGCCTTCGCGGATTTCTTTGACCTGCGGTTGGAGGACGGAGGCAGCGTTCGTGGCCGACAGCACGAATTCGTAACGGCCGCCGCTGGGCAGGTCGCAGCAGAAGTTGAGCGTGGCCGACTTGACGCCGGTAGCGCCGCGCACAACCTCTGAAAATTGCATCGGCACCCGCTCGCCGGTATCTACGCGCGTCAATGTGAGCCGGTCCAGATCGACAGGCTGTTGAAACTCGATGGGGTACGTGAGCAGGGTGCGCGGCCACCAGTAGAGTGGATGGTTGAGCAGCTCGTTCAGCACAAAGTGAATGGATTTAGAACTGTCCCACACCGCGGGCGCACCGCGAGAAGGATCTCCTTCAGCCGCCCACAGACGCGCCGCGCCAGAGGCGTTAGAAAGAGCAACAAGGCTATAACAGAATTCTCTGCGATTCAATCGAGCGGCTCCGTGATAAATAAAACTGGCTGCGTAAATTCCTTGAGTTGCTTAACAGCATCCCTCAGGGGCTAAAGCCCCGTATCGTTCCTGCATTTCTCGGCACGACTGAAGTCGTGCCCTGGTTACAAAACAGAAGTTCTGTTGGCCTGGCTGAAGCCGTGCCCTTTCACGAAACCATTGATGAAACCCGCTCCAGAAAAATGTCCGCCGCGCGATTCCGGCGGACATCCTCAAGCAATAGCAGCCCAGAGGCACACCGGGAAGCTTACTGCTTCTGGTGCGGGTAATCGACGCGCACAGCCAGAATCTCGAAGGGATGAACGGCCACATGGATGCGATCGTTGTCGATCGTGAGCGCGTTGCCTTCGGGCTGTTCCAACAGATTGGTCTCTGTCGCGCCCGTAGCTCCATGCGGAATCCTCAGCTCCACCGTTCCTTCTTTGCCAGCCCACTCGTACATGTGGAAGACCAGCGCGTCGCTGTCTTCAGCTTTTTTCATTGCCGATAGAACCACGTTGTCCGCGGAAACGGTCACGAAGGAAAACTCCGCCGGCATCGCGCCCGCGTGCGCTCCGACCTGGGCCGCGTAAGGCGCTTCGTTGAACTCGTATCCGTGGCGGACGGTCATGGCCTGCTTCCAGTCTCCGGCATGAGGATAGAGCGCGTAGCGGAAGTGCTGGTGGCCGCGATCGGCGTCGGGATCGGGCGAGGTGGGCGAACGCAGCAGCGTCAGGCGCAGCAGGTTGCCCACGGCGTCGTATCCAAACTTGGAGTCGTTGATGAGGCTCAGGCCGTGCTGCCCGTCGCCCAGATCGGCCCAGCGCAGCGCCGGCACTTCGAAGCGAGCCTTCTCCCAACTGTTGTTGCGAGTGGTCGGCCGCTCGATGCTTCCGTAGGGAATTTCGTACGTCGCGAACGGGGCAGAAGCCGACAAGGAAAACGCCGCCTTGAGCAACACGTGGGTTTCGTGCCAGTCAATATCGTTCACGACCTCGGCCTGATCGCTGCCCGCGCTGAGAATAATCTGCTGCACGAATGTTGAATTCTGCCAGTGACGCGTTACGCGAATCACGCCGCGCATCGGGCCCTTTTCGATTACTTCGACTGCGTCTGCCTCGGTCAGCAGCGCCGGCGGCTGATCGAGAGTTCCGGGATCGATGTTCCAAGCATCATACGCCTTCGGCAAATCCTTGAAGGCCTGGAGTTGATTGCCGCAGGCTCCGGGCGCCAGCGCTTCGAAGCCAGCCTTTTTATCGTAGAGGCTTGTGATGCAGCCGGTTTTGGGGTCAACGACAACGCGCAGATTCGCATTCTCGAGCGTGGTTCCGTTCACTGCGAGATCGCTCATGAAGGTGCGCGTGCCGGGAACTACGCGCAGAACCTCATAGCCCATCGGCGGCAGATCGCGAACCGCGACGAGAAGATGGAAGGTGTGCGTCTGCGCGTCGGCGGAAAGAATCTGTGAGGGAAGAACCTCCCCGCGTGCATCGAGAACGGCGACGGCGGCAGCAGGCCCCGGCAATTGCGCGTCCACTTCAACCTGGCCTGAGCGTTGCCATGCCAGCGGATTGAAGACCAGCACCGGAACTCCACCCGGCGCGTTGGTATCAATGCGTTCCGCAAGCGTATGCAGCGCGTTTGCGGAGATTTCGTTGGTTTCCCAGCGCACCTGGTCAAAGTCCTTTTGCGCGTCGCGGTAGATGACGGCAATGCCCGAGCCTGCCGCGAGATCGTGGAAGCCGTTAAACGCGATCTTCTTCCACGCGTCGGTCAGCTCATCGGCAGGATACGAATCGCCATCCAGCCACGCCAGTGAAGCGTAATTCTCCGCATGCAGAGCCGACTCCGGCCCCTCGCGCAGGTTGCGCTTCAGGTTGGCCTGCGTCGTGTACACGCCGCGGTGAAATTCCAGATAGAGCTCATCGTTCCAGGTGGGGATGGAAACTTCGCCGGCCGGAGGCGCGGGTGGATATTGATAGCCATCGGCGATGCTGCGGTAGTTCCAGATTTTCGAATCCGGAGCAATCTGCTTTTCGACTCCGGACAAGTAAGGAAATGCCGTGCCGAATTTCATCTTCGGCGCCACCTTGTCCGGCTGCATCCAGCGCACGCCCTCGTCGAGGATGTCACGCGTGGGCCCTCCGCCGTGATCGCCCACGCCGTAGAGGTCCATCAGTTCCGTCAATCCCGGCGCCATGGTGCGCGCCTGCACCAGGTCCGCGGAAAGCCGCACAGGGTTCAGGTTGCCGTTGCCGTAGCCGTGAGGAAAATAGGTAAGCACCTTGCTGCCATCGGGCGATTGCCACCAGAAGAGCTTGAGGGGCAATTGGTCGGTGTCGTTCCACGACATCTTCTGCGTGACGAAGAAATCGATGCCCGACTTCTTATAAATCTGCGGCAGTTGCCAGTTGTAGCCGAACGAATCCGGGTTCCAGCCGACGCGCACATCCACGCCATAATGCTTCAGGTACCAGCGCTTGCCGATAAGAATGGAGCGCGCCGTCGATTCGCCGTCGGGCAGGTTGAGGTCGGGCTCAACCCACATGCCGCCCACAACCTCCCAGCGGCCCTCCTCGATGCGCTTCTTGATGCCGGCGTTGATCTCCGGATATTTGTCGGCGAGCCAGTCGTTGTAAATCGCCGCCGATTGCGTATAAGTGTAGCCGGGATATTCGTGCATCAGTTGCAGCGCGGATGAGAAGGTGCGCTTGACGACATCGATCGTCTCGCTGCGGGGCCACAGCCACGCGGCATCGATGTGCGAGTCCCCGGTGAGATGCATGGTGACCTGCTGTAGCAGAGGCCGCAAGGCCTGCAAATTTGCCTGAGATGCCCGTAGCGAATCGTCGAATCTCTGCTGATTGCCGGCATCGAGGGCCGCGATATCGACCTGCCCAATGGCTTTCTCGAGCGTGGCCTGGTCGGCCGCCGATTGATTGGAGATGCTGGGAATGAGGATGGCCGCGGAAAGAAACTCGTCATGGAGTTCCTGCGGATTGGGCCGGCCGGATGCAAAGTCAACGGCCAGAAGTGTGCTCTGGTAGCGCTTGTTGAGAGAGGTGCCGAGCAACTTCACCGCAATCAGAATCCGCTGGCCGGGCTTGGCCTCAGGCACCAATTCGATTCGCTCCAGGCTCTCGCCCAGGGCTACGCGCGCGCCATTCACATACACAATCTCGGTCACGGCTTCGCGGCCCGTGGTCCGGGCCTGAAACTGGAACCAGATTTTCGCGCCCGTCAGATCGTAGCCATGCAGATTCGGCGGAATTTCGATCCACTGACGAAACCAGACCGCATCGTCGGAGTACTCGCTGCCCGGCTTGGCGGCGGGCCACGCGGAATCATCGAGGTTGAGGCTCTCGCCATGCGGCAGATCGCCGGGGTGCGCTCGCCATTCTCCATCGGGAATGCGATTCAATTGCCCGAGACGCTCGATAATCTGCTGCGCCGGCGCCGGCAGGGACTTGGTGGCGGCGATTTGCTGGGCCGATTGCGCCCACGCCATTCCCGAAAGCAAAAAACCAACTGCCGAAATTCCGCAAAAAACTTTCTTCATCAAGAGGCCATTCCTTCCTATAGGTCTAAGCAACGCGGGATCTGCGAGTCCCGGCGGTTTGTGATCGCGGGTCCGCACGGGAGGTCTTCCACGCACAGGATGACGGACGCTCATGGTTGGCCGTCCGTGGTTTCGATTGTGTAATGTCTGAGGTGCAAAAGTCGATGGTCGCCGGAGGTTACGGCTCTTCCTGGCTGTCTGCCGCTTCCGCGATTCTATCCCCCGCCTCTGATGGTTTCTTGAATTGAAGTGAACCGGATGCCGCGATTCCTCTGCCTCTAGTCCAGACAAAGCCTGTGAAAGCCGCAGTTTAGGCCCCTGGCTACCGGGTTTCTTTGAAAGCTAAGCTAGTCTGTTCGGCGCCAACGGGGAGTGGCAAGTCAATTTACCGTAAGGAATACAGTAAGAGGATGTAAGATTTTCCGAATCAGCCGTTTAACTTGGATTCCCTCTCTGATTATCGACCGCTATTGCGGCTCTTTTTCGCCTTTACCTGAGGAACCACGGGCCTACCCACGGCCAATTCATGAATAGAGAACAACTTAAGCCCGGGATGGCCGCGGATCGAAGGCTTGAAAACGGCCATTTATCGACAGAAAAAGGCCGCCGTGAAGGTACGGCCGGACGCTTCTTACAAACCTTTCGGTTTCAATGCGTTACCATTGAAAATCTGGACGCTTGCCAGACCGTAGTGATACAAAGAAACGGGGAGTCACCTATTTATCCTCGCAGACCTTGCGGCCCCAGGTTAAATGGAGCATCCTCAACCTCGCCATGAGTTCAGGTCCCAAAGGCGCTGCCCATCCCATCACTCCCGACGCGTGCTGGAAGGTGTTGGAAGCTGCTGCTGCGAGCGATCACCTGAAGCGTGCCACCCGCCTGAAAGAGTTCCTCTATTACGTTGGGAAGAAGTCCATCAAAGAGGGTTGCGGCGACATTCATGAGCAGGAAATTGGCCAGGCCGTTTTCGGGCGCAAGGACTCTTACGACACCAGCCAGGACAACATTGTCAGAGTCAGCGCCACGGAATTGCGGCGTCGCGTGGAAGCGTACTTCGCTGCGGAAGGCAAAGACGAAACCCTCATCTTTGACATTCCGCGCGGCAGCTACTCGCCTGTCTTTCATTGGCGCTCGGAGACTCCGGCGGCCGAGGCGGCCAAAGCTGCCGAAGCCGCGGCGGCTGCCTTGCTGCCCGTGGTCACTCGGCCGTGGTGGCGTACGCAATTGCCGCTGCTGCTGGTGTCCGCGGTCGCCATCGCGCTGGCCATTGCCTGCGCCTCGCTGTGGCGCGAGAATCGGTCATTGCACAAAATGGTGTACACGTGGGACGGGCAGCCGGCCCTGGCCGCGTTTTGGCCGCGCTTCCTGAATTCGACGCAGGACACCGACATCGTCCTTGCCGACACCTCGTTTGCGATTGTCGAAGACATGATGAAGCAGTCGTTTCCGCTGAGCGACTATCTGAATCGCAGCTACCTGAGCCAGGTGCGTTCGTATTCTCTCTGCACCGCCGACAACAAAGTCGTCAATTCCATCCCCTTCGAATCCATTGCGGCCAGGAACAACGGGAGTTTCGGCGATTTCCAGGTGGCGCAGCGCATCGAGGCGCTCGACCATAATTCCACCAACGCCCATGTTTCTTTTGCGCGCGAGTTTACGGCCGACTCGGTGAAGCGCGACAACGTCATCCTCATCGGCAGCCGCAAATCAAATCCCTGGGTCGATCTCTTCACCGACGAGATGAACTTCCTGGTGAAATACGATGCTTCTCTGGATCAATCGTTCGTCGTGAATCTGCACCCGCGGGCCGGCGAGCAGGCTCTGTATGCGCAACCCGCGGATCCCTACGCATCGCTCGGCTATAGCGTGATTGCGTATCTGCCCAACCCCAGCCGCACCGGAAGCGCGTTGATCATCGAAGGCACCAACGCCGAGGCCACCAACGCCGCAGGCGAGTTTGTGACGTCGGAAGAAACCATGAGCAACTTCCTGAAAAAGCTCCCGGGAAACAAGATTCCCTATTTTGAAATTCTGCTCAAGACCGCGCGCATGAGCGGCACGCCCTTCCAGGCGGAAGTGGTGGCTTACCGTACGTACTGAAACTTACCCTTAAATTGCAAATTTGAGTAACACCGCTCTCCTGAGCGGCTGCGCCGGCGACGTTCACGCCGCCGGAATCGGTGTGTGGGCCGGGAGGCCCACACCACAGCCGACCGGGAGGTCGGCGCTACACATACGACGTGCCCGTGCCATAGGAGTAGCACCGCTTTCCTGAGCGGCTGTACTGGCGGCGTTCACGCCGTAGGGATCGGTGTGTGGGCCGGGAGGCCCACACCACAGCCGACCGGGAGGTCGGCGCTACACAATACGGATATACGCGCAGGAAGCCGCAGTGCCCCGCAAACAAAAATGCGCTGGCCCGGGCTGTTTGACGCGGGCCAGCGCTTCTGGAGAGAACAGGGTTACGGCCCTACCAGAGGACCTTTGCGGAAAGCTGGATGGTGCGCGAATTGCCCTTTGAGGTGATTTCGCCAAACGTACCGCTGGTCACGCTCTGAGTTGGCATGCCGGGCAATGGATGGTTCAACGAGTCGAACGCGTCAGTCCGCCACTGGAACTTCAGGTTCTCCCAGAGCTGGAACTCCTTGAAGGCAGCCAGGTCGAGGTTCGTGTTGCGCGGTCCGTTCAAATCGTTGCGCATTTCATTGCCGAACACGTAATTGGCATTATTCGCGAAGCAGGAGGTCTTGAAGTATGTTCCCAAAGCATTGGCTGCCTTGGGGACGAAGTTGCCGCCACTGTTGCCATTGCAGGTTTGCGTGGAGCGCATCTGAAGGCCGCCGCCGGTGTCGCTGTTGTCGGAGGCTGTTGTGTTGTACGGCATGCCGGCTCTGATCCCCATCAGCCCGCTGAATCTCCAGCCGCCAAGCTGGTTCTCCCACCACTTGCCGTTGTTCAGCAGCCACTTGCCCTTGCCGATGGGAAGTTCGTAGACACCCGACACCTTGATGACGTACTTCTGCATGAAGTCCGAACGCCCGTAGTCAATCTGCGGGTTGTTGCCCATTTCGCCTGTGGCCTTGTGGTCGGAGTCCTGGAAGTCCATGGATTTGCCCCAGACGTAGTTGGCGTTGAACTGCAGACCGTTGGTGAAGCTCTTTTTCATCTGGACTTCGAGCCCGTCATAGTGAGATGAACCCCACTTGTGATACTGCTCGATGTTGCCCGGGATGGACTGGTACGGCCTGCGGGAGTTGATATCGGCCGTGCTGGACGGATTGGGATCGCCGGCGGCGGGCAATGAGGCCAGGTTGATGTTGCTGTAGTTGAAGATGTGATGGTTCGAGCTTCCCAGGTAGTCGACCGTCAGCAGGTAGTCGCGGCCGAAGGTCCGCTGCACGGCCAGGTTCCATTGCTCGCTGTAGCTGGTCGGCATGCTTTGGGCAAAGGTTGAGTTGCCCGGCACAAAGACGCCGGTCGGCGCGGGCATTGCGGCCCAGAGTTTTTCCACGTCCGCCAGGTTGAGGAACTCCTGTACGCCCGGCGCGGCCCCGGTGTCGGGATTCGCGGCAGAGCTCGAAGCCGGCCAGATGACAGGGTTGGTTTGGGTCTGCACGGCGTTCAGCCCGGTGTTGAAGTACGGATTGTTCATCATATCCGTCAGGTCGTAGTAGCTGAACTGGTAATAGTAAAGGCCGCCTCCGCCGTGAATTGACGTCTTGTCGTTGAGCGCGTAAGCGGCGCCGAACCTGGGACTGAAGTTGAACCGGTTTGCGTTATAGGTACCGATGGTGTACGCGCCGTTGACGGGGTTGAGGATGCCGGCGCGACCCTGATCCTCGGTGACAGGCGAGTAGTAGTCGTAGCGCATGCCCATGTTGATGGTGAGCCTGGGCCTTACGCGCCAGTCGTCCTGGACGTAAGGCATGATGTTGTGCTGATGGAAGTGCCCAACCTGTGCGCCCGCGCTGGCATTGGTGGAGGCGTAGTCCCCCAGTAGATCATCCGCCAGTACGTTGGCGCCGGGGAACGTGCCGCTGACGCTTCCCAGGGCCCAGATTCCGGATCTCTGCCAGGCAGCGCCGGGGGCATTGGTCGCGCCACCCGTGCAGGTGCTGTTGCAGCCGTTGTAGGTGTATTCGCCGTTTTCATTGATCTGGCCATTGGGGTTTCCGGTATACCAGAATGCGTTGTAGTCGATTACGTCGATTTCTGCGCCGAAAAAGATGGAGTGCTTGCCGCGCAGAACGTTGATTTCATCGATGTACTCGTACATGTTTTGATGTTCACCAAGCGGTGAGCCGCTGATGCCGCTCCAGCCGTTGCCCATGCCGAGATTCGGCAATCCCCAGACCGTTGGAGACGGATTGAGGCCGGTAAGGCCAAACAGCGCGAGGTAATTCGTGCCATTGGCGATCATATTGAATTGCTGTCCGTTCACGGAACGGGCATAGCCGACGCGGGCTGTATTCACAAGCGTGGGGCTGAGTACATGGCTCTCTTCAAGGTAGATGTCTGTTCCGAAGAGCTGGTTTTGTTCCTGGGTGTTGATCAGGGGGTCACCCGCGGCGCTACTGGGGCCATTGTCCCAATCCTCCGGGCGGATGATGTTCGGATTGTTGGTATCGTAGGCTCCGAACAGATGATCCTTGTCGCTCATGTTGTAATCGCCGCGGTACAGCCAGTCGTCGTGCGTAAATCTGGTGCGGCTGTTGACGCTCCCATAGTTGTCGCCCGCCGAAGTGTTCAGGCCGTTGGGCAAGGGATAGGCCATCGTCATGTACTGGGCAAACAGAGGGCTGACCAGGCCAGGGTTGATCACATTCGGCTGGCCGTTATAGTCGAACTGCGACAGAACATTCGGACCGGCGCCGGTCGTCCCGATGCCGTTTGCAGCTTTATACGTCGTGGGGTCCCAGATGGTAGTTGCGGGCTGTTTGGTCCCCGCATTCGCGGTTAAATCCGCGCTGAAGTTTCCGGCGCGCTCTGCCGCCGTGGGCACCCAGGCCTGCAGAAAGGCGGCGGCAATTTGCCTGTACCCTTCATAAGCGATAAAGACGAAAGCCTTGTTCTTGGTGAACGGGATCTTCCAGCCGCCGTCCACGCCGTACAGATTGTACCGGAGTTCGCCAAGCGGGCCTGCAGCCCAGCCTCTGGCGTTCATCTGGTTGTTTTGAAAATAATCGTATGCCCTGCCATGGAAGGTCTCGGTTCCGCTCTTGGTGATCGCATTCAGCGTATTGGCTCCGTCGTAGCGGGCGTTCGCACTGTTGCGGACGATCTCCACCTCCTGCGTGGCTTCGATGGGTTCGTTCACGGTGGCAGTCTGATCGAAGTAGCTCATATCGATCACGCCGTCCAAAAGGTAGCTGGTCGACCAGAAGCCCTGTCCTGCGATGAACAACTGGTTGCTTTGCTGGTTGTACTGGCTGACGTTGGAGTTGATATTGCTGTAACCCAGCGTTGACCCCGGCTCCACGCCGGCCTGCGTCGTCTGCGCGTAGAAAGTTCCGTTGCGATAGCTCGACTGCGACGGCGTGTTTTCCATGGTCGCTGCGTCCATGGTGACGTTCAGATCGTGATCTTCAGTCTCCAGGCCCGTCGACTCATTGGCGACAACCACAACCTTTTCGCTGGCAGATCCCACTTTCAGGCTGAAGTTGATGTTCAAGACCTGACCTACCGAGAGCGTAAGGGTAGTGGTGTCTCCCTCAAAGCCCTTCGCCGCCGCGTCCACCGTGTAGGGGCCCGACGGCAGTGCCGGAATGGAGAAGACTCCAGCGCCATTGGTAACGGTTTTGCGTGTCTCGCCTGTGGCCGTGTTCACTACGGTGACAGTTGCGCCAGGGACCACGGCTGCGGCGGAATCGGCAACAGTTCCGGTCAAGGTGCCGGATTCGGTTTGCGCACGGAGCGGGGCCTGCATGTAGAGAAACGCCGCCAACGCGAATGCCAGGCACACGCCCACGCGGAAGATTCTTCTCCGCAGCGGTGCGTAGCCGGGCAAACCTTGCGCTGATCTTGGGTAGAGTTGCATCTTGATTGCCTCCAATGTTCGGTTGCTGGTTATGGTTCTTGATCTGTGGCTGTCTTAACCGGAATTTCCGTTTGGACTTTCAGGAGCCCAACGCGATCCATGGGTTCCGGTTTTGTTTTCAAGCTCAGGCAATTAATGCACGCCTTCTGTCGAGCGCCTATCTGTGCAAAACTGCTCACTTTGGCAGACCACTGCTTCAGATCCCGGGATATTCCGCTCGCGCAGCCGATTCTGCAGTTTGTTCATTCTGCTGCATCAAGACTGCGAAAAGGGGTTGGCCGCTGCCCCGAATGGCCGATAAGCCAACTTCCGGACAGCTCATGGTTGCGGTTACGCGGATGATCCATAATGGATACCCCGCAGGGAAGCTGCAATTTACATCTCGCAAGCGCTTCTGGGCGCAACCAAAACCTGGCTGGCCGCAGACGAGGTGAGATAGAACATTGCGAAGAGTCGGGATAAGCCTAGGGAGCCATCAATTGCGCTGACAACGTGAATTTACGGTAAGGAATACAGTAAGCCGTAAACAGGCTTGGTTTTAAGCGCCCGGAAACCAACCGTAACGCGCTGATAAAGATAGAGTTGGATGTTGAACGTGGCCTCGTTGCCGGACCCGCGGGTTGGCGGTAATTTGTCGCCGGAGGAAGCGCTGCCGGAGCGCATTTCCGCGGCTCCATCGCAGGCAATGCCTGACCTCTTCTTCCATTGTGTCACGGTGGCTGGGTCTCCTGCAGTTGGCCGGCGTCCGATCCCGAGCGCCGGACGGCTTGGGGGCGATCAACAATGCGACTCCGCAGGGGCCGAGTAGCCTCATTTCGGTTTACAGAGGCTGCGGGAAAAGTCGTTGTTTTGAAAGGGCACGACTTTAGTCGTGCCGTATTGGGCACAAAATCAATCGGGCCTTTAGAGGCTGCGGAAAAACTCGCTTGGCAACGAGTTTTGTATCAGGGCACGAGTTTACTCGTGCCGCAAGTTGCACAAAATGAGTGTGGGGGCTTTAGCCCCCACGGGTTGATCTTTTATCGTCAGCTGCAAATTCGACCTTTCTCTGCAACTGCTACAGACAGAACGGAAATTCGCGCGGCAAATGGAATGAGACAATAGGCCGGAGTCGAAGACGCATCCGGGCGACGGATTTGAGAGCGCAGCGGATGCGACGCCTTGGCGGAAGAAACGCGAATCTGAAGAGTCGATGAAAGGAACAAATGTACCGGAAAGCAGCGATCTTGATGGCATTCCTGGCCACGGCGATTGCCACAACCGCGCAGAGTCAATCCAGGAGCCTCAATGTAAAGATCCAGTACGAGGATCCGATCCGCAATCAGCACTACCCTGAGTTGCTTTACTGGTTTGTCACGCCGGAGACGCTGAGCCCGCAGCGCTACACAAAAGACATTGAGCACATCTCCCGCGATACCGCTTTCGATTTCCCCTTCCTGACCGCGCGCAATGGCGTCAATTTTTTCGACGACCCGGCCGCGCACGACGCCGTGGCCGGAATCGTGCGCGAGGGCCATAGCAACGGCCTCCGCATCGGCGCGACCTTCGAACTGCAGGATGTCGACTCCTTCCGCAAGTTCACGCCAGACGACGAGCAAACCGCGGTCAGCGATGCCGAAAGGCTCCTCGACGCCAACGGCCGCGGGGTGGTCGAATCCACCGTGAAGCTGCGCTCGCGCCCGCCGCAAAAGACGGAGCTGCTGCGCGTCTTTGTCTTCCGCAAAACCGGCGAAGGCGAGTACGACCCCGCCACCTTTGCCGACGTGACCGCGCAGGCAAAGGCCACCGAGCCCCAGCCCGGCACGATCTCCGTCGCGCTCGATCTGGGCCCGCAGTACGCCGGCTACACGGCCTTCGTGATGGCAACCACTCGGTATAACGCGCTCGATCTGTTCAGCGATGCGTACACCCATTGGGTTCACGAGGCCATCAACCAGTATCGCGATGTTCCCTTTGACGGTACCGCGCTCGATGAGTTCAGCTTCATGAAAATACCCATCGCGCCAGGCACCGTGTGGCGCAGCCACTTTGCCGGCCGCGCCTTCAGCGCACGCTTTGAGCAGGCCACCGGCATGCCGCTCACGCAGGTCCTCTTTCACACGCGTTATGCTCCCGCCGGCGAGCCTGAAGTGCGCATCCGCGCCATCGACCGCTATTGGGATTTCCTGCGCAAAGGACCGCTGGGCGTCGAACAGGAGTTCTACAACGATTCTCGGCAGGTCTTCGGCGCGAAAACTCTGGCCGGCATCCACAACACATTTCACAATCACCTGACCAACGATGAGGCCTGGGCCACAGGCATCAACTGGTGGACCATCCCGCGCCAATACGGCATGAGCGATGAAGACCTTTCGCTGCCATTGCGGATGGGGCTGCTGGTCGCGCATCCCGGCAACATCATGTACGACCAGTTCTACGGGTGGGACATTCACCGCTTCGCCCAGAAAGCCCTGAACGACGCCCGTTTCGACGCGCGCATTCACTATCACGGCTACAACGACACCGGCCGCTGGGGTGTCGACCTCTCTACCGCGCCGTTTCTTTCTGCGATCAATCCTGTCGAACGAAAAATCCGGCTCCTCAATCGCTTCGATCCCGCCGCGCCTCGGCTTCCGCTGCTGGTGGTCTTCGGCATGCCGGCCCTGCTCAACTGGTATCCCGACCCGAGCGCGCGCAACGGTTACGACATTAACGGCTCGTTGCACATTGAGGAGAAGGTGCAGGCCATCTGGGACGCGGGCTACCGCTGCGCCGTGGTTCCGAGCGACCTGATCGTCAATGGATCGCTCAAGCTCGACGCGAAGAATCGCCCAGTTCTGAACGGGCACACATTCCAGGCGGTCATTTATCTCGATCCGCAGTACGCCAAGCGCAGCACGCTGGCTTTCCTCGACCAGTACACGCGCCGCGGCGGCGCACTCATGCTGGAGGGCACTGCCACGCGCGATTTCGACGGATCGCCCGTGGACGAGATCTTTGCGGAAATTGCGGCGCACGCCCGCGTAAAGCAATTCAGTGTCGACCAAATTGCGGAACTGGGCGTGGAAAAATCTCCGCTCCGGGAGGTGGGCGGCGAACTCGAGGACGGCGGCGTGATTCTCACCGATCTCAACTCGCTCGAAACCAGCCAGCCGAAGGCGTTTTCAGTGGCCGTCAACGGGCACAACTTTAGCGGAGCTTACGTCGGCGTCTTTGCGTTGAAGGCCGCGGCAGACGGGCGCATTCTCAAGCTAGCCTGCGGCGGCTGCGCGTCTCTCTCGCGCGATGGCCGCGAGATTGTTCGCCTGGATCACGCGACGGATGTCCTGCTCAACCGCAATGCCGCAGGAGCCTACGAAGCCGTGCTGCTCGGCCAGCCGGCAAGCAACAGCCTGAAACTGCTGCCGTATTGATTCGGCCAAGAATCCGACGACCGTGCCAAGAGGCCCGGCAACCGCGCCGTAGGCGCAGAGTTTGTTAGCCCCGCGCTTCAGCGTGGGGAAAGCAAATTCCACACGTGAACTCCGGAGTCCCGTAGGGACGGTGCAAGGACATTCTCTTGCAGGACCAATGGCCGTTATTTGAGCGCCTTCTCAATGCCCGCTTCCGCCAGCGGCGTCATCACCGCGAACCCGGCCGGAAGCGGGTGCACCCCGTCCCCGCTCAGTGTCGCAGGCAGTCCTCCGCGGTCGTCCTTCATCGCGGAGTAGAAGTCGACATACACGTAGCCTTTTTGCGCCGCGTAGTCCTTGAGCCACGCGTCGATCTGCGCAATTTTCGGCGCGGGAGTGAGGCCCGGGGACCACGGGTAGTCGAACGCCGGCAGCACCGAACACAGCACCACGCGAATCCCGTTTGCCGCCGCCAGCTCAGCCATCGACGCAAGGTTTCCCTCCGTCTGTTCCAGCGTCATCGGCCCCGTGTTGCCGGCGATGTCGTTGGTCCCGGCCAGAATCACCACCACCTTCGGCTTCAGATCGATCACGTCCTGGCGGAAGCGGACCAGCATCTGCGGCGTAGTCTGGCCGCTGATGCCGCGGTTGACATACGGCTTGCCGGGAAAGGCCTCGTCCAGCTTCCAACCCTGCGTAATCGAGTCGCCCATGAAGACCACGCGGTCCTCGCCGGTTTTCGCGGCGCCAAGCATCGTATCGGCCTCCTTGAAATGCGCCAGCCCGCCAAAATCCACCAGCAGTTGCCGGTCGTGCTCGGTCCAGTACCCATCGTTGGAATGTCCAGAGGGCGAGGTTTGCGCAGGCGCAGCCGCTGTTGGCGCTGGAATCGCGGGCGCAGGAGCCGTTTGCGCCGCCGGAGCTTTGGTCTCGGGCGTGGAGGCTGGCGCCTCCTGGCATTGCAGCGAAGTTGCAGTAAAGAGCCCCGCCAGTAGGGCGGCGAACAGCATGGTTTTGCAAAAGTTCTTTTGATCCATCCGGGTCTCCATTCTGAGCAAAGCTGGCTTTGACACGCGGCAACCCGCCGCGTTCCCACGCGCATCGATTGTAGGCAATCGCGCCGTTGCCCGGCTACTCGGAGCGCCGCACACGGCGTCCGTACGCTCCGCGATAAAATTAAAATATGCCTGCCGCCGCAATCTCTCCTGACGTCTTGGCGAAGTACGAGCCCGTGATCGGCCTCGAAGTGCACGTACAACTGCTCACGGCGACCAAGGCGTTTTGCGGTTGCGCCAACCGGTTTGGCGCGGACCCGAACACCAACATTTGTCCGGTTTGCCTGGGGCTGCCGGGGGCATTGCCGGTCCTGAACCAGAGGGCCGTCGAATTTGCCACGCTGGCCTCGCTCGCGCTCAACTGCCAGGTGCGCGAGCGCTCGATCTTCGCGCGCAAAAACTACTTTTATCCCGATCTGCCCAAGGGCTACCAGATTTCGCAGTACGACAAGCCGCTGGCCGAGCATGGCTGGATCGAGGTGCCCGCGGCCGACGGCAAGAAAAAGCGTATCGGCATCACGCGCCTGCACATGGAAGAGGACGCCGGCAAGAGCCTGCACGAAGGTTTTTCCGACTCCGCCACGCGCACCTATCTCGACCTGAACCGTTGCGGCACGCCGCTCGCCGAGATCGTCAGCGAGCCCGACATTCGCACGCCCGACGAGGCCTTCGAATACCTCACGCGCTTGAAGGAGATCCTGCTCTATACCGGAGTCTCCGATTGCAACATGGAGGAGGGATCGCTGCGTTGCGATGCGAATGTCAGCGTCCGTCCAAAAGGACAGGAAAAATTCGGCACCAAGGCCGAAGTCAAAAACGTCAACAGCTTCAAGTTCATCCGCGCGGCACTCGAATACGAAATCGAGCGCCAGATTGAATTGATCGAGTCCGGCGGGCGCGTGATGCAGGAGACGCGGCTGTGGAGCGCCGGCGAGGGCCGCACGTATCCCATGCGCTCCAAGGAGCAGGCGCACGATTACCGGTATTTTCCCGAGCCCGATCTGCCGCCCTTGATCGTCTCCGCAGAGTTTTTGCAGGAGACCAGAAAAAAACTTCCCGAACTGCCCGAGGCGCGGCGCGCGCGCATGATTGCGGAGTACGAGTTGTCGGTGCAGGACGCGCATACGCTTACGGCATCGCGGGAATTTGCCGATCGCTTCGAGGCTGCTGCCCGCACCGCGCGCAATCCGCGCCGCGTGGCCAATGTTCTGCTCAGCGAAGTGGGCGGACGCCTCAAGGCGCTCGGCCTCGATCAGGAGCAGTCGCCGGTATCGATGGCGGGTATCGTGCTCGCCGCCGATCTGCTCGACGAGGGCAAGATCAGCTCGAAGCAGATGAAACAGCTCTTCGACGTTTGCTTTGAGAAAGGCGAGGACTTCGCTGCCGTCTACGAGCGCGAGAAGCCGCAGCAGATTACCGACGCCTCAGCCATCGAAAAGCTGATCGACGAGGTGATCGCGGCCAATCCCAAGCAGGTGGAGCAGTATCGCGCGGGAAAGAAGACCATGGCGGGGTTCTTTGTCGGCCAGGTGATGCGCGCGTCAAAAGGCCAGGCGAATCCAGCGCTGCTGAATGAACTGGTAACGAAAAAGTTGGAAGGGTAAACCTGCCACGCTGCGCTTACGGCGATGCGCCGGTCTCAGGTTGTAGCGCCGGCCTCCCGGCCGGCTGTAGTGCGGGTCTCCCGACCCGCACTCACTCCAATTGCCGCCTACTTCAGCTTCAATTCCGAGACAAATTCCTTGCGATCGTCCCACGAGCTCACGGTCTTGGCCGCGCTTTTTTTGCCGTCCTTCTCCGCCCACAGATCGAAGTCCACGCTCATATCGACCTGGGAGAATCGGAAATGGCCGTCGGCGGTGGAAATGTAGCTGCGAATCGCCTTGGTCTTCTCGTTCTTGAGGAAAACCGTGGCCCCCACGACCGGCTGCGCGCTCTCGTTCAAAATCGTGCCCGTCACCGTGCGGTCACCGATATTCTGACCCCATGCGGCCGTCGCAGATAGCGCGCAGTTCGACCCTGAAGGCATCGCGCCCAACGCCATAAGACCGCATGCAATCGCAGCCAGCCAGCTTGCACGGCTCATCCTTACTCCTCTTCATCCTCTTCGAGGGGATCTTCATCCTCATCGAGGCCTTCTTCCACGCGTGCCAGTTCCAGCGGCTCCACGCCGACTACCTCGTACTCCGTGCCGCACTCTTCGCAGGCTATCACGTCACCTTCTTCTACCTCGTCGACATCAACGTTCAGATCGGTATCGCATTCAGGGCAACCGGGCATGGCAGCCTCCTCACTTTTCATACAATTCGCATTGCGGGATGAATTTGTTCCTGCAGCCAACGCTTAGTTTTAGTGAGAACCCGGCCTCAGGTCAAGGGGCGCGCGGCACTCTGCGGAGTCCAGGTTTTTCTTAGCGGAAAACCAGCGCTGCGTTCTTCCCAAACAGACGCATTTCCGGAGACTTGGTTGCCACTGCTGCATCCATGGTGCAGATCGGTGGTAATGCGGGTGCCCCACCCTCGCCGCGCTTACATATAGCGCCGGACTCCAGTCCGGCTGTACGGGCGGCGGTCCCCGACGCCCGGTTGGCGCCCCGTCCTCGCCGCATCGTTGTTCTTGCGGCCAAGGTGGGATAGCGAGCCCCCACGCACCCCGCCCAGCCGCATCCATCATGACACAGGCCCGCTCCAGCGTTTAACCTGATGACTGCAATGCCAAGATTTGGCTCCAGCCCGTTCGCCTTCCCCGACTTCCGCGGCGCCACCCGCAGGTTAATTCTCATTAACCTGGCGGCTTTTTTCGTGCTGTGGATCGCCAGTGCGGCGTTCTCCACTGCGGCGCGATTTGCGGGCGCGCTCGCTTTCGATCCTTATTCCTTTTTGCGCGGCGATCTCTGGCAGCCGCTCACCTACAGCTTCGTGCATCCCACCTTGCTCGGCACGCTCTTCGAACTGCTCTCGCTGTGGTTTCTGGCGGGATTTCTCGAAGGCTTCCATAATGCGAAATGGGTGACCGGCCTCTACGCTGTCTCTGTGCTGGGCACCGCCGCCGCCGCACTGGCCCTCTACGCCATGTCGAGCACGCTGTCCCCCAAGCTCCTTGGCGCTCCCAGCCCGCTTTACGGCTGCTTTGGCGGCATCTTTGGACTGCTCGCCGCCATCGGTCTTCTCTATGGCGATACGCAATTCATGCTGTTTCCTTTGCCCATGGGCATCAAGGCGCGCTACCTGGTGGTGATTTATGCGCTCATCGCCATCGCCATGCTCTTTGGCCAGCAGCGGATGTACGCCTTTTCGCAGTTGGGCGGAGCGCTGGCAGGCCTGCTGTTCGTGCGCACGGCGCCGCGGCATGGAATCTCCTTCCTGCTCAGCGAACGCTGGTACGGCATGCGCAACCGCTATTACCGCTGGAAGCGCCGACGCGCCGCCCGCAAGTTCGAGGTCTACATGAAGCGGCAGGGCCGGACGGTGAAGTTCGACGGCCAGGGTCACCTCATCGAAGAAGATCCCGACGACAAGAAGCGCTGGAACTGAAGGACAGGGAGTAGCCAGTAGGGAGTGGGGAATAGAGGGTGGGGGTCAGCTTGATTCTGCTTTGAAAGGGCACGGCTTCAGCCGTGCCGACGGAAAGGTCAAAGCCGGCCTCGGCTTTAGCCGCTGAGGGAAGTTTTGCCCGTTCAACTCCATCCCTCGGGGCCTGAAGGCCGGACGTTTTCTGGGGAGTTTTCTACGGCACGGCTGAAGCCGTGCCCTTTCAAAGCAACTTTTTCCAAATTTCCTCGTTCATGGGATTGCCCTGGTATCAGTTGTCACTGGTCAGAAAAAGCAAAGCCCAGCACGATAAAATTTCATTGCAATGTCCACCAAGATTGCTTTCCTCTTTCCCGGGCAGGGTTCGCAGGCCGTTGGCATGGGCCGCGAGCTGGCCGAGCGGTTTCCCACAGCCGCGGTAACCTTTGCCGAGGCCGACGCGGCGCTCGGATTTTCGCTTTCGCAGCTCTGTTTCGAAGGGACTGAAGAAGATCTGCGCCTGACCGAAAATACGCAGCCCGCCATCATGGCGGTGAGCGTGGCGGCGGCGCGCGTGCTCGCCCATCACGGCGTGGAACCGGCGTTGGCAGCGGGCCACTCCCTCGGCGAGTGGTCGGCCCACGTCATCGCGGGAACGCTTTCCTTCGCCGATGCATTGCGCGCGGTGAAGGCGCGTGGCGCGGCGATGCAAAAAGCGGTTCCGGCTGGCGAGGGCGCCATGGCCGCAGTGCTCGCGCTCGACGCTGCGCAGGTGGCCGAGGCCTGCGAGGAAGCGGCGTGCGAAACGGGCCTGGTCGTGCAGGCTGCAAACCTCAATTCACCCAATCAGACGGTCATCTCCGGCGCGGCTGCGGCCGTGGAAAAAGCCGCGGCTCTCTGCAAAGCCAAAGGCGCGCGCCGCACCGTCATGCTTCCCGTCAGCGCTCCCTTCCATTGCGCGCTGATGCAGCCCGCGCAGGAAGAAGTAGCCCGCGTACTCGCCGGGCTCGCGATGCACGATCCACGCATTCCCGTCGCCGCCAATGTCACCGGCATCCCCGTTACCACGGCCGATGCCGCGCGCGAAGCGCTCATTCGCCAGGTCACAGGCGCGGTGCGCTGGATCGACTGCGAGCAGGCGCTCAAGGGCGTGGGCGCAAACCTTTTCATCGAAGTCGGTCCCGGCAAAGTGCTCTGCGGCCTGCTCAAGCAGATCGATCCCGAGCTGAAATCACTTAATGTGGAAGACGCGGCGAGTTTGGAGAAGACGCTGATGGAGCTGGGTTGAGCAGGTTGGTTCTTCAGCCCTTGAAATCAGGCTTCGGAGCGGTCATAGGCGCTATGATTGACGGAATCCGAATTAAAGGTTAGCCAAATGTACGTAAACAGAGTCGAGCCTGAAGACAAGCTGATTGGGATTGACGAAATATCTGGCGAGCAGACCATAGCCGACTTTTGGCGCTGGGCATTCTCAGATCTCTGCGACGATGATGTCAAGGGAATCTTCGCCGAATGGTTAGTGTGTAGATTGCTCGACCTCCCGATGACTCGGAGGTTCTCATGGGCAAACTGCGACATCCGCACTCCAGGGGGAGTCCGAATCGAGGTCAAGTCTTCGGCTTGGTGGCAATCCTGGAGGCTACTCAACGGCGATGGGAGTCCAAGGGAGCCACGTGTGGAGCCTTCCCAGGTAATCCAGTTCAGGCGACTTAAGTCCCGTGACCCAGAATTGTATGGCGTTTGTCAGGGAGGCGAAAAAGACATCGTTGCTTCTTATCACGCCGATTTGTATGTGTTTGCGATCCAGAACGAGCACAATGCAGAAATATGGAACGCGCTCGATCTCCGACAGTGGACCTTCTATCTTCTCACTCGGAATCAGGTCGAAGGGACCGGGTACGCATCCATGTCTCTGAAGTGGCTGGAGAGCAAGCATAGCTCGCTGACGGCAGCAGAATTTCGGAAGGCAGGGCTGGCAGCCCTAAGCGGTCTTACACACGGGGAATAATGGGTTTAGGATTCCTGAATGGGCGCGAAAGGTAGCGAACATGTTCCGTAAAATCGAAATCTTCTTCTGCATTCTACTTGCCGCAATTTGGATACAAGCACAGAATACCCACCAGAAACCAGGATCTCCAAGTCAAACCAGCAATACCAAAGCAAATCCGTTGATTACAGACGAGCAGGCTAAGGATGCAGTCTTGGCTTTGAAAAAATTGCAGGCGAGAACCGAAATCGGCATTTCTCAGGATGATTATTCTCGTGCCCTGGGTGATGCTTATTTCTCGGTCAGATTGTTCCTAGACAGCGACTCTGCAGCTTCCGTCCCTGAGTTTTCGAAAGCCCTCAACAGTGCGATCAAATGGTACAGAGCAGCCGCGGAGCTTTGGAAGATCAAAACAGACACTCAGGAAGTAGCCGAGTCCGTTCCGGGACTGAAACCCGACGGAGCGGACTGCGATCAGCAGCTGGGAGGCGACGAGAACCTCTGCGTCAAGTACCCCGAGTTAATAAGCGATCGCTCGGGAAAGAGAGGGATCAACTACGAGGGCGCGATAAACGAGGCGTGGCGTCTTGCTTCGACCGAGGTTCGAATTGCGGACAAGCTCCTCAAGTGAGGCAGCGAGGCGCAACCGCAAATCGCCGAGAACTAAGAGCGAACCAGCAAGGAAGACTTAGGTTCCTTGTAACTCTTTCAGCACAAACGCGTAGTCCAGCGCGATCTCCTTCAGATAGTCGTATCGGCCGCTGGCGCCGCCGTGGCCGGCTTGCATGTTTGTCACCAGCAGCAGCGGATAGTTATCGGTTTTGAGCGTGCGCAGTTTGGCCACGTACTTGGCTGGCTCCCAGTACATAACCTGGCTATCATGCAAGCTGGTTTTGACTAACATGGCCGGATAACTTGCCGCGCGCAAGTTATCATACGGCGAATAACTCAGCATGTAGCGGAAATACTCCTCCTGGTTCGGGTCGCCCCACTCTTCGTATTCGGGAACGGTGAGGGGCAGCCCAGCGTCGAGCATGGTGTTCATCACATCGACAAACGGCACGTGTGAAAGCACGGCGCGAAAGATCTCAGGCCGCATGTTCGCCACCGCACCCATCAGCAATCCGCCCGCAGAGCCGCCCTCAATGGCCACGCGATTCGGGTCACCGTAGCCTGCTGCAGTCAGGTGCTCCACGCAGGCAATGAAATCGGTAAACGTGTTGCGCTTGACGAGCATTTTGCCCGCGTCGTGCCAGGGCTTGCCCAGGTCGCCGCCACCGCGGATGTGCGCGTAGGCCATGACCACGCCGCGATCGAGGAGGCTCAAGCGGTTCGAGCTGAAGCCAAGCGGCAGGGAGTAGCCGTAGGAGCCGTAGCCGTACACATACAGCGGATTGAGCGCGGGTCGGGAGACCCGCGCTACAGCCGGCCGGGAGGCCGGCGCTACATCCGAACCGGAGATCGGCGGTACTGTCGGACTGGAGTCCGGCGCTGCAACTCGCTTGTCTTTGCGGTAGACGATGGAGATGGGAACAGCAACGCCATCCGGGGCGGTGGCATGGATGCGTTCGCTCGCGTAGAGCGTGCGGTCGAATCCGCCGGGAATCTCCAGTTGCTTGAGCAACGTCGATTCACCGGATGCGATGTCGTACTCGTACACCGAACTTGGCGTCACCAGCGACTGGTAGCCGTAGCGGAATGTCGTGGTCTCGAAGATTCGGTTCACGTGCGGGTGGGCGCTATAGGCGGGCTCGGGAAAGGCGATCTCGCCGGAGGCGGCGGCTTCCGGCCCGGCGCCCGCGAACTTCCACAGTCGCAGTCGCGGCAATCCATCCTCGCGCTCGCAGGCAATGAAGAACGCCGCAAAGAGATCTAAATCCTCGAGCATGATGGCATCGCGATGCGCAATCAGCTCCGTCCAGTGTTCGCGCCCCGGCGTCTCTACCGGCGCGGTCACCAGCCGAAAGTTGCGCCCGCGGTCGTTGGTGCGGATGAACCAGAGGCCATTGCGATGGTCGAGTGAGTATTCGTGCTCATCCTGTCGCGGAGTAATCATATGGAACTCGCCGGTGGGATCGTCCGCCTTGAGAACCCGCGTCTCGCTGGTGGTGTGGCTGGCCAACTCGAGAACAATAAACTTGCCGTCACGCGTGCGCCCAACGGCAATGTTGAAGCGTTCGTCATCTTCTTGAAACACCAGCGTGGCCTGAGCGAACTTCTCGTCGAGCGCATGTCTCCACAACTGGAATTGCCGCTTCTGCTGCTCGTCCTCCACGGTGTAAAAGAGGGTGCGATTATCCGCGGCCCACACCACAGAACCCACGCGCTCTACCTCGTCCGCCAGCGTCTCGCCGGTTTCGAGATCCTTGATCCGCAGCGTGTACTGGCGAAAGCCCGTGGTGT
Source organism: Occallatibacter sp. (assembly GCA_050012895.1). Lineage (GTDB taxonomy): Bacteria > Acidobacteriota > Terriglobia > Terriglobales > Acidobacteriaceae > Telmatobacter. The sequence goes on from JBEKGH010000046.1 coordinate 27,892, forward strand.
CGGTCGAGTAGGCCAGCCAGCGCGCGTCGTCGGTAATGTCGGTGTCGCCGATCGCGAAAAACGCGTGGCCCTTCGCCAGTTCGTTCCCGTCGAGCAGGATTTGTTCGGGCGCATCGGCGTCCGGGCCGGCGGGGCCGCCGTGCTTGCGGCAGAAGATGCCGTACTGCAGCCCCTCCTCGGTGCGCGAGTAGTACCACCAATCGCCGTCGCGGTACGGAACCGAGATGTCTGTCTGCTTGATGTGGCTCAGCATCTCCTGGTAAAGCTCGTCGCGGAGCCCGGCCAGCGGCGCCATCACCGCATCGGCATAGGCATTTTCCGCCTCGAGGTAAGCCGTCACATCGGGATGGTCTTTGTCGCGCAGCCACGCGTAGTCGTCGGCCAGCAGCACTCCGTGCATTTGCGTTTCGGTGTGGCATTTGCGGGCAATGGGGGGTGTAGGAATTGTCGGTTCAGTCATTTCTATCCCAGTGTAGAGCCTGCAGCTATGGGAACCGTCGCCGCCCCGCCAACGTACAATGAAAGAGAAATGAAAGGCCCTGGCCGCGCACGTTTCGCTCTGTTTCCGCCGTTGCTGGCGGCCCTTTTCGCATTTCTCGCGGTTCCCGCGCAAGCCCAGAGCGTAGCCAGCCTTCCCCAGCCCACAGACTATGTGAGCGATTTTGCGCACGTGCTTTCGCCTGAGGCCGTCACGCGGCTCGACTCCATCTGTCAGCAACTGGACCACACCGCGGCCAACGCGAAGATCGCCGTCGTCACCGTGCACGACCTGAATGGCGACGATGCGGCCGATTACGCCACGCAGCTTGAAGACCACTGGAAGATGGGGGACAAGGATAAGGCGAGTGGCCAGAATCGTTACGCCATGGTTCTGCTGGCCGTTGCCGATCACAAGTACCGCATTGAAGTGGGCTATGGCCTCGAAGGCATCCTGCCCGACGGCAAGACCGGCGACATCGGCCGCGACATGGTTCCCGACCTGAAGGCCGGCGACTATGACGGCGCGGTGACAACGGCTGTGGGCGAGGTGGCGCAGGTTATCGCCGACGACGCCCATGTGACGCTGGACAATGCGCCCGCGCCGGCTGAGCAGCCAGCGCCGCAACAGCAGCAGTCCGGAAGCAATGTTATTGGGGGCATCATTGTCGCGATCTTTGTCATCATTTTTATCATCCGCATCCTGGGCAGTTTTGGACTATTTGGCCTGTGGGGTCTGAGTCTCTTCTCGGGCGGCGGCCGAGGCGGTGGTTTCGGTGGTGGAGGATTTGGTGGCGGCGGCGGCGGCGGCTTCGGCGGCTTCGGCGGCGGGGGCGGTGGTTTTGGCGGCGGTGGCGCCGGAGGAAGCTGGTAACTGATAGCTGTTTCACAAGGAGGATCGAGATTTATGCGCAAAGGACTTGTAATTACCCTGGCCGTTGTGGCCGTTCTGCTGTTGGTGGTTTTCATGGTTTTTGGCAGCTATGTCAGCGCCAAGAACCAGATGGTGTCCCTGGATCAGGTGGTCAAAACCAATTGGTCCGACGTGGACGTGCAACTGGAGCGCCGCGCCGACCTGATTCCCAACCTGGTGGCGACCGTGAAGGGTTTCACCAAAGAGGAAAGCAGCGTCTTCACTGAGATTGCGCAGGCCCGGGACGGACTGATGAATGCGCAGACCCCGACGGACAAGATCGCCGCCAACGGCCAGCTCGATACTGCTCTCGCCAAGGTTCTCGTCCTGACCGAGAACTACCCGACACTGCGCTCGAGCGATCAGTTCATGCGCTTGCAGGATGAGCTGTCAGGCACCGAGAACCGGATTGCGGTGGCGCGCAATCGATACAATCAGGCGCTGCAGGATTACAACACGTACATCCAGCAATTCCCCAACAGCATTTGGGCACGCTACGCCGGCTTCCAGGTGAATAACGCCCGCTTCCAGGCCAGCCCAGCGGCCCAATCTACGCCTACGGTGCAGTTCTAAGGCGGTTCCAGGATGGATGTACCCGGGGCGTGTTTCATAAATGGGCCGGTCGGCCAGCCCGCATCCCACAGGGGTTAAAACCCCGCGATATTGCTGCCCTTTTCGGCACGACTGAAGTCGTGCCCTTTCACGAAACCATTGATGAAACATGCTCCAGGGTTTTTGCATTCCCACCCTTTTCGCAAAAGACGCGAAAAGGATGGGGCACGGGGGCGATGAGTACCGCATGAGTTGAGCACAAAAAGGCCATTCCGCCTGCGCGGAATGGCCCTTTGGGCTCGAAGCTCAGCCGGGACAGTTTACTTGAAGGATGCGATGGCGCTGGCCTCGTCGTCGTAGATGTCGAAGACGGTGTAGAGCTTGGTCAGCTGCAGCAGGTCGTGGACCTTCTTGGTCAGTTTGAGCAGTTTAAGGGTCGCGCCCTGATTCTTGGCTGTGGTGTAGGCGCTCACCAGTTCACCCAGGCCTGAGCTATCGATATAGTTCACATCACCCAGATCCAGCAGGATGCTCTTCTGTCCTTTGCCGATCAGGTCGCGAATGGCGTCGCGCAGCTGCACGCTGCCCTCGCCGAGTGTGATCCGCCCGCT
>JBEKGH010000047.1:0-29775 GCA_050012895.1 Occallatibacter sp.
ATAGGCCTGGTAGGTCGTTTCCTCGGTCGGCGACCAGAGAATCCACCAGATAAAAAGACCGTAGAGCACGGCCCAGAGTGGTGCGGCATGCGCATGGACGAGATATCGGTTGAGGTCTGAGGTTGAGGCGAAGAACCATTTGCGCGCAAGCCAGCCCGACGCCAGAAAGACGGGAAACACAAGCAGGTAATACCCGAGTCCGAGCCAGAGATCGTGCGCGCGGCGCATGTGAACGGCGCCGATCAGGTCGCGGAATCCGATGCCTTCGCGACGTGTGAAATAGCGGAGCAAGATGAGGCAGCCGAGATCGGCAGCGGTTCCATAGACGGTCCACCAATCGGCGGCTTCTCGCCATGGATCCGAGTGATGCTTTGCAAGCAGAAGCAGGGCAACGAATGCCTGCGAGGCGATGAGCAATACCGTACGAATCACGACAAGCAGGAGCGGGCCTGCGAAGGAGATTGTTCCAGCGGAGATGCGCTCACGAATCAGCGCGGATGAATTTTTCTCGGACAAAGCTGCCTGCGGGTGGCGCTGAAGCGGAGACATGAGATGGCCTTTGCCAGACAATTCTAACGGCGCGGCTTGACCGCGTCGTCGCCGCGATATCTTCAAGGTCGTGTGGTTTCCGCCCACGCAACCAGCACCACCGTCGCCAGCCCCAGCAGCAGGACCGTCTCCTCCACAAACACGCTGCGTTGGTGCAGCGTGTTGAAGTGAATGGTCGTGGGATTTGTGATGTCCGTGGTGTCGATCGCGCCGCCGGCGGCTTTGCGGTCGCGATCCATCGCGGGGATGATGCCGAACTGCGAGTAGACGGTGGCGGCGATCATCACAACCAGCAGCACCATGGGCGCCAGCACGGTGCGCGGCTTGTAAATGCCCCACGCCGGAGCCAGCGCCAGCACCGCCAGCGCCACCACTCCCGCCACCAGCCCCATGCCGTGCAGGATGCGCAGCAACTGGCCCACAACGGTGCCGGCGGTATGGGTATCAGGCCGCAGGGTATTGAACGTGATGGCGGCAACGATGGGAAAAAAGATCTCCGCCCCGATCCAGACCATGAGAGCGAGAGAAAGAAGCGTACGCAGCAAAGTCTTCATTGAGGAAGGATACAAGGGAAGAGTGCGGAGTGTGAGTGCGAGTGTGGTCGAATCTGCCCGGCACACTCACACTCAAACTCACACCTAGCTCTTCTTCAGCGCCCGCTTCAGCACGATTTCCAGCGCTGCCTTCTGCTCTGCGTACTCATCCTGAGGGAGTGTGCCCGCGATCCGTTCACTCTCCAACGCGAACAGCTCTTCCTTGAGCGCGTTCAACAGCGCGGCATTCTTGGCTGCGGGCGTAGTCGGCGTTATGTGCGCCGCAGGAATCCCCGTCACCGCTGCTTCGGCAGGTAATCCAATTCCGCCAGCCGCCGGCTTGCGCAGCAGGAAGGCCGCAATCGCCGCCAGCACTAATGCCAGCCCGGCAAGAATCCACCATTTGTACTTCGACAGGGGATCGGGCGTATTGATAGGCGTGCCGATTCCGCCTCCGGGCTGGTTGCCCGGCTGGTTGCCCTGTGCGCCGGGTCCCTGGCCGTTATCGCCTTGCGCACTCTGGTCTTCGCGCGGAAACGACCCCGTGCCCGAAATCGAGAACGCGATCTCCTTGCCAGGCGTGGCATTCCGCATCATGAAAGTCTGCAAGCCCGGATCCTGCGGCGAGGCTTCAAAGCCCGATCCACTGAACGTCATGGACTTGGGGAGCACCACCCATACAGCGGTCACAGGCTGCGCCTCCATCGCGTGGAAGGCGTATTTCCCGCTGCTGTATGGCACTTCATATTCAATGCGAAAGAGGGTGCCCTTGCCGCCCTCATCAGGCTGGATAGGGAAGTTGATTGAGTAGTGGCCTTTCGGGCCATCGGGATCGAGCTTGACGCTGGTCGGCAGCGTGCCTGCGCCCGGCCGTTGCGCCGAAACATCGCCCACTGCGCCGTCTGTAGGCAGGATGACCTCAAAGGATTTCTTGCTCCACTGCGTCCGCGGCGGCGCGCTGGTATTGTGGACCGTATAACTCTCCACAACCCGAAGCTGTCCATTGTCGGTCTCAACGCCGATCACGTGCTCATCGACGATCACTCCATCCACTTTCGGCGCCACATCGTAAACGGAGATATCGCCCTGTCCGCCGCCTTGCGGTGCAGCAACGAAATAGTCGGCTCCCTGGTGCGTCACGCGGAGCAGGTAGGGATTGCTGCCGGGCAGACTCAACGTGTAGTGGCCCTGCGCGTCGGTGGTCGTGTGACCCACTTCGCTCATGCCCGACATGGGTTCCACCAGCACCACGGCATCGCCCGCCGCTGGCTTGCCGGTGGTGGTGTCGGTCACGGTTCCGGTCACAGTCGCGGCCTGCGCCAGTGCGCCGGCAAACAAAAAGCTCAAAGCAAGACTCGCAAATACTCGTGTCAATCTCATGTTCTTACTCATGTCCTTGTCTAGTTCCTTCAATCCTTCAGTCCGCACATCCGCGCCTTTCTACTCCCTACTGGCTACTCCCTACTCCCTGCACTTGATCGATCTCCGCCATCAACTGTGCCGTCTCGTGTTCAAGAAGTGCGCGTTGAGCGACGAAATCTTCCTCGGGATACTTGCCGGCGCGATATTCGAACGTCAGGTCGCGCAGGTTCTCGTAAAGCTGCTCCTTGCGCTCCAATAAAAAGTCCAGCTGCGTCTTTTCTTTCTGGCTGGCAAATGCGTTCTCTGGCCAGAACGTGTAGATAAAGAGAGCAAACAGAAGCATTACCCCCGCAATCAATCCCTCGGTGTCCGTCATCGCTCAGAATCCTCCGTCGCTGCCAGTTTCCCGGCGAATGCGCTCCATCCGTTCTTGTTCCGCCGGCCCCATCTCCGCCGAATCGCCCGCGGCCGCCTCTCCTGCTGCCGCTGTCTGCGTCTTTCTGCCCAGCCCGCCCCAGCGCCGGATGAGCAGAATCGTTCCCAGCAGCGCCGCGGCAAACACCGCAAACGGCGCAATCCACGCCACCAGGTCGAATCCCCTGGTGCGTGGCGCGGCCAGCACGGTTTCGCCATACTTTGCCGCAAATGCATCCAGAATCTGCTGATCGCCGAGTCCCGAATCAATGGCCGCAGACAATTCCGACAGCTCCTTGTCGCGGTCGGGGCATCCTACGTGATCGCACTCTCCCAGTACTTGCGAACATCCGCACTGACACATCAGATGGTGGCTCAGGGTATTCAGTCGTGCGGTGGGGGCGGAGGCGCCAACCGAAAAGCAGATCGCCACGGCCAATACGAGAGCTTCCACTGTTCTCGTCCAAAAAGCAAAACGCAACGGAGTTGCCGTGCCCCATCCTTTTCGCGTACTTTGCGAAATGGGTGGGACGCCACGACTGTTGGTAACGGAGCATTCATGGCCTCCCACCCTTTCGCCAAAAAGCCGGCGAAAGGATGGGGCACGGAAAATTGAGTGGCGCGAAGAAGTGCGCATCAGGCGCCTCCCTTAAAAGCCGGCGCGATCGGCGTCGCCTGCGTCGCCGGCACCCTCAACGCGGCCGTGGCCGGAGTCAGGCTAGGTACAAGCGCGACGAACGTGCCAAACACAATCACCGCCAGGCCGAACCAGATCCAACCCACCAGCGGATTCAGAAACGCTTTGATGATGGGCTGATTCGTGTCCTGATTGATGCCCTCGTAGACCACGTAAAGATCCCATTCAGGAATGGAATGAATCGCCACCATGGTTTGCGGCTGCACGCCTTCGCCCAGGTGGTAGAAGCGCTGCTCCGGCGTCATCTGGAAAACTTTCTTGCCGCCTTTGTACACGTCCAGCACGGCGTAATCCGAATCAAAATCGGGATTAGCATCCTGGCTCGAGCCCACCTGCACCAATGTGTAAGGCCCGATGACGAGCTGGTCGTGGAAGGCCATTTCCTTCTCGGCATTGCGATTGAAGGCGGCGCCGGCCAGTCCGATCACGACAATGACAACGCCGATGTGCACCAGGTAGCCGCCATATCTTCGCGTATTGCGCCGCGTCAGCAGCCAGAGCGCCGCAAAGAGGTTGCGGCCCGTCTGCCGGGAGATCACCGCAGCTCCGCGGAAGAACTCAGACAAGATCGCCGTCAGCACCGCGGCCGACAACGCGAATGCCACGACCGCATAAAATCTTCCCTGATCGAATGCGCCGCCCTGCCAAGGATTCGCGCCGGCCACAAAGCAGACAATCACCGTGGCCCACAGCGCAATCGACGGCAGCACAAAATTCCGCTTGATGGCCTTCATTGACGTGGAGCGCCATGGCAGCAGCGGTCCCACGCCGGTCAAAAAGAGCAGAAAGAGCCCAATCGGCACAGCCACGGCGTTATAAAACGGCGCGCCCACCGTCACCTTGGTGCCTTCCACGTACTCCGAAAGGACGGGGAACAGCGTGCCCCACAAAATCACGAAGCAGGCCGTTAAAAGCATAAGGTTGTTGAACAGGAAGCTCGATTCGCGGCTCACCAGCGATTCCAATTGGTGCTCGGTCTTCAAGTGGCTGCGCTGCAGCACGTAAGTGAAAATGCACACCGCCAGCACGATGCACATGAAGACAACAAACCACGTGCCGATGGACGATTGCGCGAAGGCGTGCACCGAGCTCACCAGGCCGGCGCGGGTAAGCAGCGTTCCCAGCAGCGTGAGCAGAAACGTGGAAAAGATCAGCCACACATTCCAGCTCTTCATCATGCCCTTGCGCTCCTGCATCATCACGGAGTGCAGGAAGGCGGTTCCCGTCAGCCACGGCATGAAGCTCGCGTTTTCTACCGGATCCCAGCCCCAATAGCCGCCCCAGCCCAGAACCGCGTAGGCCCAGTGCATGCCCAGGAAAATGCCGCAGGTCAAAAACAGCCAGGTCACCATGGTCCAAGTGCGCGTGATTTTGATCCACTTTTCGCCGGGATAGCGCATCATCAGCGCGCCCAGCGCAAACGCGAAGGGAACCGAGAATCCCACGTAGCCCAGGTAGAGCATGGGCGGGTGAATCACCATCTCCGGGTATTGGAGCAGGGGATTGAGCCCGTTGCCGTCGGCAGGAACCGGGCCGCCGGCAACATAGCCCGGGAGCAGAGAAAACGGTGGTGCGGCAAAAACCAGCACCGACAGGAAGAACACCTGCACCCCGGCCAGAATCGATCCCGCATAGGCATAGAGCTTCACATCGGTCTTATGCCGCAGCCGCAAAACAAAGCCATACATCCCCAGCAGCCACGCCCAAAGCAGCAGCGAGCCTTCCTGGCCGCTCCAAAGCGCCGCGAATTTGTAGGGGGTGGGCAATGCCCGGTTGGAGTGCTCAAGAATGTAAGTGATGGAAAAATCGTTGGTAAAGACCGACCATATCAGGGCAAAAGCGGCTCCGGTCACTGCCACAAAACCGGCAATTCCAGCCCGGCGGGCGGTGTCGGCCAGCCGTTCAGGCGAAATCCGCGTCGGTTGCCCGGTAGCGATCAGCCGCAAGGCCATCGCGCCCGCCAAAAGATTATAGGCGGCCAAAGCTAACGCAATAAGAAGACAGAGACTTCCAAACGCTGCCATGATGACTCCATGATGATACTCGCACGCACAGGAGGGGAACCGGAGACCTCCCCGACGTAACTATTCTCTATCCATGATAGAGGGGTGCGGTGTGATTTGGCTCACACTATGGACCGCGTGGAATTTTGTCCGCCGCGAGCGAGGCCCTTCAGGCTACAGCAGCTTTGGGATCGGCGAGCATCCAGCTGGCAAGGTTGAGCATTTTTATCGCCGCAAAGGGCTTGGCGAGGAAGCAAGCGTGTGCCTCTGCGTAGTCCGCGGCAGCCATCAGCGTTGTTCTTCGCGCGATGGGCAACGACCACGGCTTCGATCGGCTGAAGGCGTTTTACCGGAACGCGCCGCCGTCCAGCTTGAGCAGGCTTTCGGCCGAAGCGGCGATCCAGGCCAGGATTCGCTATAACGACAACCCGTCGTTCCAGGGTTTCTATTTATTGGAAGTGCTGTCCACGCCATAGGTTTCAGAGTGCTGTTCTCGCGCAGCCGTACCGCCGGTCTCCTGACCGGCGGTAGTGCGGGTCTCCAGACGGGGCCCCCAGGAAACGGTCTTTGTTTCCTGGGGTGGTAGACCCGCACCCGTCCGAAGGAGGTTACAGAATCACGAGGCTAAAGGACTAGCCGAACAGAAATTCCTTCTCGCGCAGCTCCTTGATCGAATCGCGCAGGCGGGCGGCCTTCTCGAATTCGAATTTGCGGGCGGCCTCGCGCATTTCGCTCTCGAGCTTTGCAATATAGGCGTCAAGCTCTTCCTGGGTCTTGAACTCGGTCACGACCGCCGTCTCCTCCACGTCAATCTCCCCGTATTCCGCTTTAAGAATGTGCGCCAGGCCCATATCCACTTTGCTGATGATCGATTGCGGCGTGATGCCGTGCTCCTCGTTGTAAGCCCGCTGGATGACGCGGCGGCGATCCGTTTCATCGATCGCGCGGCGCATGGAGTCGGTCATGCGATCGGCGTAGAGAATGGCTCTGCCTTCGACGTGCCGCGCAGCCCGGCCCATGGTTTGAATCAGCGACCCTGCAGAGCGTAGAAAACCCTCTTTATCGGCGTCGAGAATCGCCACCAGCGAAACCTCAGGCAGGTCGAGGCCTTCGCGCAGCAGGTTGATGCCGATCAACACATCGAACTCGCCCTTGCGCAAACCGGCCAGCAGCTTCACCCGTTCCAGGGTCTCGATTTCGGAGTGCATGTAACGGCAGCGCACGCCCACTTCGGTGTAGTAGCCGGCCAGGTCCTCGGCCATGCGTTTCGTCAGCGTCGTCACCAGCACGCGCTCATTGCGCTTTGCCCGGTCGCGGATCTCGGCCAGCAGATCGTCGATCTGGCCTTTCACGGGGCGAATCTCCACCTCGGGATCCACCAGGCCCGTCGGCCGGATCACCTGCTCAATCACCACGCCGCTCGCGCGCGTCAGCTCATACGGGCCCGGCGTTGCCGAAACGTACACCGTCTGGTGCACGCGGTTCTCGAACTCATCGAACTTGAGCGGGCGATTATCCATGGCCGACGGCAGCCGGAAACCATAATCGACCAGCGTTTGCTTGCGGCTGCGGTCCCCGTGCCACATGCCGTGTACCTGCGGAATGGTGGCGTGACTCTCGTCGACAAAAAGCAGGAAATCGCGCGGGAAGTAGTCGAGCAGCGTCGGCGGCGGCTCGCCCGGCAGCCGCCCGCTAAAGTGCCGCGAGTAGTTCTCGATCCCGTGGCAGTACCCCATCGACTTGATCATTTCCAAATCGAAGCGCGTGCGCTGATGCACGCGTTGCGCCTCCACCGCGCGACCCTCCGACTCCAGATACGTCACCCACTCATTCAGTTCGGTCGTGATCGAATCAATGGCTTCGATCTTGCGCTCCGGCTGCACCACGTAGTGGCTCTTGGGATAAATCGGCAGCCGCGAGTATTTTTGTTTGACGGTTCCGAAGAGTGGGTCGATCTGCGCCAGCGACTCAATCTCGTCGCCGAAGAGCTCAATGCGATACGCGTTCTCGTCGTAAGTAGGGAACACCTCAATCACATCGCCGCGCACACGAAAAGTCCCGCGCCGGAAGTCCGTGTCGTTGCGCTCATAAAGAATTTCCACCAGCCGCCGCGTAATGTCTTTGCGGCTGATGTGCTGGCCCTTCTCGAGCAGCAGCAACATGCCGAAGTAGGCCTCGGGCGAGCCCAGGCCGTAGATGCAGCTCACCGAGCTCACGATGATCGCGTCGCGCCGCTCGAACAGCGAGCGCGTGGCTGAAAGCCTTAGCTTGTCCAGCTCCTCGTTGATCGTGGCTTCCTTCTCGATGTACAGGTCCCCGGCCGGAATGTAGGCTTCGGGCTGGTAGTAGTCGTAGTAGCTCACGAAGTACTCGACCGCGTTCGAAGGGAAGAACTGCTTGAACTCGTGATAGAGCTGCGCCGCCAGCGTCTTGTTGTGCGCCATGATCAGCGCCGGCCGATTGGACTGCTCGATCACCTTCGCCATCGTGAACGTCTTGCCCGAACCAGTCACGCCCAGCAGCACCTGGTGCCGCTCGCCACCCGCAAGCCCCTCCATAATCTGGTCGATAGCCCGCGGTTGGTCGCCCCTGGGCTTGTAGCTAGTCACGAGCTGAAAGTCCATGATGGGATTATACTGGAGAAGCGAACAAGTGGCGAAAAGTGCGTCACACATTCGTTGGCTAAGGCAGAGGTGAAATTGAATGTCGGAACGTGCTGAACTTCTCTTTAAGAAGCTACGGACCCGCAAGGCCATTCTCGCTTTGGCGGGTCAATCCGAAGACGGCGACTTTGATTGCAAGGAATGGCATGGCCCAGACAGCGCAAAGGCAAGCATCGCAAAGACTGTCTGTGGATTTGCCAACGCGACAGGCGGTGTGGTCGTCGTAGGCATGAGTGCAAAAGGTACTGGCGCTAATTCACCTGATTTGGTTACTGGCGAGAAGCCTGTTACAGATGCCGAAGCGGTCAAGTCTGCTGTCTTGGACATCATCCTTAAGCAGGTGGACCCAGGCATCAGAGGTGTCCAGGTCCACACGGTTCGCGAAAAGACCAAGTCAAAAGCAGGCTTCGTGTTGATTTACGTTCCTGAATTAGACGGCCCCCCGCAGCGATCAAGAGTCGACTGGAAGTTCTATGTCAGGATCGCAAGCGGCACGGTCCCGATGGAGTATTTTCAAATAGAAGATCGCTTTGGAAGACGCCCACATGCGCGGCTAATAGTTGAATTGAAGGACGAGGGAGTGGGGGGAAAACCAATGGGCGAGGGAATATTAGAGCGACGAGTCGGCGTCATTCTTAGCAATAACGGAAGAGGTCTCGCGCTCTTCCCTTGTGTGCGCTTTAGACGAGGTGGGGGAATCACGTTTCCCGGATACATGGACTCGCAACAACCGATCTGGCCTCATTCTTATGCCGATAAAGAATGGATTTCTCTCAGAGGCGGGAGTAATGATGTTGTGTATCCAGGCGACACTCTACGGATTGCAACCATCGTCCAGGAACGTGCTATCGTGCCGAGCAAAGGTACAGGCCCGCATACCTGGGAGTTTCCAGCAATCACAATCAGGACTGAGGCTGTGTGCGACGGCACAGTAGCACACTGCCAGTCATTCACGTTTACCCGTAGGGACGGCTGAACCCTCGCCGGGTGCCTGGCGCCCCTTAATGTGAGTTACGACGCCAACGGAAAACGATTGCGATCTGAAATCCGCTTGCACCGGTAAACAAAAGTGTGTACGATCTAGAGTAGCCTAAGAGTCACACCATGAAGAGCACGGAATTCAAGCGCTGACTGGCCAAACAGGGCGTGACCTTCGGAAACCAGGAAGGTTCGCACTTGAGGCTCCGCTATCAGGGCCGAATCTCGATCCTCCCGATGCACCACAAAGATCTCGGCAAAGGTCTGGTTGAAACCATCAAGAGGCAGCTTGGCCTCAAGAATAAGGAGTAAAGCAATGCGTGGCTATCCGGTAAATCTCCGTAAGGATGGCAAATTCATCCTTGTCACTTTTCCAGATGTTCCCCCTGCCATTACGCAGGGCATTGATCGCGCCGAGGCTTTAGCGATGGCAAAGGAGGCTCTCGAGCTCTCGATGGAGTTCTACTTCGAAGACATGCGCCCGGTTCCCATGCCATCGAAGCCCAAGCGCGGCCAGGCGGTGGTTGAGCTATCGCCAAGCGTCGCGGCCAAGGTTCTCCTGTTGAACGAAATGCTCCGCCAAGAAGTCCGTCCCATCGACTTGGCGCGCCGTCTCGGCACCACCAAACAGGAAGTCAACCGCCTCACGAATCTTCGCCACTCCACCAAGATCGACCGCATCGATGCGGCGCTCCGCACCCTGGGCAAGCGGCTCGACATCGAAGCCGCGTAGCCGCGCCTCGCAAAGAATCATTCTCGGCTTGTAGACTGTCCCCATGACCAAGCGAATCGGCGTGCACCTGGGAACCACCGGCGGTGCGTCCAACGCTGTCGAACGCGCCCGCGAGATCGGCGCCAACACCTTGCAGATTTTTTCCGCGAGCCCGCGCATGTGGCGCGCGCCCAAAGTCGACCCGCAGCAGGGTGAGCGCATGCGCGCGTTGCGCGCCAAACTCGACGTCGGACCGCTGGTCATCCACACAAGCTATCTGGTCAACGTCTGCAGCCAGTCACAGGAGGTGCGCGAGAAAAGCGTGGCCGGCTTTCGCGGCGAGGTCGAGCGGGCACTCGCCCTCGGCGCCGAGTACCTTGTCCTGCATCCGGGTTCATGGAAGGGCCTCACGCGCGACGAGGGTCTGAAGCTGGCCGCGGAGTCGATTGAGCGCGCCATCGACGGCCTCGCGTGGCAGGGAACTCCGTTTCATATCCTCATCGAGAACACGGCCGGAGCGGAGTTCTCGCTGGGCGGTAGCTTTGAGCAAGTGGCAGAGCTGGTGGCGCGGCTGAAACACCACGCGCCGGTGGCCGTTTGCCTCGACACCTGCCACACCTGGGTCTCGGGCTACGACTTCGCGAGCGACGAGGGCTACGCCGAAACCATGAAGCAGGCGGCCGCGACCGTGACCTTCGAGGCCGTGCGCGTGTGGCACTGCAACGACGCCAAGGCTCCGCGTGGATCCAAGCTCGACCGCCACGAGCACATCGGGCAGGGAACCATGGGTCTTGAGCCGTTCCGCCGCCTCCTGAACGACCGGCGCTTCGATCACTCCGCGTTTATTGCCGAGACGCCGGTCGACGAGCCGGGCGACGAGGAACGCAACGTGCGCGCGCTGAAGAGGCTCATTCAGTCCTCGTAAATCGCTCTTCGGTGGCCGACCTTGATCACGAGAACCACGAAGCGGTCTTCTTCTAAACGGCAGATCGGACGGTAGTCGCCGACGCGGTAACGCCAAAGTCCAGCGAGATTCTTGCGCAACGGTTTGCCGAATTGCCGGGGATTCGCAGATGCTGCTATGCGCTCGCGCAGGTAGCGAAGAATATCGCGTTGAACTTTGAGGTCGAGTTTACGCAGCTCGCGCCGGGCGCGGTCGTCGAACTCCACGGTCCACTGCAGTCTTTCTGTCTGTGGTTCCATGTTGTGCAGCCTTTTGGTCTAGACCTTTTTCTAATTCGTCGAGCGTCCAGCGGCGGCCCGGGTTTTCCAGGCGATAGAGAGCGGTGTAAGTGTCCTCGATCTCGTCCAGATGCGCAACGAGCGCCTGGCGGACGTAGAAACTCTTGGGCCGGCCCGTAACCTTGGCGAGCTTGGAGAGGCGGGCTTCGAGTTTGTTGGGGATGCGAACGGCCAGCATCGGGCACCTCGTATACGCTGTCATACAAACTATACACGAAATCGCGTTGCGGCGGAAAAGCCTCGGTGAATTCCTGCGCCCGAATCCCCGCCGCTGCTTCCGTTTACACTTGAAAAGTGATGGCGGACGAAAAAGAACTGCGATACGACCCGGCGGCAATCGAACAGAAGTGGCAGGAGCGCTGGGCCGCAGACCCCAAGCTCTACGCGGCGGAGCCGGCGACAAGCGATAAACCCAAGTACTATGTGCTCGAGATGCTGCCCTATCCCAGCGGCCAACTGCACATGGGCCACGTGCGCAACTACGCGATCGGCGACGCGCTGGCGCGGCAGATGTGGATGCGCGGCTACAACGTGCTGCACCCCATGGGGTGGGACGCCTTCGGGCTGCCCGCCGAGAACGCCGCGCTCAAGAATAATATGCCTCCGCGCGAGTGGACGCTCGGCAACATCGCCGCCATGAAGCGGCAGATGCTGCGCCTCGGGTTGGGCTACGACTGGGCCACCGAGGTTACTACGTGCCTGCCCGAGTACTACCGCTGGAACCAGTGGTTTTTCCTGCGCATGTACGAGAGAGGACTGGTTTATCGCAAGAAGAGCAAAGTGAACTGGTGCCCGGAGTGCGCCACGGTGCTGGCCAACGAGCAGGTGGTGAACGGCTGCTGCTGGCGGCACGAAGATACTCAGGTGGAGCAGCGCGATCTGGAACAGTGGTTCCTGCGCATTACGAAATACGCTCAAGAACTGCTCGACGGACTGGACGAGCTCGGCGGCTGGCCGGAAAAAGTGCGCACCATGCAGCGCAACTGGATTGGGCGCAGCGAGGGCACGGAGGTCGACTTCACGGTCGAGAATCGGCCTGAGAAGATTCGCGTTTTCACGACGCGCATCGATACCATTTTCGGCGCAACCAGCATTCAGCTTGCGCCGGAGCATCCGCTTGTAATGGCTCTCGCGGCCAGCGATCACGCATTGGCCGCACAGGTTGCCGGTCTGATGGATGAGCAGAAGAAAGCGCGCGAGACGGGCGATGTGGGAGCAATCGATAAGCACGGCGTACCCACCGGACAGATCGCCGTGAATCCGTATAACGGCGATCTGATTCCCATCTGGGTGGCGAATTACATTCTGATGGACTACGGCACCGGCGCCATCATGAGCGTTCCGGCGCACGATGAACGCGACTTTGAGTTCGCGAAAAAATACGCGATCCCGATCAGACAGGTGATAAGGCCACTCCAGGACGAGGACGGTGGGAAGGACCTAACGTTCATTTCGGAAGACGGCGTGCTGATCAAGTCGGGTGAGTACGACGGCTTGACCTGTGCCGAAGCTCAGAGGCAACTCCAAGAGGCTGCCACCCGGCAGGGTTTTGGAGAAGGGAAGGTCGTCTTCCGCCTCAAGGATTGGGGCGTAAGCCGCCAGCGCTACTGGGGCACGCCTATTCCGTTCATCCATTGCGAGCGCGATGGCCTGGTTCCGGTGCCCGATGACCAGTTGCCGGTCATC
This sequence comes from Occallatibacter sp., assembly GCA_050012895.1. Taxonomy (GTDB): domain Bacteria; phylum Acidobacteriota; class Terriglobia; order Terriglobales; family Acidobacteriaceae; genus Telmatobacter. The sequence goes on from JBEKGH010000047.1 coordinate 12,840, forward strand.
TTGCCGGAGAAGATCGAGATTACACAGCAGGGCGGTTCGCCGCTGGGGCGCGTGCCGTCGTTTGTGAATACGACCTGCCCCAAGTGCGGCGGGCCGGCGCGGCGCGAGACCGACACCATGGACACCTTCGTCGACTCGAGCTGGTATTTCTATCGCTACACGGACGCGCGCGACACCAAAGCGCCGTTTGATCCGGCAATTGTGCAGTACTGGTTCCCCATCGACCAGTACATTGGCGGCGTGGAGCACGCGATTCTCCACTTGATCTATTCGCGCTTCTGGACCAAGGTGATGCGCGACCTGGGGATGGTGAAGAACGACGAACCGGCGCGGCGGCTGTTCACGCAGGGCATGGTCATCAAAGACGGCGCCAAGATGTCGAAGTCGAAGGGCAACGTGGTTTCGCCGGACGACATGGTGGCTCGCTACGGCGCCGATGCCACGCGCATGTATGCATTGTTTGCGGCCCCGCCCGATCGCGACCTCGATTGGCAGGAAGACGGCGTGGCCGGTGTGAGCCGGTTCCTGGCGCGCGTATGGCGGCTGGTCTCGAAGCACGCGCCGCAAGCACGATCGGTGGCCCTCGAGGCGCGATCGTCCGCCGTCGAGAATGACGCTTTGAAAGGGCACGACTTTAGCCGCGCCGACGAGAGCAAAGGAAATGCCGGGGCTTTAGCCCCTGAGGGAAGTCTTTCCGGTCCCTCTTCGAAGCTTCGCCGAAAACTGCATCAGACGATTGCCAAAATCACGCAGGATTTTGAGGGCCGGTGGCACTTCAATACCTGCGTGGCAGCCATCATGGAGTTGGTAAACGAGCTGCAGGATGCCGATGCGCAACTGGCGGCAGGCGAGGTTCCTGCGCCGGTGGTGCGCGAACTGTTGCAAACGCTGGTCCTGCTTCTGGCGCCCTTTGCGCCGTTTCTGGCGGCAGAGTTGTGGGAGCAGCTCGGCGGCGAGGGAAGTGTGCTGCGCGCGCCGTGGCCAAAGAGCGATCCGGAATTGGCCAGGGAAGATGAGATCGAGATTCCGGTGCAGATCAACGGCAAACTGACGGCGGTAGTGCGCGTTGCTGCGGGGTCCGATGCGAAAACCATGGAAGCCGCGGCGATGGCCGACGAAAAAGTGCGCGCCCGCACCGCAGGCAAGAATGTTGTGAAGGTAATTGTGGTGCCTGGCAGGGCCGTCAACCTGGTAGTGAAGTGAAGTCGCAAAGTGAGGTCCGGCGCCATGGCTGAGCTTCAAGCGACGCGGCCGGTGCGCGGAACCCAGTTACTCGTAGAACACATGGGCGACGTTTTACGTCGCCCTTCGCTCATCGCCATCGAGGTCGCCTGGCGCTGGCTCTTCGGGATTCCGTTTCTTCTCATCTGCTGGCAACAGGCGCAGCAGATTCTTGCGGCGTATCCGGTCGATTCCTCTGCCTTCGCGTCTCTCGATACGCAGAATCCGTGGGTCGCCGCGGTACAGATTTCCGATGGCATCTCGTTTTACGAGCCGCACGTGCTCGCCGTGTTGCGTTGGCTGCTACCGGCGGCTGCGGCACTCTGGATCGTGGTCTCCGGCCTGGGACGCGGGCTTCTGCTGCAGCGCATGGATGGACCGATGCGCTCTCGCCCCTTCACCATGATGGTGCTCGAAGGCGCATGGCTCGGCCTGTTCGCCCTCGGCGTTTGGGGATGGCTGCGCTCCATGCAGTGGGTCGCTGCTACGCATATCAATGTCGTGGGCGAACCGGACCTGGTGGGCTACTTTATCTGGGTCATTTTTCTTTCGCTCGGATTCTTTACCGCGTTCGCGCTCAGCAGTTGGCCATTGCTGGTCGCGCCACTTCTGGTGCTGCGCGAAAACCGTTCCATCGCTTCTGCGCTGCGAGAAAGCCTTAGGCTGGGAAAGCCATTCACCGGCAAGCTCATCGAGATCAACCTGGTGCTGGGCATCGTCAAGCTGGCCCTGATCGTCGTGGCCATGGTGTTTTCTGCCGCGCCGCTACCGTTCAGCGATGAATTAGGTGAGGGCGCAATGCACGTCGTTGCGGCCGCTTCAGTCGTCTTCTATTTTGTCGCCAACGATTTCTTCCAGGTGGTGCGGCTCAAAGCGTTTCTTTCGTTTTTGAAAGTATTTCGTGGTCCGGAATTAACATAGTTTACCTGGCCTGCGCCGCCGCTGCCTCGTCCTTCAAATATGCCGCACTCAAGGTCTTCTTCGCCTCGGCAATCGGCAGGAGCGTGGGGTAAAACTGCACAAACGTCGTGTCGACCGCCCCATGCGCCGCGTGGCAGCTATAGCAGGGCGCTCCTCGCGGGATCAATGTGCCGTTCTTGTCGGGCGAGTCGAAATCGAAGAACGCCCACTTGCCCGGAAATCGCGACTCATCCTTCACATGCACTTCAAAGCCCATCAGTTGCGTGCCCTGAAATTGGCCATGTTGGTTGATCGAACCCATGCTCTTTGCCTCGCGAACCTCCAGCACAAGGATTGTCTTGTCAGGCCACGTCCCTGTCGTTAGAAAGTTTCGATAGGCGTCAAGGTTGACGAACACGTTGTCGAACATCGTCATGTCCGCCGGCTTGGGGCTATAGCTCATGTCGATGCCTGCGGTCAGATAAATCCACTCGCGATAATTTCCAACCGGAAGCAGGTCGCCGTTGGCCGCATAGGTGGGTGCTTGTTCGGCGATTGCCAGCACGGGCGGTGTGAAGTGAAGAAGAAAGGGAAGGGAGGCGGCGAATAGAGTCGCGATGAGTGTGGTCGTTCCATTCAGGCGCATTGAGCCTCCATTCTGTGCTCATTCGCAACGGAGAGGTCGGAAGTTCACTCAACCTTCAGACCACATTATTGAGTGGAGTGTTTCTAGAACACCTTCATTTGGATGACGAGATATTTTTTGGGATCTGCGCGGATGGCCTTGACGAGCTGCTGCGCCTGATCCATGGTCTCATCCACGTGCTCGTAAACCGACTTGTTCTTCACAAACTGCCCGGCCGAACCTTCACCGGCATTCACGCTCTTCAAGATGCCGTCGAGATTCGCGATCGCGTCGTTCAGCTTTTGCCCGAGAGCCGGATCCTTGACGAGCTCGCCCGCGGCGCCCTTGCCGGAATTGATTGAGGTCAGCACGTCGTTCAGATTCGACACCGCGGAGTTGAAATTGTTGTATGCCGTTTCGTCTTTGAGCAGTTTGCCGGCCGTGCCCTTGCCGGCGTTTATGTCAGAAACGATTGAATTCAACTGATCCACTGTCGAATCGAGTTTGGTATAGAGAGAGTCGTCGTTGAGGAATTTTCCGAGCGATCCTTTGCCGTCGGCCATCGCCTGAGTGATCGTCTGCAGATTCGCCGCAATGGAGACGACGTTCTTCTTCATCACCGGATCGTTGATGACCTCGCCAAAGGTGCCGCGCGTCGTATTCAGCGTGTCAATCAGCGTCCCAATCTTGTGCATCAGCTGATCGATCTCCTCGATGGAGAGCTGGCTGCTGCTGATCACTTCCTCAATGGTTGGCGATCCGGAGATCTTGAGCTCCGAGTCGTTGGCGGGCTGCGGGCCGGTGGCATGCCGCGAGTCGATATCCACAAAGCTGTCGCCCAGCACGCCTGCCGGGGCAATGCGCGCCGTCGAATCCGTGTGCAGGTCAGACCAATACTTCTCTCCCACCTGCACGGTGACTTCGACAGGATAAGGATTTCTCTCGGGGACCACGCGGGTTGTCGTCACATTGCCGACGGTTACGCCATCGACCGACACTATGGCTCCGTCCTTGAGGCCCGCGGCGTTAGCGAAGTAGGAGCGGAGAACAAGTTTGTGTCCGAACAGGCCACCGCTGGTGCCGTTCATGAGAAATATCAGTCCGATGAGCACGGCCAAGGCGGCCAGCACCAGCGATCCGACCTTCAGTTGTGACCACTGAATCTCTTTGCGGCTTGGCACGTCAAATTCCTCTTACGAAAAGGAGCCGATTCACGCCTAGAGGATAGCAGAATGGGCGGATCTACCGCCCGTCCTCCAATACAACGCTGGCAACAGCGAGCTCGGCCGTGTGGGTAAGTGAAAGATTGGAGCGCACCACCCCCTGACGCCTGGCAATTTCGGCGGCGCGACCGTAGAAACGCAGGCTCGGCCTGCCGCTCGGCTCCCTTATGACTTCGATCTCAAGCCAGTTAACGCCGAAGCTGATGCCTGTGCCGAGCGCTTTGGCGGCAGCTTCCTTGGCCGCAAAACGGGCCGCAAAGCTCTCCGCCGAGTTGCGCTTGCGCAGGCAATAAGCTTTCTCCGCGGCGAGGTAAACGCGGTCGAGAAAACGTCTGCCGTAACGATCCACGGCGCGCTGGATACGGCCGATTTCAATCACATCGATTCCGGAACCGGTAATCACGTTATCTTTCACGCTACAACAAGAGGCTTTTAATGCGCGTGCCGGTGCCGCTGTGTGAAGCGCCGCGCGCCCATATGCCAAGGTCGCGCTCAATTACCCCTTCCCGCGCCGCAGGTTCCAGGAACCGGGGAATCTGTGCCAAAGGCGGTCAAGCGCGTTCAAGTCCGCGACAACTTTGATGCGATCCTTGCCGCCACCGATAAAACCACTGTGAGAAGCCAAACGACAGTTCAGGACCCGGTTCAGATCTGCAGCATCCCCTGGGCGATGCAGATGAAGGCGGTAAGCACCGAGGAACCGTCGCGGCTGGTGCAGTGTCTCACCGGCGCCATTCACGGTTGCGGGGGCTGGGTGTTGAGCCGCGGCTCCAACGACACCGGCATGATCAGCATACTCTTCGAATTCGAGCGCCAGGCATGCGTCGATATATACAGCATCCTCATAGCGGCGGGTCTCGAACTGAGTCCAAACGGGCACTTGCGCTTTACCGAGCTTTGCCAATGCACTCGCAGCCAGCAGCGCGACTGCGGCACGGAGATCGCAAGCATCGATCTGGAGGTGCAGACCTATCCGCCGGAGATCGTCAGCACCGCGCCGTACACGGGTCCGGTGTAAGCCTGCATTCCAAGAACGTCGAGATTTTCCTGCGCGGATCAGCCGGCTTCAACTAATCCGTAGCGCCGCTGCCAGGCCTGTTTCAATTGAGCTCGCACTTTGGCCCGTTCCTCCACGGTCACATCAGGGCCGGGGTCGACGGCAAATCGCGCCGCTTCCTGTTTGGCCAACTCCAGCAACCGGCGATCGCGCAGCAGATTGGCGACGCGAAAGTCGGGAAGGCCGGCCTGCCGGGTGCCAAAGAACTCGCCCGGTCCGCGTTGGGCCAGATCCAGTTCGGCCAGCTCGAACCCATCCTGCGTGCGCACCATGGCATTCAGCCGCTCCTCGCCCAGCGGAGAAATGCGCTCGCCGGTCATAAGGATGCAGTAGCTCCTGGCTGAGCCGCGGCCCACGCGTCCGCGCAACTGATGCAGCTGCGCCAGTCCGAAGCGCTCCGCATGTTCCACCACCATGACCGTTGCGTTGGGAACGTCGACGCCGACCTCGATGACTGTGGTCGATACCAGAACGTCGATTTCGCCACGCTGAAAGCGGCGCATGATGATTTCTTTTTCATCGGCGTCAAGCCGCCCATGAAGCAGGCCGACGCGCAAACCGGCAAGCGGCCCGGTGCGCAGCTTTTCGTGCATCTCAACCGCTGAACGCAGACCCGATCGGGCGCCGGGGCTGGCCTGCTGCGCCGTGCGCGGGAACAACTCTCCCCGTGCCCCATCCTTTTCGCGTTTTTGGCGAAAAGGGTGGGAAGCATCGCCGCTATCCGGGTCGTGGGAAAAATCCAATTCCGGCTGGTCGTCTTTGCTGCCTTCGATCACGGGATAGACGATGTAGGCCTGGCGGCCCTGCGCCACTTGCTTGCGCACGAATTCCCAGACTTCTTCCGCGCGCTCGCCGGATACGCGACGCGTCTTGATGGGCGCCCGGCCCGGCGGCAGCTCGTCGAGAATGCTCAGATCGAGATCGCCGTAGAGCGAGAGCGCGAGCGTACGCGGGATGGGCGTGGCCGTCATCACCAGCACGTCGGGCTCGGGCTGGTTGGGCTTCTTCATCAGCTTGAAGCGCTGCAGCACGCCGAAGCGGTGCTGCTCGTCGACCACGACCAGACCCAGGCGGTCGAACTCCACTTTCTCTTCGATGAGCGCGTGCGTGCCGATGATGAGATTCGCCTCACCGCGGTTGATGAGGTTGCGATTGGAGCGTTTCCGTTCTTCGTCGAGCGAGCCGGTGAGCAGCACGATGCGCGGCTTGCGCGACGAACGTTCCAGAAGCTTGCGCGCGGCCAGGAAATGTTGCGTGGCGAGGATCTCCGTGGGGGCCATCAGAGCAGCCTGATAGCCGTTCTCCATGGCCACGAGCATGGCCTGAAACGCGACAATCGTCTTGCCTGAGCCCACATCGCCCTGCAGCAATCGGCGCATGGGACTCGCGTTCCGCATGTCGGTCACAATCTCGCCCAGCGCCCGTTTTTGCGCAGCAGTGGGATGGAAGGGAAGCACCTCGCGAATGGCTTCGCGCACCTTGTCGTTGGTGGCGAAGGTGATGCCCTGGCGCTCCTTCATGCGCCGGCGCTTGAGTTCGAGACCCAGCTCCAGAAAAAAAAGCTCTTCAAAAATGAGCCGGCGGTGAGCCGGGGTCGAGAAGCTCTGCAACTGCGAAAACGGCGTGCCTTCAAGCGGGAAATGAACCTCGTTAAGCGCGGTTTCGCGCCCCGGGAGGCTGAGACGGCCGAGCATCGACTGCGGCAGGCAATCGGGCACCGCTCCGCGCATGGTTTCGAGCAGATTGAAGATGGTTTTGCGCAGCCAGCGCGAGGCCAGACGGCTGCCGCCCAGCGATTCATAGACGGGTGTGATGCGCCCCACCTCGAGGAGCCGGGTTTCCGCGTCGTCGCTCGCGTCGGGGAGGATCTCGAACTGCGGCTGGATCATTTTGAAGTTGCTACTGGAGCGGGAGGGCTCGACCTTGCCGTAGACCGCAACGGTTTGCCCAGCCTGGAACTTCCCGTCCAGGTAGGCCGCATGGAACCAGAGGCACTTCATCGCGAACCGTCCCTGGCCGAGGGTGATCTCGTAGATCGGTGCGCGGCGCGTCCGCATCAGCGCCGCGCCGCGTACTTCGCCGATGACGCTGGCCACTTCGCCGGGCACCAACTCGTCCAGGCTGCGCGGGTTTTGCCGGTCCTCGTAGCGGAAAGGCAGGTGGTAGAGCAGGTCTTCAGCCGTCTGGATGCCTTTTTCGGCGAGCATCTCCGCCACGCGCGGGCCCACGCCGCGCACAAATTTCACCGGAGTATCGAGAGCTGGCACGTATCGATGCTACAACTGCGCGCTCGGTTTTCTGAGGGCCGTGCCCCGCAATTTCAAGGGCGGTGAAATGCATCAAGCCACGGTAAGGCGGCTGAGGCGTTCGTGTATCGTGAGGAGCGGGGAATTACAGGCGTTTCCCGGAGCGTGAAAATGAGCGGCTACGAGCGAAGAGATTTTTTGAAGATGGTGGGGGCGGCCACGGCAGCGACACTGCTGGGCGGCAGGGTTCAAGCGCTGGCGGCACAGGTCGAGCCGGCGCGGACCATTTCGGCGAACGATCAGATTCAGATTGCGCTGATTGGCGCGGGTGGGCAAGGGCAGGGCGATACGCGCACTGCTGTCCAGGTTCCTGGCGTGAAGCTGGTGGCCGTGGCGGACTGTTACAACGGGCGGCTTGAACATGCGAAAGAAATCTGGGGCGATGAGATTTTCACCACCCGCGATTACAAAGAGATCCTCGCCCGCAAGGACATTGATGCGGTGATCGTGGCCACGCCCGACCATTGGCACAAACAGGCTGTCGTGGACGCCATGCAGGCGGGCAAAGATGTGTACTGCGAGAAGCCGATGATCCACCTCTACGCGGATGGGCCGGAAATCATTCAGACGGCTCGGACGACGGGGCGGATCATGCAGGTGGGCAGCCAGCGCGTAAGCTCGATCATCTACGCGAAGGCCAAAGAGCTGCTGAAGTCCGGCGCCATCGGCAAGCTGAATATGGTGACGGCGCGTTGGGACCGCAATTCGTCCATCGGTGCGTGGAATTACACGGTCCCTCCCGATGCCTCGCCGGAGACCTGCGACTGGCCGCGATTTCTCGGCACGGCGCCCAAAATTCCGTTCAATGCCGAGCACTTTTTTCAGTGGCGCAAGTGGAAGGCTTATGGCAGCGGCGTGGCCGGCGACCTGTTTGTGCATCTCTTCAGCGGCACGCACTTCATCACTGGCTCGAATGGGCCCACGCGCGCCATGGCCACGGGCGGACTGCGCTTCTGGAATGACGGACGCGACGTGCCCGACGTGATGCTGGGGCTGTTCGATTATCGCGAGGGATTCAATCTGAGCCTGCGCGTGAATTTCGTCGACGGCGGCGAGGAGAGCGAGGGGCTCATCTTTACCGGATCCGAAGGCACCATGGAGATTGCCGGCAACGCCGTGAGCGTAAACCGCGTGCCGCGCGAAAAGGAGCCGGGACTTTCCATCGAGAGCTTTGCGGAAGCGACACAGAAAGCAATTCGGGAGGAGTATGCGAAGAATTATCCGCGCGCGCATCCCGAGGGCGGCCCGCAAGCGGGATACGAGAAGTACGTTGCGCCGCCGGGCTACAACGACAGCTACGATCACTTCAGAAATTTCTTTGCTTCAGTGCGCACGCGCAATGCGCCGGTGGAAGACGCGGTATTCGGCTTCCGCGCAGCGGGCGCGGCGCTGCTGAGCAATCTCAGCATGGATCGCAGCGCCATTGTGAGTTGGGATCCGGATGCGATGAAGTTGATCTAATCGGGTTCCAATTTGTCGCGGTCAGCGGCGCCGCGGCAGGTCTCAGCTGAACCCCAGCACCGGATGCGGCACGTAGGGCTCTTCGAGCGAGGCGATCGCTTCGGTTGTCAGGTGGACGGAGAGCGCAGCCACCGCGTCTTCCAGGTGGTGCGGCTTGCTTGCGCCCACAATCGGAGAAGTGACGCCCGGCTTCGAAAGCAGCCACGCCAGTGCTACCTGTGCGCGGGGAATGCCGCGCTTTTCCGCAACCTCGCCCAATCGGTCGACCACTCTGCGGTCGGCATCTTCGGTGTGCGCGTAGAGCGTCTTGCCGAAGGCATCGGTCTCGGAGCGATTGGTGGTTTCTGCCTTCCAGGCACGCGTGAGCCGACCGCGGGCCAGCGGGCTCCAGGGAATGACGGCGACGCCCTCGGATTGGCAAAGTCCCATCATCTCGCGCTCTTCTTCGCGATAGAGCAGGTTGTAATAGTTCTGCATGGAGACGAAACGCGTCCATCCGTGCCGGTCGGCCAGATACAGCGCCTTCGAGAACTGCCAGGCATACATCGAAGAGGCGCCGATGTAGCGTACTTTGCCTGCCTTGACGGCGTCGTGTAAAGCCTCAAGGGTCTCTTCGATGGGGGTTTCGTAGTCCCAGCGATGGATCTGATAGAGGTCCACGTAGTCGGTCTGGAGGCGTTGGAGGCTTTGATCGAGCTCAAAGAGGATGGCTTTGCGGGAAAGCCCGCGGCCGTTGGGCTCGTCGCGCATCAATCCTTGCACCTTAGTCGCGATGACGACGGCTTCGCGCCGTGTGTTGGCCTTGAGAAACCGGCCGACGACCACCTCGCTGTCGCCGCCGGAGTAGACGTTCGCTGTATCGAAGAAATTGATGCCGAAATCGAGGGCCTGGCGCAGGAAAGGCTGGCTTTCGGCCTCATTCAGCGCCCACGCCTGCCGGCCCGGAAGCAGTTTTCCCGTGGCGGGGCTGCCGTAGGTCATGCAACCGAGGCAAATGCGCGAAACCTTCAAACCGGCGCGGCCGAGATTTACGTATTCCATGGTTTCTCCTGCTTTCAGTGTAGTGCGCCGCATGGTTCCGGCTGAATCTGCGGGCCGATGCCCGCTTTGGGATGCGTGTACTCACCGGGAACCAGAGTTCAAGAAAAGCTTACTCGGTGGATTGGCGCGTCGATATTTTTCGGGCAATATATGAGGAAGCGCTCTATTCCACGGTTGCGCATGGAACCCGGGAAGCCGGGAGGGGGTACTTTCGTACTTTGCGTCTCGTGCGGCTGGAGTGATTGGATCTATTCTGGAGGGGTCTTGCCGGGTAACTTTCAGGTCAGGGCAGGGTCTAAGTATATATCCCCTTTAGGGCGAAAATCGGATACGTATCTTCTTTAAGCGCAGGCGTCTACGGGAGTTTGTTTGCGGCCGCGAAACGGCTGGGGGGCGAAGAAGACGGCCAGAAAGGCGCCCGACGACCTGAGCCGGAAGATTGAAGTAATGACAAAAGGTCAAAGACTCGTTTCAAATCCCGCGGGCCCGCGAAACAGAATTCATTTCTTGCGCCAATGGCCTGGGCGCGTGCTCGCGAGCACAATGTTGCCGGCGCTGGTTGTTCTGGCAGGTTGCGGCGGTGCGTTGACCAGCGTCTCCTCGAGCGGCAGCGGTAACCTCTCGATTTCTCCTGGTACTGCAACCATCGATGCCAACTGCACAGGGTGCAACACCACCTCCACGTCGGGTGGGTTGGTTGAGCAATTTTCGGCCATATTCAGCGGCAACGCGGCCAACGTGAACTGGAAGGTTTCAGGCGGAGACGCAAACTCCGGCCCCGGAACCATTAATTCGAGCGGGCAGTACACGCCGCCTACCTACCTCACGGCCAACAGCGTCCAGGTAACGGTGACCGCGGCATTGGCGTCCAGCCCGTCCACAGCCGCGAGCGCAACGCTTGTCGTGACACCGGGCTTCCTGCAGCCGCTGACGCCGGAGAATGTCGCTCTCGGCGCAAACGGAACCGTCACGATAACGGGTTATATCGCGGAAGCCGGTGGCACAACCGGCATCAGCTACACCGTAGCCAGCTCACCCACGGGTTCGAGCGGCGGACAAGGGTCGCTGGGCAGTTCAAGCTGCACGCGCGGCAGCAGCACGTTCACCTATTGCACCGTCACCTATACCTCTCCAGCTTCGGTTACAGCCACCGCATCCACCTACGTGGTGGCGACCATCGGGACATCGAACTCGAAAGAGGCAACCAAAATCCTGTTGAACACCGAAGGGATTTCGAGCAATCCGGCAGCGCACCAAAAGGAATTGGCGACGCCCGTCCTGCTGGGCAGTTCCGGCGGGAACAACACGGATTACGATACCCAGGGCAATCAGGTTGTGGATTGTTGCGGTGGCACGCTCGGTTCTTTGATTCAGAACAGCAGCGGAACGCAGTACTTGCTCAGCTGCAATCACGTGTTTGCTCGCAGTGACCAGGCCACCACGGGCGAAATGATCGTGCAGCCGGGACTAGTCGACAACAACTGTACGCCCTACGGCGACGGCTCCGGGACGACTCCGGTGGGGGTTTTGACCGCCTGGCTTCCGTTGAGTTCAAACGCAACGAATGTCGATGCGGCCATCGCTCAGGTGGATTCAGGAGCTGTGAACTCGAGCGGCGAAATTCTGGAGTTGGGCACGGTGCAGGCGGGTGGGACGTTGGCCGCGGCGCCTCCCGGCACCTCGTCGACCGGCGGCAAAGGCGAGTCGGGGTCGCTCAACCTGGTTGTTGCCAAGAGCGGGCGCACCACCGGACTTACCTGCGCCAGCATCTCGGCGCTGAATCTTTATGTAAAAGTGGACTACTACAAGAACTGCGATGAAACCACGGCCTATCTGACCAAAACGTACACGAACCAGATTGCGATTGAAGGCAGCGAGTTCGGTGATGCAGGCGACTCGGGATCGCTGGTTGTGGATGCCGGTAATGCCGAGCCTGTGGGACTGTTTTTTGCCGGCGGTGTGACGGATACGGGTGTGAGCGAGAGCGTGGCCAACCCCGCGCCCACAGTGCTGGCGGAACTGGGGTCGCAGGAGGGTACAACCTATACGTTTGTAGGCACAACGGACCATCCAGTGAGCTGTTTGAACTATGGCGCCGCCACGGCGACGGCTGCGCAGGACACTACGCTCTCCGGCCCGCAATTAGAACTGGCGCAGCAGGCCCTGGGGCAGGCGCGGATGCTGATCAACCCCACCTTGGGCATCCTGGGCGTGGCCACGGGCAAGAGCAGCGATCATGCCGGCGAAGCAGCAGTGATCTTCTATGTCGACGCGAGCATGAACGTCTCCGTGCCGCAGACCGTGAGTGGGGTGCGGACGGAAGTGATTCCCACCACGGCGCAGGCCGTTGCGGCAGGAACAGCGCCGCCATCTGCCGTAAGATCCGGCGCGCCGGCGCCTCTGACATCTGCGGTGTTCAACCAGGCAGTTACGGCCAAAGAGCAGGTGGCGCAGAGCCTGATGCAGCAGAATCCCGCGTATTTTGGCGTGGGTGTGAGCCAAAGTCTCGACAATCCACAAGAGGCGTCGCTGGTCATTTACGTCGATCGCAGACAGGTTCCGGCCGCACTGCCACCGACCGTCAATGGCCTGCGCACACGGTATGTCATCATGGACCGGCTACACGTGACGCGCTCGTATCTCAAGGGACCGGTTCGATCCATGGGGCACTGCATGGCGCATCCAGCCCCGCATCAGGCGAATGACATTGGCGTGCCTCTTTTGCGCAGGCAGCTAGGTTTGCAGCCGTAAAAGGGATCGTACCGCCGGTCTCCCGACCGGCTGTACTGAGGGCCTCCTGGCCCTCAGAGACCTCGCCACACCGCGAATTTCAGGTGGCCGCGCATGCGTGAGACATGCGGGTTATGCCGTTGCGCGGGAAGAAGTCTGCGCAGCGGCTGCCGCAGAGGCTTCATTGGCGAAGCTCGGATTATCGGGAATAAAAACTTCGAAAACTGTCCCCATCTTTGCCGGCGCCTTGCCGTTTCCTTGACTAGCGGCGCGGCTACGCACCCGCACCAATCCATGATGCTTCTGGATGATCTCGAGGCTGACCCAGAGTCCGAGGCCGGTTCCTGTAACTTCCTTGGTGGTGAAGAAGGCCTCGAAGATGTGCTCGCGGACTTCCGGCTCCATGCCTGCTCCGGTGTCCGCAACTGCAAAGCGGATTCCGGTTCGCGCGGGGTTCTTCCAATCGTGAGAACGGCGTGCGCGCAGTATCAAGCGGCCACCGGCGCTGCTGGCGTCGATGGCGTTGCCCACCAGATTGGCAAACACCTGGCGGATCTCTCCGGCAAAGCAGAAGAGGGTCAACTCCGACTCGTAGTCGCGCTCCACGCGAATGTCGAGCGCGTTGATGCGTCCCTGATAGAGGCTCAGAACGGAGTCAAGAAGCTCGGAGAGCGTGGTGTGCGCCGGGTGCGTGGGCTGCCGGTAAAAGCGCAACGTCTGCTGCGTAATCTCGGCGATGCGGCGCACCTCGTACTCGGTCATGGTGACATATTGCCGGGCTGCCTCGGGAAGGTCGCTGAAGTTGCGCAGGAGGAAGAGCAGGTTGGTGATGGCTTCGAGCGGGTTGTTGATTTCGTGCGCGATGGAGGCAGCCAGGCGGCCGGTGACGGCTAGCTTCTCGCTGCGGCGCAGGGCCTCTTCACTGCGCTTGCGGTCGCTGGCATCGAGCGCGATCACACCCACCCAGCGCACCTGGGTCGGAGTGGTTCGTACCGGATAGGCGCTGATGAGCCAGGTCCACGGCCGGCGCGGCTTGCCGCCCTCGCCGTTGAGTTCCAGGTTGCGCACCGCCTCTTCGCTCGAAAAGACGTGTTCTACGGCGTTCTCGACTTCCTCAGCCACACTTGCGGGAAGTAGATCGGTGAGTGTGCGGCCCAGATGACGGCTGACGGTCACTCCGGTGAGATCCGCAAAGATCTGATTCACCCTGACAAATCTGCAATTGCGGTCGACAAATGCCAGACCGATCGGCGCATTCGCGAGCATCGAGTCGAGCAGGGAAAGCGTGTCGTTGAGTCCGGCCCGCTGCTCGGCAAGCGAGGCGACCATGCGGTTGAAGGTCTCAATCAGGTCGCCGATTTCGTTGTGCACGGCCACCGGCAACGGGAAGTGGCTGACATCTTCCGGCGAGTTCATGAGCACGGCCGCGCCGCGATGCAGCACAGACAGTGGCTGCGCGATGGACCGGCCCATCAGCAACACAAGGATTGCTGAGGCGATCGCCCAGATTACGCCAAAGACAAAGGTGTCGCGTTGAATGGCGAAAAGCTGCTCGCGCGCCGAACTCGGGTCGAACTCCACCCACGTGTAGCCACGCAATTGGTTTTTCGTGTAGATCGCCCATGCGGCCTCCCATCGGTTACCGGGCAGGGTAAATAGCCTGGCGCCGTCGCGGCTTATGAAGGGAATTTGCGCCCGCTCGTCCGGATCAAGAAGCGCCTGGTCCGCATCACCTTTGCTGACGAACAAAACATTTCCCGCAGGATCGGTCACCGTGGCAAGAGCGACGTTTGGAGCTTCGCCTACTGTTTTGACTGACGAACTGATCCAGCCGGGGCGCTGCTGCTCGAGGGCTTCGCTGACCTGGGATGCCAACGATGCCGACTCGTAGGCCAAAATGAATTGCGCGCGCAACCGCACACGATGCGATTGCTGCCGGGTGAGAAGCGCAGCAAACAGACTAATCGACAGGATTTCGAGTAGAACAAGGCCGGCCAGCATTTGCCAGCGAATGGATCTGGGCCACCAGCGTATGCGCAATGCTCTACCCCCGGGAAAATTCTAAGACCCTAGAACTGGTTGCATAAATGGCGCCTTGAAAGGGCACGACTTCAGTCGTGCCGCAAAAGCCGCATAAAATCTGGGGCTTTAGCCCCTGAGGGACGTCTTTCAACCGGCTCCGAGGATTTATGCAACCAGTTCTAGTCTATCGGGTCACTTGCGACAACCGGCTGACGCGACTCGCCGCGCACGGTCAGCTTTTCGAGCAGGGACGCCGCGATCTGGCGTCCGTGAAAGCGTCCGTTCTCAATGAAGATCTCGTTGGTGCGCGAGCCCGCCACAATCACCCCTGCCAGATAGATGCCGGGAACGTTGCTTTCGAGCGTCTCGGGGTTGCAGACCGGCAACCGGTCGGGCCCTTCGAAGCGGATGCCCAGGCGTTCGAGAAAGCTGAAGTCGGGGTGATAGCCCGTCATGGCAAAGACGAAATCGTTGGGCACGGTCTCGAGGCCCGCAGGTGTTTCCACCACGACGGCATCGGGCGTGATCTCCGTGACCCGCGTCTCGAAATAGGCCTTGATTTCGCCGTTTTCGATGCGGTTTTCGAGATCCGGCTTGATCCAGTACTTCACGTGCGGCTGTACCCCCGCGCCGCGGTAAATCAGCGTGACCCGCGCACCGTGACGCCACAATTCGAGCGCGGCAATGGCCGCGGAATTCTTGCCGCCAATCACAGCAACGTCCATGTCGTAATAAGGATGGGGGTCGTGGTAGTAATGGTGCACCTTGCTCAGGGTTTCGCCCGGAATGTCCATCCAGTTGGGCAGATCGTAGTACCCGATGGAAAGGGCGAGCTTGCGCGCCTTCAGCTCCCCATGGCGTCCAAAACGATCCGTAGTCTGCACTGTGAAATCGCCATCGATGCCTCTGACCCGCTCCACGCGGTGGTATTGGCGAATGTCAAGCTGATAGTATGCCGCGACCAGGCGATAGTATTCGAGCGCTTCATTCCGCGTCGGTTTGGCGTTGGGGCTGGGGAAGGGAATGCCGCCGATTTCCAGCCGCTCTGAGGTCGTAAAGAAAGTCATGTGTGCGGGATAGTGAAACATCGAGTTGCAAACGCAGCCCTTGTCCACCAGCACTACGCGAAAACCAGCCTTTTTCGCCTCGATGGCGGAGGCCAGCCCGGTCGGCCCTGCTCCCACTACCAGGAGGTCGAAGACAGCATCCTGCCCCGCACGTTCTGTTGCATCGCTCATGTTTCTAGATTAGAGCCTGACCATCAATTTCGCACCCGCGGAAAGTGGGTCACTTTGAAGTCGTCTTGAAAGGGCACGACTTCAGTCGTGCCGTAAATGACGTTCAATGAACCGGGGCTTTAGCCACTGAGGGACGTTTCTTTCAAACTGACCCACTACCCACCCGCAGATGTTGCGCCGACGGCAGGGGCCGGAACAGCAAAGCTCCAGCAAACGCTGGAGCTTTGTTCCCTGGGTGACTTGGATGGAGGACTTATACGAACGCGGGCGCCGGCTCCATGAGGGTGATTACCGGGGTTTGAGCCGCATCCGATGCTGTTACGGGTACTGGCGCCGTGGCCGGCGTCTGCGCAGGTGCGGGACGTGTGAGCTTGTGAACGAAATGATACGGCGGCCAGGGCCCGGAAAGCTGCATCTGACACTCGCGCATAATGGCGCTGGTGGATGTGAACTTGTTGTGATAGCGCTCCACGCACTTGCGATCGATAAGATGCGCGATATCCAGCAGCATCTTGCCGTTTTCCATCACCCGGCAGCTGACCTCTTCATCGAGAGGCAGGAAGAGCCGGTGCATCTGGAAGCAGACGGCACGTGCGCGCGTTTGCCGCTCCCGCGCCCGCGACGCGTTCTCGCGCAGATTGCTCAGATAGGCCCGGCCGACACTTTCGCCGTCCAGGTGCTTCTCAATCTCGCGGCCGCAGCAGTCGTCGACAAAGATCTTCAGGTGCATCTCGGTCTTACCGCGCAGCTTATCGATATTGCCGAGGAATTGGCGCTGGTTGGAGCGAATCGACTTGCGCAACGTCTCGTCGCTGTGAAAGACCGTGCCGAAACGGAAGGGAAGGACGGTGGAATGCCGGAAGCAGTCCGCAATTACCCGAGCGTGATCCACGCCTGATTTTTGGTTAAGCTCTTCCTGGGGATTGTGTTCGCTCACAATCACCGCAAGATCGCTGGCCGGATAAAGGAAAACCTGATTGCCACTGACTCCAAGAACCGTTTCCAGAGGAACCGGTTTACGATGACGTGCTAAAGCAGGAAAAGCTTGTTTTTCACCGATGCAGTAGGCATACCATGCCATGACGAGACACTCCGTCCGCGTGCGCCCCTAT
>JBEKGH010000048.1:0-55188 GCA_050012895.1 Occallatibacter sp.
CAGCCTAACCCTTTTCGAGAAAACCCCCATTTTACAGGCACTTCAGCCCTCCGACTCCGAAATCGACTTATTCGACTCCAGCAATCAGTTGATTCTCTTCGACTTCTAACCGGACAGCTGTGTCCAACAACAGCAAACTCCTCCAAACCAAGTTGATCGATAAGTTCGTTGCGTATCGCAGACGCGGGCCAGGAGGCCACTTCGTGAAATACCCTCCGATATGTGCGCCAGAAGCTCAGATCAAGAGCATTGGCCTTAGCATCCAAGCCCCCCGTCGTCTTCATCGCCGCTTCCACAATAGGACGGATGTCGAGAACTACGGCAAGCTTGCCTTTCGCGTCATGAGCGGTAAGGTAGGCGCCGCCCGCGTGCGCCACGAATACTGCAGCATATTGTTCGAGCATGCAATGTGGGACGGGAGCACCTGTGCCGCTGAGTGAATGACGCGTCCATCCTCCGTCGGCTCCGACAAAGAGTTCGGCTCGCCCGGAGATAATAATTACACTCGTCGCGTGCGCACAGTCCAACGCGAGCCACGCGAGCAAGAACGAGCAGAGTAGTCGACGGCGCGACCGGAATAGTAGCATGTCTACCTGCTTTTCGTTCACCTTTACGATGGCGTGGCGGCTACTGTGACCGGCTGCGTGGCCAATGCGGAGTGCACCAGCTCGGCCGGCCAGATGTAGACGGCCAGGCGTCGCGAGTAGTGCAGCACCAGCTCTTGATTTGGCAGCTCGATGCCTATCGCCGTCCCCAGATCGTTGCGCTCGATCTCGGCCTCAGCCTCTTCGAGCGGCCAGGGCACATGGTGCAGATTGGCCCGGATCGGCTGTCCGGCCCGGTTGGTGCTGAACACGCAATTGCGCTCTGAAAAGAAGTATTCGAGCGATCCCGGCCGCATTTCCGCCGTTTTGTGCGTCGGTCCCAGTCCCCGGTATCGCGCCTTGAAGATGACTTCGGGACGCGAGAAGCGGCGGCGGCTGTAAAACGCGAACTCCCGCTCCGAGCGTTGCTCCAGGTGCATCTCGGCCAGCTTGTAGGGCAGGTGATAGACGACATGCGCCACAGCAACTGCCAGCAGATTGCTGGAATCGACCGAAAAACAGTAGATTCCCGGCGTTCCCGTGAGCCGGTCGCGCACATAGGTCCGCAAATTCAGGTCGGGAAAGCTGCGCAGCCCTGGAATGGGCGGTACGCCGCGGACTTTGATGCGGTCCAGCCAGAATGGCACCGCCCCCAGCCACGCCGATCCCAGATACGAATCGGCTTCAAGCCAATCCGGAAGCAAGGCCTCGATCACGGGGGCTGCAATAGGCCAGTGCGCAAAAAGCAGATCGTTCCAGCGCTGGGTCATGGCCCAGCGTCCCGGCGGCAAGGGCCGCGGTTTGTGCGACGTCCGCACTAAAAACTCCCGCACCAAAAACTCCTATACCGATCCCCCCGGGTCGCGCTCTTGCGGCACTTCGCCTTCTGGCTAGCAGCTTACGGTAAAAGTCGCAATTGCCGCGAAAGGCATCCCTCGGGGGCTAAAGCCCCGTCGATATTGCTGATCAAACGGCACGACTAAAGTCGTGCCCTTTCACGGGACCGACTTTCACCACAGGCCGTTGGGATCTATTATTCACCTTCGCACGCGCCAAAGTGAATCACACGATAGCGGGTGGCAAACCCCGCTACGCACGTTTGCTCCCTCATGACGTATTCTGTCCGCGAGACGATCCTCATGTCCAGTGAAACTTTTCTGCCTCCCGGCGCCCGTACGCAATCCGAAGTTTTCGCCGTCCATGGCGCCGATCCCGAGATTCTCGCCTTCGCCATGGCCAAATACTCCCGCTCTTCGCTCTCCATGCGCGAGTCCCTGACCGAAATCAGCGCCCAGCGCGCCGAGCAGTTCCTGAATACCTTCTATTTCCAGTACGGCCATCGTTCCATCGCCGACCTCGCCCACATTGCCTTCGCCGTCGAGCGCCTCTCGCTCCTGGCCGCGGTCGTCCTGGTCGACGAGGCCCGCTGGGACGGCCAGGAACGGTCGACCCGTTATCAAAATTTCCTCGAATCCGGCTGGTATTTTCCTGGTTTTGGAGAAGATTCCGCCTCCGCGAAGCTTTACGCGCAAACCATCGAGAATCTCTTCAGCGGCTACCAGCGCGTCTCCGCCGCGGTTCTCGATCTGCTCCGCGGCAGCGTGGCCCGCCCCGAGACGCTCAAGCCCGAGGCCTACGAGCGCACGCTCCGTGCCCGCGCCTTCGACGTGGCCCGCTACCTGCTGCCTCTGGCCACCAACACCTCGCTTGGGCAAATTGTGAGCGCTCGCACGCTCGAAACCCAGGTCTCCCGCCTGCTCTCAAGCCCCACCGCCGAGGTGCGGCTGCTGGGTGAAAAGCTTCGCGACGCCGCCATCGGTCCTGCCTGGAATCTGAACGCTCGCGCAGCCCAGGCCTTCATCGACAAACTCTCCGCGGCCGGGGAAGACTGCGCCCCCCTCGCCGCTGAAGCCGCCGCCCTCTTCACTCGCGAGATCCGCACCGCGCCCACGCTGGTCAAATACGCCCAGCCCAATGCCTACCTCATCCAGTCCCAGGCCGAATTGGCGCGGGCTGCTGCGGAGATCCTCAGAAATTTGCCTGTCGCACCAGCGCCGCTGGTCGATTTGGTTGAGCGTACTGAATCTCTCGAAGTCGAGCTTGCCGCAACCCTCCTCTACTCGGTCGCACACCACCCTTACCGATCGATTCGCGATCTTGTTTCGGGCCTTCCAGGCTCTCAGGTTTTGGAGTTGATTGAGCTAGGGGTCAGGCACCGCGGCCGCCACGACGAGGCGCTTCGTGCTTTTCACGCTGGAGCAGCGCTGCGGTTCGATTTGCTTATGGACATCGGCGGCTTCCGCGACATGCACCGCCATCGCCGCTGCACGCAAATCATCCAGGGATTCACTGCGCAGCACGGCTACGAGACGCCCGGCGCGGGCGATTTGCCGGCCGGACGGGGCGACGATTCGGACGGCGATTTCGACATTCTGGCTGCGGCCGGTGTGCTCGGCGATTATCGCTCTGCCATCGAATCCGCGCACGACGCTGCTGCCCAAATCGCCGCGGGCCCGGCACCCGAGGCCGCGCAATCGGCACAGTATCTCTTCCCGCTGGCCACGCGTATCCGCGCGCTTTTCAAAATGGATTTCGCCGAAGCTCAGTACATCACGGAGCTGCGTTCGGGCCCCGCCGGGCACTTCAGCTACCGCCGCGTAGCCTGGGAGATGTTTTTGGCGATTCAGCGCCAACACCCAGGGCTTGCGCGCCACATCCGCGTCACCGACTTCACGCAGGCGATCGATCTGTTCCAGAGGTGAAAAAACGGGGAACAAGGGACCGAGGGAACAAGGGACCGAGAAGACAGGAAGTAGGGAGTAGACGCGCGCTTCCCACCCTTTCCGCAAAATGCGCGGAAAGGATGGGGCACGGTTGGCGCTGGCACGGCGCTGTTTTCTTGTTCCCTCGGTCGCTTGGTCGCTTGGTCCCTTGGTCCCTGTCTTTACCACCCCATCTCCCGCATGTGATCCAGGATGATCTCGCTGTAGTGGTCCATGCGGTCGGGGCGGCGCTTTAGCGGCAATGGCAAAACCGCGGCGAGGCGCGCTGCCTCGTCCCGGTTGATCTTCCGCGCGGAGGTCCCATAGTAGGTGCGGCTCGCTGCCTCCACACCATAAATTCCCGGACCCCACTCCACTTCATTGAGGTAGAGCTCCAGAATGCGCTGCTTGCCGAGCACCAGTTCGGCCACGGGCACCAGCGTGAACTCCGCACCCTTGCGCAGAAACGAGCGGCCGGTCCCGAAGAACAGGTTTTTCACCAACTGCTGCGTGATGGTGGAACCGCCGCGGATGCGGTGCCCGCGCTCCATATCGTCTTCGGCGGCGATCTCAATGGCGTGCCAGTCGAAGCCGTGGTGCTGGTAGAAGCGCTCGTCCTCGGCGGAGATCGCGGCGTGTTGCAAATTCGGTGAGATCTGGCTCAGGGGAACGAATTGGTAGCGCAGGCGATAGGGCTTGCGGTGGATCCAAGCCTCGACGCGCCGCTCCATGTGCACCGCCGTGGTTGGCGGATCGATCCACTTGGCGGCCACCAGCAACAACGCGGCCAGCAGCCAGCAACCTACGACACCGATCGCCAGACCCAGCAGAATCGATCGCAGGGAAACCTTCCGGCGCGGCGTTTTCGGATTTATGGTTGGCTCGAACGTCACATTTCAGAATAATCGCTGCGCGCTAACCGTTGCCGATAAGCTGCCATCCTGAGCAAGGACGACGCTGAGCGTAGAGAAGCGGAGGACGAGTCGAATGACCTGCTCTTAAGAAAGCTCACCGAACAGTCACCCCTAGCCCCTGACCGTAGCGTATACTCAGCGAGTCCGCAAATCCTCCCGGACTCCGCACGTCACCGTTCTCGAAGACCCCGCACGCTCCCCTTGTTGGCGAAGGCCTTCATTCCAATTACGCCCGGCTGCAATGCCGGACCTTCAAATGTTGCAACCGCACCCTGCGCTTGCAACAAGGAGGTTATTCATGAGCTGGATCCAAAGAAGGGTTTTCTGCCTTTGCATCTTCGCGATGGCAGTTGTCGCGGCCGCAACGCTGGTTACGCCGGCCTCTGCTCAGGATGGAAACATCCGCAGCATCACGTTCTACACCGTCAAGCCCGACCGCGTCGGCGATTTTCAGGCCGAAATCAAGGAATACAACGCCATCCTGGCCAAAGCCGGATCGGACCGCTATAGCTCCATGTGGGTTGGGCTCACCGGCGCCCATGAGTATGCGCGCGTCCAGATGTACACCAAGTGGGCCGACCTCGACGCCTCCATCGATTCCGACCCCAAGCTGAAAGATCAGGCTACCGACCTCACGCGCATCAGCATGCGCATCATCGATTGTACTGAGAGCTGGCACCGCAGCATCGAAATGGTGGTGCCCGAGCTCAGCCTGCCCGAAAGCGGCGACCCACCCAAGATGATTCGGGTTCTCGTCACCCAGGTGCGCCCCGATAAGTACCAGGAATATCTCGACTTCGTGAAGAACGTAATCTTCCCGGCGGTCAAGAAGGGCGGAACAAAAGATTACAGTGTCGCGGAAGGGCGCCTCGGCGAGTCCGGCATGGAAGTCACTTCCGTCACGGGATTCAACAGTTGGGCCGATCTCGACGCTGGCATCGGCGCTCAAAAAGGACTGAGCAAGGAGGACTACCAGGCTTTGGTTGACAAGGTCCGGGCGCTGATCACTCAAAGCGAATTCGATATCTATCGCTATGAGTCCGATGAAAGCTACCTGCCCCCTCCCACCGCGAAATAAGCCCGGGCGAGGCGTTGCTGAAGGCTGATAGCGACAACCGGAAATCAGGGTCTCCGTTGACAGGGGTTTCGTGGGGCTTCGGCCCCACGCTCCCCGCCCGCCCATTTTTGAGAAACAAAGTACGCGGCGAAGCCGCGCTCGGGCGGATGATTGCCGGAACATCATGCGTCGGCACCTAATGCGTCCAAGGCAACGCCAGCCATCGATCCCTCAATGACCCGGAAGGCGCACCGACCTGCCAGCGCCTCATCACCAGGTCGCGTCTACATGAGATCGGAGAATTCATTAGAGAAGAGGGATATTTCCCTATGCGTCGCTGTGCGAAAATTGAACTTTGCACACGCAGTCCAGCTTTCGCCTGCTCGTGGTCCGGCTCGGCGCCATGGGTGACATTCTTCACGCGCTGCCCGCGGTGACGGCGCTGCGCCAGGTGCATCCTTCGTGGCAAATCGGCTGGGTGGTCGAGCCGCGCTGGCAGGCGCTGTTAAAAGCAGTGGTCAGTGATCAGTGGTCAGTGGTCAGTGGCCCGGGGTCAGAGGGCAGCGAAAGCCGCGGCAGCGCCATGCCGGTTGTCGACCGGCTGCACTTCGCCGCAAGCCGCGCCTGGAAGCGCCATCCGTTGAGCGGCAAGACCCTGAGCCAGATCAAGGAGCTGCGCCGCGAGCTACGCGCCGCTGAGTACGACGCGGTGCTCGATCTGCAGGGCGCCATCCGCTCGGCCGTCATCGGCCGCATGGCCGGCTGCGTGCGCCGCATCGGCGAAGCCCGCCCGCGCGAGTGGCCTGCGCACTGGTTCTTCACCGAGCGCATTGCGACGCACGGCGCGCACGTGATTGAGCAGGACGTAGAGCTGGCCTCGGCCGTAGCTGGCGATCCTCTCACGGCCGCCGCTCCTTTGCTGCCCGTTGACCCCGAGGCAGAGAGCTGGTGTGGCGATTGGCTCGCGGAGCGCGTGGCTCCGGCCGGAGCGTGGCCGCTGGCGCTGATCACTCCGGGAGCAGGCTGGGGCGCCAAGCGTTGGCCGCCCGAGCGCTACGCGGCCGTCGCAAAGGGCCTGAAAGACCGCGGCATGCAAGTTCTGGTCAACGCTCCCCCGGGAGAAGAATCGCTGGCCGCGCCCATCACGGCTGGCGGCGCCGCGATTCCCGTCACCACCACGCTTCCGCAGTTGATCGCGCTCACACGCCGCATCGCTCTCTGCGTCGGCGGCGACACCGGTCCGCTGCATCTGGCCTCGGCTCTCGGCCGGCCGGTCGTGGGCATTTACGGACCCACCGATCCCAGCCGCAACGGGCCGTACGGTACAAGAGCCCGCGTGCTGCGCAGTCCCGACAGCCGCCGCGATCACTCGCGCCGCGACTCTCCCGAGCCCGGGCTGCTGACCATCGCGCCGGAAGACGTGCTGCGCGCGGCAGACGAATTGCTGGCCGAGGAGAAGATCGGATGAACCAGCACGAAACTCCTCCAAAGGTCTGCTCGATGCAATGGTGGCAGAAGTTCGCGCGGCGGATTCGCGTGCCGCTAGGCTTTGTTACCGCTGCCGTCTATGTTTTTGAGGTGGCTCGCCGTCCTGCGCATCCAGCCGCCATCGCGTGGAGCCTGGCGCTGGTTCTGCCCGGCCTCGCGTTGCGCGCCGCCGCTTCGGGCACGGTAAAAAAGAATCGCGAGCTCGCCGTCACCGGTCCTTACGCCTACACGCGCAATCCTCTCTACCTGGGTTCGATGCTCATTGCCACAGGCTTTGCCGTAGCCCTGCTCAGTTGGCCACTGGCGCTGCTGCTCGCGGCAGGCTTCGCTGTCATCTACATTCCAGTGATCGCCGGGGAGGAGCAATTTCTCCGCGAAACTTTTCCGGGTTTCGAGGACTATTGCCGACGGGTTCCCAGATTTCTACCGCGGTTCACTCCGGCCAGAGCCCTGGGCGGTCAGGCAGTTCCGAGCGATGCACTGGCCGCAGATACGACTCCGGACGGTTTCTCCTTTGCCCTTTACCGCAAGCATCGCGAGTACAATGCTGCATTAGGGGCCGCACTGCTTTACTTGAGTTTGCTCTATCTGCGGCCGGTGCTGGAAGCACTCCTGTATCGGTTCCGTTGAGCGCGTTCTGCTTCCGAAGAGTCCAACGAAAGAGCGTCCCTCAGGGGCTAAAGCCCCGCTGAATTGATGGAGCCGATCGGCACGACTAAAGTCGTGCCCTTTCGCGATCGGATCTTCACTGTAGCCCTTTCGCGAGCGGAGTTTCATCGCAGCGAGCAGACTTTTACGACTGGTTGTTAACCGACAAGGAGCCGTGCCGAACATTGAAGACACGCGCGAACGCAGTCAGCCTCTTTTGCGCTTTTGCCTTGGCAGCAGCGGCCTTTGGCCAGCAGGCGACCACGCTTGCACCGCCGCGTCCCGGCTACAGCTTTCCCCAGAAGCAAACCCTCACCTACGCCGTAGATTGGCGCGTGTTTCCCGCGGGCACCGCCGTGATCCGCTTTGAGCAGGCCGGCGACCGCGAGCGCATCGCCGCTTCGGCCGACACCAGCGGCGCCCTCAACATGCTGTTTCACGTGGCGGACCGCTTCCAGTCCGACTTCGACCGCCAGCGCGGCTGCACGTACGACTTCGACAAGCAGACTGTGGAAGGACGCCGGCAGATCAACTCCACGCAGAAGCTGGACTATGCGAATGGGAAGTCGATCCTGGATGAAAAGAACCAGGTGACAGGACAGACCAAGCACGCTGAGGCGGAAGTGAGCGGCTGCCTTACCGATCTTCTTACCGGCGTGTTCTACGCTTCGTCGCAGCCAATGGCGCTGGGGCATAACTTCGTGCTTCCCGTAGTGGATGCCATGCGCACCGTGCTGGTGACGATGAAAATCGAGGGAAGCGAAGAGATCAAGACATCTCTCGGCACGTTCAAAACGCTACGTGTGCAGCCCACCGCCGACGCAGGCGTGGTGAGGAACCGCGGCGACATCTGGATCTGGTACACGGACGACGAGCGGCATTTGCCGGTGCAGATGCGCGCACGGCTCTTCTGGGGAACGATCACGTTCCGGCTGATCGGGAATGACGCCAAGTGAAAAAGCGAAGATAGTGAATAGAGTGAATAGGGAGAATAGAGTGAAGAGGGTGAAAAAGTGAACGGGTGAAGCGGCGCGTAATTCGCTCCCTTCGCTTCTCTGCTCGGCGCAATTCCACCTCATCGCACGGTCCACGATTCACGAACTACGGCTCACGACCGCGCGGTGTACACTTTCTCTTCGCGAAGTTGAGGTTTGGCTCCGCGCGATGAGGATTTCCATGCGTCTTCGTTTAACTTTTCTGGTTTTTGCCGCTGTTTTCTCACTTCCCGTTATCAGTCCAGGTCAAGTTGCAGCTCCTGCGGGCGGGACTTCGCCGGCGGGGTCGCAGACCGCGGCAGCCGAGCGGCCTATGACCCCTTCTGCGAAGCGGCCGATGACTTTTGAGGACATGATGCGGATGAAGCGGCTGGGGGACACTGCCGTTTCGCCGGACGGGAAGTGGCTTGCTTACTCCGTTACTACCGTCGATCTTGAAAAAAACACAAAGACGGCGGAGCTGTGGCTGCAGGCGATTGCGGGCGCGTCGGATCAGAGCTCGTCCCCCTTCAAGCTGGGGGTGGGGCAGCCGGGCGACAGCGGTGTGCAGTTTGCGGCGGATGGGAAGCGGATTTTATTTATCAGTGGGCGGACGGGAGCGAATCAGATTTGGCTGGCCGATTTCGACGCGGCGACGGGCGCTGCGACGCATCTGCGCAAGCTCACGAATCTCGACCTCGGCATCGACAATGCCAAGTGGTCGCCGGACTCGAAGTCGATTGTGTTCACGGCGCCGGTTTATCCCGATTGCCCGGCGATTGTGGCGGACGATAACGGCGCGGGGGCGGAATGCAATGACGATCGCGACAATGCGGCAGCCGCGAGCCCGGTGAAGGCGCAAATCTGGACGCAGCTTTTGTATCGCCATTGGAACCACTACACGGGAGACAAACGGTCGCATCTGTTTCTGGTTTCTGTCGACAATGGGGCGATGCGGGATTTGAATCCCGGCGACGTGCACGACGTTCCGCCGTTCTCGCTGGAGGGTAGCGGGTGCGGGTGCGACATCTCGCCGGATGCGAAGGAACTGGCGTTCGCGGAGAATGTGGATGCGGTGCCGGCGATTTCGACGAGCGTGAGTGTTTTTACGCTCGATCTGACGAATCCGGCGGCGAAGCCGGTGAAGGTGAGCACGTCGGCGGGCGGGAATTTCGATCCGGCGTATTCGCCGGATGGGAAGTGGCTGGCGTGGCGGAGCCAAGCGCGGGCGGGGTATGAGAGCGATAGGTTTCGACTGATGCTCTACGACCGTTCGGCATTAACGTTCAGGGATTTGTTGCCGGGCATTTCCAATGCGATCAAAGCACCTAAAGAATTCTGGTGGGGTGATGACTGGGTGGAGGAGTTTGCCTGGGAGCCGAATTCGGGTGGCATCTTCATTGCATACGGTGTTCAGGGCCAAACGCAGATTGTCGACATGCCACTTATCCTGGATGGGTCCCCCTGGATTCTTCAGAAGATGGGTGGTGCCGAATGGTCAGACATTCATCCGTTGGCCGATGGTTCCTTGATCGCGGCGGAAATGACGGTTCGGAAACCGAGCGAAGTCGTCAAGCTGCAACACGCCGTTGAGAATGGCGCACTTGTTCTCGAAGACTCTCAGGTCACGCACCTCAACGACATGCCGCTGGCGCAACTCGATCTGCCGATGATGGAATCGTTCTGGTTCACGGCTGCGGACAAGACGAAGCTCGAAGGCTTCCTCATTCGGCCGCCGGGATTCGATGCGGCGAAGAAATATCCGGTGAAGTTTTTGATTCATGGCGGCCCGGAGGGGAACTGGGGCGACGATTGGAGCTACCGCTGGAATGCGGAGCTGTTTGCCGCGAATGGCTACGTCGTGATCATGATCAACATGCGCGGGTCGACGGGGTATGGGCAGGCGATTGTGGACGGGGTGAACGGGGACTGGGGCGGGAAGCCGTTTACCGACCTGATGGAGGGACTGGATTACGCGGAGCAGCATTACCCATTTATTGATAAGGACCGCGAGTGCGCGCTGGGCGCGAGCTACGGCGGATACATGGCGAATTGGGTGCTGGGACATACCAACCGCTTCAAGTGCATTGTGAGCCACGACGGCATGTTCGATGCCGAGTCGGCGTTTGGGACTACGGAAGAAGACTGGTTCAACATCTGGGAGTTTAAGGGGCATCCGTGGGACTACTACGGCAAGCCGGACGCGGAGAATCCATACAGGAAGTGGTCGCCGTCGCTTTACGCGAAAAACTTCAAGACGCCGACGCTGGTGGTGCATGGGCAGTTGGACTACAGGCTGGACGTGAGCGAGGGGTTCCAGCTGTTTGACACGCTGCAGATGCTGGGCGTGCCGTCGAAGATGCTGTACTTCCCCGATGAGGGGCACTGGGTGCTGAAGCCGCAGAACTCGCAGCTCTGGTGGAAGACGGTGAACGACTGGGTAGACCAATGGACGAAAGGCAAGGAACAGGAAGTAGGCAATAGGGAGCAGGTTGCGAGATGAATTGGAATGCGGACAAAGGGTGGAGAATGCTAGACAGGGTGGCCGGTCCGTTTTATCCCGCAAAAATCAGGCCGTATCTTACTCTGGGTTGGATCACAGCGTTCGTGCTTGTGATTCTTCTGTTTGCGGGGATGCAAAGAACTCTGTTGCCGCATCCTCCGCTTCTGCCGATCCAGATTCAAATGGAGCGGATTCTTCGTTCACCATTTTTCTTTGTTCCTTACGATTTGGTGGTCCTTCTCGTGATTTGGCTCCTTGTCCGGTCGCGACCGCAAGCGGAATACCTCTATCTGCGCGCGTTACTTTATGGGATGTTTCTGGCCGGGTTCCTCGGCGGTTGTCTCGTTGCGCTTGTGCCCTGGAGGGGATAAGGTGGGTGTATTGCAAATCTCGCACGGTGTAATACAATTGGGCGGATTTGTAGTACACTTGAGGTATGGGCGCCATTTTTCAAGTTCGATTAGATGACGAGACGACGGCCGAAGTGCGCGCGCTTCAAGAGCGGCGTGGGCTGACGGCGTCTCAAGTGCTTCGCCGCGGAATCCGCCTCGCAATCAAAGAGGATTTTCCCGAGGCATCGGCCAGGATCGCTGGTCTTGGCGAGTTTGACTTCGGCCCTACAAACGTGGCCCGGGACATGCGCCGCATGATGAAAGGCTTTGGGCAAAGCTCTTTACCCGGGGGCAAACGGCGGAAAGGTAAGAGAGAACGGTGATCGATCCCGTTCTGCTTGATACCAATGTGATCTATGCGGCGCTGAACCGTCGCGACCATGACCACGACTGCTGCGTGGCGGTGTTGAATCGGATACGCCGTCCGCTCGTCACCTGCGAGGCCGTGATTTGCGAGGCCTGTTTCCTGGCGCAAGGCCAGCCCATGGCGGTCGAGCGCATACTAGCCAATGTTGCGCGCAGAGTTTTCCAGATTCCATTACGCCTTGCAGATTCGGGCACTGTGGTTCTCGAACTGATGAGGAAGTACGCCGACACGCCCGCCAGCTTTGCTGACGCTTGCCTGATTGCCATGGCGAATGAGCTTGGCACCGGCGATATTCTAACGCTGGACAGCGATTTCAAGCATTATCGCTGGCGGCGCAACCGCGCTTTCAACCTGCTGATTCCTCTGGATTGATCGTCATGCCTTTTGGCCGACAAGCGAAGAGGAAGGCGCCGCTGAACGAAGCGGGGTTGTACGAGTATGCCGTTAAGGCGCTGGGGCGGCGGATGCGTACCGAGGCGGAGTTGCGGCGGCTGATGGGGACGCGGGCGGAGCCGGGAGAGCGGGGCGAGGCGGCGGTGCGCGCGGTTGTGGGGCGGCTGAAGGAGCACGGGTATTTGAACGATCGGTCGTTTGCTGAGACTTATGCGCGGTTGCGGCAGGAGAACGAGAAACTGGGCGCGCGGCGGGTGCGCAACGATCTGCAGCAGAAGGGCGTTCGCGCTGAGGTGATTGAAGAGGCCGTGGGCGCGCGCTACGGCGAGACCAACGAGGAGACGCTGGCGCGCGAACACCTGGAGCGGAAGCGGATCAAGAAGCCGACGAATGAGCGGGAGACGGCGCGGGTGGTGCGGCGGCTGGTGGCGGCGGGATTCGCGACGGGGACGATTTACAAGATTCTGCGGCGGTGGGATGTGCCGGTGGAAGATCTGGTCGGACTCGAAAATCTGGAGACGGAGCGAGGGGAAGAGTGAGGCGGCGAACAGCTTCTAGCTGCTAGCTCCTAGCTTGCCGTCAGACGTGGGCCGTTGCACATTCGGCCGGCGGGGACGCCGGCCGCACAGCCGGCCGGGAGGCCGGCGCTACACTCCTGGCCGTTACACTAAAAGAATCATGCAATTTCGCTCGGGAAATGAGATACGGGAGCTGTTTCTGCGCTTCTTTGAGTCGAAGGAGCACCGCAGGGTGCACTCTTCCTCGCTGGTGCCTGCCAACGATCCGACCCTGCTGTTTACCAACGCGGGGATGAACCAGTTCAAAGACCTTTTTCTGGGCGCGGAACGGCGCGAGTACACGCGGGCGACAACTTCGCAAAAATGCGTGCGCGCGGGCGGCAAGCATAACGATTTGGAGAACGTGGGCTTTACGCGGCGGCATCATACGTTCTTCGAGATGCTGGGGAATTTTTCGTTTGGGGACTACTTCAAGCGCGATGCGATCCGGTTTGCGTGGGAACTGGTGACGGACGAGAAGTGGTTTGGACTCCCGAAAGACCGGCTGTACGTGACGATTTTCGAGGGCGCGGACGCCCCGGGGTGGAACGTCCCGCGCGACGACGAGGCCGAACGGTTCTGGATCGAGACGGGCGTCGCGAAAGATCGCATTTTTCAGTACGGGTTGAAAGACAATTTTTGGCAGATGGGCGAGACGGGGCCGTGCGGGCCGTGCAGCGAGATTTTTTACGACATGGGGATCGAGGCTGCCGAGACTCCCGGAGTGGACAAGCCGTTCGGGCACGACGATGCGCGGTACGTTGAGATCTGGAATCTGGTTTTCATGCAGTTCGATCGCTCGGCCGTGACGGATGCGGCGGCCAAGACGACGTATGAATTGACGCCCTTGCCGAAGCCCTCGATCGATACCGGAATGGGGCTGGAGCGGGTGGCGGCGGTGCTGCAGGGGAAGGTGTCTAACTTTGAGACGGATTTGTTTACGCCGTTGATTGCGAAGGCGGCGGAGTTGACTGGGCAGCGAGTCGGCGAGGCGGCGGGTTGGCAAGTCAGGGAGAGCGCGGGTCGGGAGACCCGCGCTACAGCCGGCCGGGAGGCCGGCGCTACAAAAGACGCGGCGGCTGACGAGTTGGCGGAGTTGGTGGGGAACGCGAGCTTGCGGATTATTGCGGATCATGCGCGGGCGGCGACGTTTCTTATTAATGATGGTGTGGTGCCGTCGAACGAGGGGCGCGGGTATGTGCTGCGCAAGATCATGCGGCGCGCGATTCGGCATGGACGGCTGTTGGGACAGGAAAAGCCGTTTCTGTTTGAGATGGTGTTTGCGGTGCGGGATCTGATGCAGGGGGCTTATCCGGAGCTCAAGGATTCGGCGGCGCGCGTGGCGAGGGTGGTGGAGGCGGAGGAGAAACAGTTCGATCGGGTGCTGAAGATTGGATTGACGCGGCTGGATGAAGAGCTCAAAGGAAACTTCACCGGCGACAGAGCTTTCCATTTGTACGAGACGTTTGGCTTGCCACTGGATTTTATGGTGGATGCGGCGCGCGATGCTGGTGTGAAGTTCGACGATGAGGGATTTGAGAAGGCTCGGGCGGAGGAGCAGGCGCGGGCGCGGGCCTCGTGGAAGGGCGGATCGCAGAAGACGGCGAGCCCGGTGTTTCGCGATTTGCCGAAGACGGTGTTTGAGGGATACCGGCAACTGACGTCGACGAATTGCGAAGTGCTGGCGATTGTGAAAGGCGGCGTGGGAGTTCCGGCGGCCTCGGCGGGAGACGAAGTTGAGGCCGTTCTCGACCACACGAGTTTTTATGGGGACTCGGGCGGACAGGTGGGTGATCTTGGATCTTTCCTGACGGTGGATGGGAATTCTACGGTTGCGGAGATTGTGGGTTGCGTGCTGCCGGTGCAGGGCGTGCGGGCGCACAAGGCGATTCTGAAACAGGACCTGGCTGTAGGCGACCTGGTGACTACACGAGTGGATGGAGAAAGGCGCGACGCGATCCGGCGCAATCATACGGGGACGCATTTGCTGCACGCGGCGTTGCGGCAGGTGTTGGGAACGCATGTGAAGCAGGCGGGTTCGGCGGTGCACCCGGACCGGCTGCGCTTCGATTTCTCGCACTTTGCGCAGGTGGCTGACGAGGAGTTGCAGGAGATTGAGGACATTGTGAACCGCGAGGTGCTGAAGAACGCCAAAGTCGAAACTCTGGAAGACGTGCCGATCGACGCGGCGGTGAGCGAGTACCACGCCATGGCGCTGTTCGGCGAAAAGTATGGCGACAAGGTGCGGGTGGTGCGGCTGGCGGATGGATTTTCGACGGAGCTGTGCGGCGGTACGCATACGGCGGCGACGGGCGAGATCGGATTGTTCAAGCTGACGGGGGAGGAGTCGGTTTCTTCGGGCGTGCGCAGGATTGAGGCCATCAGCGGGATGGGGTCGCTGGATACGTTCCGGCGCGACTTTGAGCTGGCACAGGTGGCGGGGCAGTATGTGCCATCTGTCGAGAATTTGACGGAAGGGCTGAAAGCGAAGTTTGCTTCACAAGACGAAGAGCTGAAGAAGCTGCGGCGCGAGATCGAAGAGATGCGGATGAAGTCGGCGGCCGGAGGGTTGGATGAGGCCGTGGCGCGGGCCGTGGAAGTGAATGGCGTGAAGGTGTTGACGCATCGTGCCGATGGTTTGGAGCGCGGACAACTGCGGACGCTGGTCGACAACCTGAAAGGGAAGCTGGGCGAGGGCGTGGTGGTGCTGGGTTCGGCGCAGCCGGAGGGTAAGGTGGCGATAATCGCGGGCGTGACGGCGGGGCTGACGAAGCGCATTCAAGCCGGGAAATTGGTGGGCGCGGTGGCGAAGCTGGTGGGCGGATCGGGCGGCGGCAAGCCGGAGATTGCCGAGGCCGGCGGCAAGGATCAAGCGCAAATTGATGCGGCGCTGAAGGCGGCGCCGGGGATTGTGGGCGAACTGCTGGGATAGGGTCTCAATGCTCCTGCAGGGCCTAAAAAGCCCCGGCGTTTATGCGCCTTCAGGGCACCCTTCGACTCCGCTCAGGGCAGGCTTTGAAGGTGTGCCCTTTCAAAACCGCATTGATGCAACCAGTTCTAGTCCCGTAGTCCCGAATCATTTTTTCGGCGGCGTTTGCGGTTGCTGATTCTGCGGCTGGCCGGGGTTCGTGACCTCCTGATCGCCGTAAAACACCTTGGAGGTTGAGCCGAAGCGCTTGTAGTCGGAGTATTTGATGGTGTCGCGGATATGCACATCCTGCGCCATGTAGCCGTAGCCGCCGCTGAAGTGCAGATAGCCCTCACCCTTGGTGTACACGGGAAACCAGTAGTGCCCGTCGATCTGTGCCCGCCAGGTCATGAACGGCGGGTGCAGGTCCTCGTGATTCTTGCGCGTGTCGTCGGGCACCATGCGGCCGTTGGTCACCACGATCTGCAGGTCGGTTGTATCCACCCAGATACGCCCATCGAGGTAGCGCTTGTTTTTCTGGATCGTCTTGGGGCTTACGTCGAAGACGTAGCAATCCACCTCGTCCACCTTCTGCCGGCCCACAAATTTAACGTCGTATGCGGGAATATCTTCCTTGGTCAGCACGAACGGATAGCCGTGCTGGATGTCGTGGAGGTCGGAAGGCGTCATCAAGATCCCGG
Source organism: Occallatibacter sp. (assembly GCA_050012895.1). Lineage (GTDB taxonomy): Bacteria > Acidobacteriota > Terriglobia > Terriglobales > Acidobacteriaceae > Telmatobacter. Next base: position 16,249 of record JBEKGH010000048.1, read on the forward strand.
CCTGATCCAAGGTGCTCGCCGGCGCATACACTGCTCTCTCTGTGCGCTTCCCGTCTGAGTCGAAAATCACATCGTCCACCTCGTAATACTCGCCCAGCGTTTTGTTGTCGTCGTCCAGCACCTGCACGCGCGCGGTGCGGCGGTAGGTGTAGTGATCGAGCGCATCCTGGAATTCGCTCTCTTTGGCCGCCATGCGCTGGAGGATCTGCTCCGGGGGAATCGCAGGGTCAGAGATGTCCATGCGCCCGAAACCGGCGTCGAGCGGCATGGCTGTAAAGCTGTCCTTATCCTGCGCCGCAGCCGCCACCAACCCCAGCGACGAAGATGTGCTGCCCCCCCACTGCGTGACCCCGGCAAAAGCACACACGGTGACAGCAACCGCCGCAATCCATGGATGCAGTTTCACCTTCATTGACCTCCACATCCGATTCTCGCGCATTTCCGCGCCCGGCGCATTCCCTCGCCGGTTCTGCAAGCTTAGACGCATATTCACAGCTTCGGGGATAGTCTCAATCTGGGCTCGGAGCGGTTTAACGTGTTCTTGCGCGCAGCGGCACTGACGCAGGATCGTTCTTCCAGCTCACCACGCGATTGTCCTGGAAGTACACCTCCGCTCCGTCATACCCCCATTTGTTTTCGGAGTAATAGCTCGGAGTCCCTTCCACAGCCAGCACGTCGTTCTTCGTCGATCCTACTGTGAAGGCATCGAGGTCTGGATCCACTGCCGCATCCGGCCAAAGTTTTACGCGCAACGGAGCCGAAGCTTCGATCTTCCACCCGGAGAGCTTACCTCCGGTGAAATACAGCTCCGATCCCCGATAAACCAGCTTCTCTTCCGTCTCGGCTGTCGGAGGGCCCTGAACGACTTCGACCTCTTCCTTGGTCAGTCCTGCGGTGATGTACGGCAGGAGCCTGATGGTCCTGGTTGGCGCTGCTTTTACGGTTCCGCTGTCCCGGCTCCTGGGCGCTTCCGCAGGCGCAGTCTCCGGCTTGTCGACCACTGGCCCGGGAGCGGATCGCGCCGGCATCAGGCGGTCAAAACTTTCTGCGAATCCGTTCCGGACCCTCTGTCCAATCCCCTCAATGTTTGCTCGAGTTTCGGCTCTCAACTCGCCATAAAATCGGGCCGTCTCCGGGTTCGACGCCAGGAATGAATCGATGGGTTTGAGAAACAATGCGCTCAGAATCGCCAGACCGGCCAGGGTTGCGCAGGTGAGCAAAAGCGGCGTGGAAGTGACGAGCAGCTTAAGTCCTCTCCGCCCCGTCCGCGCTCCTCGCGGGAATCCCTCGTGCTTACGCTCTGTCTGCCCCCGCGGCTCTTGCGGTCTGCCCTTCGCCGCCCGCGCCGCACTCTGGGAAGCTCGTCCCCGCCCCATCTTCGGTCCCAGCCTCGAGGTCAGAAAGTCATGGGCGCGATTGATAGCCTTTAGTTTCTCCTCCGCGGCGGCTTTCAGCTTTGCGTTGGCCTGAAAGCGGTCAGGGTGCCACACCTGAACCAGTAGACGGTGCGCAGCGCGAATCTCTCCGCCGGTTGCCTTCGCCTCGAGGCCGAGAACCTGAAGCGCCGCGCACCGGCTGCACCGTCCGCTCGCATCCTCGGCTGTTTCTCCGCACACGCAGAAATCCATGGCCATCGATCCATTCCGTCGCTACAAAGGATCTTGATTGGTGCCCCCATTATAGGTTTGCCGCGCTCGGCGAGCGCCGGCAGACCCCTTCACCCGTGCAAGGTTTATCACTGCGGAGCCATCGCGGTTTCCATACAATAACCCGAGTGGCGCTCACGGGCGATTTGCGGAGCCCCGCCGGGAACCGGCTGTGCGTGAATTGCGAACTGTCGTAAGCTCTCTCATCGCTCCCGAGGAGTTCGAGTGATCTTGCGCCGCCAGGGTTTGTGCGTATCCTTGCTGGCCGCATGCGCCGTCGCTGCGCATGGTTCCCGCGCGCAGCGCAACGCGCCCGAACTCGCGGCTCCCATCGAAATCTGCGCCCACGCGTCCGCCCCGGCCGCGCACTCCGTTCCGGAGGTGTTGAAAGCGATGGCAACGGTACCCTGAGCGCAGAGCTCCCCTGGGCCGTTGCCGAAACCGATGTCAACGACCTCACGCCGGGCGTTCCTCTGCGCGTTCGATTTCAATCGACTAAAGATTCGCAGGCTACGCCTGAAGGCAGCGCCTATCAGCTGATCTATTGATCTATTGAGCCCGCTCAGAAGATCTTGAACGAGTCCAGGAACTGCGAGATCTGCGTGGCGGGATGGTCGTTACTTGACACCACAATCAACTGGAAAAGGCGCTTCCCTTGCAGGAACTGCCGTACCGTGTAGTTCCAGGAATCGTCTTTGGCAGTAAACTCCCGCCCCGGAACGCCATTCAGGCTGATTACGATGTCCGACAACAGCGTCTTGCCGCCCACCGCGCCGTCCCGAGTGGTCTGCAGCACCGTTTGCGGATCGCCGTTGGCGTAGTCGCCAGAATAGTCGTTGTACATCACCATGTAGCTGACATTGTTGTCGGCCAGCTCCACATAGAACTGGTGCAGCGTCGTGGTGTCGCACTGTTTCTGCGGCGTTGGGGTACAGCCACCTAAATTGATCGCCTGAGATTCCTGTTTGACCTCGGCTTGCGGGAAATTCACAGTGAAACGCCCATCGGTCGACGTGTACGGCTGCATTTGCTGCGCGCCAGCCGACACCACGCCCGCCAACACCGCCACGACTACTGCCATCCGTGTGTACAGCTTTCGCATGTTCATCCTCTTTCCGTTCTGGGTTTCGGTTCCGGGCTCGTTTTTCCGCGATAGTTAACAGACGCTTCCGGCCAGAAATTGGCCGCTTGGAAACAGGTATATTCCATCGGAGACCTCTGCAAGTGTCAATAGCATTTTGTATCCAGGCCTCGCGTGGCGTCGAGAAGGGCGCAAAAGCGTCCGGTGAACAAGCTCCCAACCGGACGAATCCGTAGAATAGAACCAGATGGCATTTACTGAACAATACGACGTCGTGGTGGTGGGAGCGGGACACGCCGGCTGCGAGGCCGCCATGGCCGCGGCGCGCATGGGCCTCAAGACCGCCCTCATCACCATGAATCTCGACCTCATCGCCCAGATGAGCTGCAACCCGGCTGTCGGCGGCGTGGCCAAAGGCCATCTCGTCCGCGAAGTCGACGCCCTCGGCGGCATCATGGGCGAAGTGGCCGACGCCGTCGGCATCCAGTTCCGGCTACTCAACTCTTCACGCGGTCCCGCCGTTTGGAGTCCGCGCGCCCAGTGCGACAAGCAGCTTTACCGCGTGAAGATGCGCGAGGTCCTCGAATCCCAGCCCGGCCTTCACATCCGCCAGGCGGAAGCGGTCGATCTGGTGATCGAAGGCACGGACCAAGGGACCAAGGGACCAAGGGAACAAGAAGACGAGGGACTGGGGACTGAGGGACCAGGGACTAAGGGACTCGAGACTGAGGAGCTGGGCGAATTGCCTCAGCCCGCGCGGCGAAGCGGACGCGTTGTCGGACTGAAGCTGCGCGATGGGAGAAATTTGCTTGCCGGCGCCACCATCATCACCACGGGAACCTTTCTAAACGGCCTCATCCACTGCGGCGAAGAGCGCTATCCTGCGGGCCGTTCGGGCGAGCCTGCGTCAGTTCTTCTTGGCGAAGCACTGCGCGCGCTCGGCCTTCGGACTTGCCGGCTCAAGACTGGGACGCCGCCGCGGCTCGACGGCCGGACGATCGATTGGAAGGCGTTCGAAGAGCAGCCCGGCGACGCCGATCCCACGCCGTTCAGCTTCCGGACGAAGCGAATTGTGCAACGGCAGATCAGCTGCCACATCGCCTTCACCACGCCGGAGACGCTGCGTCTCATTCGCGAGAACGTGCATCGCTCGGCGATGTATTCGGGGCGGATCGAAGGCATCGGGCCGCGCTACTGCCCATCCATTGAAGACAAAGTCGTCAAGTTCCCCGACAAGACGCAGCACCAGTTCTTCCTCGAGCCCGAGGGCCTGAACACCCACGAGGTCTACGTCAACGGCATGTCGACCTCGCTGCCCATGGAAGTGCAGTGGCAGATCGTCCACTCCATCCCTGGCCTCGATCAGGCCGAGATGCTGCGCCCCGGATACGCCATCGAGTACGACTCCGTGGATCCCACGGAGCTCGACCGCTCCCTGCGCGTGAAGGCCTTCACGGGCCTTTATCTTGCCGGGCAAATCAATGGAACGAGCGGCTACGAAGAGGCTGCGTGCCAGGGCATTATGGCCGGCATCAACGCCGCGCTGTGGCTCAAGGGTGAGGCGGCGTTCACCATGGACCGGACCGAGGGCTACACGGGCATCCTCATTGACGATCTGATCTCAAAAGGGACCAACGAGCCCTACCGCATGTTCACCTCGCGCGCCGAATTCCGCCTGCATCTGCGCATCGACAACGCCGATCGCCGGCTCACGCCGCACGGCCGCCGCCTCGGCCTCATCAACGACGCGGCCTGGGCCGAGTATGAGGAGAAGCAGGCGCGCATGGCCGCACTCGATCGCTTCCTGACAACTGGCAAGGTCAATTCCGAAAGGCTGCAGGCCGCAGGCTTTGGCGATCTCCCCGCCACTGCCGGCCAAACCTGGGCGCAGCTTCTCAAGCGCCCTGAAGTCTCAATTGAAGCGCTCCTTGCCGCACTCGGCGATGACCTCGCCCGCGAGCCGCTGCTCAAGACGTGGTCGGAATTTGTAGCGCCGGCCTCCAGTCCGGCTGTACTGGCGGCGTCCACACCGCCAGGGTCTGCCATCGCCCGCAGCACCCGCCGCAACGAGGCCCGCGCGGTCGAAACCGAGATCAAGTTTGCCGGCTACCTCGAGCAGCAGAAGAAGTCCATCGCGCGCCTCAAAGCTGCGGAATCCGTCGCCATCCCGGATTGGCTGGAGTATGGCGTCATCAGCGGCCTCTCGCGCGAGATGCGCGAAACCCTTGAGCGCGTGCGCCCGCAAACGCTCGGGCAGGCCAGCCGCATTCCCGGCGTCACGCCGGCGGCATTGAGCCTGGTCCACGTGTCGATTCGCATTCAGGGACGGATTCAAGGCAAGCAGCAGGACGCCCGCCGCGCCACCGCCTAACTCCTCTAACTCCGCCAACGCCGCTAACCCCGCTAACTCCGCTGCCTTATCCTATTTCGTATGAACCTCGACGCCATCCAGGCCGCTCTGCGCGACGCCTCCCTTGACGGCTGGCTCTTCTACGACCATCACCATCGCGATCCTATCGCCGCGCGCATCCTTGGCCTCGACCCTCAGGCCCACGTCACGCGCCGCTGGTACTACTTCATTCCCGCGTCTGGCGAGCCGCGCAAGCTGGTGCACCGCATCGAGCAGGGCCGCCTGGATGCGCTGCCCGGCGCGAAGGCGCAGTACTCCAGCTGGCAGGAATTGCACGCGGGGCTGGAGAATCTCCTGCAAAACCAGAAAAAGATTGCCATGCAGTACTCGCCCTCGAACGACATCATGTACGTGTCGATGGTCGATGCGGGAACCGTGGAGTTCCTGCGCTCGCTGGGCAAGGAGATTGTGACTTCAGCCGATCTCGTCAGCCAGTTTGAAGCCGTGCTGAGCGAGGACCAGATGGCCAGCCACCAGGCCGCGCAGCGCGTCATCGATCCGATTGTTGAAGAAGCCTGGCGCGAGATCGGTCGCCGGCTGCGTCCTCCTTCGGGTAGCGCCGGCAGCGCGGGCGCAGTGACGGAATACGACATAGTCCTCTGGCTCAGCGAGGCCATGCGGCGCGAAGGTCTGGTGTGGGAGAACGGGCCCGACGTGAGCGTGAACTCGAACACCTCCGACTCGCACTACGCACCGACACAAGAACATTCGGCGCCGATCTGCGAGGGCGACTTCCTACTCATCGACATCTGGGGACGGCAAGGCCCGCAAGTTGCAAAACCGGGCAGCATCTTTTACGACATCACGTGGGCCGGCGTGATCGGTCGCGAGCCGAGCGCGAAAGAACAACTGGTGTTTGAGACCGTGCGCAACGCGCGCGACGCGGCGATTCTTACTGTCGAAGCTGCATTCGCCGCGGGGCGCGAGATTCGCGGCTTCGAGGCCGACGATGCGGCGCGCGGCGTGATCGGCGCGGCGGGCTTCGGCGAGTATTTTACGCATCGCACCGGACACAACATCGCGATCGAACTGCACGGTTCCGGAGCGCATCTCGACAACCTTGAAACCCACGATGTGCGCCGCATTCTGCCGCATACCTGCTTTTCGGTCGAGCCGGGAATTTACCTGCCCGAGTTCGGCGTGCGCAGCGAAGTGAACATGCTGACAGCGCCGGGAAAAGCGTGGGTGACAGGGCGAATTCAGCGGGAACTGGTGAGAATTTAGCGGATTCCTGGCGCGTTCAAAACCGTGGCAAAAACTGTTATTCCTTCCGGGCCCCTGTTGCACCAGATTTGGTGCAACAGGGGCTAAAGCCCACGGTTTTTTGCGGTCATTACGGCACGAGTGAACTCGTGCCCTTTCAAAACGGTTTCAAACTGACCCACTCCCTGAGCCCTATGTCCCTACCCTGCTGCGATATAGTCAATAAGGAATGTCGACCTCGCCGAATAAGCCTGTTGCGGGCAAAAAATCAGATCAGGGATTCGTATATCTGCCGCTCATCGCCGGATGGCTGGTTCCGGGCGCGGGTCATTTCCTTCAGGGCAAATGGGTTCGCGGGGCGCTGCTGGCGGTCTCGATTATCGCCATGTTCGCGCTCGGACTGGCCATGCAGGGCCAGCTCTACAGCAGCGTGCAGGACATTCTGAGCATGCTGGGCGTGGCCGGCGACCTGGGCAGCGGCCTGCTCTACGTGGTGAGCCGGGTGGCGGGCTGGGGCACGCAACCCATCCAGACCACGGTGGCCGACTACGGCACCAAGTTCATCGTCGTTGCGGGCCTATTGAACATCATTGCCGCCGTGGACGCGCACAACCTGCGCACGGGAAGGAAGCCGTAATGTTCCATCCCTCCCATTTCGCCGCGGTGCTGCTGTTCGCGCTGTGCGCGTCGACGGTCTTCGGCATTACCATGCGCGACACGCCGCAGCGCATGTTCCGCTACGGCGCCTACTGCTTCATCCTGTTCGTGGGCTCGGCCATTGTGTTGAGCTGGGTGATGCTGCTGATCGCGCGGTAGGTTTCGCGCGCGAGACGAGTACGATGAACAAACCCTGGCACGACCAATACAAGATGCCGGCAAAGGCGACTCTGGAACAGAGACTCCAATGGCACCGTGAGCATCAGATACACTGCGCCTGCCGGAAAGCGCCGAAGAGCCTTGTCGCGATGCGGCCGGAGTGGTTTGGACCTCGAAAAGGGCCACGCTAAATCCCGCGACCATCACCTGCAGCAAATCGTTCCCACGGAGAAATCCCGAGCGAATGGCGCGGCGTTGCCGTCATGGGTATGAGTGATGCATTGCAACATGGTGAGGAGGACGCGCCTTGGGTTCGTTGATCCTACACACGCTGATTCCTCCCCGGAGCGCTTTCGCACGCAGCGTTCTCTTTGTATTTCTCGCTCTCATCACCGCTCTCCCAGCGGCGCCGCCGGCAAGCGCGCAAACTGCTCCTTCGCCGGCGCAACCGAGTCCACCTGAGCCGCTCGCGTGGCAAACCGCCGCCGGCGGACACATGGAGTTCGAAGTTGCATCGATCCATCTTGGCGATCCCGGCAAGTTCATTCCGCCGACATTTCCCCTCAACGTGGAAGATTCGGTGATCCCGCCCGGCGGCCACTTCAAAGCCGACTTCCCGATCCTCGCCTACATCGGATTCGCGTACAAACTGATTCTCACGCCCGAGCAGCACACCGCGCTGCTGGCCCATCTGCCCGACTGGGTCCGCACACAGGAGTTCGTGATTGAGGCGCAGGCACCGGTGGCAAATCCCACAAAGGACCAGATGCGCCTCATGGTGCAGTCGCTCATCGCAGACCGCTTCAAGCTGGCCTTGCATTTTGAGACGCGCGACATGCCAGTGCTCGCTATGGTTCTGGTCAAGCCGAACGTCCTGGGCCCGCGGCTTCGCCCGCACGATCAAGGTCTTGCGTGCGACGCAAAATGGACTCGGCCCGCCGACCCCAACGCCGCGGCCGTCCCTCCCGGCGGATTCCTGCCGAAATGCGGAGATGTCGCCCTGGATTTCGACTCTGAGCAGACTGCTCTGTTGGGTGCGCGCAACGTTCCCATGGAGCATTTTGCGCAGTATCTTCCCACGGTGTACAGGCTCGGAAGGGCCATCGTCGACCAGACCGGGCTGAAAGGCACATTCGACCTCAGCCTCACCTGGGCGCCCGATTCAAACAGCACGTTCCGGTGGGACAGCGCAGATCAGCTTGGGGGTCCCGAGTTTTTTGACGCGCTCAAGAACCAGCTCGGCCTCAAACTCGTACCCACGCGCGCCCCTGTCCAGACTCTCGTCATCGACCATATCGAGCAGCCATCGCCGAATTGATCGGCCTGCGTACGGCGCCCACTCAACCAAACGCGCGCGGTGCTACAATTCCTCCCGATTGCCTTCAAGGAAAAATCCGCTCCGATCGCAAAGGAAAGCCCCATGAATCTTCGTTTCTGCCAAATTGCGGCGCGCGTTGCTGCGTTGTTCTGCCTTGCTGTTCTGCTGGCGCTGCCTTCCGCGGCGCAATCCGTGAACCTCTTCCCGGCCAACGGTACGATCGGCCAACAGGAAGCCTGGACGCGCGTGACCATTCCGCCTGACCATCCCGTGAGCCAGACTCCGCAGTGGCACATCGACTACGCGAACAAGCAGATTGTGTGCGATGGCAACGGTGGCCACGAGTGGCTGCGCTTCAATCGCGAGCTCGAGAATTTTACCTTTCATGTGAAGTGGCGCTTTACGCCGGTGACGACGCCGAATCCGAAATACAACTCGGGCGTGTTCTTCAGGAACAATCTGGACGGATCGATCTGGCACCAGGCGCAGACTACGCAAGCCGGCGGCTACATTTTTGGACTGACGCCGATTGACGGCAAGCCCACGCGCTTCAATTTGCAAAAAGACATGACGGAGGATCGCGTAAAGCCGGCAGGGGAGTGGAACACGTTCGACATCCGGTGCGTGGGCGACACCTGCACGCTGGCCGTGAATGGCAAGGTGGTGAATACGGCGAAGGTGGGACAGGCGAAGGGCTATATCGGGCTCGAGTCCGAGGGCTACCTGATTACGTTCAAGGATTTTCGACTGCACGAGCTGAAGTAAAGGGCGGTCCCTGGAAGGTACGGCGCGATTTTCCACATCTCCTAATACTACAGTTGTATTTGGCCGGACGATAGAGGCCCGGGCCTAAAGGCCGTTTCCTTTTGACCTGTTTTCAGGGGCCTGAAGGCCCCTGCTCCCTCCGAAATCCTTAACTACCGGCCAAAGCCGGTTTGTTGCTCAAAATCGAGATGTGGGGCACCCATTTTCGTGAGGGATGGGAGTTTGGGGCGCGGCGTTGGCCGCACCCCTTCAGGTTGCGGTGAATGGGCGCAAAAAAAGCCGCCGATCCCGAGGGAACGGCGGCGCAGGTTTCGGCGGGAGTGCCGAAAAATTCGGGTCGCCTCGCAGGGCTACCAGCAGATTCAACCCATTGCACGGCAGATAGTTGCGGCGATCGAGCGAGTTTTGTCGCAAAAGCCGTGGGTTCAGGGCAAATGCGCCGTTCGCTGGTTCGTGGGATGCGGCTTCTGCAGAGCGCGGTGGTTCGCAAGCGGGGAATCGCCGGGGATGGGCGCGTTAAGGGCGGAGGGGCGGCGTGCGGCGGCTTACAATGATCTTTCCTTTGGGAGGGATCGATGCAACGCCGCCAGTTTCTCGCCGCTACCCTCGCCGCTTCCGCCATGGCCTCTGCCCGGCGGACATCCGCCCAGGCACCGGCGGGCGCGGCCCGCGAATTTTACCTGTTGCGCCGCTATCAGCTAAGGAGCGGGCCGCAGCTCAAGTTGACGGAGAACTATTTTGCCGGGGCTTTGATTCCTGCGCTGGCGCGCATGAGCCTGGGACCGGCTGGCGCCTTCAAACTCGACATTGGCCCGGAGACGCCGGCGTACTACCTGCTGATCCCCGGCGCTGGGGTAGAGATGCTGGCCGAACTGGACCCGCGGCTGGCGCGCGATGCGGAGTTTCTCGCGGCAGCTGCGCCATTCTGGAATGCGACGGCCGGAGCGCCCGCGTTCGAGCGTGTGGAGTCGTGGCTACTGGCCGCATTTGCGGGTTGGCCGCAGGTGACGCCGCCGGCTGCTGCGGCGAGCAAGGGCAAGCGAATGTTTCAGCTCCGAACCTACGAGAGCCCGTCGAACGGCGAGCACGTGCGCAAGGTGGAGATGTTCCACTCCGGCGAGTTCGAAATTTTCAAGGCCGCGGGCTTCCATCCTGTATTCTTCGGCGACACGCTGGTGGGCTCGCGCATGCCCAGCCTGACCTACATGCTGAGCTTTGGCGATATGGCGGAGCTGGAAGCGAAGTGGGATGTGTTCCGCAACGATCCGGCGTGGAAGAAGCTGTCAGCCGATCCGCGGTTCGCCTTCGATCCGATCGTGATGAACATCAGCAACCTGATGCTGAGCCCGCAGGACTGCTCGCAAATCTGAACCGCGGCTGCGAAGAGGGGAGCTGCGCCGGCGCAGGAAAGATTCCTGTTGACATGACTATCTAGCAGGCATATATCTAACAGAACTATGGCACGCCGCTCCAGCTCGAGCCAGGAAGTGCTCCTGGGACTTTTGACTGTGGAGCCCATGTCGGGCTACGACCTGGGACAGTCCATCCGCGCATCGATCGGCTTTTTCTGGAATGAGAGTTACGGGCAGATTTACCCCAACCTGAAGAAGCTGGCGGCCGCGGGACTGGTGACCGCGAAGACCGAGAAGCAAAAGGGCAAACCCGACCGCCAGGTCTACTCCATCACGCCGCGCGGGAGGGCGCACCTGGAAAAGTGGCTTTCCGTGGAGCCGCAGCCCGAGGTGCCGCGAAATGAACTGCTCCTGAAGTTGTTTTTCGGAGCGCAGGCGGCCCCGGAGGTTGTGATCGGCTACGTGGAGCGCATGGTGCAGCGCGAGAGGTCATATCTCGAGAAATTCAGACAAGTAGAGCGCGAACCGATGTCGCAGATGCGGCAGTATCCCGACGTTCCGTACTGGCGGATGGCGGCGCGGTTCGGGCAACTGGAGCTGGAAGCACATTTGCGCTGGGCCGAGGAGACGCTAAAGACGCTGCGCAAGATGGCAGGCAGCCGGCGACGCCGGGCAATCGGAAAGGAAAAACGCCATGCAGGTAAATTGCACGTTTCCCACCAGGCCTCCTAAGCCCGAACCTATCGCTTCGCGGATGCACCTCGCGGGCTTTCTCGCCATCATGGTTGCGCTGCTGGTTCTGGGATTTTATGCGCAGTACGCGGGCGGCGGGAGCGGCGCGGGATCAAATCAGGCTCCGGGGCAGCTCGCAGGCCACGGGCACGCCATCCAGATCTATCTCACGGCTCTCGGGATGGACTGGGCGCTCCTGTATTTCTGCTGGGCGGGCGTGCACCGGCATGGCGGCAACCTTTGGGACCTCGCGGGCGGACGCTGGAAGAGTTGGCGCGATGTGCTTTCCGATCTCGCCGTGGTGGTGCCGTTCTGGGCGGTGTGGGAAGGCGCTGCCTATGGCGTTCACTTGCTGCTGGGATCGGGCAGCGCAAAATCGGTCGATAGTCTTTTGCCGAAGAGTCTTCTCGAGGTTCTGGTCTGGATTGCCACGTGCGTCACGGCGGGCATCTGCGAAGAGATGGCATTCCGCGGCTATCTGCAACGCCAATTTCACGCGCTCACGGGCAACATCGCATGGGCCATCGTGCTGCAGGCGCTGGTCTTCGGCATTGCGCACGGGTATCAGGGATGGCGGAACGTCGTGGTCATCAGCGTTCTCGGAGCTCTTTATGGCGTTCTCGCCGCATGGCGCAAGAATCTGCGCGCCAACATGATTTCTCATGCGTGGTCCGATGTCTGGGAAGGCTGGCTGAAGTTCGTGGTTTGGCGCTGAACCAATGCAGCCGCTTCATGCAGCCATTGCGGATCGCGAGCCAAGAACTGCGAACCGTCTCTAATACCAGCGGTGGTGAGCCGGTTTGAGAAAAGCCATCCCTCAGGGGCTAAAGCCCGCGCTCATTTTTGGCTTTTGCGGCACGACTAAAGTCGTGCCCTTTCAAAACGGTTCCAAACTGATCCGCTACCATATCTGCTTTCTTGTCACCAACCGCACTATAATCGCCGCATGCCGATTCTCGGGGATCCACGGCGGCGTTTGATGTTCCTGCTCTTGGGCGGGGTTTTGCTGTTGTTCGCCTTTTTAGGCGCATTGCAGGCTTTCAACATGTCGGAATTCAGGTTTCTCAATCCTGAAACTTCCGGTGAGACGCTGGCCTTTGTCGGCCTCATCGTGCTGGTATTTCTGCTCCTGATGCTGCTGTTGACGCTGCTGTTCAGGAACATTCTGAAGCTCTACGCCGATCAAAGCGGCAGCGCGCTGGGAGCGCGGCTGCGGACGCGCATGGTAGTGGGAGCGGCCCTCATTGCACTGATTCCCGCGGTGTGCATGTTTCTGTTCAGCTTCCTGCTGCTGAACCGGTCGCTCGACAGATGGTTCTCGCAGCCGACATCGGAACTGCGCGAAGATTCGACGCGCGTGATTCTGGAGCTGGCGCAATACGCCACGGCCAATGCGCGGGTTGAAGCGGAATCAATTGCGGCTTCAGGCGCGGCAGACAAGCCCATTGCCGATCTCGATGTGGAGCTTCATTCGCATCGCATCACGCTGGATGGCGGATTCGCGGTGGTCTTTGACAAGGACCGGAAGATGCTGGCGAGTTTTCAGGATCCGCAGGAGTCGAGCGCCGCAAGCCTGGAGACGTGGCTGGACGACGTGGAACCGGGCGGCATCCTGCTTCAGGGGCCGCTCTCGCAAATCCTGCTGACTTCGGCGCAGCGAGGGGATGAGACATTGCTGCGCGTCGCGGGCCGGGAATTCGCACTGGGCATGGCGGCTACTGCTTCGGGCAAGGCAGTGGTTGTCGCCCTGCCCTTGCCGCAAGGCTTGAGCCAGACCGCGGCGCAAATCCGGTCGGGCGCGGCCGAATCCCGGCAACTGTCCCGCTCACGCGGCCGCATTCGCAACACGTTCATCCTGATGCTGCTGCTGATCACGGTCTTCGTGTTCTTCTCGAGCGTGTGGCTGGCGCTGTTCCTTTCCAAGCAAATCACGCGACCCGTGGAAGCGCTGGCCGATGCCATGGACGAGATTGCGGCGGGCAAGTACGATCAGCGCGTGCCGGCGCTGGCGACCGGCGAAATGGCCGACCTGGTGCGGTCCTTCAATCACATGGCCGCCGATCTCGAAACCAGCCGCCAACTGGCAGAAAGCGCACAGGCGCAACTGACTGCGGCCAACCTTGCCGTGGAGGAGCGCCGGCGCGAACTGGAGACCATCGTGGAGACCATTCCTTCCGGGGTGGTCACGCTGGACGGCGCAAGCGTGGTGCTGCAAGCCAATCGCGCCTTCGCCGCGCTGGTGGGACTGAAGCAGGATGCTGTCGTGGCCGGAGAGAAAATCGAAACCCTGCTGCCCGCGGAATGCGCTGGAGATTTGGCTGGCGTGATTCGGCGCGGCCATCGCATGGGCGCAGCGTCGACGGAAGTTGAATTTCATGCCCGCGGTCGCATTGTGCATTTGGCCATCACCAGCGCGCGGCTGGAACTCGCGCCTGGACACATCGGATCGGTGCTGGTGATGGAAGACACAACGGAGCTGCTGCGCGCGCAACGGCAACTGGCGTGGAAGGAAGTGGCGCAGCAGGTGGCGCACGAGATCAAGAATCCACTGACGCCGATCGCTTTGAGCGCCGAGCGCATCGGCAGGCATCTGGAGCGCGGCACTCCGGAGTCGCCGAGCATCATCCGCAAGTGCAGCGAGGTGATTCTGGGCTGCGTGGGCACGTTGCGCACGCTGGTCGATCAGTTCTCGTCGCTGGCGCAGTTTCCCGCGCCGCATCCGCGCGCCTGCAGCATGAATCAAATCGCGGAAGAGGCGCTGGCGCTGTTCGGCGGGAGGCTCGAGGGCATCACCGTGCAGCGCGATCTCGAGCCCGACCTGCCAGCGGTGATGGCCGACCCCGAGGCCATTCGCCGGGCGCTGGCCAACCTGATCGACAACGGGGCAGAAGCCATGCAAGGCAGTTTGCTGCGCGTGCTCGGCGTACGCACCGCGCTGGTGGACGACGGCTCGGCCGTGGAGGTTACCGTCTCCGACACCGGCCATGGTCTGACGGAAGAGATTCGCGAGCGCCTGTTTCTGCCTTACTACTCCACCAAGCATCGCGGTACGGGTCTGGGACTGTCGATTGCGGCCAAGATCGTGCAGGAGCACGGCGGCAGCATCAGCGCCGAGTCGAATTCTCCCAAGGGCGCGCGCTTCATGCTGCGGTTGCGGGTGGCGGAGTCCAGCGTCGAGCCGGCGTCCGCGACTAACGGCGGGCAAGTAGCGAAGAGACTGGTTTCATGAACCACATTCTGGTGGTAGACGACGAAGCGGAGATTCGCAGTTCGCTCGAGGAAATCCTGCGCGAAGAGGGCTACGGCGTGGCCGGCGCAGGCGATGCCGAAGAAGCGTTGACGCTGCTGCGCGACGTGCCCTACGACGTGGTTCTGCTGGATATCTGGCTGCCCGGCCGCGATGGACTTGAAATCCTGGCGGAGATCCGCACCTGGCCCGCGGAGACGCGGCCGGAAGTGGTGATGATCAGCGGCCACGGCACCATTGAGACCGCGGTCAAGGCCACCAAACTGGGCGCGTACGACTTTCTTGAGAAGCCGCTTTCGCTGGAACGCACTCTCATTGTGGTGAAGAACGCCGTGGAGGCGCGGCGGCTGCGCGCGGAGAACGTGGAATTCAAGCGCCAGTTCAGCGCCGCATCCGTGCTGACCGGTGAGAGCGTGCCGGTGAAGGCCCTGCGCCAACAGATCCGGCTGATGGCGCCGACCAACGGACGCGTGCTTATTTACGGCGAATCGGGCACCGGGAAAGAACTGATTGCGCGCTCCATTCACGCAGAAAGTTTGCGCCGCGACGGGGTCTTCGTGGAGCTGAACTGCGCGGCGATTCCCGAGGCACACATTGAGGCCGAACTTTTTGGGGTTCGTCACGGCGCGCTGCAGGGGGCGCCGCCCGGCGCGATGCTGGGTGCAAGTATTGACCAGCGCGGAACGCTTGAGCGCGCCGATGGCGGCACGCTCTTCCTGGACGAAGTGGGCGACATGAGCCTGAAAACGCAGGCCAAAGTGCTGAGCGCTCTCGACGACCAGATGTTTACGCCGGTGGGCGGCACACAGCCACTGCGCGTGGACGTGCGGCTGATCGCGTCAACGAACAAAGACCTTGAAGAGGAGATTGCCAAGGGCAACTTCCGCGAAGATCTTTTCTACCGGCTCAACGTGGTGCCGTTCTTCGTTCCGCCCCTGCGCGAGCGCAAACAGGACATTCCGCTGCTGGCGCGGGAGTTTCTGGCGGAGTTCGGCCGCCAATACGGCCGCCCGCGCGTCGAGATCGGCGAAGAAGCGCTGGAGGCGCTGAGCGGGTACCACTGGCCCGGCAATGTGCGCGAGCTGAAGAACGTGATGGAGCGCGTGCTCATCCTCAATCCCCGCGTGTTGCGCATCGAGCGCAAGCATCTGCCGCCGTTGACGCACAAGACCGGCGCCCGCTCCACGGAGGAGTTCTCAAGCCTGCAGCAGGCGCGCGACGCCTACGAGCGCGAATACATTCAGAAGAAGATTGAAGAGGCCCGCAACAACATCAGCCACGCGGCGGAACTGCTGGGCCTGGAACGCAGCCATCTCTACCGGAAGATGAAGGCCTTGGGAATCGCCGTTCGCGAGTAGGGGCGAACCGGATGTCTGCAAGAGCCGGTTCCAGGATCGATGTACCCAGGCTTTCTTTGCTTTCCCACCCTTTTCGCAAAAGCGCGAAAAGGATGGGGCACGGAGGCGATGGGTTTGGCTGTTGTGGAGTTGCTCTAGGCTTGCGATTCCTCTCGCCGATCGGGGTAGCGAACACGCCGCTCCACCTTCCTGTCGCGCGGATCGGGTTCGCTGGCGCGGCGCTCTGGTTTGCCCAGGCGCCGCCACTCGGCGTCGCTCATCGACGAAGGCAGCACAATCGGTCCGGGAGCGCGGAATGGTTGAACTCTCGCGGGCTGCCTTGGTGTGGTTGGGGCAGCGGCGGGTTCGGGCGCGGCTACAGGGGCCTCCCTGTCTTGTGGCCGCGTCATGTCCTCGACCGAGGATCGCGGACCGCTGGTTAGCAGTTTCTGCAGGGTCGGAAGGTTCGCGCGTTGCGTCTCCACAAAGTCCACGCCATCCACTGAAAGCGTGTACTGCGCATTATCCGTCTTGGATACGTAACCCTTCTTCTGCAGATACCACAGCGTAAAGTCCAGGTAGTCGCGTGGGAAACCCATCCGCTCTTCAATCTCGGAGAGGGGAACTTGAGGAAAAGCTGGGTTTGTGCGCCGCCTGTAGTAAAGAACCGCCAACACCGCCAGCCGCCGGTTCAACTCGCCATCCAGCACGTCCATGAAATCGACGGTCGCAGCCAGGGGCTCCGGCGTCGTCTGGGTCTTTGCACGGGCCGCATCGTATTCTGTGCGGCGGTGCGGATCCGACAAAACGTCATAGGCAGCCTTGAGCAACCGAAAATTCTCTTCGTGGCCGGTTTGGTTGTTATCCGGGTGCATCCGCGCGGCCAGGAATCGATAGACACGGTGGATCGTCTCAGCGTCGGCATTGGGGCTGATCTGGAGAAACTCGTAGTAGTCGGGTACCTGCGTGCTCATATCCTCCCGCATGATTCGACTTGAGTTTAGTCCATGGCGGAATCGTCTCGGTATCCCGAATTGGTGGGAGCATGCGGCATGGCTCCGGCCGGCACGGACTCCCTTTCATTCCCAATCGCCCCTAAGGCCTTTTTGGCGAGCCACTTGGGCCGAAATGCAGGATATCAGGGATCGTCGCTCAACTACGCCGGATTGCGAGTGCAGCGACAAATCGCCGTTCCCTTTTCGGGCCGGGAGTGCGGCGGGGCGAGTCGAGGCGAACTCCGCCGCATGCTACGCTAACCCTCATGCCACCAACGGTAGGGGAGGTCGAGAGCCAATCCCCGGCGACGCCCCGCGAGCGCCCCTGGCTCTTCAGCCTTCTGATCGCGCCCGATGCGGTGATTTCTCTGGGCCTTGCGAGCGGAGCGCTGACCTTTCTGCTGCGCAACGAGGGAGTGACACCCGATCGCGCGGCCAGCATTGCAGCGTTGATTGCGCTGCCCCATGCCATCTATTTTTTCTGGGGCCCGATCACGGACTTCTGGATGCGGCGCCGCACCTGGCTGATGATTGCAGCCGCTGCCGCAGCCGCGGCGGTGCTGGCCGCATTTCACCAGCCTACGCTTGCCACACCGTGGGCGGTGCGCTTGCTGTTTCTTGGGGCGTGCTTCGGCGTGGTTGTGGCGGCTGCCTGCGGCGGCATGATGGGAGCGCTCGCGCGCGAGACCAACAAGCGCCGCGCCAGCAGCTTTTACCAGGCTGGATCGCTGGCCGTGGGCGCGGTTGCGGTGTTCCTGTTGCTGTCGTTCGCCGAGCGATTCAGTCTGGGCGCGCTGGGCTGGATGGTCGCGGCCATGATCGTGGCGCCCGCGTTGTTCGCATTTGCCGCGCCTCCGCAATCGATGGTCCGCGAACACGGCGCATGGGAGACGGTAGTGCGCGTCGGCCGCGAATTCAAATCCACGTTTCTGCGCTGGGAGGCCATTCCTTATGCGCTTTTGATCCTTGCGCCGTGCGCCAGCGGAGCCATGATCGGCCTGCTGCCGGAGCTGGCCCGCGACTACGGAGTGAGTGGGGCGCAGGTGGCGTGGATCAACGGGGTCGGCGGCGCGCTGCTGACCACGGCCGGCGCACTCTCGGCGTCGCTGATTCCCGTTCGCGTGCGCGCTCCGATTGCGTATTTGCTGGCGGGGCTGGCCAATGCGGCCACGCTGGCGTTGCTCAGCCTTGGACCGCAACGACCCGCAATTTATTTTGCGAGCACCGGGCTTTTTCTTTTCACCGTCGGCGCGGGTTACGCGTTATTCACGGCGGTCTCTCTCGAATTCCTCGGCGGCTCGGGCAAAAGCGGCAGTTCGCGGTACGCGATCATCAACTCGCTCGGCAACGTCCCTGTGGTGTACATGACGTGGCTCGACGGGCGCGGCTACGCGCTTTGGGGTCCGCGCGGCATGCCCGGCATCGATGCCGGGGTGAGCACCGTGGTGATTTTGATCCTGCTGGGGCATTTCGCGTTCAGCCGCCGCAGGAGGATGATGCGCTAACACCGCATCCATCACGTTCGCGCTATCCCAGCTCCCAAAATCGGAGCCTGGAGTATCCGGCAGAAAGCAAGAAAACCTGCTATGCCGCCAAATCCTGCGCGAGCGGCTTTACTTTGGCACGCCGTTTCCGCGACGCAACCCACAGATCTCGCTGAGCCTGAAGACGCAGCCAGAATTCTGCGTCGGTATTGAACGCCTCCGAGATGCGCAAAGCCATATCCGCCGAGATTCCTGCTTTTCCGTTCAATACGCGAGACAATGCCGGACGAGTAACGCCAAGATGCCGAGCGACCTCCGTCACCGACCGGCCTTGCAGGTAATTCGCCAGAATCCTTCCCGGATGCGCGGGATTGTACATCTGCATGACCTACCTCCTTCAGTGGTAGTCCTGATAATCCGGCTATTTGCCGACATCGCCGGCATCGACAATCTTCGCCGTGCTCACGAACTTGTGAAACTGGCTGTAGCGGACGACATATTTGTAAGTCACTTTCCCATTTCCCTTAACGAAGTCGACGCGCTTCTCGATGGGCACCCAGTAGGAGCGATCGGCTATTTGCACTTCTCCATACTCGGTCACGGGAGCGTAGGTGTATGTTCCGTTTCCGCGGCTGAATGGGCCTGTAAAGTCGCGTTCGTTCCTTGGGGCCGCCTCAAGGCGCATGATGCGATTGGTCTCGGCATCGATCCATGCGGTTGCATCGACCTTACGCGCTGTAGCGCAGGCAAGATCCGCGAGCGACGATTCCTTGCGCCGCATTCGAAGTACGATCGCGCTGTTGCCGCGCAACTGATCCTGGCGAACGATTTCGAAGTCGAAGCAGCCCATGTTCGTCCCGCCGAAATACCCTGAAGCATCCTCGGCAAACCCGCCGCGAACGCCGAGAGGAAGTATATATTCCGAACGACTCTGCGGCCTGCCGTCCTCCGTGGCGGAGATCACCTTTCTATGTTCGTTGTTCCTGCCTTTGGCGTCGCCATGAATGGCCTGGAATTCCGAAACAATGTGCCTTTCATGAATCGATCTACCGTTTTCCTGGACCTGCATCGTGACATCTTCATTGGCAACGAAGTCGGGAATGCTGCGCTGCTGCTCGGCGACATTCGTAGCCACGCGCGACAACAACTGTGCAACTGGGTCTTCTGCTGAAGCCCTGGTCATTGTCACGGCAGTCAGCAGTAACCACAACCAAACTAGATGCTTGCTTCTTTGGCTCTTCACGTCGATCGCGATTCGCTGCACAGTTTCCGCCTTTCTTGATGCAGCCAATGCTATTCCCTCGGCTGCTTCATAATCGGCCCGATCGACTTGGGATTGTCGCCCTGCCGCGGGTCGACGCGGAAATCCCACACCGACTCGTTGATGTCGGACGAGGAAATGATTTCGACCAGGGCGTACTCGCCGATGGTGAGCTTCTGTTGCGGCGTGACGCGCAGCCAGCGCTTGCCGGGCATGGTTTCCACTTTTGTCGGGATGGTGTCCTCGTCCTGCGAGACGTTTCCAGAGGGTCCGACTTTGATGGCGCCCACGATGCGCACCGCCTGGCGCTCGTCCACGCGCACAATCACGAATCCCGACTGCGGGGAATGTGCGCCATGCTTGCCGTTCACGGCTTTGGAGCCGGTGGTGTCCACGGTGATGGGGTGGGTGAGCACGGGTTCGGTCGTGTCCTCGACGCCGAGGGAAAGATAGATGACCGGATCGTTGACATGGAGGTGGACTTTGGCGTGCGCGCCTTGCAACTCGAGGCTGGCTTTCTGCGTGGCCAGCGGATTCAGCACCTCGATGCCTTTGCGGTTCTTCGTGTTCATGGAAAGATCGCTCGAGATCAATTCCACCAGCTCCGGCGTGCCCTGGAAGGTATCGAGGATGAATACGCCATCCTCATCGGGGAGTTCGAGACCTTCGGCCACCAGGGGCATGCGCGCACTTTGCTCGTTGCGCTCCTGGGATTCCTCTTTGTCGAGATCCTCCGCCTCTTTCATGGCGGGCGAAGCATCCTCTTCGACCAGATCGGCGTGCTCCTTTTCCCACTTGTGCGTAGCATCCCAGTCCACGAGATTCGCGGGCAGTTCCTCCCATTCGCCGCGCTCCTGCGAGAGGTAACGCACGCGGTCGCCGACGATCTGGTAGTCGCGGACCATCTGATAGGAGCCGTCTTTCAGGATCAGGCGATGATTCCTTGCCATGCCGGGAACGCCCGGCTTCAAGGGCACGGGCTGCGAGTTCTGGCCTTGCGACTTCTGCCCCGACGAGTTTTGACTCGACGAACTCTGGGCCGGCGGCGCAGCCTGGCCGGCGCCGCTTTGCGCGAGCGCAACCGTCGCCGCCAGCAGAAGAGGCGCGAAGCCGAGTGCTCCCAAGCGGCGCATTTCCAGAAAGATCACCATGGCAATTCAGTTTAGACGAACCGGATCGACAGCGGTTGGCGGCTCAGAGGAGCGAAATTCTCGCTTTGGGAGCAACCCCTTCGAGGCCGAAGCGTCCAATTTTGTGTACCCTTCTGTAAAATAGGAAGGGAAGGGCATTCGTTTGCGGGGTTTCAGGTCACGGCGGTTCGGGAAATGCGGTCGCGGCACCGGCTTTTTGCCGGTAGTCGCCACGGTGTGCCTTGTCCTGCTGGCGCTTCTGGCCGTAGCCCAAGTTGCGCACCTGCACGCCGATCAGAGCGACGCCGATCACTGCCAGTTGTGCATCGTCATGCACACAGTGGTGCCCGTTGCGGCCGCGGCAGCCGTCGTCGTGATCGTGCAATTGGGAGCGTCAGCGCCACAAGCCGAACCTGTCCTCATTGCCCGCCAGCGGCAAATCCGCCTGTTTATTCGCCCTCCTCCCATCTCCTGGTAGGGCATCCTTCCCGTCTTCATTCAGTTCGCCGTCTCGTCCCCAATCCCCTATTCATCGGGCGATGTTTCGGCACATATCCACAAATTGATTTGAAGCGGATCGATGCTCCTCGAATGCACTGAGGACCCCGCAGTGACACGTCGCGCGGCTTATTCCCCCCATTCTTAGCCATTTTCCAGGAGACTTTTTGCATGCTGTTTCACCGTGGCGCAAAGCTAGATATTCTTCCCCTTATTGCCCTCGCCCTAATTGCGATTTCGGCGGCGGTTCCGTCGCAAGCGCAAAGCGGCAGCGCAGGCACGGTCCGCGGCACAGTAACCGACCCCTCCGGCGCTGTGATTCCCGGCGCAACCGTCCATCTCACGAACGGCGTGAGCGGATTCGATCGCATCGCGACCAGCGACCCGACCGGAGAGTTCAGCTTTTCCAACGTGCCTTTCAATCCATACAAAGTCGAAGTGTCCGCCCAGGGCTTTTCCAAGCTGAGCCAGAGCGTTCTGATTCGCTCCTCGGTGGGAACCAGCCTGAAGCTGGTGCTGCAAATCGAAAGCGCCAGCCAAACCGTCACCGTCGAATCCGGCAGCGATATGGTCGAGGACGATCCCACGTTCCACACCGATGTGGACCGCGATATGTTCACCAAGGTGCCTCTCGAGAGCGCTTCGTCAGGCTTGAGCGCGCTCGTCACGCAAACCACCCCCGGTGTTTCGGCCGACTCCAACGGGCTGTTCCACGGCCTGGGCGATCACGCGTCCAATTCGTTTTCTGTCGACGGCCAATCCATCACCGACCAGCAGAGCAAGGTCTTCTCCAACCAGCTTCCGTCGAACTCGATTCAATCCATCGAAGTGATCAGCGGCGCGCCGCCGGCGGAATACGGCGATAAGACCAGCCTCGTCATCGTGGCCACCACACGCTCCGGGCAGGGAGTGACAACACCTACCGGGAGTGTCTATGGCTCCTATGGCAGTTTCGGCTCTGCTACCGGCGGCTTCGACATGTCCTACGGCGGCAAAAGCTGGGGCAATTTCGCGGAGGTCGATGGCCTCAATACCGGTCGCTTTCTGGACGCGCCTGAGTTCGCCGTTTTTCACGACGAGGGCAACGAGGAAAACATTTTCGACCGCATCGATTACAGCTTTACGCAAGCCCATTCACTCCACCTGGACCTGAATTACAGCCGTTCCCGGTTCCAGACCCCGAATGCGTACGACAACCTGAATGTTGAGAATGTGATTGCCGGCGGCGTCACTGCCAATCCAACCTTCGGCAACGTCGGCAACGCCGATCAGCACTCCAAGATCGACACCTTCAACATTTCGCCCACCTATACGCGAATCATCACGAATAACTCCGTCTTCAACCTTGGGGTCTTTGCGCGCAGAGACGGGTATGACTACGATCCCAGCGCCAATCCGCTGGCCGACCTGGGACCGTCGAACTTGCAGACTTCGTCGATTGGGCAGTACCGCACGTTGACCAACACCGGGATTCACGCCGATTACTCCTACGTGAAGGGCGTCAACAACCTTAAAGCTGGCGCGCAATATGAACAAACCTTCGTGCGTGAAAACGACAACCTCGGCGTGGTGGAGTCGACCTACAACGCGCCCTGCGTTAATGGCGTTACCGGCGCGCCGCTGGCGGGCTACTCCAATCCTTCTGGTTGCAGCGGCGTAGCCGTTCGCAATGCCAACTATCTTTCCGTGCTCGCGCCCTACGATCTGACGCGCGGCGGAACGGAATACAACTACTTCGGCCACGCCGATGTGAAAGAGCTTGCTCTCTACATTGAAGACGACATCAAGGCGGGCAACTGGGACTTCAACCTGGGAGTTCGCGAAGACGTATACAACGGCCTGACTGACGCCAACCAGACGGAACCGCGACTTGGCGCCGCGTACAACATCAAGCGCACCGGCACGGTTACGAGCGTCTCCTATGCGCGCACTCTCGAGACGCCTTTCAATGAGAACCTCGTGCTCTCGAGCGAAGGCTGCGCGAACGCGGTGCTTGCGCCGCTGCTCAACTGCGCTTCCGGCGTTTCCAACACCATGGCGCCCGGCTATCGCAATGAGTTCCATGCCAGCCTGCAGCAGGCCCTCGGCAAGAATGTGGTCTTCAGCGGCGAGTACATCTGGAAGTACACGCACAACGCTTTCGACTTCAGCGTGCTGGGCAATACGCCCATCACCTTCCCCATCGACTGGCACAATTCCAAGATCCCCGGTTACGCTGTGCACCTCGAAGTTCCGAATTACCACAACTTCAGCGCGTACGTCATCGGATCTTCAGTGGCGGCGCGCTTCTATCCGCCCCAGGTTGCCGGAGCCGGAGCCACGAGCGGCGTCTCCCAGGGAACGCTCTATCCCTTCCGCATCGACCACGACGAAAAGCTGAACGAGACCACGCACGTGCAATACACACTTCCCGGCGGCAAGTTCGTCAAGGGCATTTGGGGCGGCTTTAACTGGCGGTTTGACTCGGGCATGGTCGCCGGATCGACACCGTGCTACAGCCTCAACGATCCCAACAGCGCTTGCCCGAATACATCCATTATTCTGCCGGGCGGCGTGCCGGGCATCGCGATGGTCGACAACAACATTGCGCCCACGATCAATCCGGTCACGAAGGCGAACGTTTACTTGCCGCTGACTCTGGACGAAGAATTTCAGGCGGGATTCGCCTGCAACGGGGTAACGGCCAACGTCAACAATCCCGCGACCTACATCACCACTTGCCCGGTCAACGAACTCAGCTCCAGACTGGTCGATATTCCCGCGCCGGGCAAAGGGGACAACGACCACGATCCGCCGCGCATTCAGCACCGCGATCTGTTCGATGTCACTTTCGGCAAGAACAACCTCTTCCACGCCGACAAGTACAAGACGGATTTCGATCTGACAGCAATTAATGTCACCAACAAGTACGCGCTGTATAACTTTCTTTCGACGTTCAGCGGCACGCACTACGTGACGCCGCGGGCATTGACGGCGAAGATTACGTTGAATTTCTGATCATCGAGAGAGACTGGAGAAACACGTTGGGCAGACTCAGAAAGCCTGCCCATTTTGCTTTCGCCGAGATTCTTCAGGAATGCTTGTCGACCTCGTGCCGGTAGGAGTTGTAGATTTCATCGCCAAAGCAGGCGAAGATTACTTTCTGCACAGCGTCGCTTGAGATGAGCTCCGCCACGGTTTCGGTCACGGCGATCTTGACGGCGCGATCGACAGGGAAGCGGTAGACGCCACAGCTGATGGCTGGAAACGCCAGCGAGCGGATCCCCCTTTCGCGGGCAATGCTGAAGACCGAGCGATAACAACTTGCCAGCAGCTCCGGTTCGCCGCGCTCGCCGCCGGTCCAGACCGGGCCGACGGTATGGATCACGAATTTCGCGGGCAGGCGATAGGCTTTGGTCAGCCGGGCTTCGCCCGTGGGGCAGCCGCCGATCTGGTAGCACTCGTCGAACAGCTCTGGCCCGGCCGCACGATGGATCGCCCCATCCACGCCGCCGCCGCCCAGCAGGGACGTGTTGGCCGCGTTCACAATGGCGTCCACGGCCAGGGTGGTGATATCCGCTTTCAATATGGAGATCCGATGGTACATCGACCACCCGCGTGGTACACCGACCACCCGCGCATCAGATTGCGGCGCTTATCTCGAGGCGAGCTTCGGAAATATAAGAGCGGCGAGGAACGTGCGTGCGTCATCCGTATCTCTGATCGCGTTCCAGTTTGCCAATACTCTTGCTGCGGCGTCAACGGCAGTTTGAGCCCGCGCGCGGCTGAACGCACGTGTCAGGTCGTAATCCGCCGCGTGCCTCTCATCCTGGAGAAGGATGAAGTTACGAGCGGCCTCGATAAGAACCGCCGGAACGGAACTACTCACCAATGGCTTGATTGCATCCGGCAGGTTTCCCGACTCAAATTGCTGTGCCGCTCTTTTCATGCTGTTGTGCTCAAGAGATCGCGTCACTCGTACAGTCAACCCGCTAGGGCTAGTCGGAGTAGCCTGATTCGCCGCTTCCCAAGCCAACAAATGAAAGACCGCGTAATAGGCGGTTGAAACTGCCCGGCGCAGACTCGCTTGTTTAGGCTTGCCTGGCTCGCGCCGAACGAGAAATTGAGACTGTTCCAGCAAATCCTGCGCGAAACCCATTTACTTTCTCCTGGATTTCTCTCCGACGCGCACGTAAGGATAACGCTGCAGACGCAAGCTGAGTAGCCGGGAATGAACGAGATCAAGAAAGTTGCGCCAACTGTCGACCGTCTTGGCGGCATACTCGCGTTGCGGAGAAACCAAAATCTCGACATAAAGCGCTGGGTCTCCGGTCGAATCCTCACCGGTCGTCACCTCGTATCCCTTTACAAATGATGGGTACTTACCTTCCTCCTTGAGTACTCGCATCAGGTTATCCACCAGCATCTTCCAGAACTTGCCCGTATCTTCGTCGCTAAGTGGTCGAATCATGCTTAATCTGGTTGTAAATTCCGGGCCGAAAGTTCCGCTCGCGGTTCTGGCGCGAAATTTGGCTTCCCAACGTGAAGTATCGACGCTAACGATCTCCAGATCGCCGAAATTTCCCTGCACGGCAACTTGGGGACCTTTGTCATAGAGCGCAGCTTTGTTCGTCGACATTTACCCCTCCTGCCTTGCTGCCAGTTTAGCCTCTTTTGACGTACTAGACGAATTGTCAATGCACCGGCATTGGAGTATTGCAGGTGATCGCCACGGGTTCGCTTTCGTAACCGCGCCCAATACCCCGCAACTCCTACGCTGTCAGTCCCTTGCTTCAAGTATCCGTCCAGAAATCCTACGCCGCGGCAATTTTCCTCTTTCGCTCCACCCCACATCTCTGCCATACTTGAATGTGCCCATCAGGTACGGCCAAACCCAACAACTAAAAATGAGGTTGCATCGATGTCGGCAAAGTATGTCTTTGTGACGGGCGGAGTTGTGTCCAGTCTCGGCAAGGGTCTCGCGGCGGCTTCCATCGGCTGTTTGCTTGAAAGCCGCGGTTTGCGGGTCAACCTGATGAAGTTCGACCCCTACCTGAATGTCGATCCCGGCACTATGTCGCCCTTCCAGCACGGCGAGGTGTTTGTGACCGACGACGGCGCGGAAACCGACCTCGACCTGGGCCACTACGAGCGCTTTACTCACGCGCCGCTCTCGCGCGACAATAATTACACCACCGGCCGCATCTACGAGCAGATCATCCTGAAGGAGCGTCGCGGCGACTATCTGGGCAAAACTGTCCAGGTGATTCCCCACGTGACCAACGAGATCAAGAACGCCATGCGCAAGGTGGCCGCGAATGGCGCGGACGTGACGATCGTGGAGATTGGCGGCACGGTGGGCGACATCGAGTCGCTGCCGTTTCTTGAGGCCATCCGCCAGATGCGCCAGGATCTGGGTCGGGAAAGTACGGTCTTCGTGCACGTGACGCTTGTACCGTGGATTGCCGCCGCCCAGGAGCTGAAGACCAAGCCCACGCAGCACTCCGTGAAAGAACTGCTCTCGATCGGCATCCAGGCCGATGTGCTGCTGTGCCGCTCGGAGCGCCCGCTGAGCCGCGAGATCAAGCAGAAGATTGCCGCCTTCTGCAACGTGGAAGAGAAGGCCGTGATCGGCGCGAAAACCGTGCCCTACATCTACGAGGTGCCGTTGAATTTTGCGCTGGAAGGCGTCGACGAGCTCATCCTCAAATATCTTCACAAAGACGCGCCCGAAGCCGATCTGAGCAAGTGGCGCGACCTTGTGGAGCGCTGCTACCACCCCAAGGATGAAGTTTCGATCGCCATTGTGGGCAAGTATGTGGAGTACGAGGACAGCTACAAATCGCTCAAAGAGGCGTTGACGCACGGCGCGGTCGCGCAAAATCTGAAGCTCAAGGTGACGTGGCTGGAAGCGGGAGGGCTTGAGTCGACGGGCCCCGAAGACCGCAGCTACGAGGCACAACTCGATGGATTCGACGGCATCCTGGTTCCCGGCGGATTCGGGAAGCGCGGCATCGAGGGCATGCTGAACGCCATCCGCTACGCGCGCGAGAAAGGCGTGCCCTATTTTGGAATTTGTTTGGGCATGCAAACCGCGTGCATCGAATTTGCGCGCAACGTATGCGGCCTGAAGGACGCGAACTCGAGCGAGTTCGATCCCGCCACCGAGCATCGCGTCATCTACAAGCTACGCGAACTGCTGGGCGTGGAAGAGATGGGCGGCACGATGAGATTGGGCGCCTGGGCGTGCGTGCTGCAGGAGGATTCGCTGGCCAGCCGCGCCTACGGCGGAGCCAAGGAGATCAGCGAGCGCCACCGTCACCGCTACGAGTTCAACCGCGAGTACGAGGCGCTGCTCACGGGCGCGGGCCTCCGCATCAGCGGTTCTACGCCCGACCAGACGTACGTGGAGATTGTGGAGATCCCCGGCCATCCGTATTTTCTCGGCTGCCAGTTCCACCCCGAGTTCAAATCGAAGCCGCTGGAGCCGCACCCGCTGTTCCATGCGTTTATTGAGGCGAGCTATAAGAACCGGGTGAAGCGTGTCGGCTCCGGCGCGAGCGCGACGCCAACCCTCACCAACGCGCTGTCATCCTGAGCGACCGAACCCTGAACGCAGTGAAGGGAAAGGGAGTCGAAGGATCTGCGGATGCTTTTCGGTCGTTGTGACCGCTACTGAAGTAGCACCGCCCCTTTCACCTTTGCCGACAGCGCATGATTGATTGCACCGGCCTGGACGTTACGGCGCGACAATTCGCTCCGCCAGGTCGGGCGCTGCCCGCTGAAAGTGGCGCACATTCCACGTGTAGATGCGCTCCGCGGCCACCTTGCGCGCAGACGCGACGTGCAATGCGTCGTAGATCGTTCCCCCAGTCAGGCCGGTGGCCACACAAGACCGGAGCGTCTCCGTATACTCGCTTGCGGTGAGAGCAACCGGGACAATTCTTTTGAGAAATGTGTCGAGCGCCAGCATGGCATCGCGTCCAGATAGTCGGATTCCCGGCGGCATGGATGTGACGGAACTGTAGAATTCGGCCAGAGTGTGGGCGCTTACGGCAGTTTGTTTCCCGGCACACTGGTTCCACAACTCCAGGCTCCGTGCGTGATGAACGTGATCGACCTGCGCAATGGCGACGAGGACGGAGGTATCGAGGAAGATCACTCTTCCTCGCGATCCAACCCAAGAATGCGCCGCTCACGCTCCAGCCTCATCTGGGCGATTGACTCGTTCACCATCTCGACCGTGATCTTCTGCGGATTCGACCGTTCGGCGGCGAAGATCAGGGGAGTTCCATTTTCGATTATGAGTTGAACTTCAGGCACAGCAGGGGTGAAGGTGAGGCTGTCGCCATGCTGTTCCGCCCGCAGCCGTGTTCCCGGATTGAGGCGCAAGGCATCGCGAAACTTTTTGGGAACGACGATCCGACCGGAACGGTCGATTTCGACGATGGCATTCATAATGCCATTTTACCATAGAAAATGGCATTTTCTTGCCTGTTCGACTTTCCTGTGCACCTGAGCCGAGAAACTGTAATCGTATCAATGATTTGGAAGACTGTTGACCTAGGGATCGCTGTCCGAAAAGACGGGCACGCGGGCGTTTCATTCCAATAGCACCGCCCCTTTCACTTTCGCCGCCAGCGCGCGGTCAAAGCTGACCAGCTGAATTCCCGCCGTCTCTGCGAACGCTGCAAGATAGCCATCCGCCCACTGTTTCGTGGCAGCCCGTTGACTGCCTGTCTGTTGTCGAAAGGCCGGATCGATCCCTGCGGGCTCGTCGATCATTCGGTTGCGCGGATCGGCGACGAGCACATCGAACGCCTCCCACGCCTGCTGCCGCGTGAGCACATCCTCTCGCATCGCACTTTCGTTGGTGAGGAGGCGTAATAAACCGAGCTGCGTGAATCGGCAAAAATACGCGACCGCATCGCTCGACAGCGACTTGCTCCACTCCGTGGCTACCCTGTGGTGGGGGTGAATCTCGTGGACCAGCGCCAGCCAGACGTTCACATCAGGGAAAAGGAATGTACTCGTAAACACCCTCCTCGCCAAGCTTCAGCGAACCTGGGTTCCTGGAGCGGATGACCGGAAATCGTGGCCCGTCGCCCCGTGCTGCCGTCGTGCTTTCGCCGCGGAGCCTCATCGTGACACCCTCCAGGATGATTTCCCGAATGGTCGTGCCCTCGCTGGCGGCGCGGATCTTCATCTCGCGGTAGACGGGGTCGGGGAGTTCGACAGTTGTACGCATATTTCCATAGTAGCATATTTATGTATTTATGCATTAGAATCGCAACTCTTTTGTTTGCAGCAAATCTTCCCGTGCTCGATGATCTCGTCCCGCGTATGGGGATTTTTCACCGAAGATTCTTCTCCACGCGCACTCCCTTTCAAGCTAAGTCTCTCGCAATTTCGTCTACTTGCATTGGAGAGGTCTCGCCGATGCCGGAACTGGCCCGAACGGTCTTCTTTGCCAGCCGGGAAACACTCAGCTACCTCCTCAGACCCGTCTATTGGATCAGTGCGGTACATTTGTCCCAAAATCCCGCTTAGGGTTATTGACAATGATTTCGTGGCGGGCCTATTGTGACTAGGTTTTGGGGTAACAAAAGCAGGAAAGGACTTGGAAACATGGTTGCCTACTTTCAGCTTCAGCCCGCGGAAGCGGAGTTGCAGCACTTGGCAGAACAGTACTGGGAGACGACCGGCGAAAAGGAACACGAGCTGGAAAAAGCAGCCTTCGAAGCCGGCGAAGCGATCCGCAATGGCGAAACCACTTTAGCGAATCTGGAAGCGATCGTGCGCTGGAAGTCGGAGCGCTCGGTCCAATACCTGATCGGGAACAGCAACGAGAATATCCGGCGCGTGCTGGCCACGGCCGCCGCGCCCGATGCGACCACGGAAACGGCTGTGAAGGCCCTCATCGAGCTGCATGGCGTGGATCTTCCCGTGGCGTCAGCGATTCTGGCAGCGATCTATCCCGAGCGTTACACGGTTCTGGATTATCGCACCTTGGAAGCGCTGGGGCATGCGCGTCACGACGTGCGCTTTTACGAGGAGTATCTGGCCTTTTGCAAGCGCCTGGCCGAAAGCAATATCGTGAGCCCGCAGAGCGAACTGCCGGCCCCCACGCCGTTGCGCACGCTGGATCGCGCTCTGTGGGAGTGGACGCGCAGTCATACGGGATGATTGCCGATCCAGGTTGAATCGACCTGCCTGCCGCGTGCTCCCTGTCTCGCGATCGCCCTACGAGAGTAGCACGCGTGTCAGCACGCGCCGCCGGCAGTTGACCACTGACTACCGATCACCGACCACTGTAGAATCAGCATCGTGAGCGCTTCGTTCGAAATCGGGCCGGTTGCAGTAGGCGCGGGCCGGCTCTTTCTGATTGCCGGTCCCTGCGTCATCGAGTCCGAGCACCATGCGCGCAGTATCGCTGAAGCTGTGCAGCGCATCGCGGCCGATCTCGGCGTTCCCTATATCTTCAAAGCCAGCTACGACAAGGCCAATCGCACCAGCGTGAAGAGCTTTCGCGGACCCGGGCTTGTGGAGGGGACACGGATCCTCCGTAGGATTGCAAGAGACACGGGCCTGCCGGTACTGACCGACGTGCACGAGCCGGCGCACTGCGAAGTAGCCGCCGAAGCCGTGGACGTGCTGCAGATTCCCGCGTTCCTTTGCCGGCAGACCGACCTGCTGGTAGCTGCAGGCCGCACCGGGCGCGCGGTCAACATCAAGAAAGGCCAGTTCGTGGCGCCGTGGGACATGAGCCACGGCTTGGAAAAAGTCCGCTCCACGGGCAACGAGCGCGTCTTCCTTACGGAGCGCGGATCGAGCTTCGGCTACAACAATCTTGTGGTGGATTTCCGCTCGCTCGCCATCCTACGCAATCTCGCGCCGGTGGTTTTTGACGGCACGCATTCCGTGCAACAGCCCTCGGCGGCCAACGGCGTAAGCGGCGGCCAGCCGGAGTTCATTCCGCTGCTGGCGCGCGCTGCAGTCGCTGCAGGTGTGGATGGGCTGTTTCTCGAGGTCCACGACGATCCGGCGAACGCGAAGTCTGACGGCGCCAACGCCCTCGACCTCAAGCTGCTGAAGCCGCTGCTGGAAACGCTGCTGGCGATACAGGCGGCTGCGCTGCGGTAGCGCTTCACCGATTTACACACCCCACATCGGACGTAACGGTCTTTCCGTCGAGGCGGAAGCAGGTGACGCCGTTGGTGTCGGTCTGGTAGGTGCGGACGTGCGCCTGCTCGAGCGCCTCGAGCACTTCTTCGCGTGGGTGACCGTAGCGGTTGTGGAGTCCGCAACTGATCACCGCCCACTGCGGCGCTACGCGGGCCAGAAACTCCGGCCGCGTGGAGGTGATGCTGCCGTGGTGGCCGACTTTGAGCAGAGTGCTCGCGAGTCCCGGTTCGGCAAGCATGGCCTGTTCGATCGGCGCCTCGGCGTCTCCTTCCAGCATGACGGAGGTTGCGCCGTAGGCCATATGCAGCACCAGCGAATCGTTGTTGACGGGCTCCGCGCCCGGTTGATAATCGCGAAACGGCGCCAGCACGTTGATCTGCGTGTTGCCGAAAGCGAAAGCGTCGCCGGCGCGAAAACTGCGCACGCGCACATGCAGCGCGGTTGCCTCATCCAGGAGCGCAATGTAGCCCGCAATGCGCGGATTGTTGCCCACCCACAACTCAGCGGGATGAAAATTTCTAAGGATAGCGGGCAGTCCGCCCATGTGGTCGGAGTGCGCGTGGGTGAGCGCTACCGCATCGAGATGCCGGATGCCACGCGCCCACAAAGCCGGCGAGACGACCTCTTCGCCGATGTCGAAATCCTGCGGAGCCTGGCGCGGTCCGCCGCCAAATCCGCCGCCATCGATCAGCAGCGTTTTTCCATCAGGCGTGATCAGGAGCAGTGAGTCGCCCTGGCCCACGTCGATGGTCTCCATCAGCATGGCGCCATGGGGCCGGTCGACGGGCCGTGGCAGCACCGCGGCAAGCGCAGCCAGCGCCAGCGCCACCCATGCGCCGGCCCGCAACCGCCGATCCGCTGATTTCAGGCTCTCGCGAGCCAAGGCAATTGCCGCTCCCAGCAGCATGCAGAACGCGGCTGATTGCCAAAGCAGCGGGCCGGGAATGCGGAAATCGCCGAGGGCCAACGAGCCGAAGACGCGGACCACTGCGATGCCAACGTGCATCACCAACGCCACCACCATCGCCGGAGGCACGGCAAGTGGGGGCCACACCACGAGCGCCAGCAGGGTGATGAGCGCCGCCGGCATGAGCACGGCCAGCAGCGGCAAAATAAAAAGATTCACGGGCAAAGCGAAGATGGTGATGCGATGGAAGTAAAGAGCCATGGGCAGCGTCATGGCTAATTCAACGACGCAGGAGATCACCACCAGCTCCACGAAGCGAATGGCGAAGCGCAGACACCAGGGAAAGACGCGCCACGCGATCGTGCTGCTGGCTGCCCGTTGCAGGCGTTCGGCCACCATCCGCATTATCACGCGGAATTGCGCGAGCGGCGGCGTGAGCTTAATGTCGACGGCAACTAATTTGAGGTCGCGGGTGGCGGCTGCGTAGGGATGGATTGTGCCTTGCAGCAGCGGCGCGGCTACGCCCGCAATGGCGATGACCGCAAGAAGCGTCATCTGCAGGCTGGAATCGAAAAGACTGCGCGGGCTCACGACAAGCAGGCACAGCGCGGCAAACCCGATGGTGTTCAGCGGGCTGCGCTCGCGGTAAAGCAACCGCCCGAGCAGATAGAGCGTCACCATCCAGAGCGAGCGTTGCACCGGTGTGGCAAATCCGGTGAAAAGCGCGTAGGCAAACGAGGCGGCGATGGTGAGGAGCGTGGCGGGAACGCGCGGTAACCCGAGCCGCTTGAAGATCAAGAACAGACAGGCCGCAACGATGGCGAGATGCAGGCCTGAGACCACCAGCATGTGGAAGGAGCCTGTGCGCTCAAAGCCCACGCGCAGCGCATGGGTCAGGTAAGTGCGGTCGCCGGCCACCATGGCAGACAGCATCACGGCATCGTCTTGAGAGAGGCGCAGGGGCGCGGGCAGGTTCCGCATCGCGGCAGGCAATGCCAGCAGCCGCGCGGTAGACGCGTGTTGACCTGCGCTTACACGGCACGACAGAAATGCGCCGGGCGAATGTCCTATTCGGTCGATATGATCGGCAACTACAGTCGCGGACGACGTGATGCCCTCGTCAAGCAGGAAATCCGCGCGGCTCCAGACTCCGGGATCGTGATAGGTCTCCGGGGGCAGCAGACGAACCACGGCGCGCACGCGGTCTCCACACTTGAACGCCTGCACGCCCTTTCCGGCCGGCCAGCGGACGGTGAGCCGCACCCCGCCGCCTACCAGCGCTTGCGCATCGCTCTCGTCGCTCACCACCTCGACGCTCTCCACGCGCAGGTCCACGCGCTCGGAGGGAGACGCGGCCGAAGGCTCGTCGACATTCTGCTCGAGATCCGTCTCCTGCGGTTCCGTGCGCACGGGGCCTGTGCTGGTCACGGTTCCCTCGACGGTGCGCAGCAACCCGTCAGAAAGCGCGGCCAGCGCGGGCGCAGGCGCAGGGTGGGGTTCCATTTCTCCGCACCATGCGCCGAGCAGCAACCACAATGCGGCCAGCGGCAGCCAGACCATGCGTTGCCCGCGCAGCGCTGCCACCACACACACGGCAGCGGTGAGCGCAAACGCGATGAGGACAACACTGGGCTGCAACCAGAGACGGCCTGCCAGAGCGACTCCCGCCGCAAACAGCCACGCCGCATGAAAAAGCGGAACGGCCGTCAGGCCGGCCGCCGGCTGCGCGGGCGTGGGGGAGGCGATGGACATGGGGCCCGAATGGACGAAGTGAATTTGGCTTCAAGCGTATCAGGAAGCGAGGCCATGTGCACCAAATCCCAAGCGCGGCCATCTTTTCAGATGGGAAATAACCATCTCCTCAGGGGCTAAAGCCCGCAGTCATTTTTTGGCTGTTTGCGGCACGACTGAAGTCGTGCCCTTTCACGCGGCTTGGACCTAAAACACTACGAACGCGTACCGCAGCTATCGGCGCAGCCGCACCACGGTTTCAAGATGGAAGGTTTGCGGGAAGAGATCTGCGAGAGTGATCTGGTCGACGACGTAGCCTGCCCCGTTGCGAGAATCGACGAGCGCGCGCAGATCGCGCGCCAGGGTTGCGGGGTCGCACGAGACGTATACGATTTCGGGAGCGGCAATTTGCGCGAGAAGCGCCGTAGTTTCCGCACCCAGACCGGTGCGGGGCGGGTCGACAACGATCAAATCGGGCCGCTCGCCCGAGCGCTCTCTGCGCAAGAACTCTAGCGTGGCAGCTTTCACGGCGGATGCGCTGGTGCCGCGCAAATTATGCGCCAGGGCAGTAATCGAAGCCGACGCGGACTCGACCGCAATCACGCGCGTGAAGCTACGGCCAAGTTGGCGCGCAAACAAACCCACGCCGGCAAAAAGATCCCAGGCCAGGGCGCCGCGCGCATCCGCCGTGACACGCTCGACCAGGGCATCGACAAGCCAGCGATTCACCTGAAAAAACGCGCCCTGATCCACGCGATAATCGACTCCGGCGGCTCGATACTGCAGGTAATTCGCGCCCCATTGCGCCATGTTGTGCGGGGCCTGACCCTTCGCGCCTTCGGACAGAAGCTCAACGCCCGTCAACTCGGGGATTTTTCCGGCAAGGGCTTGCGCAAAATCCTCAAAGCCGCGTTTTCCGGATCCGGCAACCGTGAGACTCACGAGCAGCGCAGTTTCCGCGGCATCGCAAAAGAGGGAAATCTCGCTTACGCGCAAGCTGGCAGGTGATTCACGCAGGATCCTGCTGGCCGCGAGTGCGGCGCGCACCAGGAGCGGAGCCGCGATGGGGCACTCGGCGATGGGAATAATCGCGTGCGAACGCCGCCCGCGGTATCCCGCATCTTCATTGGCGTCGAGGGCCAGGCGAATGCGATTGCGATAGGCCCAGGGCTCTCCGGCCAGCACCGCGATGTCTTCGGGCGGGTAAACGCCGCCGCGCTCCAGGGTCTCGTGCAGGATTTCCTTTTTCCAGGCGAGCTGCGTAGCGTATGTTGCGTGCTGATACTGGCAGCCGCCACACGCGCCAAAGTGCGGACACGCGGGCGCGACCCGCTGCGGCGATGCCGTGACGATCTGTTCCACTTCGGCGGTCGCGTAGCCGCGCTTGCCGTCGACGAGGCGTATGCGCACCTGCTCGCCGGGGAGAGTCAGGGGCACGAAGACTGCTTTGCCTTCAATGCGCGTCAGGAACGCGCCGCCGTAGATGGGCTTTTCGATCTGAACCAACTGCGCAGGCGCCGCATCGCTGGGCGGAACGGGAATCTGCTCTCGGGCCTTGTTGCTCCCTGCCCCATCCTTTCCGTGTTCTTTGCGGAAAGGGTGGGAGCCCTGAGAACTTGCGTCTACGCCTCGCCGTTTTTTCATTGCTGGCTCATATAGAACAGGCTCAACCGCGGCAAATTGTAGTGAACCAGCAGTTGCTTCTGCACGAATTGGCGTTCCACCTGGCGCATTTGCACTGCGCCCATGCGGCTGCGGTAGGGCGCCAGCTCGCGGGCCGCATGCGCCTTGAGGCCCACGAGCAAATCCTCGGGAGCGGCCGCGTGGAGCGCGGTGAACAGCTTCTCCTCGAGCACGGTCAAGGAGCGCTCCAGCGCTTCCAGATCGACGGCGGCACTTTTTTCTCCACTTGCCGCGGTGACTTCGGCCGCCATCTCGCGTAACCGCGTCGCCGTTGCATGGCACGCTTCGGGAGCTACTTCGGCAGCATCGAGAGCCAAGGCAGCCGCGGTCAAATGGGCCGCGACGCGCGCGTGTTCGAAGCCGGATTCGGCGGTTGCAACCGAAGTCGAAGCCGAGCCGCCCGATGCCGAGCCGACCGACGCTTCGCTCATTTCCATGGCAGCCTGCATCACGGCCTGTGCGCACCACGCCAGGCCATTGATGCGCTGCATCCGGGCCCGCTTCTGCCGCGCCTCATACTTGTCGAAGGCCGCATCGATGCCGCGTAACGCCGCCTCCAGGGGTATGCCGGCGTCGCGCCAGGTCTCGATCAGTGCCCAGTCGAGCGTGGAAAGCAGCAAAATCGCCCCGCGCCTCTGCTGGAAGCGTTCCTCAATCTCGGTAAAATAATTAAAGTAGTTACGCACCATTTCAATCTTAAATTCCGCGAACGGAGAACAACGATGGCAATGGTTGGATTTGTCGGACTCGGCATCATGGGCCGTCCCATGCTGAGGAATCTCTTGAAAGCCGGCCACACGGTGATTGCGTACGGCCGGACCGGAGCAAAAGTCGACGCTGCAGTGGCCGACGGCGCCCAGCGCGGGGCATCGAATGCCGATGTCGGCGCGCGCGCACCCATCGTCGTCACCATGCTGCCCGACGGGCCCGAGGTCGAAGAAGTGGTGCTCGGCGCCGAAGGAATCCTCTCCGGCGCGAAATCCGGCTCGCTCATTATCGATATGAGTTCCATTAGTCCATTGGTCTCGCAGAAGATTGCCGCGGCGTGCGCACAGAAGGGCGTGGACTTTATTGACGCGCCGGTGAGCGGCGGCGAGCCCAAGGCCATCGACGGCACGCTTGCCATCATGGTGGGCGCGAGCGATGCGGCCTTCCAGAAGGCTGAGCCGATTTTGAAATGCATGGGTTCGAGCGTGACGCTCACCGGCCCAGTGGGCGCGGGCAACACGACGAAGCTCGCCAATCAGATCATGGTGGCGTGCAACATTGCCGCCATGGGCGAGGCGCTCACCCTGGCCACGCGGTGCGGACTCAATCCTGAGGTGGTGGTGAACGCCGTGAAGGGCGGCCTCGCGGGCAG
This sequence comes from Occallatibacter sp., assembly GCA_050012895.1. Classification (GTDB taxonomy): domain Bacteria; phylum Acidobacteriota; class Terriglobia; order Terriglobales; family Acidobacteriaceae; genus Telmatobacter. The sequence continues at coordinate 53,369 of JBEKGH010000048.1, forward strand.
CGCCGTGCTCAATGCCAAGGGGCCCATGCTAATCGCGCGTAATTTCAAGCCGGGTTTCAGGATCAATCTCCATCAAAAAGACCTGCGCAACGCGCTCAAGACGGCTGAGGCAAACAGCGTCTGCCTGCCTTTAACCGCGCAAGTCCAGCAGATGATTTCCTCGCTGATTGCAGACGGCAAGGGGGACCTCGACCACTCCGCCATCGCGACGTTTGTGGAAGAGGCGTCGCACGTGGAAGTGAAGGTGCCGTAGGGGCCGATGGCGAAAGTCTGGTTTTGAAAGGGCACGACTTTAGTCGTGCCGTAACGGCCGCACAATGAACGCGGCTTTAGCCGCTGAGGGATGCCTTTTCCGGAGTTTTGACTTTCGCCACCGGCTGTTAGCTGAAGAACTCGGCAATCGCCGCGACCACGGTCTGCTGCTCGTCCTCGCGCAACTCGGGGAAGATGGGCAGCGCCAGCACTTCGCGCGCGGCGCGTTCGGCCTCTGGGAAATCGCCTGCAGCGTAGCCCAGGCCCTTTAGCGCTTCCTGCTGGTGGAGCGGCAGAGGATAGTAGATTTCCGATCCGATGGCCCGCGCGGCGAGAAACTCGCGCAACGCATCGCGGCGGGGAGCGCGAATTACGTACTGATGCCAGACGTGCCGTGCGCCGGGCAACTCGCGGGGCAGAACGACACCGTGCGTGGGGTAGGTTCCGGCCTCTGCCAATCCCGCCTGGGCAAACAGTGCGTGATAGCGAGCGGCCAGTGTGCGGCGCGCCTCGGTCCATGCGCCTATGTATTTGAGCTTCACGGCGAGCACCGCGCCCTGGAATCCATCCATGCGCGTATTCCAGCCCAGCTCATCGTGGTAGTAGCGACGGCGCATGCCGTGCTGGCGCAGCATCTTCACCCGCTCGGCCAGAGCGTCGGAATTGGTAGTGACCATGCCGGCGTCGCCGGCGGCGCTCAGGTTCTTGGTGGGATAAAAGCTGAATGCGGCGATATCGCCCAGGCCGCCTGCCTTTACGCCCTTCCACTCGGCGCCCCAGGCCTGGGCGGCATCTTCAATGATGGTCAGCCCGCGTTCGTGCGCGATCCGCGAGAAAGGGGGCCAATCGATGCACTGTCCGTACAAGTGCACAGGAAGAATGGCGCGAACTGCCGCGCCGCGCGGGCCGTCGAGCACTGCGCTCACCGCCGCGGGCGACAGGTTGAAGCTGGCGGGATCGATGTCTGCCAGCACCGGCGTTGCGCCCGCCCGGAGGATGGAGCTGGCCGAAGCAAAAAAGCTGAACGGGGTGGTGACAACGGCCTGGCCCGGCCCCACGCCCGCGGCGGCCAGCGCCAGCCACAAAGCGTCCGTGCCCGACGAGCATCCCAAAGCATGGGATACGCCTAACTGCTCCGCAGCGGCTTTTTCGAATGCGGCCACCTCGCTGCCAAGAATGAATTGCTGGGTTACGAGTACGCGGCTGAGCGCATCCAATAATTCATCATGGATGGGGGCGTACTGGCGTTTCAGGTCCAACATGGGGACGCACATGGGGACGGGCGCGCGCCCAGGCGTCTGAGTTGATGGGTCCGCCTGAGCCGAAGCGCGAGTCGAAATCGCGGTGTCTTGCACTCCTTAATGCTATCAGCCATGGAAGTTAGGCGTTCCGCAGCCTGTTCCGGCCGGTTCCTTCTGTAACCGTATACAAGGGAAAGCAGCGCCCCGCAGTGTCGAAAGGGAGGAAAAACCTCTATAATCTTGTCACATTGCGGGGTTAGCCGATTCCGGGGGTTCCGGAGCCGTCCCGTGCATCTGAAGTATGCAGTAAGGAAAGTGGCACCAACA
>JBEKGH010000049.1:0-52919 GCA_050012895.1 Occallatibacter sp.
GTTGGCCCCGCTCAGCACCGCCGCGATGGTGATTAAGAGAATCTCTTCCAGTAGATGTTCCCGCGTCCGCTCCACCCGAGGATCGCGCAAATCGGCAAAATGCTTCAGGGGGCTGTCCATCTTCCCATCTCATCCCGCCATACCCGCGCCGCATATAGCAATTAAGATGCGTTTGCCCTGCGCCGGAGGGGCCGTGGGTTGCCGTGCAGTGCAGGTCTCCCTGATACTCGATTTGAATGTTGACCATGATTTTTCCCTTGATCGTTGGTTAAGTTAGGGATGTAAGAATACCGTCGGCTCGCTCCATGCATCATTACTCAGAGGACAATGAAACTTCAACTTCCTGCCGGCACATTTCGCGCTTACCTCTTCGACTGCGACGGCACTGTGGTGGACTCCATGCCGCTGCACTACATCGCATGGAAACAGGCGCTCGGCGAGTGGGGCGCTACCTTCGACGAAGAGCTGTTTTATCGGTGGGGCGGCAAGCCGCCGACGGAAATCATCGCCGATCTGAACCAGATGCAGGGGCTCGCGATGCCGGTTGAAACCGTGGCCGAGCGCAAGGAAAATCTCTACTACTCGCTGCTGCCCGAGCTCAAGCCGGTGCCCGAGGTGCTGGAGCACATCAACGCGCAGTACGGGCGCATTCCTTTCGCCGTGGTGTCGGGCAGCACCCGCGAGTCGGTCGTGAAATCGCTCACCACTGTGCATTTGCTCGACCGCTTCGAAGTCCTGGTCGGCCACGAGGACTACACGCGCTCAAAGCCCGCGCCCGATGCCTTTTTGATCGCGGCCGAGCGCCTCGGCATCGCACCCAAAGAATGCCTCGTCTTTGAAGACACCGAGATGGGCATCGAGGGCGCGACCGCGGCGGGTATGGCTTCGGTGCGCGTTCCGCCGCCGCTCGAGCGCCGCAATGGAACCGGACCCGGCGCGGCTGCGTAGACAATCAGAGACAGCCTCCAGGAGGTCTGCTTGTCTTCCTCAGACACCCAAGACAATCCGAGCGCCGGCCGCCGCATCGATTTCGCGATCGGCGATTTGGCGATCGTGGTCGCCATCGCGGCCGCCGTTGCGCTTCTGCACCTGCTCACAAATTCGCGCTACGGCTTTCATCGCGACGAGTTGCAGTTCCTGAGTGACGCGCGCCATCTCGACTGGGGATTCGTCGCCTACCCGCCGTTCACGCCGTTTGTGGAGCGCATCGGGCTCGGCCTTTTCGGCCTTTCCATGGTGGGGCTGCGGCTGTTCTCGGTGCTGGCGCAGGCTGCGGCCATTGTTATCGCCGGGTTGATGACAAAGGAGCTGGGCGGGGCGCGTCTAGCGCAGGCGACGGCGGCGCTCGCCGTGGCGTTTTCTCCGCTGCCGCTTTTTAATGGCACGGAGTTTCAGTACACGTCGTTCGATTTCCTGTGGTGGGTGCTGATTGCGTATTTCACGGTGCGCCTGCTTAAGTCCGAAGATCCGCGCTGGTGGCTTGCCATCGGCGCGGCGATCGGCATGGGACTGCTGACCAAGTACGCGATTGCCTTTTATATTGCGGGAATTCTTGCCGGACTCGTCTTCACGCCCGCGCGGCGCTACTTCGCGAGCCGCTGGTTCTGGGCGGGCGTTGCGCTGGCGCTGCTGATTTTTCTGCCGAATTTGGTCTGGCTGGTGCGCCACGATTTCATCTCCTACCACTTCCTGCAGCACATTCACGCGCGCGACGTGTTGCTGGGCCGCGCCAAGGGATTCTGGAAGGGTCAGTTCCTGATATGCGTCAACCTGGCCGCCGCGCCGCTGTGGATTGCGGGGCTGATTGGCTTTCTGCGGGACCGGCGGTACCGCATGCTGGCGCTGATGTACCTGGTTCCCCTCGCGCTTTTCGCCGTGGGCAAAGGGCGCAACTATTACATGGCCGGAGCGTACCCCATGCTGCTGGCCATGGGCGCGGTGAGGGCCGAGCGTTGGCTCACTTCCCTGCCCCGCTGGGGCCGGCGCAGCGTCGAGACGGTCTACTGCGCGGCCTTCGCGCTGGTTTCGGTCTATGTGTGCGCAGTCGTTCTGCCGCTTGCGTCGGACGGACCGCTCAAGCAGTTTGCTCTCGCACGCAACGGCGACCTGCGCGAGGAGTTTGGATGGAACGAGTTGGTGCACACTGTCGCCGGGATTCGCGATTCGCTGCCCGCCGAGCAGCAGGCGCATCTCGGAATCACGACCGGTAACTACGGCGAGTACGGAGCCATCGATATCCTCGGCCGCGCATACGGACTTCCCAGCCCGATCGGCACTACCAACTCCGAATGGCTGCGTGGCTATCCCACGACGACGCCGACGACGCTGATCGTTCTCGGCCTGAGCGCGGACGAAGCCAACGCGATCTTCACCGGCTGCCGCGTGGCCGGGCACAACGGCAATTCCGAAGGCGTGCGCAACGAAGAGAGCCAGGACCATCCTGACATCTTTCTCTGCGGGCCGCCGCGCATGTCGTGGGCGGATTTGTGGAAGAAGAGTTTGACCTTCGGCTGATGCTTGCGACTCACGGCGCGGGTCGGGAGACCCGCACTACAGCCGGTCAGGAGACCGGCGCTACACTTCGGCTCCCGCGGTCTCACTAGTAAAGCAGCACGGCCACGCGATAGGACGTAAATGCGCCGCCGTCATCCTGCGCCGGGCAACTGCCGATTGCGGCGTTGCGATATTTGCGCAAGGCCAGTTGCGTCACCAGCGACTGCGGCAGACGCGAGAGATCGGAGTTTTGCCAGCGAATCATCCACGCCGGGCGAGCGCTGGAGGAACGCAGCGGATCGGCGTCGCCGGCGCAGACCGATCGAGCCAGCGTAGGATCGGCGAGGATCGACACGCCGCTCGCGCGAAGCAACGCGGCCGCTCGCGCTTCCACCTGCATTGGGCTGAGGTTCTCGGCCACGGCGCTGTAATCGGCCACGGCGTAGAGCACGCCGCGCGCGGACTCGACGGCAATGCCCACATGGTCGACTTCGGGACTCAGCAAATTTTGACGATGGTCCGGCGACTGCATCCACGCCAGGTGAACGGCGTCGGGTGAGGGGGCCAGTGCCACGTTCTCTTCAATCAATCTGAAGTGCGCGCCTGCCTGCGCTGCGCGAGAGCTCAGGTCGGGCTCGCCGCCGTAACGGTGAGAGATCGCGCCTTGCTCGGCCATCATGCGGCAATGCTGCATTGCCGCGGCGGCCAGCGTGGGATCCCACCGGAGGCTGGCTACGCCGGCTTGCGCCCTCGCCTGGTTGGTCAGCGCAAAAATCTGCTCCGCCGCCCCGCGCAGATCGGACTGCCCGGTGTCGTATTGCGGATCTTCCTGGTATTGCTGGGGCGCGGCCAGCAGCGGGCGCGGAAGTCCCGCGACGGCCAAGGCAACCGCCCCCACAAGACCCAGGAAAATGACTCTCATGGCCGATATTTCACCATGAAGTGAACGCGCATGTCGCTGACTTCCGGCACTTGCGCAGGGGTTTAACTCTTACTTAAGTACTGGATCAGGCGCAGCTTCGCATGCAGCGGCACAATGCGTGCGCAATTGCCGCCGCAATGTTACTTTCGTTTGGCAATTTTGAGTTCGGAGTTGCGCGGATTGTTGCTGAAATCGTCGCGCGGTCCGATCCAGATGAACAGAATGATGGCTGGCAACGCGACCAAGCTGGTCAACTCGAAGAACCGTACCCAGCCGATTCTCTCTGAAAGTATCCCTCCTGACGAGGCCACCACGGTGCGGCCAACAGAAGCAAGCGCGGCCAGCAGCGCGTACTGAGTAGCTGTAAAAGCGGGCGAACATAAACTGGAAAGATACGTCACCAACGCAGTCCCGGCCATTGCACCCGTAAGATTTTCGGCAGTCACACATAAAGCCAGGTAGCCGATGCGATGCCCGCCGACGGCCTGCAAAACAAAAAACAGGTTCCCGACTGACTGCAAAATGCCACAAAGAATCAGCGAGCGCCGGATTCCCCACCTGGTCGTCACGATGCCGCCTAACAGTGCCCCTGCCACAATCGAGAAAAATCCGAACACTTTCGAAGCGGCGGCGATCTCGGGGAGCGAAAATCCCAGCGAGATGTAGAGCGGCGTTGACATCACTCCCGCCATGGCCTCGCCCAGCTTGTATCCGAAAATAGCGATCAGGATGACGGGCCAAAGCGGCCGACGCATGAAATCGCGAAAGGGACCGATCACGGCGGTGGAAAACGCTTGGCTGATCGCACGCCATCCTGATCCCGAGGCATTTGAAACTTGCGCCGAGACCTTCGGTTCAGGACCAAGGAAAAACACCAGTAGCCCCACACCGAGCAGCGCAGCCATTGTGGCATAGGCCGCGAACCACCCTGCGTACGCTGCGATCAGCAGACCGCCAGCGCCGGAAACCAGCATGCCGATGCGGTAGCCGGCCTGAATCATGGCTGCTCCGTGAGCCTGCTGATCTCTATTCAGGATCTCCACCCGCCAGGCATCGATCACGATATCCTGGCTCGCAGATAGAGATGCGACAAGCACCGCCAAGGCGGCCATCAGAGGCAAGTTGTGCTTTGGATTGCACAGTCCCAGACCGAGAATTGCGCCCATCAGAAGGATCTGAGTGGTGATTCCCCAACCGCGGCGTCGTCCCAAAGGCAGTGGTGGAGGTACGCGATCCATCAGCGGCGCCCAGAGAAACTTGAATGCGTAAGGCGTGCCAACCAGGGCGAAAGTGCCGATGGCCGCGCGCCGCACGCCGCCTGTCGCAAGCCATGCCGAAAGTGTTGAGTAAGTGAGCAGGAACGGCAAGCCACTGGAAAATCCCAGTGCAAGTACCTGCAGCACGCGCCGGTCAGTATAGGCTGCGACCGCGTGCCGCCAGTTTGTACGAGCGTGTGCTTCGTTGATTGGGGATGATTCCTTCATCTCAACTTTCGCGCACTCTATTTCAGACTCTTGCCCTGCTTCAACTTCTTGAATAGAAGATCGCTGGAAGCAATTCTAGAGTACCGCCGGTCTCCCGACCGGCTGTCGTGCGGACCTCCGACCCGCACAACCGAACAACTCAGAAAAATCTGTCATGCTGAATTCATGAAGCTCGGCATCGTCAGCGACACCCACGGTCTCCTGCGCCCCGAAGTTCTCCCCGCGTTAGAGGGCGTCGATCAAATTCTCCACGTGGGCGACGTGGGCAAGGCTTCCATTTTGGAAGAGCTCGCTAAAATCGCGCCGGTGACGGCGATCCGCGGCAACGTGGACTGCGAGGGCGCATGCGGCAAGCTGCCGGAGACTGAGGTCGTCCTCGTCGAGGATTCGGTCCATGGCGGCCGCTACATCTATATGCTGCACGACTTGAAGACGCTGCACCTCGATCCCGCGGCGGCGAAGTTCGCGGCAGTGCTGCACGGACATACGCATGTGCCGAACTTCTACACGAAGAAGGGCGTGCTGTATTTCAATCCTGGGTCGTGTGGGCCGCGGCGGTTCGAGCTGCCGGTCACGGTGGGGTTGCTGACAATCGACGAGAACGGCGCGCTTAAAGCAGAGATCGTAAACCTTGACCTGGCGAAATAGCCCCTCTGTCCCTAGTCCCTGCCTTACAAATACTCTTCGGGAATGAAGTTCTGCTCCTGGATGGGCGGGCGGACGTATTTCGATTTCATAATTGGCGGCAGCTTCAAGGGCTCGGGCGTGAGGTCCTTGTAGGGAATCGTGGTGAGCAGGTGACGAATGACATTGAGCCGCGCCCGCTTCTTGTTTTCGGCGTTGACCACGTACCAGGGGACCTGCTTGGTGTCGGTGACGGCGAACATTTCATCTTTGGCGCGCGAGTAGTCGGCCCAGTGCTTGCGCGATTCCAGATCCATGGGGCTGAGCTTCCAGCGCTTGGTGGGCTTGTCCATGCGGTCTTGGAAGCGGCGCTCCTGCTCCTCGTCGCTCACGCTGAACCAGTATTTGATGAGAATGATGCCGGATCGGACCAGCATGCGCTCAAACTCGGGGCAGCTCTGCATGAACTCGAGATATTCGCGCTCGGTGCAGAAGCCCATCACATGTTCCACGCCGGCGCGGTTGTACCAACTGCGATCGAAGAGGGCAATTTCGCCGGCCGCGGGCAGATGCGGCACGTAGCGCTGGAAGTACCATTGCGTCTTCTCGCGTTCGGTGGGCGTGCCGAGCGCCACGATGCGGCAGGCGCGCGGATTGAGCGACTCCGCGATGCGCTTGATGGCTCCGCCCTTGCCGGCGGCGTCGCGGCCTTCAAACAGAACCACTACGCGAAGCCCTTCGTGACGGATCCATTCCTGCAGCTTGACCAGCTCGATCTGCAGGCGGCTGAGCTCGCGCTCGTATTTGCAATCTTTGCCCAGGTGCAGGGGAACTGCGTTGCGAACGCTGTTACCGGAGTGATGGCCGTTACCGGATTGATGGCCGTTGCCAAGGTGATGGCCGTTGCCGTTCGAGTGATCGTGGTGCTTTTTCGTCTTCTCCGCCATGGGCGTGCTCCCGATGTTGTGTGCGGCCGTGCGCAGGTTCGCCGCGGGACGCACGGTACGCCGTAGATAGTTGTATCCCACCTTAGCCGGTCAGCCGTTCCGGCTGCCCGCCGAAGGTGGAGCACCCGCGCGGCCTCCGATAACACCGCCGAAACCCGCATTCCATCTATCGGCATTTGGAGCCGGAGTTTTAACCTGCGGGCGATAGCGCGGCGCCGGCCTGGTAACGTGCAACACTTTTTCCCAATCCGGGTTCAAGGGTAGAGGCGCCGGCCCGCATCGGTGGCGCGGCACTTCATTTAAATCTCCGAGGTTCTTCGATGACCAAGCTCAAAACCTTCGCAGTAATGGCTGCTTTATTCTTGCCGCTGGCCGTGGCCGGGTGTTCGCATCCGCAACCCGTGGTCTACGCGCCTCCGCCGCCCGGGCTGAGCGCCCTCGCGCAGCGGAGCTATTACGACGGCTCTCTTGCCGCCCGCAACGATATCCGCAAGGGCCTTGCGCCCGACGTCGAGCGCCATCCCAAGTTCCGCAATCCTCCGGCGCCGCCACAGGCATTCGAGGAGTACCGGCACGCCTTCCGCGACGGCTACCAGCAGACTTTTCGTGGCGGACCGGGACCCGGCTTCTGAGGAATGACCTGGCGAGGGCCCATGAGAAGATTGAGTGTTCCCGATCCGGACGCTCATGTCGATAACCATGAACCTGCGCTATGTGATTTTTCTGGCGTGCACGGCCGCGCTGGGTGGCCTGCTTTTCGGATTCGATGTTGCCATCATTACCGGCGCCGGCCCGTTTTTAACGCGGCACTTCGCCCTCAGCGACATCAGTTTAGGATGGGCGTTCAGCTCGCTCCTGTTCGGCTGCGTGCTGGGCTCGTTTGCCGCGGGCCGGCTCACGGATCGCTTCGGCCGCAAGCGCATGCTGGTGTGGGTTGCGGTGCTGTTCGCGCTCACCTCGGTGGCGACGGCCGTGGCGCCGAGCTTTACGCTCTTCATCTGCGCGCGATTTCTCGGCGGCATTGCCGTCGGAGGAGTCTCGCTGCTCTCGCCCATGTACGTGTCGGAGGTTTCGCCGCCCTCTATCCGCGGGCGCATGGGCACGTTCTACCAGATGTCGATTGTTACCGGCATTCTGATCTCCTATTGCATCAACTATCTGTTGCGCAACACCGGCGAGGCCAACTGGCGCTGGATGTTCTTGACCGGAGTGGTGCCGTCGCTGCTTTTTCTGGTGCTGATCGCGCTGGCGCCGGAGACGCCGCGCTTTCTCGTCCGCATCGGCAAAACCCGCGAGGCTTTCGATCTGCTGGAGAGGATTGAGAATGACGAAACGGCGCGCAAGGAGATTACAGCCATTACGGAGGCGCTCAAAGGAACGCGGCCGACGCTCGAGAACCTGATGCGACCGGGCGTGCGCAAGGCTTTGATCGCGAGCGCGTGCCTGGCCATTCTGATTCACGTCTCGGGAATCAATACCATCATCGATTACGCGCCCGCGATTTTTATTTCGGCGGGTTGGAAGGTGGACGGGGCGTTGGTTTCCACGTTTCTGGTGGGCGTGGTCAACGTGCTGTCTACCCTGGTGGCCTTCTGGGTGATCGATCGCTACGGGCGCAAGCCGCTGTATATTACCGGCTCACTGGGCATGGCGCTTGCGCTGGCCGGGCTGCTGGCGGCGGTGCTCGCCGGGCACTTTCACGGCGTGCTGGTTCTGGTTCTCATCCTGCTGTATCTGGCGTTTTTTTCGTCGTGCGTGGGCCCGGTGTTCTGGACGCTGGTGCCGGAGATTTTCCCGAGCGACGTGCGTGGCGCGGCCATGACGGTTCCCGTGCTGCTGCAGTGGGTGGCGAATGCCGTCGTCGTGCTGCTCTTTCCCTATGCGTTTCACGTCATCGGCAAGGCGGTTACGCTGGGATTTCTGGCGCTGATGGCGCTGACGCAAGCGTGGTTTACAGGTCGTTTCGTCCCGGAAACGAAGAACAAGCCGCTCGAAGAGATTGAACAATATTGGGTGGCGCGTGGCTGAGTCTTTAGCTCGCCATAAAAACTGGTGCCCCACATCTCGGTTTTGAGATGTGGGACAGCACGATCCCGAACCCACCTCTTTCATCTCTGCACAGACCTCAACCCATCCCTTTTCGCCGTTACCTAACTCGTATTGACGATGCTGATGCCGTAATGAACGTGGTACGGTAACCGGCTGAACAAGGCCGCGCGCCAGTTCCGGACGCCGATAATCGGTGATGTGAACGGCGGAAACCAGCTTGCGCTTTTGAAGGATTATGGCGACTATCTTCGCGTGGAGAAAGGACTTCGCCCCCTGACCTGCGAAGCCTACCTGAGCGACCTGCGCATCTTTGCCGAGTTTCTTGAGAGCCGCAACGCCCTGCTGATGACGGCGCGCGAGGCCGACGTGGCGGGATTGCTCGAGCATTTGCGCGAACACGGCATCGACGGCCGCTCGGCGGCGCGCAAGCTCAGCTGTTTGCGGGGATTTTATAAGTGGCTGCTGCTCGATCGGCGCATTCATCACGATCCCACCGTCAACATTGAGTCGCCCAAGGCGTGGAAGGTGCTGCCCAAGGCGTTGGCCGAGCCGGAGGTGGTGGAGATGCTGGAGCGCGCCGCGCTGGCTGCATCCCATCCGCAGGCCAAGGCTACCGCGTTGCGCGACCGCGCCATTCTGGAACTGCTGTATGCGGGCGGCCTGCGCGTTTCAGAGGCGGTGTCGCTCAACGTCAGCGATCTGGCGCTCGATGCCGGACGCGCACTGGTGCGCGGCAAGGGCGACAAGGAGCGCATTGTGCCGCTGGGGCGCTCCGCGCTCCAGGCTTTGGAGCAATATCTGCGAGAGGGAAGGCCGCACCTGGAACGCATTAGCTCGGCGCGCAGGGGCCGGGCGCGGCCGAGTATGCCTCGGCACGAACGCGCGCGCATGTTTCTTTCGCTGCGCGGCATGCCGCTCACGCGGCAATGGATTTGGCGGCTGGTGAAGACGGCGAATCATTCCACTAGCCCGCACGGATTGCGCCACAGTTGTGCCACGCACATGGTGGAGCACGGCGCGGACCTGCGCAGCGTGCAAATAATGCTCGGGCATGCGGACATTTCCACGACGCAGGTGTACACGCATCTGGCGCTGGGCCGATTGAAGGCCGTGCATCGCGATTTTCATCCGCGCGGCGCGCGGCGGCCGGCTGAGGTTGAAGCGGATGAGGGCACGCGGCCTGAGCCGCGCCCAGGCCCGCGCCTCGTCCAGCGGAAAGCCTCGACTGAGGAAAAAGCATGACGGCCACGGCGACGCCTCCTATCGCATCTTCAATCGGCGCGCTAGTGGACGCCTATCTAAAGATGCTTGCTAACGAGCGCGGCGCATCGGCGCATACTCTGCGTGCATACGACCGCGAGCTGCACGGATTCGCGGGGTGGCTGGCGGAACGCGGCGGCGCACCGGAAGTCGCGCAGATCGAGCACACGCAGATTCGCGCTTTCATGGGAACACTCTATGAGCGCGGATTGTCGAAGGCTTCGGCGGCGCGGGCGCTGGCCGCCATTCGCAGCTGGTTCAAGTGGCTGGCGCGCAACAAGTACATCGAGCAGAATGCGGCATCCCTCGTGGCCACGCCGCGCCTGCCGAAGCATCTGCCGCGCGTACCTTCCATCGAGCAGATGAACCGCGTGGTGGATTCGGTGCGCGACGATGCGGCCAGCTGGCCGGCGCGCGACCGGGCGATTCTGGAAATGCTTTATGGATGCGGCATCCGCAACGCCGAGCTGACGGGACTGAATCTGGAAGACATTCACTGGGCCAACGAAGCGATTCTGGTGCGCGGCAAAGGACAAAAGCAGCGCTACGTGCCGCTGGGCGACGCGGCCGCCGCTGCCGTGCGCGTGTATTTGTCGGAGCGCGAGGCGCGATTGGCCGCGGCTAGTGAAGAAAAGCCGGCGCGAACTCCGGCGCTGTTTCTGAGTCTGCAGATGCGCGGCCTTGCCAAGGGCGGCGAGGCGCGGCTGACCACTCGCAGTGTCGGCCGCATTGTGAAGCGCATCGCCATCCTGCGCGGACTTTCTTCCGACGTGCACCCGCACACGTTGCGCCACGCCTTCGGCACCCATCTTCTCGAAGAGGGCGCCGACTTGCGCGCCATTCAGGAGCTGCTCGGCCACGAGCGGCTATCGACCACGCAACGCTACACGCAGCTGACCACCGCACAGTTGACCGCGGTTTACGACAGGACGCATCCGCGGGCGAAGTAATCGAGCCGGAATCTAGACGAGCCATCCTGCTTTCCGAATTATCCTCTTTCGTGCAAACATTGTTGTTACATGGAGGGCTTCGATGCTAACAACAATTCGACGCTTAGGGAACTCGCGAGGGATTTTGATTCCGAGGCCGCTACTTAAGCAGGCAGGGCTCGGAGATCAGGTCGAGATCCTGGTGGAGCACAACAAGTTGATCGTGCGCCGGCCCGGGTCTGCTCCACGTGCCGGATGGGCTGAAGCCAGCAAGAAGCTCGCGGCGTCTGGCGATGACAAGCTGGTCTGGCCCGAGTTTGCAAACGAGGCCGATGCGGACTGGAGTTGGTAGATCGGCGCTCTCGAGTACTCAACAACTAAGTCGAATAATCCGCATTGATGTGGATGTATTCGTGCGTGAGGTCGGTGGTCCAGAAGACGCACGAGCCGGAACCCTGGTGCAGTTGAATCGAAATAGAGAACTCGCGCTGCGAGATATAGGCGTGGGCCGCGGCTTCGTCGAACTCGGGTGCGCGGCCGCCGTCGCGGCAGATGGGCAGCGCGCCAAAATCAATATCGAAGCGGGCGGGATCGATTGCGGCGCCGGAGCAGCCGATGGCGGCAGCCAGGCGTCCCCAGTTGGGATCGCAACCGGCCCAGGCAGTTTTTACCAGCGGGCTATGGGCAATGGCCTTGGCCACGCGCAACGCATCGGCATCGCTGGCCGCGCCGCTAATGCGCAACTCCACCACATGCGAAAGGCCCTCGCCATCGGCAACCACCTGATGGGCGAGCGAGGTGCAAACTTCAGTGAGCGCGGACGCGAAGGCCGGATCGTTGGCGCCGATGGAGACTCCGCTGACGCCCGAGGCGAGCAGCAGAACGGTGTCGTTGGTGGAAGTGTCGCCGTCGACGGAGATGCGATTGAAGCTGACCTCAACCGCGGGGTGCAAATACGAATTCAAATCGGCGGGCGCGAGGTCCGCATCGGTCATCACATAAACCAGCATCGTCGCGTGCGGCACCAGTTGCGGATGGATCATGCCGGAGCCTTTGCCGAAGGCTGCAATGCGGACCTCGCGTGCGGCGCCATCGGGGCCGGTGATTTCGAGCCGGGCGAAGGCGACTTTCTCCACGGTGTCAGTGGTAAGGATGGCGCGAGCGGCATCATGGAAGTTGCCGGAGCCGGCGCCAAGCGAGGCGGCAAGATCGGGCAGCACTGCCGCGAGCTTTTCCGCGGGCAGCGGAACGCCGATGACTCCAGTCGAAGACGGAAACACTTCTTCGGCGCGGCAGTTGAAGGTTTTTGCGGCGGCGGCGCACGTAGCGCGCGCGGCCTCAAGTCCCGCTTTGCCCGCGGCGCAGTTGGCATTGCCCGCGTTGATGGCCACCACGCGCACATAGCCGCCCGTTGCGCTGAGGTGCTGCTTATCAATGATGAGGGGCGCGGCAATCACGCGGTTCGCTGTGAACGCGGCGGCGGCGCTCGCCGGGGCGTCGGCAACAATCAGGGCAAAGTCAGGGCGGCCGCTGGCCTTGAGGCCGGCCTTGCCGGCGGCAAAGCGAAAGCCGCGAGGGATGACGTCTTGAGAAGGATCGCTCATGGTGTGGACCCATTTAATCTAGCAGAAGTAGCGCCGGTCTCCAGACAGGCTGTGGTGCGGGCGTCCACGCCCGCGCACGGCCCAGCACCAGCATGAAAACATGCGGTCAGAGGAGGAGGCGCGGGAGTTGACGAGCGCGTGTCGAAGATTGAAGAAGCCAGCACCGAGTTTCTCGAATTACGCCAAGTGAACGTGGCGCGCGGCGAGCGCGTGGTGCTCCACGACATCAACCTGAGCATCCGCGCCGGCGAACACGTGGCCATTCTGGGGCCGAACGGCTGCGGCAAATCCACGCTCATCCTCGCCATCACCTGCCAGCTCTATCCCATCGTGCAGCCGGGCATGCATGTGCGCATCTTCGGGCGTGAACGATGGGATTTGACGGAGCTGCGGCGCCATTTTGGCGTGGTGAGCGCCGGACCGATGGGAAGCGAGCTGCCGGGGGAACGCACAGCGGTGACGCCGGGGCTCGATGCGGTGATTGCGGGCTTTTTTTCCGCATCGACTCTGTGGCCGAATCTGCATGTGACCGAGGAAATGCGCGCGCGGGCGCGGGAGGCTCTCGAGCGCATGGAAGCCACCAAGCTGGCCGGGCAACTGGTGGGCACCATGTCGGCCGGTGAAAAGCGGCGCATCCTGATTGCGCGCGCGCTGGTGCACCGGCCGCGGCAACTGCTGCTCGATGAGCCCTCGAACGCGCTGGACCTGGCCGCGCAACGCGAACTGCGCGAAGCCCTGCGCGGACTGGCGCGCGAGGGAACGGGACTGGTGATGGTGACGCATCACCTGGGCGACATTTTGCCGGAGATCGAGCGCATCATACTTATGCGCGACGGACGCATTGTCGCTGACGGCCCGCGCGAGGAACTGCTGACCGAGGCGCGCTTGAGCGAGCTCTTTCACACGCCGGTGCGCATTGGCCGCGACGCCGAGTGGCTGCACAGTTGATAGAGGCAGGGACTAAAACTGGTTGGATAAACGGCTTGGGGTGATGAAAAAACTTCCCTCAGGGGTTAAAACCCCTTGTTTTCCGGCCTTCTTCGGCACGAGTAAACTCGTGCCCTGTTACAAAGCCTGATTTATGCAACCAGTTCCAGGGACCAGGGACCAGGGATTAAGGATCAGGGAGAGCTTGCGGGAGGTCGGAATGGAAGACGCGCATCATGTTCCGCGATGGAAGACCCTCCTGGCATTCGGAATCATCTATTTCGTCTGGGGCGCGACGTTCTTCGCCATTCGCGTGGGCGTGCGCGAAGTTCCTCCGCTGCTTTTCTGCGCCATGCGATTCGTGGCCGCAGGACTGCTGGTTTATCTGTGGGCAACGGCGAAGAGAGAGCAGCAGCCCACGGCGCGCCAGTGGCTCTCGGCTTTTCTGCTGGCGTTTCTCATCTTCGTGGTCGACTACGGGCTCCTGTTCTGGGCGGAGAAGCGCGTGCCTTCGGGCATCGCGGCCATGATTATGGCCACGATTCCGGTCTTCATGGCGCTTTCTGAAATCATCATCCTGCGCACGCAACGGCTTACCGCGCGACTTTCCGTGGCGCTGCTGGCAGGGATCGCGGGCGTCGCAGTGCTGATGAGCCGATCAATTATTTTCGGCAAGCTGAGCGGAATGCCGATCGATACGGCTGGAGCGGCGGGCCTGATCGTCGGCGCCATCACCTGGTCGATTGCATCGGCCCTGGCGCGCAAACTGCCGCTGCCTGCGTCGAAAGTGATGAGCTCGGGCGCGCAGATGCTTGCCGGCGGAGTGATGCTCGTGGCCGTTTCTGCCGCGCGCGGCGAATGGCGCGGATTCCATCTGCTTGCCGTCTCAGGCTCGGCGTGGATCGCGCTTGTCTACCTGGTTTTTGCCGGATCAATCGCCGGATTCACAGCCTACGTGTGGCTGCTGCATCACGAATCGCCGACGAAAGTGGGAACCTATGCGTACGTCAATCCTGTCGTGGCTGTGATCATCGGCTATTTTCTGGGCGGTGAGCTGCTGGGCGCGCGTACGGTGCTGGGCGGGACGTTTGTCCTGGCCAGCGTCGTCACCATCGCCAGCATGCGCACCAGGACTCCCGCCGTGGCGGAAGACGCGGAATGATAAGGCCCATGAGGGCGGCCGCGCCGCGGACAAAACGCAAATTCGCACCAGAATTCTGAGGGTTGTGCTACCATTCGGGCAATCGGCCAACCCCTTTGGCCAGGAGGCAGAGGTCACCCATGCCGCACATTTCCAGACGACATTTTTTGAAGGTCGGCGTAGCCGCAGGCGCGATTGCGGGCCTGCATGGCTCGCCGCTTTTTGCCGAGCGCGCCTCAGCCACCGACTGGGTGACGCTGGGAAAATCGGGCGTCAAGGTCACGCGCCTCGCCTTCGGTACCGGAACCTTCAGCGGCAGGCAGCAGCAGCAGTTGGGCCAGGAAGGGTTCACGCGGCTGGTGCGCTACGCCTACGATCGCGGCATCCGCTTCTTCGAGACGGCGGAGTCGTATGGCGATTCACAGCGGATGCTGGGCGTAGCCCTGAAGGGATTGCCGCGCGACAGCTACAAATTAATGACCAAGGTGACGACGACGAGTGACTTCCCTGACCCCGCGAAAAAGCTCGACGAACTGCGCCGAAACAGCGACACCGAGTACTTCGACATCATGCTCCTCCACGTGCAGACCAGCCCAACCTGGCCCTCCGACAGCCTTCGCTGGCAGGACGCGATTCTCGAGGCGCAGTCACGGCAAACAATTGTGACGCATGGCGCATCGGTGCACGGTCTGCCCGCACTGCGGCAGGTTCCGGGCAACAAGTGGCTCGACGTGGCCATGATCCGCGTGAATCACAAGGGCGTGCACATGGACAACGACGGCGACCAGTGGAATGTGCCGGGAAATGTGGCTGAAGTCGTGACCCACGTGCACGAAGCGCGCGCCGCCGGCATGGGCGTCATCAGCATGAAGCTGGTGGGCGAGGGCACGTTCACCAATCGCAGCGACCGCCAGCAGTCGATGCGATTCGCCTTCGGCACTGCGGGCGTGGACTGCGTGACTGTAGGCTACAAGAACACGGCGGAAATCGACGAAGCCATCGACAACCTGAACCTGGCGCTCGGGTAGCCGCGCAGCGATCTCGCGCGCCGCTGCTCCAATTTATCGTGGACGCAATGAGTGGTGGGCCCGGAGGGATTTGAACCCCCAACCAAGGGATTATGAGTCGAGCCGCAACGCTTTAAGTCTATGATAATAAAGGAAATGGATGCGTAATCCAGAACAATCCTAAGTAACTGAGTGACTGTAGTTTAGGCCAATTTACCGAAACCGTCCAAAGCTGACGGGTGTACCGCTATTGTACCCGCGCACTGGAGTGTCTTCGTGAATCGTACATTCCAGCTGCCGTCAAACACTATGCAAATATGGAGCAAAGATCATGTAGTGGCTAACTCACCAGGCTCGCATTGTGTCAGATTGTATTTCGCAACGCAGGTGAATGGCCGCATCAACCGCATCGCTGTGTAGGATTCGTTAAGGAAGAATCTCTTGAGCACGAATCGGCGGCACACAGCGACGGATAACAGAGGCAAGACGACTCAGAATAAATTCTGGGCAAATCTGAGTTGGTACGATCTGACCAATTGGGCCGGCTCGCGTTCGGTTTCGCGCGGTAGAGCCTATCAGAGCCAGGGGCGGGTCGATGACATTGCGGTCTCGGAAGATGGCCGGCTGCTGGCTTCGGTGACAGGCGGCGATCGCTATGCTGTGACTGTTTGGTGCGATTCGGAGGGAAAGAAGGGCGGGGCTCTCCACTCGCTCTGCACCTGCCCCGTAGGCACCGAAGGCTGCAAACACGCCGTGGCTGTGGTCGCGGAATACCTGGAACTGCTGGGGAAAGATGCTGAGATTCCCGCAGCGGACCCGGACGATGAGCGGTGGGCGATACTCTCGGACGACGAAGACGATAACGACGACTTTGAAGCAGATGGTTTTGAAGCAGACTCCGCCGAAAGCGAAGACTACGAGGAAAAGCGTAAACCTCATCGTGTGCATTCTTCAGGAGCCGGAAGTAGAGCGCGGCAAGGAACCGATGACAAGATCCGCAAACATATCGAAGCCAAGAGCCGCGAGGAATTGGCCGCGTTAGTCTGGTCGCTGACCGAGCGCTTCCCCGAGTTGCGCGAAGAGTTTCGCGACCGGATTGCGCTGGGCGAAGGCGACGTGGACCGGCTGGTGACGCAGGCGCGGAAGGAACTGAAGCGCGTTGCCTCCGAAAGCGGATGGAGGAACAACTGGACCAGCGAGGGGCATACACCGGATTACAGCCGTCTCAAGCATCGTTTGGAGCGGCTTTTGGAGTTGGGGCATGCAGACGCCGTGGTGCGTTTGGGACCGGAGATCATCGTGCTCGGCATGGAACAGATTGGCCAGTCGAACGATGAAGGTGAAACCGCGGAGGCGCTCGGCGAATGTATGCCGGTGATATTCCAAGCCGTGGCGACATCAACGCTGCCGCAGGCGCACAAACTGCTCTTCGTCATCGATGCGCATCTACGAGACGATTATGGAGTAATGGAAAATGTTCAGGATGTGGTGCTCGAATTACCCGCCGAGCCGGCTGCCTGGTCTGAAGTAGCGGACCTATTGGCGCAGCGCTTGAAGACTCCCGTAAAAGAAGGAGATGACTTCCATCGCAGGTACCAGCGTGATCGGATCAGTTACTGGCTGATTGATGCGCTGAAGAAAGCTGGGCGCAAGGACGAGGTGCTGGCGGTTTGCGAGCGCGAGGCGCGCGCAACGGACAGCTATGAGCGGCTGGTGAAACTCCTGGTGGATGAGAAGCGGTACGACGAAGCCGAGCGCTGGGCCATCGAGGGAATTGAAAAGACTGCTAGTAAACTGCCAGGGATTGCATCGAGTCTCGGAAAACTGATGGGCGAAGCAGCCCATCAGCGTGGACGCTGGGAAACGGTAGCCGCACACGCGGCCTGGGAATTCTTCGATCACCCCAGCCGCGAGAAGTTCCATCCGCTGATGACGGCCTCCGCGAAAGCAGGCTGCCAGGAGAGCGTCCGCAGCTTTGCGCTCGGTTTTCTGGAAACCGGCGTCTCGCGGCTTTTCTCAGTGCCGCACAAAGGAATCCGGGAACTTGAGGTACGCAAAGACTGGCCTCTGCCTGTGCCTGCGTATCTGTTACCGCTGTTTCGCCACGCGGCAGCATCGCACACCTCAGACCGCCCTCATTACGATGTGCTGATCGATATGGCCATCGCCGACGAGCGGCACGACGATGTGCTCCGTTGGTACGACGCGATGCGCACTGGTCAGAAACAGCAAAGGGGAATCTCCTCATGGATGGGCGGCAACGACTATGCAGATCGTGTTGCCGCAACGGTCACCGGGTCGCATCCCGATCGCGCCCTCGAAATCTATCGCCAGCGCGTCGACGAGAATCTGCAGAGAGCGCACGTTTCGGCTCACGAATCGGTCGCGGCGTACCTCCGCAAAATGCGCCCTATCCTGCAAACTCTCCACCGCGAAGCCGAATGGACCCAGACGCTTGAGGAGATCCGACTGCGCTACCGCAATCGCCCCCGGTTCATGGAGATCCTCGACAAATTGGACTCCAGACCGATTATTCAGCAACGGCAAGCACGCCGCTGATCGGACTACCAGAGACGCGGGTCGAAGCCCACACGCCGTGATGTGACGCTCTGGGCAAGCCGGAGACTGTAATGCTCGCCGTGACCACATGCATTCCCTGAACAGACTCAATATTCATTACAACGAATGCACTTAGAAGTTCCCGAACGGGAATCTCCCGCGCAAAGATGGGCTGATAATACGATTTATTCCCGTACGGGAATTTTCGCTTGACTTTACTCCGAAAGAGCGCGATTATTCCCGTGCGGGAATAATCGTGGTGATCCAGTGAGATACACAGCGCAAGAGATCGGCCAAATTGTCCGGGCGAGCCGGAAGCGGTTGGGCGTCACGCAAAAGGATTTGGCCATGACCTCCGGCACGGGTCTGCGCTTTGTCATCGACCTCGAAAAGGGTAAGGAAACCTGCCAGATCGGCAAGGTTCTGACCGTCCTGAATACGCTGGGAATCCGGATCGCGCTGACGCCGGCGGTCTCCGAGAGCAAGGATTAGCGCATGTCGAGAACCCTGGATGTCTACCTGCACCGCGAACTGGTCGGCCACCTGATTCAGGATGACGGCGGCCAAATGGTCTTTGACTACGCGGAAAGCTGGCTGCAAAAGCCCGACGCCACGCCCTTGTCCCATTCACTGCCCTTGCGGCGGGAACGCTTCAAGGGCAATGAGTGCCGGGGCTATTTTGCCGGAATTCTTCCCGAGGAAAGCAAGCGCGAGATGATTGCCCGCAACCTTGGCATCAGTAAGCGCAACGATTTCGCCATGCTGGAACGGATCGGCGGAGAATGCGCGGGTGCTGTCACATTCATCCCCGCTGGAGAACACCTGCCTGCCCGCGACGACCACTACCGGGCGCTTACCTCCCACGAACTCGCGGAGATTCTCAAGGAGCTCCCGCGCCGTCCGCTGTTGGCCGGCGAGACCGGAATCCGCCTCTCGCTTGCCGGCGCACAGGACAAGATCGCCGTTCTCGTGGAGGGCGATGCCATCTCGCTCCCCCTGGGTGGCGCGCCGAGTACGCACATCTTGAAACCGGCAATGGAGCGATTCGCCGGTGTTGTTTTCAATGAAGCTTTCTGCATGAGACTCGCCGCGGCGACGGGCCTGCCCGCGGCCAAGGCTGAGATCAGGCGCGTGGATAACGTTGATTACCTGTTGGTCGAGCGCTACGACAGGACACACCGCCAGAGTCCAGAGGGCGTGACTCTGCTCGAACGGCTCCATCAAGAGGATTTTTGTCAGGCATTGGGCATCGTCTCGGAACACAAATATCAAAAGGAAGGCGGACCATCGCTCAAGCAATGTTTCGCTCTGCTGCGAGAGGTCTCGAGCGCGCCAGTCCTCGACTTGACGCGCCTGTTGGATGCAGTGGTGTTCAACTTCCTGGTAAGCAACAATGACGCGCACGGGAAGAACTTCTCTCTGCTTTATCGCGGCGCGGGCACAGCGAATCAAGAGATTCGACTTGCGCCTCTCTACGATGTCGTCAGTACGTACTACTATCCTGAGCTTACCCGCGAGATGGCGATGAGGATAGGCGGCGAGTATTCCTCCGACAGAGTATCGAAGACAAACTTTGAGCAACTTGCGGAAGACGCCGGACTTGCCAAGCCGCTTGTGCGCGGCCGCGTCCCGGAATTGGCCGAAGCTGTCCTCTCGAATCTGGACAAAACCGGGATTGAACACCCCGTCGCCGAAGCACTGGCCGCGCAGATACGTGAGCGCTGCGAATCAGTGCAAGACAGCTTTGGCAAAGCGATATGAAAGGATCGCTAGCGATGCGCCACCGGCCGAAAGGCCGGCGGCGGTGGGAAGGATGGCGCGGTAGCTGGCGTCGAGAGCGGGACCGAGGAGCAGAATGGCGGCGATGCGGCGGACCACCTGGGCGAAGTATGCTGCCTCTTCGGGACGAAGGGCGCGGTGGAGTAGGGGTGAGGCGGGCTCCGCAGTGAACTCGCGGTAGCTGAGCCACTTCTTGAGAACCTGATAACCACCGAGGGTATAGTCCCATACGTTGATTGGGATGGCGGACCAATGGGCGTCGCCGTTTAGATAAACATCTACGCACGTTTCGCCGAGCAAGGTTTGCACAGCTTCAACGGAAAGTGATTGGGCTGCGGCCAGCGCGGCCAGCTTTTCACGCTCAGCTTCGGTCCATGGGCGCTCTGGGGCCATGCCGCGACCTGGCGTGACAATGCTGCCCTGGCCTCTATGGCCCCAACCGGCGGAGAGCTTGAGTGCCTCGTCGAGATTGGAGTCAAGCGGGAGTTTGAGGGCGGCGAGAAAGGACCACTCGATGACAAGATTGACATTGGATTCGGCATCGAGCAGGTCAACGAGGCGGTGGCCCAGCGATGCAGAATGGGCTAATTGCTCGGCCGTTGCGGGGAGTGGGATGCGGGGCCAATCGCCGAGAAGAGCACCGGAGTTTTCTGTTCGGTAGGTTGGCGTATGCATAACGGCAAATGCATGGTTGAAAATCTCTTCAGGCTCCACGTCTCCGTGATAAATCTCCAGAACCGCTTTTGAGACGTTCTCTCGAACCTCCTTCGCGCCGGGTAACGTATTCACCCAGTATGCCGAAGGGAAGATCGTCGATCCTTTTTCCACGACGTGAAGACTGGCCAGATTCTTCGTGATGCAAGGTGGATCAAATGCTTTCCGGTTACTCTGTGCGGAGATCATGGACACTGCGCCGAAATGGGCTGCCTGATAGTCTTCCCGCTTTCGGTCAAGAAGCTTCGTATAGGGCTCCAAGAATATCCACCTAGGGTCGTAAGGGCGGTATAGGTACGGCTTCGTGTTCGCAAGAGTTAAGGCACGTTGTAGTCCGTCAATTGACAACTCCGGTTTGTTCTCTTGGGCTATTCGTATGTCGCTTTCCCTTTCTCTTATGAGCCATCCGCGCGTTTTCCGCGCGTTGAACTGTGCGGCGTCGGTCATCGCCACGGGCGAGAGATTGTATATTTCCTCGTCTGACTTCTCGCTATCGAGGTATGCAGTTATACGTTCGACGAGGTTATCGCGGTCAATGTCTACTACCAGTGGATCGCGGCTGGTCTTGATGCCGGGAAAGGAGACAGGGAAAAGTTCGGGCAGGCGCGGCCAATCCGTGTAGGCGGCGGAATACGTGCGGTTGGCAAGCGGGTTGCCCAGAGCTGGCGCGGGCTTGAGCGGGAAGTAGGCCGGTTCTATTTCGCGGTGGCTTTCGCGCGCGAGCTGGGCGAGTTTGCCGGTGCCCCAGAGATCGCGGAGATGGATTTCGGATTCAGCGGCAGTGGAAGTGGCTCGGACAAGCGTGGCGATGGCGGTGCCAACCTGGATGCCTTCACGATTTTGCGGGGTGGAAAAGGCGCTGGGATCTGGCTTGCCTTCGGGGGTGGTTTTTCCGGTGCGGTATTTGTCGCCGTTGAGGTTGTCGATGTAGATGGACTGGAAGGTCTCGATGTACTTAGACCGCATGGAGACGTGCGATAGTCCGTCCAACCAGTTGTTATTGGAAATGAAGCAGACGATTCCGCAACCTCCCTGGTTGCCGTGGACGTGGGCATCTCCGACGATACGGCGTTCAGCGATACGAAAGAAGCGGACATAGAGGTCGTTGAGACCCTGCCCCTGCGGAGCTGGCAGACCGGGGATAGCCTCTCGATAGGCCGTAGTAAGGTCGCGCTCTTCGTCGATAGTGGCGATCCCGGCGTATCCGTTGTAAGGAGGATTGCCGAGAATGACGAGAATGGTTCCCTGCTGCTTGATGTGCTCGGAGTCTTCACGCTCGCGGCGGAACTCCTCAAAGATGACGGACTGGGGGTGGCGTTCGGGAACCCAGCCGGTGAGGGCGTTAGTAAGAAAGACACCGGCACGATGTTGATCAGTGAAGGGAGCGTGCGCGGTCTCCAGCAGCGAAGCGATCTGGAGGTGGGCGATGACGAAGGGCGCCGGCATGATTTCAAAGCCGAAGACGCGAGTGAGGGCCGCGGAGCGGAGGGAATCGGGGACGAGGGCGGTGTCATCGCCCGCCTTTTCGAGCAATGTACGGTGGATGCGATGGAGTACGGCGGTGAGATAGGCTCCCGTGCCGCAGCAGGGGTCGAGGATGCGGACGGCAGGACTTGCGAGGCCGAGGGGCTGATTGAGCTGGGTACGGAGAAGTTGATCGACGCGCTCGACCATGTATTCGACGATCGGCTTGGGCGTGTACCAGACGCCCAGATCCTTGCGGAGTTGAGGATCGAAGGCCTCAAGAAAGGGCTCGTAGAAGTAGGCAACGGCCTCGTCTTCGTGGAAGGTGTCGAAAAAGCTCGGCTGGACGCGATTGAGGGCTTCACCGGCGAGGTTGAGTACCTCTTGGAGTTGGATGGAGTCGAGCGCGCCGGGCTCGGAGACCTCGCCAAATAGCTTGCGAAGGACGGGAACACGGAGATAGTAGGCGGAGAGGCGCCAATCGAAGTGCGCGCCTGGTGCGCGGCCTTCGGGTGCGCGACGCCAGAGTACCCAGGCGGAGAAGATGCCGTAAAAGAGGGTTTGGACGAGTGTGGAGCGGAAGAAGTGCTCGCCCTTTTCGCCTTCGAAGCGCATGCCGAGCGATTCCTGGAGAGCCTTTTTGACGGCATCGAAGCTGGCAAGGGGATGGTCTTCGGCGCGTGCGCGGGCTTCGCGCGCGTAGGACGCGAGAAGCCAGGCTACGTCCTTGGGCTGGACGAGCGGGGCGCGGTAGATCATCACGCGAGCGAGAAAGTCTGGGAATAGATCCTTGTGTTTGGCGAAGTTTGAGAGCGGTGCGGACCAGAGATCGGCTGGGGTAGCGGCCAGAGTGTAGTGTTCGAGTGTCTGGACCGTACCGGATGGGGTGAGTTGGAGGAGGCGGAACTGGCGGAGATTGGTAATGAGAACTATCCCGTATTGCCGGAGATAGCGAAGCGTCTGCGGTTCGGCGGCAAGTGTGTCGAGGTTGTAGTCGGCGGGCTTTATTTCTACGACACCACGCTCGGGATTCTGAAGCGGTTCGGGTCCGGCATTGCGGCGTTGGCGTTTGGGCTGGGGGAAAAACCCACCGTCGGGGAGGCCAGCTCCGCTATTGCGGAGCTGGGTGGAAAACAGGACCGCGGGCTTGAGGGCCTGACCAGCGGCGTTGAAAAGACGGTCGAGAGGAGGGTAGAAGGAAGTTTCAGCGGTTGCCGAGCCCGTGGACCGAATGGCCCGAAGATCGGCGATGTACTGGGCAACGGTGTAATCGGCAGGCACGTTACCTTCAATGATTGCACGTATTTGGGGCGAGATGGATGCGGGTTTTGGTTCCGGGCCAGCGCTGACAAATTGCTTGGCGCCAGCGGCATGGCAATTTCATTCGATCTCAAAGTCTCCCCGGCGACGCTCTGGAACTGCGCGGCGCTGACTGTGCAGCACCTGGCGTTCGTGCGCAAGGTCTCTGCCTTCGACTCGCGCCCATGCCTCGGCGCGCTGTTTGCTCCTGTCGTGCTCCCGGTCACCGCGTGGGCCAAAGACGGCCTCGGCAGTGCGCTCCGCGTAGTTGGTCCAGTTGCGGTTCTCAGCCTCGCGCCCCAGGCCTGCATTTTCCTTCAGAGCTTGCGTGATGGCCTGTTGACCATGGCCCGTTACGCGCATTCTTACCGCAATCATCCAATCCAGCTGTGAGGCGTTCCGCACCTCGATTCGATTCAGGATGTCGGCGCGAACGATTTCCCGGCGCAACTCCGGATTGCTAATCTTGAATCCGTGTTGCGCGGCGAGCTCCGCGCATAGCTGCTTGAATTCATCGGGGCCAGTGATAGTTAGTGTCCCCCACTTCTGTACGCCCAACTGGAGCGCGGCCAAGACGGCAGTCTCATTCTGCACTTGCCAGACGTCGATGCGCTTTCCTCGATCTGTAAAGCTGACATGGCCTGGATCGGAGCGTGATGAATAGTGAATTTCAGTTAACTGAAAGTGCGCAGACTGACGCACCTGCGCGATGAAGTCGCGGATGTCGCGCTTGCTTGGTATTTCATCACCGTCTCCAAGAATCGCGGTAGCGGGCGTTTCCGTATCCCGATACCTCCATTGCTCTGCGAGCTGTGGCTCTCCCTGCTCTACAAGAAACTGCTCGAACGTCTTCCGCCGGCCGAACCTCATTCTGAGACTGTCACGCTCGCGCTTTTGCCGCTCCATTAGCTCGGCTCTGCGCTTAGCGTGGTCAGCCGCCAAGAGGCTCCTGGCAACATTCAAGGCGTTGCCGGACCACTTGCCGCCCTCATAAAGCGCGGACCGTTCCTTTCGGAAATCAGCGGATTGCATCTCGCGCGCTACGTGATGATCGACGCGTTGCCCGACCCGGGCAGCGTCCTTTTGTTTGCGGTTCGCTTCGAGTACCTTTCGATACTCAGCCCAGTTCGCTGGCATATCCTGGCGAAGTGGCTCCGCCTCGCGCTGCTGCTGCCGCATTGTATTGCCGCGGTTATCAGGCTGAAATTCACCCAACCGCTCCTCCATCCGAGTCCTACTAAATTCGCGACCGATGCAAGAGGCCTTGAGTGGCTGGTTTCCCACCCAAAGCATTGCACCGCTGCCCTTTCGTTCATAGCGCATGTGCGCGTAAGCCAACCCCTCATGCACCTGCGCCCACGTTTTCGCATTGCGCAGGATTGGCGCTGCCCTTTCCTGCGCGATTCGTTCGCAGGATTTCTCTCCCGTCGCATTCTCATGGTCCCGTGCTTTCGAGCGGGGCTGAGGCTCGCGCACACTGCTGGCTCGTATCACTTCACCACTTCGGCCTGCAAGATAGCGGGCATTCTTCTCCGCCTCCCAGCCCTGCGCATGGACAATATCTGCGATGGCCTTGTGCGCCTTGTCGATGCACCACCCCTTGTCTTCTACGCGTAACGTGTCGGGATGTACGCGATTGAGAACGACATGAAGATGGTAGTTCTCGGTGTTGCGGTGCAATGCACAAACTGCAAGATGGCCGCTGCGCAAACCGAGATGCCGTTTCAGGATTTCGACGGCTTCATCGCATTGCGACTGCGTCGGCTGCTCGCCTTCCTTCCAACTCAGCAGCCAATGGTCGACGGGGTCTTTACTGCGAGTCGCTTCCATTGCAAGAGCAACCATTTCGGCGCGCTGCCCTTGCTGCGAGTCCGAATAGAAGTTTCCGCTCGCTCCGATGTACTCCGCTTTCTGTGCGTTTGCGCGCCCATCGGCCTCAATATAGTCCAGCAAACTGCCAATGCGTGCAGCCTTGCTCGATTGCGTCTTCGGATTGGCGATGTACTTAACGATCATTGTTGGCGACTCGTTCAATAGCTGCGCGTAATACGCGAATAGTCGCGACGCACTCGTCCACAACTTCGCCGTGCAGGGCGAGCTTGTTCATCGCATATTTCTGAAGGCCGCCCAAACGGCGCAGTTCGCGAATCATCATCAGATCGGTCGCGGAGTTGATAGTCTTGCCAAACGCGCGCCTGCGAACGAACTCGCTAATGCTCATCCCGGCAAGGTCGGCATCTTCGCGGAGCTGCGCACGTTCTAACGCCGTTAACCGCATTTCAAATCGTGAGGCGGCGCGATCATCTGCTCGTGATCTAAACGGCATTGCTTCTCCCTACGCGAAGCGTGCACGGTTACTTCCGGGATGAGCCTCGATGAGACAAGCGCAGCGCGGAGCATCGTAGGCGACGGGTTGGACGAAACATGGCGGAGCCATGTGTACGGACAACCCGCATCCTGTACCGCTCCGCCAACACATAGTGCGTTACAACTCACAACTTATCCGAGAAACTGCTTTCACACAAGACCACACCGTGAACAGAATTCGTCGCAAGAAATATTTTGATACGCACAATTACGCTTGATAACACCCACATACGAATAACTACGCATCACCCTATAAATACTGGTGTTCTGACATTTTTATTCAGACTTAATCTCGTGTTACTGTGCGTATATTCCTCGTTGTAGGAGACTCCGGGAGGAACTTGATGACACAAAGAGAAGTAATCACCGAGGCGATGCTTCAAGCTGCTATAGCGGCATTGGATAGACGGATTGCAATGCCTCCTCTGCCCGCGGAAAGAAAGTATTCGCGCAGAGAGGTGTTTGTAAAGTTGCGTGGAAAGGCAAAGGAAGCACTCGCGGCTGGGCACACTCTCGAAACCGTGCTGGATGATCTCAAGGGTGTCGGCCTCGGCATGACAATCTCAACGGCACGGCAATACCTGAAACCTGGGAGAAAAACAAGTAGGGGGCGCGGTGATGTTCGACTGAAAGCCCAAGAGAAGCCGCTTGCGAAGGCTGCTCCGACGGCGCCCGCAAAGACCAGCGCTGCCGCGGTGAACGCAGTTGCGGCGAAGAGGGGAACATTCACGGTAATCGAAGACGACAAGGAAATATGAGGAGGAAGTATGGGAAAGCCAGTGTACATGGTCAGCGGTTCAAAGGGTGGCGTCGGCAAGAGCATCGTCTCGATGTCTCTAATTCATTACCTGACGAAACGCGACGAGAAGCTGTTGCTGATTGACGCGGATACGGCAAATCCGGATGTCGGCAAGGCTTATGGAAAGACGGTTGAAACCGTCTACATCAACCTGGACGAAAAAGACGGATGGATGGACCTTGTGAATCGTCTGGCCGTGCAACCCGACGAAACCGTGGTCGTCAACACGCCCGCTCGCAGTGGAGAGGGCGTAAAACTCTACGGGACGCTGCTCACGGAGTCCATGCAAGAACTGGGACGCAAGTTGGTAACGCTGTGGGTAATCAACTCACAGCGGGATAGTCTTCAGCTCCTCAAGGATTATCTGGACATAGTTAGTGGTCATTCGACCCATGTTCTCCGCAATCTTTATCACGGGCCGGAACGCAAATTCGAGCTATACAACAATTCAAAGATTAGGGTAACGGTAGAAGCTCAGGGGAAGACTTTCAATTTCCCGGAGGTGGCAGACCGCATCTCGGATTTGTTGCACAGCGAGCGACTGACGATTGAAAAAGTGATCGCGGTCGCTCCCATCGGAAATCGTGCAGAGGTAAACCGCTGGGTAAAGGAGTGTGCATCGGTTTTCGATGGGGTCGTTGCATGAACCTCGATACAGCCTTTCGCTCCGTCTATGGGCGTGATCCGAACCCTGATGAAACGAATCGGTTCAATCGCATCGGCAAAGAACTAGATATTCGCGACAACGATGCGATATGGGCCATCGCATTTTTACTTGGCCATCATCTTGTTTTGACGAAACAGATGCCGGAGCAAATCGACAAATTGATTTCGCAATCGCTCGCCAGGTACACATCTTCGCTAGACAGTGCTCGCAGGCTTGCCGAAACGGATCTTGCGGCAACGAAGGCGCGGATAGAAGAAACTGTGGGCCAAGCCGTCGTAACGTCGGCGGAAAGGGAGATTGCGCGGGCGGCACAGGCTGTCGCACAAATCACGGCCCGCAAATCCTGGCTTCAGTGGCTCGGTGGCGCAGCGGTCGTTGGAATGCTTTTGATTGGTGGAACCTTCTATTGGGGATACGCCATTGGCAATGCAAATGGATATGCCCGTTCGCTCGATGTAAAAGCGGTGTCTGCCTGGGCCGCGTCAAGTGAAGGGCAAGCTGCTTACAGGCTGGATCAGGGCGGGGATTTGAGGTCTTTGATTCGATGTGACCGTGATGGTTGGACCGTGCAGCGGAGCCAGGACGGAAAGCATAAGCTGTGCATTGTGCATCCTGCCAGCGATGGTCTTGTGTCTGGCTGGTTTGTGCCGTAGGCTCCTGAGAAAATGAGGCAAGCTGTTTACGGCGGCACCAATGAAATGGAAACCGGCACAGACCGATACGATGAAACACAAAAAAACATGATTACCGTGACGGGAACGTAGAGGGGTCAAGGCTGGCCGTAGGCCATCGCGTCAGCGGTGCGCAGCGGCCTTTGCGCCTCGCAGTGACCCGACGCTTGAAAATGGTTCGAATTCGAGCGGACGTGATGACATTCGAACCATAGTTAGCAAAACTCTCCGCACCTGGATAGCGGCTCGGTTCCGAGTAGCTGACGATTCAGGCATTGGCTGATGAGTGACGGATCGGCATGGACTTCTCACCGAGTGGTGAGGGCCGTTGCCGCCAACTGAGACTCTTGTGTAGGGAAATCGATGAATGTTGGCCCACGTTCGGGACCGATGCCAAGAAGAAGCCCGCCTCGGATTCCCAAAAGAATAATGAGGAGATCAGAGCTGGCGTGGAGAACCTCCGGCGCTAAAGCAGAAATTGACAATTGAAGCTGCTGGAGATCTCCCGCACTGTCTAGTGCTTTTCATTCAGATCGGGACAGGTAAACGCAGATCGGACAGAAAATCGCTCTGCGGCTAGGAGAGTCCGATGATTTCCGCGATTTTTTCAGTCTAAAAGTATACTCGACGGCCAAAGCGCTTCCGCGCTGCATTGACTTGGCGCGAGAACTCTGTATCGGATCGAAGGCTGATGCGCAGCCCTTCTTCGGAGCGGCTCAGAATCTTGGCAAGCTGCCCAGTCGTCAGCAGTGGCCCCGACGTTTTGAAGAACTCCTCTTTTGCGGTGGACACCGTAATCCTCCCCCTCGGTTTCGGAATCTAGGAGATAAGGTAGCGATCATCTGGAATTGATTACAGAGTGAATTCATGGCCAGAAAATCTCGGTATTGATGCTCCCGTTCTTGCTATACAATATTACATAATAGATGTCATCTTAGTCAATATATGCTTGACGCTCACCTGGCGGTAACACGCGGCGGGAAGCAATTAGGCAAGATGGCGTTCGCCGGGTCCATCAGCTTTTCCGCTTCGGGCTTTGTGGTGCATGAAACTCGATCTGGATCATCTCTCATTCTCCCCTGCGGGTATATAGCCCCGGCGATTTCGTCATCATTGATTCTTATTCTTGGATTTCGGTGTAGGGCTGCTTCGATGTCCGCATAAAGTTGCAGGTCGATGTATGGAAGAACACCGTTTGTCCTCCACAATGCCAAAGTTTTTCGCTACGCTTTCGATTTGCCATCTATCTTCCTTTCTTTTGCCAGCTACTTCAACGGCCTTTTCTGCTCGGAAGAAGATCGAGCTTTTCAACCAAATCCTCTGCACGCAGATGCGTATAGCGTTTAAGCATCTGCATCGACTTGTGGCCGCTGATGGCGGAGACTTCCTGGTCAGAGAATCCGGCTTCAACGAAACGGCTGACAGCTTCGTGGCGAAGATCGTGGAAGTGTACGTCGGCCAGCTTCAGGTCGCGTTTGATATTCAGCCATACTGGATTGAACTCGTAAGGGCGGCGCTTGCCGTCCCGCCCTGGTTCGCCGAAGAAGATCAGGTCTGTGTCGATGGGGCGCACCGGATGATTCAAGGCCTCGCTGAATATCGCCGTGGCCGCCGCACTCAACGGCACAGTGCGCGGCGACGTGTTTTTGGTTTCGAGAAGACGAACGACGCGACGCTGGAGGTCCACTTGCGGCCTGCGCAGCGTCAGAATCTCTGATGCGCGCATTCCGGTTGTGAGCGCAACGCGCACTATCCATCGCAGCATCGGGTTTGAGTGCTGGTCCACGGCGGTCAAGAGTCGTTTCTCCTCCTCCTCAGTCAATCGGCGATTGCGCCCCGGACCTGGAGCTGGCCGGCGAATGTTCAACACGGGGTTCCACGGCAGACCGATGCGCCACTCCTTAATGGCGATAGTGAACAGGTGTCCCAGCAGCGCAAGTTCAAGACGAACGGTGTTGTTGGCGCGGGGAATGGGTTCTCCCTTGTCATTTTTGCGGTCGGTTCCGGCAAGCCGCTCATCGCGGAATTTGGCAATGATCTCTGGCGTGAGCGCAGCCAAAGAATACTTGCCGAGATGTCTTTTCAGAATCTCAGCGCGGCGCTGCTCGCCTTCCTGGGAGGATGGCCGCTTCGTCGGCGTAACCTCCTTGATGTAACGGTCCACCGCGCTTTCCACGGTCATGCGGTCCGCGGTGGCGCGCTGAATGTAGGTGCCGCGCACCATCTCATCCTCAGTGCGCCGTGACCAGTCTTCCGCGTCTCTCTTCGTCCGAAATGTCTTGATGCTTGTGGGCCAGCCATTCTTGCGGATGACTGCCTTCCACGTGTTCGAAGGCGTCTTAACAATTGTCGCCATATTGCTCCCGGTACAGTGCTTGCGCTTTGGAACTGTACCGAAAGTGTACCGAAGAGCGAGAACGTGGCGCAAGATTACGAAAGGCACTCGGGATGAATATTTAGGATTCAATCATAATTAGTTTATTTTGTTTAGCTTATGTGGACAGAATTTGGTGGGCCCGGAGGGATTTGAACCCCCAACCAAGGGATTATGAGTCCCCTGCTCTAACCGTTGAGCTACAGGCCCGATGTTGAGTCTGATGAGCACTCCCGGCTCCGAAAGATCGCAATCGCTCACGCAGCGACCCCATCTCTCTGCACCCCGTTGTGCCAACTTCTTTATTGTAAGCGCGATGATCTGCGGGCAGGAATGCTCTCGTCTATATTGGAGTTCGGGTTGAAATTGGGATCGACGTCGGGGAAGTTGGCGCCGTGAATCAACATCGTTTCGATGTCCTCATCCTCGGAGCCGGTGCGGCTGGCCTGATGGCTGCGATCGAAGCCGCGCGCCGCGGACGCCGTGTCGCGGTGCTGGAACGTGAGGAGCGGCCGGGCAAAAAGATCCTGATTTCGGGAGGAGGCCGCGCCAACTTTACCAATCTGCACACGCGGCCCGACAACTTCCTATCGGCCAATCCTCACTTCGCGAAATCGGCGCTGGCGCGTTACACGCCCGCGGATTTTATCCGCCTCGTGGAGCGGCACGGCATCGCGTATCACGAAAAGACGCTGGGGCAGCTCTTCTGCGATGGGTCTGCGCAGCAGATTGTCGACATGCTGATGAGCGAATGCGCGGATGCCGGTGTGCGGGTGATTCTGTCGACTGCGGTGCGCGAGGTGCGCCGCAACGATTCTTCGGGAGCGTTTATGGTCGATGCGGGCAAGGACGCTTACACTGCGCCTGCGCTTATCGTGGCCACCGGCGGGTTGTCGATTCCGAAAATCGGCGCCACGGGGTTCGGCTACGACATTGCCCGTCAGTTTGGCGTTGCCGTTGAAACCTGCCGTCCTGCGCTGGTTCCGCTCACGCTCTCGGGCGCGCAGTTTGCGCAATTTGCCGAATTGACCGGAGTCTCCGCGCCAGTGATCGCGCGCTGCGGCAAGCGTAGTTTTCGAGAAAAGATGCTCTTCACGCATCGCGGCCTGAGCGGACCGGCAGTCCTGCAAATCTCGTCGTACTGGAAAAAGCCCGAAGCAATCCGCATTGACTGGGCTCCGGAGCAGCGCCTGCTTGCGCCGTTGCGGGCGGCCCATGCGCGGCGCGATCTGGCCGCGGCGAAAGCAGCACTGCGCGCGCAATTGCCGGTGCGGCTGGCGGACCGGCTGCTCGAGGCCGCAGCGCCAGAGAGCTGGACCAATCACGCGCTCGATGAACTGGAGCGCCGGTTGCATGCATGGACGATCGCACCCAACGGCACGGAGGGTTATGAAAAGGCGGAAGTGACGGCGGGTGGAGTGAGCACCAGCGCGCTTTCAGCGCAAACCATGGAGTGCCGCAGCGTGCGCGGGCTCTATTTTATTGGTGAAGTGGTTGACGTTACAGGTCAACTGGGGGGATTCAATTTCCAGTGGGCCTGGGCGTCGGGCGCAGCGGCGGGACGCGCGGTATAGCGATCAGCATTGGAGTGCGGTTTTCCCGATGTTGTGTTGGCGAATTGATGAGGCTGCTTTTCCACATTCGGTTACGCGGTGTGCACCGGAGCGGCGAGAGGGGCGGTGCGGTAGGCTGGAAATCGGAATGAGTGTGTGCACGATTTGCGGCGGCGCGGGGCTGGTGCGCGTGCGGGACGCGGCGGGAAACTGGGTGAGCCGCCCGTGCGAGTGCCAGGAAGCGGAGCGCGAGCGGCGGCGGCTGACTGCGGCGCAAATTCCCGCGCGTTACCGCGACTGCACACTCGATACTTTCGATCCTTCGTACCCGGGGGCCGACCCCGCGTTGGGCCGAGCGCTGCAGAAGGCGCGCCAATTCGCGGAAGCCTATCCGGTAGACACGGCGGGGCGCGGCCTGATTTTTGTGGGCGCCGCAGGGCTGGGCAAGACTCACCTGGCGGTGGGACTCTTGCGGCGACTGGTGCGAGAGCGCGGGGTGCGCGGCTATTTCTGCGACTACCGCGAGCTGCTCAAAAGTATCCAGAACAGTTACAACCCTGAGGTTAAAACCACCGAGCTCGAGCTGCTGCGGCCCATTTTCGCGGCGGAAGTGCTGGTGATCGACGATCTGGGCGCGCAAAAACCCAACGAGTGGGTATGGGACACGGTCGCGCTCATTCTGAACACGCGCTACAACGATAATCAGTCCACGATCATCACCACAAATTACCCCGATCGCGTCGCCGGGGCAGGTCTTGCCATCGACAAGGAAGGAATCCGGCCAGCGAAATATGAGGATACTCTTGGCGATCGCATTGGCGACCGCATGCGATCGCGACTGGCGGAGATGTGCGTGCGCGTGGAAATGAAGGGCGACGATTTCCGGCAGACGGTTAAGCGGGCACGCTTCGGTTGAAACGCCGCGGCCGCAGCATCAAGCGCTGCGGGTGATCGACCGATTTACCGGAACAGCCAAAGGCTTCCCAAAATCCAAAGCATGGCGGCAATGGTCAGACCCTGATAGGTCCGTTCGGCCCACAGGCTCGGCTGCGGAATGTTGGGCGCGGCTATGGGTCGTGTGCTGTACGCCGACTGAGGGGAGGTGCGCATGATGGGCCTGCCTTTTTACACCTTGCGGTAAATTTACGGAACCAGCAGTCTCCTGGTTCCCTGTTGCCAATGTCCTGACCTCTTTTTGTCAGATGCGGACTCTTTGCGGTCCGCTTTGCATCTGTCAGTCTCTACTTGTTTAGACGCCAGGGCTTTTCTCAGGATGCCTGAAGATGATGGCAATTTGATGAAAAGTGCGCGCCCGGCCACCGGTGAACCGGTCGACGGTTGAACTGGTCGACGGTTGATTGCACACTTGCTGCATCGCACGGGCATCGCGTCGTGTCTCGCGAATTGGCCTCGCAAAATGGTCTCGCAAAATGGCTCGCGAACAGGTGTACAATTTCGCTCGTGAGCTCAGGCCCTCAACTCGTTCGTCCCCCGGCCACAACCGAGCGCAATTGGCTTCCTGTGGTCATCGCTTCGGCTATCGTGATTGCTGTTGTGGGCGGATTGCTCCTCTTCTACGAGCACCGCAGGAGCGGGCCAACGGTAACGCCGATCTCCGCGGCTACCGATCCTTACGCAGCCAACCTGACTATCGGCAACCTGGCAATGAGTGAATCGTCGAACCTGTCGGGAGGCAAGGTGACCTACCTTGACGGCCACATTACCAATGAGGGCAACCGCACCGTGACTGGAATCACCGTCCAGATTCTCTTCCGCGATGCGGCGCACGAAGTGGCGCAGAACGAGACCCAGGCGCTCCGGATCATCCGCACGCGCGATCCGTATGTGGACGTCGAGCCCCTCTCCGCGGCTCCGCTCAAGCCCGGCGACGGCGAAGACTTCCGCCTGGTGTTCGACACCGTGCCGGACCAATGGGACAACGCCTTCCCCGATATCCGCGTCATCCATGTCGAGACCAGGTGAGCACCCCGATACCAAGTACGTCTTTTCCATCCTTACAGGGTAGAAACTACCGAAGCGTGCAAAATTTACGCGGCTTCGGGGAGTTCTCTGCGCTGCATGGGCAAGTTTGACGCGCCACTTTCTTTCTATAAACCATTCATATTCAATGAATTACGAATTCGAGTCCGGGGTGCGCCTGCTTTGGCATCGGCATTGCACTCTATCAGGGCGAGCGCACGATAGGGCTTAATCCGCGGCAGGTTCCAGCCGCCGGGAATCAATAAGGGGCACACAACAGAATCCAAAAGGGGCACACCAAATGCAAATTTCGAATCGTTTTTCATTTCCGCGCCATTTCGCAGTTCTTGCGCTGGCCTCGGCCATAGCAGTTCCGATCTGGGCGCAGCAGGCCCAGCCCTCCGGTGCGAATTCGCAGCAGGCTCAACCCACTGCTACGGATTCCCAGAGCGTACCTTCTTCGGCTGCGCAGCAGCCCTCCCCGACGTTCGATCATCCCCTAAGCCAGCCGAGGGAGGGGTTCTGGGGTCGCGTCAACCCCTTCGCCAGCAAGAAGTGGGTGAGAAGGGAAACCGACCCGATTAATGACCGGCTCTCGGAGCTGGACGATGTGAACGCCCGCAACGCGCGGGACATCAAGGACGTGGATTCAAGGGCGCAAGCGGGCATCCTGAAGGCGCAGAATTCGGCCTATGCGGCCAACCAGACCGCAAATACGGCCAACCAGCAGGCGCTGAATGCCAACAACACCGCGCAGCAGGCCTCGGGTCATGTCGACCACTTGAACTCGACCGTCAACGGTCTTGACCAGTACCGCCAGGTTACGGACGTGGAGATCGGTTTCCGCTCAGGGAGCCCGACGCTCACGGCCGATGCGCGCGCCAAACTGGATCAGCTTGCGACCAGCTTGAGCGGGCACGATGGCTACATCGTGGAAATGGAAGCGCACTCGCCCGCCGCGGGCGGAACCGGCATCCAATCCTCACAGCGCATGGCTGAATCGATCGAGCGCTACCTCGTGACAGAACACCAGATTCCCGTCTACCGCATGCATTACGTAGCTCTGGGCAATGCCCAGGTGGCTTCGACCGGCGACCAGGATCAAAAGCCGGTACGCGTAAGGACGAGCACTGTGCATGTGATGTTGATGGAAAACAGTTTGGCGGCCCAGGCAGAAGCGTCCCCCCAGAGCGCTCCTGCTGCAAATGGCACGGAGCAGCCGTAGAACGCGGCGTATCCTCCCCCGAGGCTTTGCTCCAATGCCAACGGCCACCCCGCCGTAAGGCCGCCAATTAAGCTCTCGCAGCGCGAGAGAACCAAGGCAACTTGGCCCCCGTTTAGACGGGGGCCGTTTTTTTGATACCAGGACCAAGGGAACAATGGGGCGAGTGGACCGAGGTGGTTGCGGGGGCATATTGCATGTTATAATGTTTGTTATAATGATAAGAATGGAGAGGCCACAATGAAGCTCAAGGTGACTACTATCGGCAGTTCTGCGGGCATCATCCTGCCCAAGGAAGCCCTGGCACTGCTCAAGGTTGCGAAAGGCGATTCCATCTTCCTGACCGAGTCGCCGGACGGGTATCGCATCACGCCGTACGATCCGACCTTTGAACGGCAAATGAAGCTGGCTGACAAAATAATGCGCGAACGCCGCGATGTCTTCCGCGAGTTGGCAAAGTGACTGGCCACGAGTGGAACTGGGTTCCCGAGAACGTTGTTCTCGCGATCCACGAAGCCATGCTCGCCGAGCACGGAGGACTCCGAGGGATCCGCGATCAATCGTTGCTGCTCTCTGCCCTCGCGAGACCGCAGAATCTCGCGGCCTACGGCGATCCCGACGTTGCCGACCTCGCTGCCGCCTACGCGGCAGGGATTACACGCAACCATGCTTTTATTGATGGAAACAAGCGCACCAGCCTTGGGGTAGCCCTGGTCTTTCTCCTTGACAACCAATACGAGCTCATCGCCGCAAATGACGATCTCGTGATGACCATGCTGTCCGTGGCCGACGGAACCATGTCGGAACCGGAGCTCGCGATCTGGCTGCGCACCTACATCCGCCCACGCAAGACGGAGTGAGCTGCTGCATCCTTCCGCTTGCCCGACAACTTGCCCGCAAATTCCCGGCACTGTCGCCGTCCGGTCTTCCTTCTTGCCCCACGCCGTACAATGCTTGCATCGCATGCATGGAGGCCCTTATGCAGATTTCGCTGCGCAGAATCCTTCTCGCCCTGGTTGCTTTGGCCTTTGTGGTCGGCTTCTCGCGTCCGCTGTTGGCGCAAGGCGCGCCCACACAAACCGCCGCCGGCCAGCCGTACATCATCGAGTACTACTACAAGTGCCAGTGGGGTCATCAGCAGGAGTTTCTCGACCTGTTCTTGAAGAACCATTGGCCGCTTCTCAAGAAGATCCAGGCGACGGGGCGGATTCTGTCGCTCAAAATCGAGTCCCCGGCCTATCACACCACCGAGGACGGCCGCTGGGACTACCGCGTCACCATCGTCTACAAGAATTCGACCGTGGCGACGAGTACCAACCCCGACGAGGCAGCGTTTATCGATCAGCTCTGGCCTGACAAGGAAACCTACAAGAAAGAAGAGCAGCGGCGGTTTGAGATTTTGCTGGGCCACTGGGACCTGCCGGTGACAGAGATCACGCCGGCGCAGTGATCAGTGAACAGCGGTTAGTGGTTAGTGCTGAGATGCTGGCCGTGGGGCGTTTTTTTTGTTTCTTGTCCCTTGCATCTACCGGTGTCGTGTTTCCGGTTTTCGTCGACACCTTCGAGCACCCCAAAATGCAGGTCCTTCGACTCCGTTTGCCGCAAAAAGCGCGGCAAACTCCGCTCAGGATGACCAGCTCTCGTGTGTAGCCATTTGAGAGACACGACGCCAGTTTTCTTGCTCCCTCGCTCCCTTGCTCCCTCATTCCCTGCTCCTCCATTGCCTCACCAGGTCGGCGGCGGCTTCGGGCCAGGTGGGGAATTCAAATTGGAAGCCGGCGTCGAGGAGACGGCCGGGAACGACGTAGCGGCTCTTGAGAACCAGCTCCGGCTCGGTGCGCAGAAAGAACATTCCAATTGCTAACAGCGCGGCGGGCGCCGGCAAGCCGTTCGGCATCTCCCACGCCTCGCGCAGCGCGGCCATGAATTCGCGATTGGGCAGCGGGTGCGGCGCGGAAAGATTCACGGGGCCGTCGATTTCGTCGTGACCCATTAAAAATTCGAGGGCTCGCGCGTAGTCGGACTCGTGCATCCACGACACAAGCTGGCGGCCGTTGCCCTGCGTGCCGCCGAGACCGGCGCGGACTAGATAGGAGAGCACCGCGAAAACACTACCGGGCGCGGGGCTGAAGACGAGCGAAGTGCGCAGGGCAACCTTGCGCGTGCGCGGCGTTGCGGTCGAAAAGAATGCCGACTCCCAGTCCTTGGCGAGCTGGACGGTCCAGTTCCATTTCTCCGGCGCGCGGCGGCGCGATGAGATGAGCTCGTGGCCGCCGAGTTCGCCGCTTGCCTCGTCCATTGCCTTGTCGAGCGAGTGCCGATAAATGGTCGCGGTAGACGCGTTCATCCAAAGACGCGGCGGGTTGACGAGACAGGCGAAGGCTTGATGGAGCAGGCGCGTGGGTCCGATGCGCGAATCGTGAAGCTCGCGGCGGTTGCGCGCCGTGTACCGGCAATTGATGCTGCGGCCGGAGAGATGGATGCAGACATCGGCGCCCTCGAGCGTTTCTACCCACGGACCGAGGCTTTGACCGTCCCAGTGCACGGTTTGCCAGGGTGCGGTGTAGGGGCCGCGCGTGAGTACGGTGACGTGATGGCCGCGCTCCTGAAAGAACCGCGCCAGCATGCGGCCCACCTGGCCGCTGCCGCCGGGAAGCACGATACGCAGGGGACGGCCGGGCTGTTGGCCGGAATCGCTCATGGATTCAGCCTATCGCGCCACGCGGTTGACTGCGCACCGATTCACGATGGGCGCTTGAATAGAGTGGTTTTTCTGCTTTCCCTTGCGCAGCATTTACGCGGGAGTGAGTGCCTGCGTCCATTCCGAGGGCGTGTCCACCAGAACGTCGGGCGGATTATCGACGAGAGTCTGGAGGCCGAAGCCGAAGGTACATCCCAGGGACCAGGTACCGGCGTTGCGCGCGGTCTCGACGTCCACCTTGCTGTCGCCGATCATGACGGTTTGATCGGGACGCGCGCCGGTTTCTTCCATCAACGTGCGCAGACCCAGAGGATC
Organism: Occallatibacter sp.; assembly: GCA_050012895.1. Lineage (GTDB taxonomy): Bacteria > Acidobacteriota > Terriglobia > Terriglobales > Acidobacteriaceae > Telmatobacter. Next base: position 37,852 of record JBEKGH010000049.1, read on the forward strand.
GGGCTTTTTCACGGGAAAACTGTCGCCCCCGTATATATGGAGAAGGTAATCGGCCAGGCCGAGCCCCTCGCAGATGCCGCGGGCCGGGCGCACCGGCTTGTTGGTGAGCACTGCCATGATTCTGGAGGGACCACTCGGCGCATCGTGCAGCTCGTGCAGCGCCTTCAGCGCTTCGAGAACGCCATCGTAGGCGTAAGTGAAATCCAGTTTGTGCTCGCGGTAGTACTGCAGGAAGAATGCGTAGGCCTTGTTGAAGAGATCTTCGTCCAGCTGGTCGATGGCGGAGTTGCTGGCCATGGCCAGCGACCGGCGCATGAGCATGGGCGCGCCATTGCCGACATAACCGGCGATGGTTGGATCGGGAAGCGGGCCGAGGCCGAAGGCCTTGAGCGTGGCATTCACACTGTTGCACAGGTCCTGCGCTGAGTCGATGAGCGTGCCGTCGAGATCGAAGACGAGCAACTTCAACTGCGCCGCGGGAATGGGGTGAAAAACGCGGATCATATCTCTAGTGTAAAGGGGCTGGCGCGTTCATTTAGACTTGGGCTGCGGAAGCGTGGAAAGGAGATTCGAATTTTGAACAAGCGATTCACCATTCTGGCAGCGCAGTTGGTTCTGTTGATTGGCTCCGGCTGGCTTGCCGCGCAGCAATCGCCGCAGCCGGCGTTCAGTTCCGACTATCAAGCGGAGCGCATTCCCAATCTGGACACGCTCAAAAAAGAGCTCCGGCAATATCACGACTGCACCTGCACCTGCGGTTGTTTCGCGCACGACCAGGACGTGCAGGCGGATCGCGCCATGGCGTTTTTGCGGCAACGCGCCGCGCATCGCCGCGCGCCGGAAAAACTGGCGCTGGTTCTCGATATCGACGAGACCACGCTGTCGAATTATCAGGAAGAGGTTGGCGCCGATTTCGCGTACAACAAGCCGGTCTTCGATGCATGGGTCGACACGGCGCAGGCGCCGGCGATTCCCGGCACGCTGCGGCTTTACAAGGAAGCGCAGCGGCTGGGAGTGAGCGTTCTTTTCATCACCGGCCGCGATGAGGCGCAGCGCGCCGCCACAGAGCGCAACTTGCGCGCGCAGGGCTTCGACCATTGGCAGGAGCTGGTGATGCGCCCCGCCGATCACGGATCGCAATCCATCGGCGAGTTCAAACAGATGGCGCGCAGCCAGATCATGGCCAAGGGCTACACGCTGGCGCTGAATGTCGGCGACCAGTGGAGCGACCTGAAGGGCAAGCCGGAAGCGGAATTTTCGGTGAAGTATCCCGATCCGTACTACTTCATTCCGTAGCGCGGCGTTCGGGCTTTGACCTGCGTGAATTCGTAATCGCTCTCTGATCGGTGCGGGCGTGGACGCCCGCACTACAGCCGGTCTGGAGACCGGCGCTACATCTCGAGCGTCCTAATGGATGTGAATGCTGCCGGAGCCGGTTTCGATGCGCACCGTGGGGCCGCCGCCAGCGATCTTGCCCGCTAGGTGGTGGTGGTCCATGGTTCCGTTGCTGGCAATTTCGCGATCGCAGTGAATGCTGCCTCCGCCCGTTCCGGCATCGAGTGTAAACGCCGCGCTGCCTGTCCAGAGTTCGACGCTCCCCGAGCCGGTTTGGAGGCGCCACGCCGCGGAAGGCGTTCCAGCCGCTTTGATACTGCCCGAGCCGGTCTCGGCATGCAGCCCGCCATGCAGATTCCTGAGCTCGATGGAGCCTGAGCCTGTTTCCGCTTTCACATCGCCCGTTCCCACCTGCTCGGCATAAATGCTGCCCGAGCCAGTCTCGACAGTGAATCCGCCCTGCAATCCCGTGGCGTGAATGGAGCCCGAACCCGTGTTGAGTTTTGCATTGGCGCCCACGCCGTCGTCGGTGACGTTGCCCGAGCCAGTCGCGGCACTCAGAAAAGCGTCGGATGGGACCTGAATTTCGTAGTCGATGCTGATATTGCGGTAATTCTCGTGCCTGGTTCCGATGCGCACAATGTTGCCGGTCTGCTCGATGGGCGGATGGTCGGCGATTTCGTGTACCTTCGCATCGCTGCCGCCCCAGCTCGACTTGACGCGCCCGAAGATTTGGACGCGGCCGGCGGGCCCGCTTGTGAGGTGAATGGAGCCCGATTCTGTTGCCACGGTCAGGTCCACTCGGCCGGTGACCGCGAGGTCACGCGTAAAAGTCGCCTCCTCGGCTCGCGCCGGAGCTGTCGCCAACATGAACAAAAATGCCGTTCCTAAAAGAAGATTCTTCATCACGCTCCTCATTTGAGCACAAGATACGCTTTTTGGTGCTGGTGGGTTCCAGGAATGTTGAGTATTGATTCGCGAAAGTCGGGTAGTGGGCCAGTTTGAAAGAAACCATCCCTCAGGAGCTAAAGCCCAATCATCATTTGCGGCCTTTGCGGCACGACTAAAGTCGTGCCCTGATACAGGACCTGTGAGTTGAGGTTCGTGCGATCCCACATCTCAAAATCGAGATGTGGGGCGCCCCTTTTCGTGCTGAGTTTGCATCGTGGAGATCTGTGCAGCCCGATCCACCGTCCAATGCTATCCTCACAGCCAGATGCACGGTCTGCTCCTGTTCAAACCCGTAACGGTGGCCCTGCTGATTCTGGCCAACGCCTTTTTTGTAGCGGCCGAGTTCGCGCTGGTCTCCATCCGCGAGACGCGCGTCGAGCAACTGCTTGAGGCGCGGGTTCCGGGAGCGCGCGCGGTGCGGCGGCTGCAGCGCAATCTCAACGATCTTCTCCCCGCCGTGCAGCTGGGCGTAACGCTCTGCTCGCTGGCGCTGGGCTGGCTGGGCGAGCCAATGGCCGCGCAGTTTCTTGGCCGGTGGATCGGCGATCTTCCGCATGCGCAAATTTATGGCAACGTGGCCGCCCTGGTGCTCGGCTTTTGCCTCATCACCTACTTGCACGTGGTGGCCGGGGAGCTGGTGCCCAAGGCGCTGGCGCTGCGCCGCGCCGAGGCGCTGGCCGTAGCGGTAGCGCCGCCCATGCTGGTGTTTATGGCCGTGGCCCGTCCTGCGGTGCGGCTGCTCAGTTGGTCGGCGTCGGCGGTGCTGCGTGCATTCGATATGCCCAAGGCGGAACGCGCCGCCTCCATCCACTCCGCCGAGGAACTGAAGCTGATTGCCACTGCGGCGCGGCGGCTGGAAGTGATTCCTGAGTTCCAGGAAGTGCTGGTGCACCGCGCCCTCGAGCTCAGCGACGTGCTGGTGCGCGAGATCATGACTCCGCGGCAGAAGATCTTCTCGCTGCCCTCGAACATGCAGCTTGAGGAGGCTTGCGCACGGGTCTTTGCCCGCAATCACTCGCGTATTCCTGTCTACGACGAGGCCCGCGGTTCCGAGCACATTGTGGGCGCGGTGTATGCGCGCGATCTGGCGCGGCTGTTTTATCAGCGCGCTTCCACATCTTCGCCCGCAGCGCCGCCGGCCGAGGTTCGACTCGCGCAGATCATGCACGAGGTGCTGGTGGTGCCGGAAAGCAAATCCGCGCTGGAACTGCTGCGCGATTTCAAGCAAAACCGCCGCCATCTCGGCATCGTGGTGGACGAGTACGGCTCCACGGCGGGACTGGTGACGGCAGAAGATGCGATCGAGCAGCTTGCGGGCGAGCTTGAGGATGAATTCGACACGCCTTCCGAGGCGCTTCCAGGCAGCGCTGGCGGCGCGGTGGTAATGGATGGCAGCGTGAATCTGCGCGATCTGGAAACGCAGATGCACTGGAGCCTGCCCCGCGATGGCAACGTGGAGACGCTGGCCGGTTTCGTGCTGGCCCGTCTCGGACACATTCCCGAACCCGGCGAATCGGTGGTGTATGAAGACCGGCGGCTGACGGTGGTGGAGATGGAAGCGCGGCGCATCGCCAAAATCCGCGTAGAAAAGTTGGAGAGCGCGGTCCCGGAGGCTGAATAGGGCCGCTGACCGCATGAATTCGTCCTTTTGGCTTTTGTGGTTTCCCACCCTTTTCGCAAAAAGCGCGAAAAGGATGGGGCAACAAAATTGGTACAAGATCAAACGGCCAGAGAACTAAGGCCTCCTGAAGCCAGCTACGCAAACAAATGGGGCGGACTTGCCGCGGTTCCGGCTCGCGGAATTGTGGACAACGTGGCGAGCGGACGGTAACTTGAGAATTGTACAGGTCTTGCACGATGGCTTCCCCAATCAGCTCTCGGATTTTTGGTGTGCTTCCCGCCGGTCAGACGGTGGAGGCGTGGACGCTCACAGGCCGCGGCGGCCTGAAATTAGAAGCCATCACGTACGGGGGCATTGTGACCCGGTTGCTTGCGCCAGACCGCCGCGGAAGCGCCTGCGATGTGGTGCTGGGTTTCAACGACCTCGACTCTTACCTCAACGGCCATCCCTATTTCGGCGCCATCACGGGCCGCGTGGCGGGCCGCATTTCCGACGCAGCCTTCACGCTCGATGGCAACACGTACAGGCTGGCGCAGAACGATCCGCCCAACCATCTGCATGGCGGGGTTGAAGGCTTCGACAAGCGCCTTTGGAGCGCGGCACAGGTTGATCGCGAGGACGGTGCGCCGTCTTTGCGGCTCAATTATGATAGCCCTGACGGCGAGGAGGGCTACCCCGGAAACGTGCGAGTCGCGGTGACGTATACGGTGACCAGCGACAACGTGTTTCTGATCGAAAGCGAAGCGGTGAGTGATCGAACTACGCCTCTGAGCCTGACGCATCACTCCTATTTCAACCTGGCGGGCGAGTCCTCAGGCTCGATTGCGGATCACCGGCTGGAGATTTTCGCGAGCGAGTTTGTCCCCGTGGATGAAAACCTCACCGCAACGGGCCGGCTGGAATCGACATCACACCACGGCAACGATTTTCAGACGCCGCGACGGATTGGCGACATGCTTGGCTCTATGTTTCAGGGTCACGGTGATTTGTATGCGCTACCCACACGAAGTGGAAGCGAAATGCGGCTGGCCGCGCGCCTTGAAGATCCTGCGAGCGGGCGCGTGATGACGGTGTCGACTACGGAAAGCTATCTGCAGCTTTATACGGGCAGCCATCTGAACGCAGCGCGGAAGGGAAAATCAGGTGTCGCGTACGCGCCCCACGCAGGAATCTGCCTGGAGTGCGAAGGCTATCCCGATGCCGCAAACGCCGCTCGCCGCGACGACATTCTTCTGCGTCCCGGGCAAACCCAACGTCAAGCCACGGCGTACGCATTTTCGGTCCGTTTGGCAAACGCGGCGAGGGAAGACAGGGCCGGACGCGGCGCACACGGAAGCCAGTAGGTCTCTGACCGCATGAATTCGTCCCTTTGGCAACTGCGGTTTCCCACCCATTCGCCAGAAGTTTTAAGAACCAGGTTCTTCCACTCGCTCCGCTCGCTCAGAATGACAGAAAGGATGGGGCACGGAATCGGTGCAGAATCAAGCGGTCGGAAACCCCGGAAGGAACGAGCAATCGTTAGAATGGAAGCAATGAGTCACAACGCAGCGGTTCTTGAAAAACCCGCGCCCCTCCCCGATTACAGTTTGACCGGCGTGAATGCCGCACTGGCTATTGAGAAAGGGCTTGCCGAGGCCGACTGGTACCAGTGTGCGGTGCCGCGGGAGGCCATGCGCGAGCTGCTGGTGCGGAGCAATAGGAAAGCGATCCGCGACACGATTCTGTGGTTCGCGCTGCTCGTCGCTTCAGGTTACGCAACGTGGCGGCTTTGGGGCACGTGGTGGGTGATCCTGCCTTACATGATCTATGCCGTGCTCTACGGCACCAGTTCCGATTCACGTTGGCATGAATGCGGCCACGGAACTGCGTTCCGCACGGACTGGATGAATATTGCGATTTACGAATTAGCCTCGTTCATGGTGATGCGAGAATCGGTGCTCTGGCGCTGGAGCCACAATCGCCACCACAGCGACACCATTATTGTGGGGCGCGACCCTGAGATTCAAATTCCCAAGCCGCCGGATATCCGCGCGCTGTTTCTGAGCCTTTTTGCTGTGGGCGTCTATCGCAATCATTTCACGAGCCTGTTCCGGCACGCGCTGGGACGCATCCCCGATGGTGAGCGAACTTTCATTCCCGAAACCGAATTCCACAAGGTCTATCGCAACGCGCGGCTCTATCTGGCAGTTTACGCAGTGGCCATCGCCGCAGCGTTCTTTTGGCATAGTTGGATTCCGATCTTCCTGTTCGTGCTGCCGCAATTGTTTGGCACGTGGCTCATGATCGTCCATAACACTCCGCAGCACGCTGGCCTCGCGGAGAATGTCCTCGACCATCGGCTCAATTGCCGCACCGTCTACATGAATCCAATCAGCCGGTACATCTACTGGAACATGAATTACCACGTGGAGCACCACATGTACCCGCTGGTGCCGTATCACGCGCTCTCCAGACTGCACAAGGCCGTCAAAAGTGACTGTCCGCCGCCATATCCTTCCATCCTTTCTGCGTGGCGCGAGATTCTTCCAACTGTCCTGCGCCAAGTGAAGGACCCGGCGTATCACGTGAAGCGCCGGCTGCCCGAGCCCAGGGCGCGCGCGCGCGAAGCCAGCTTTCAATCGGAAGCGCAGCCCGATGCGGCGGGATGGGTGGCAGTGTGCGCGGCGGCCGATCTGCGGCGCGCCGATGTGGTTCGCTTCGACCACGCCAGAAAAACCTACGCCGTCTACCGCGATGAAGACGGGCGGCTCTATGCGACCGACGGCCTTTGCACGCATGGCAATACGCACCTTTCCAACGGCCTGGTGATTGGCGGCATCATCGAGTGCCCGAAGCACAACGGGCGTTTCCATCTCATCGACGGTTCACCCGCGCGGGCGCCGATTTGCCGCGGTCTTGCTACCTATCCTGTGGCGGAACGCGACGGCCGCATCTTTGTCGACGTGCTGCATGCCGGCGGTGTGGGAGCGCGCGCGCATACTGCGTTCAAATTCCGCGTAGTGAGCAATCGGAGCGTGGCGACGTTTATCAAGGAGCTGGTGCTGGAACCGTTAGTCGACCCGGAAGTCGACCCGGAGAACGATTCGGGAAACAGCGCCTGCGCCATCGGGATTGCGCCGGGCGACTATCTGCAGCTCGACATCCCTGCTTACGATTCCATTCGCTTCCGCGACTTCGATATTCCAGAGCCGTTCGCCGCGGTGTGGAAGCAGCAGCACGTTTTCGATCTGGTGGCACGCAACCCGCAGCCCGGCCGCCGCAATAACTACTCGCTGGCCGGCAATCCGAAAACGGAACGGCAACTGCGCTTCAATGTTCGCATCGCCACACCGCCGCCGGGGCAGGACTGCGCTCCCGGCGCGGGCTCCAGCTACGTATTCAGCCTGAAGCCGGGCGATACGGTTACAGCCATCGGTCCCTTCGGCGACTTCCACATCAAGCCCACGCAGCACGAAATGGTGTACATCGGAGGCGGCGCGGGCATGGCTCCGCTGCGCGCACATCTTTCGCACCTGCTGGAATCGGAAGGCAGCGCGCGCAAGATCAGCTACTGGTACGGGGCGCGTTCGCGCCAGGAGATCTTCTACGAGGAGTATTTCCGCGAGCTCGAGGCCAGCCATGCGAATTTTTCCTTCCATCTCGCGCTCTCGTCGCCGCTGCCCGGGGATAACTGGAGCGGGCACAAGGGGTTCATCCACCAGGTGGTGCTGGACAAATACCTCCGCGAGCATCCTCATCCGGAAGCGGCCGAGTATTATCTGTGCGGGCCGCCGCAAATGATCAAGGCCTGCACACGGATGCTGGAATCGGTTGGGGTTTCGGCGCGGCAGATCGCGTACGATGAGTTTTGACGTCCAAGAATCGCGATCGCGCATTCTGCTAATGACAAGCGCGGGCGTGGACGCCCGCACTACAGCCGGTCAGGAGACCGGCGCTACATAAGGAGCGCCCGGATGACTGAGACGCGCGATTCGCGCCTGCGGGTTTTTATGAACTTGCAGGCTTTCGGCGACATGCCGCAACAGGCGAACGGTCTCAAAGCGATTCGCGATGCCGGCTACGACGGTGTGCAATTCTCGCAGCCGCTCGATCGCGCGCGAAAAGATGAAGCGCTGGGTATGGGGCTGGGCGTTTGCGGAAGCGGACGCGTGAATACGCCGGCCGAGGCCGCGCCGCTGGCTAAAGAAGCGCAGGAAGCTGGTCTCGAATGCCTCACGCTCCACGTAGGCTGGGGCACGGAGACGGACGAGGACGCGGCCGCGCTGGTCGCTGCGATTCTTGACGCTTCCAAAACATTTTCCGTTCCGCTGTATCCCGAGACGCACCGCGCCACAATTTTTCAGGACCCGTGGCGCACGGTGCAGTTCCTTGAGCGCTTCCCGGATCTGGAATTCAATGGCGATTTTTCGCACTGGTACACCGGAACCGAGATGGTCTACGGCGGCTTCGAAAACAAGATGGAATTTTTCCGGCCCGTACTGGGCAGGATTGGCTTCCTGCACGGGCGCATTGGCAATCCCGGCTGCATGCAGGTAGACGTCGGCGACGGCTCGGCGGACGGGCGTCCCTACGTCGCTCACTTTCGCGCGCTGTGGACGGCGTCGTTTCTCGGCTATCTTTTGAGAAGGCCGCTCTGCGACCGGTTCTGCTTTACGCCCGAGCTGCTGGGGCCGGAGTTCTACTATGCGCGACTGTTTGACGGGCGCGAAGAAACGGATCGCTGGGAGCAGTCGCTGGTGCTGGTGCGCATGGCGCGCGAGTGCTTTGCCGAGGCGCGGCGGAGCTGGGAGCTTCCGAACCACACGGCGTAACATCCCGACCAGTTCTCCGACCACTTGAATTCGCGCTTTTGCATTCCGGTATCCCAGGTCTCAAAATCGAGACCTGGGGCACCCGGGGATGGTGCAAGATCATGCGGTCAGAGACTGGGCACGGTTGGCTCAATTGATGCCGCATTCAATTGCGCGGCAGCTCCGCACGTGCAAATACGGGCGATTTCGATGAAAATAGAGTAAGACGAATTTTCCAGACGGGATTGAGGATCGATTGACAGCTACACATGTAGAAATTCAGCAATGGACAACTGAAGAGTTTGAGCGCCTGGTCTTGGAGTGCAAACCAAAGGCGGCGGTGTTCGATTGCGACGGCACGCTCTGGAGCGGCGACGCGGGCTACGGATTCATGGCCTGGACGCTGGAGCGGGGACTGGTGTCGCGCTCGACTAATGACTGGTTAGACACGCGCTATCGCGATTACCGGGCAGGCAACGTGAGCGAAGTGGCGATGTGCGGCGAGATGGTGCAGATGTACGCCGGCCTGCGCGAGGCGGAGTTGCGCGCCGCCGCGGCCAAATATGTTGACAAGTTCGTGCGCCAGCGCATTTTTGAGGAGTTGATCGCGCTGGTAGCCCGGATGCAGAAGGCCGGAATCGAGATCTGGGCGGTGAGTTCGACCAATCGCTGGGTGATCGCCGAGGGCCTGCGCGATTTCGGGATTCCGGCGGAGCGTATTCTGGCGGCCGAGGTGCGGGTCAAGGACGGCATCATCACCAGCGAGATCATCGATGTGCCGACCGACGAGGCCAAGGCAACGGCGCTCAAGCGCGTGGGCCTTCCCCACCCCGATGCGGTCTTCGGCAACTCCATCCACGACCTGGCGATGCTGGAAATGGCGCGCTGCGCGTTCCCGGTCAATCCATCTCCGGCGCTCGTGGAAGCGGCGGCTAAGAAGGGTTGGGGATATTACAGACCGAGGACTGCCGAAGGGATCGATGCCGCCGTGATGGGCGAATCGCCCAGCAAGGGCTAGTTGAGTACGTGATCTGCGGCAAGCGGGATCCAATCGGCGAATCGCATTCGATTTACAGGGTTTACACTAGACGCGTGGATGACGTCGAGACAGGTTCCGGCCACCGGCCCGCGGCTCCCGCGCTGCGCTTTGTGGCGGCTGCGCTCATCGTGCGCGATCGAGAGGTTCTGATCGGTCAGCGCAGGGCAGATCAGCCTATGGCCTCGCTGTGGGAGTTCCCCGGCGGAAAAATCGAGCCCGGCGAGAGCGCGCAGGAAGCGCTGGCCCGCGAACTGTCGGAAGAGCTGGGCATTCGCGCCGAGGTGGGGCCGGCAGTGACACGCATCCGCCACCACTACCGCCGCGGGGGCGCCGTGGATCTGCAGTTTTTCGCGGTGCGTGAATTCAGCGGCGAGATCAGCAATCAGATCTACCAGCAGGTGCGCTGGGTGAAGCTCGAAGACCTGACCGGCTACGAATTTCTGGCTGCCGACCGCGGGCTGATCAAGGATCTGGCGGCCGGGAAGCTTCTTTAGGCGATTCCGCAGCCTTTTCGCTCCATCCGCACAAAATCTCAAAAAATCGTGCAAGCCGGGAACTTTTCGCCGTTCTGCGAAATGACCACCTATGAAAGGCGCAGGCGGAATGATGGACGATTTGTTGCCGGCCGGGGATCTACACTCGATGGCAGGAAAGCCAGGCGGAATGGACCGAGCGAGCATGAACTCCGGAACGAACTCCGGCGCCGTAATGCCGGTTGCCGAAAACAGCGACGAGCAGCTCATGCGCGCCTTCTCGCGCGGCTCAAACGACGCATTCAGCGCATTGTTTGTTCGCTACAAGCAGCCGCTGTTTGGGTTTTTCTGGCGGCGAGTTGCCGATCGCGCGCAGGCTGAAGAGCTGACCCAGGAGGCTTTCGTAGCCGTGATTCGTGCGGCTCCGCGCTATGAGCAGAGCGCACGATTCCGGACTTATCTTTATGCGATCGCGCTCAAGATTCTGCGGGCACACCGGCGCAAGGCTGCATTCCGGGCAACGTTTCTGGGCTCGCCAACGGAGCAAGTTGAGCCAGCCGCGGAGTCCGGCGTGGTTACGCAGCTCTTCATGCGCGAGGCAATAAGAAAACTGGAGGTCATGGACCGCGAAATCCTGCTGCTGCGCGACTTCGAGCAATTGAGCTACGGCGAAATTGCGGAGCTACTGAATCTGCCGGTCAACACCGTCCGCTCACGCCTTTTTCGCGCCCGCACGGCGTTGCGGGAACTGCTTTCGGAAAACGCGCCGACCAACAGCCGCGAGATGAGCAGACCAGAGGAGGGCATATGAACTTTGTCACTACACACCCGTTCGCTGCTGAGGAATTGATGGCCTTCTGCGACGGCGAACTTTCCGCCCAGGATTCACAGGCTGTCGAGATCCACCTGGCCGGCTGCCGGGATTGCGCTGACAAGGTGCGGCAATTCCACGAAACCTCGCAGTCGCTCCGCGAGTGGAATGCGCCTCCGGTTTCAAAGCGTATCGAAGAGGCCGTTGAAGAGCAGATGCAAGCGGCGGATTCGGGGCGCGGCGGCCGCGGCTCAAAGGCTGGTTTCGGTCGCGCGCGCAGACCGCGCTGGAGACCGTGGGCGATCGGAGGAGCGAGCGCTGTAGCCGCATTGCTGCTGGTTGCGGTGATCGGCGTTTCAGTGGCGCGCCGCCCACTGCAGGATGGGTCCGGGCCGAATCCGCCTGCTTCGGCGATGGCGGTCGAACAGCTCTCCGCTTCGTCGCAAAGCAATGCTGTCCCGCAACCGGCGCCCGCTCCGGGTGCGAGTGAGACGACGGCTTCGAACGCCCCGCTGATTGCCCGGTCGGTGACCTTCGTGATTGTGGCCAAGGACGTCACGGCGGCGCGGCCGGAGCTCGACGCCATTCTGGCGAGATATCACGGCTATGCGTCGCAGATGGACGTCAATACTCCGGCGGACGATGCGCCCAGCCTGAAGGCCTCGCTGCGCATCCCGGTTGCAAATCTAGCCGCGGCGATGAATGATCTGCGCGGGCTGGGCCGGGTAGCAAGTGAATCGGAGTCTGGCGAAGACGTGACGCAACAGCATGAGGATCTGGATCAGCGCCTGAAAACAGCTCGCGATACGGAAGAGCGTTTTCGCACGATTCTCCAGCAACGAACCGGGACAGTGAGCGACGTGCTTCAGGTGGAAGAAGAAATTGCCCGCGTGCGCGGCGACATCGAAAGCATGGAGGCCGAGCAAGCGAATCTCGAGCACCGCGTCGACTTTGCCAGCATCGACCTTTCGATCGGCGCGGAGCCCGGCCCGATTTCCGGCGCGGCTCCGCTTTCCGTGCGGGTGCGCAATGCATTTGTCGCCGGGTATCGCAATGCAGTGGGAACCGTGATCGGGATCTTCCTGTTTCTGGTGGCTTACGGGCTTACGATTCTGATCTGGATTGCGATTCTCGGTGTGCCGATGATTCTGCTGCGGCGGCGTTATCGCAGAGCGCGGGCGAAATTATAGCCGGTTGCGCTCCGAGATCAATGTCCGGTCATCAGTCCCCACAACATGGCAAACGTCATGCCGATGACGATGATGCTGGTGGCCCAGGCGACGATATTCCAGAGGCGCGAGTTCTTGTATTTGCCCATGAGATCGGTGCGGTTGATGAGCATGAGCATGAGGATGATGACCACCGGCAGCAGCACGCCGTTGAGAACCTGGGAAAGAATGGCGACACTGACGAGCTCGGAATCGGGCAGCAGCAGAACGGTGAGCGCTCCGCCGATTATAAGCAGGGAATAAAGCCAATAGAAGAAGGGCGCCTCGCGGAAGCTCTTGTCGACGCCCGATTCGACGCCCAGGCCTTCGCACACGGTATAGGCCGTGGAGAGCGGAAGGATGGACGCCGCAAAGAGCGACGCGTTAAAGAGCCCAAAGGCGAAAAGGATGAAGGCGTAGTCACCGGCCAGCGGGCGCATGGCTTCGGCCGCGTCGGCGGCAACCTGGATGGCGCCCATGCCGTGCACGAAGAGCGTGGCTGCGCAGGCCACGATGATGAACCAGGCGATCACGTCGGTGAAGATGCAGCCCACGATGACGTCGAGGCGCGAAGCAGCGTAGTCTTTGACGCGAATTCCCTTCTCCACGATCGACGACTGCAGGTAGAACTGCATCCACGGCGCGATGGTCGTGCCCACCACACCGATCGCCATGTAAATGTAGCTCTCGTTCCACACGGAGCGTTTGGGCAGCGTGATGGTGGCGCGCAGAGATTCGTGCCAGTCGGGCTGGGCGAGAACGCCGGCGAAGATATAGGCAATGTAGACCAGCGATGCAGTGAGGAAGATTTTCTCGGTGCTTTTGTAATCGCCGCGCAGCACCAACGCCCATACCAGAAAGGCGCAGATGGGCACAGAGATGAATTTGGAGACATGGAACAAGTGCAGTGAGCCGTCGATACCGATGAACTCGGTGACCACGTTGGTGTAATTGACCACCACCAGCAGCACCATGAGGACGAAGGTAATGCGCAGGCCGAACTCCTCGCGGATCAGATCGCTGAGGCCTTTGCCTGTGACCACGCCCATGCGGCTGCACATCTCCTGCACCACGATGAGCGCGATGGTGATGGGAATCATGGTCCACAGCAGGGTATAACCGTACTGTGCGCCGGCCTGGGAGTAGGTGAAGATGCCGCCGGAATCGTTATCGACATTGGCGGTAATGAACCCGGGACCGAGAACGGCCAGAAAGAGAAGGATCCGGATTCGCCAGCGCTTCCACATGTCGATGCGAGTTCCTATGGCGGATTCATTGCAGTCTTTTGAGGTGCGGAAAACTTTTCCTCCCTGACCATAACAGGCCGGGCGGCGGTGGCACGAGCCGCTGCTGAATTTCCGCGAAAATTTCGGAGGGTGCGATCGGTGCGGGCGTGGACGCCCGCACTACAGCCGGCCTGGAGACCGGCGCTACTTCCAGGAATGCTTGTGCTAGAATTCGCTTTCGCATTTGCGGAGCACGCGCGTGTCCGCGAAAAAGTTCCCAAGAGAGGACAGCATGAAGAATCCTCCGAGCCCTGGCAGCAATGCATGGAACCGCCGCGAGTTTCTTCGCCTTGGGTTGCTGGCTTCGGCTGCGCTGGCGAAGGGAAGACTCTCGTTTGCCGCCGAGGAGACGCATCCTGGCGTGACGTACTACGGCGCGCTGCAGCCGCTGGCTCCGGGAGCCGTGCGGCCTGAGGGTTGGCTGCGCTACTGGCTCGAAAAGCAAGCCGCAGAGCTGGGATCGAAATTGCCGCAGATCTCCTGGCCGTTCAGCGCTGCCTATTGGGCAGGCGAGGAGACGGCCGAGTCGTGGTGGCCGTGGGAACAGAAGGCCTATTGGCTCGACGGCGCCACGCGACTGGCGCTCGTGCTTGAGGACAAAGAATTGATGGCGCAGGTGCGCGCCACGCTCGACTACACGCTGACGCACGCCGCTGACGATGGCTATCTCGGCCCGAAGTTCTTTGAAGATCCCGTGGGCGCTTTCCATCGTTGGCCGCAGAACGTGCTGTTTCGCAGCCTCGCTGCCCTCTCCGATGCCGCGGCGGCGCCGGGCGATCCTGAAAGCGTAGACATTCCCGCGGCATTGCGCAAGCACTTCCTCGGGGACCAGGCGGACTACGGAAAGCCGGAGAGGAACATTACCAATGTCGAGGGAATGCTGTGGACGTACGCGCGCACTGGCGACTCGGCCCTGCTGGAGCTGGCCGAGAATGCCTGGGGTGAGTTCACGGAAAATGAAAATCCGGGCTACGCCGACATGTCGGAGTTGCGCGTCTTCTCCGCCACTCCGATAGACTGCCACGGCGTCACTTATGCCGAGATCATGAAGCTGCCCGCCATTCTCTATCTCTACACGGGAAATCCAGAGTATCTTCGTTTTGCCGCGGCAGCGGAACGGCGCATCTTCGATCATCACATGCTCATCGACGGCATTCCTTCGACCACCGAAGCGTATCGCACTGTCACGTCGCTCGATTCCCACGAGACCTGCGACATCTCCGATCACACCTGGTCGTGGGGATACATGCTGATGGCCGGCGGTCACGCGGTGTGGGCCGACCGCGTGGAGCGCGCCTGCTTCAATGCCGCGCCCGGAGCCATCAAAAAGGATTGGAAAGCAGTGCAGTATTTTTCCTGTCCCAACCAGTTCCTGGCCACGCTCGACTCCGATCACAACGTGATGGAGCACGGCGGGCGGAAGATGGCTTACCAGCCCAATCCCGGGCAGAAGACCGCGTGTTGCGGCGGCAATGTACATCGCATCTTTCCCAACTACGCCATCCGCATGTGGATGAAGACTGCAGACGGCGGACTTGCGGCCGTGCTGTACGG
>JBEKGH010000050.1:0-44281 GCA_050012895.1 Occallatibacter sp.
TAAATGCAGATCTCGCCAGCGATTCTCATCGCCTTCTCGGCAATCTCGCGGGCGCTCAAGTCGGTGTTCTCCATCAATGCGCGGGCCGCGGCCGTAGCGTAGCTTCCGCCGCTGCCGATTGCCGCTATTTGCTCGTCGGGATCAATTACATCTCCTGAGCCGGAGATCAAAAACGTCTGCCCCTTGTCGGCCACAAGCAGCAATGCCTCCAGGTTGCGCAGCATTTTGTCGGTACGCCAGTCCTTGGCCAGTTCCACGGCGGCGCGGTTCAGGTTCCCCGCGTACTGCTCCAGCTTGGTCTCAAACCGCGCAAACAAATTGAAGGCGTCGGCTGTCGATCCCGCGAATCCGGCCAGGATCTTGTCCTGGAAGAGGCGTCGAATCTTCTTGGCCGAGTGCTTCAACACGTGATCGCCGAAGGTCACCTGGCCGTCGGCGGCCATCACCACGTCGCCGTTGCGCCGCACGCAGATCACGGTTGTCGCATGGAATGTAACTTGCTCTTTCACGGCAGCTTTCAACCCTCAAACCCGGGAACACGGGCCCTCCACAGGGAGGAATCCCGCGCCCGATGCAGCCTAAAGTATAGGGCATGGAAGGGGTGCTGTAGCCGTCCCGGCGGCGAACCACGAGCGCAATCGCATTTGGATTCGGAGCCGTAAATGGTTACCAGATCCAAGAACCGGGCATTTCGGCAAAATCAGTGCCTTTCAAGAAAACGCCGAAAAACCGTCTGAACGTTAGTTCGAACGCATCTCGTTAAAACTTTGGGGCCAAAATGCGCAGAATTTCATTGAAGGATTCTAAAGATTGCGTGCGATTGGCCGATCAGAATGGTGGACCACAGGCAGTGAAGCGCGCAGTATCGGCTTCAATTTTCCCCCTGACCGAAGTCCCGCGGAGGCTCATGCGATGGGGCGGATCAAGGGTTTGTTGGCGTCTATTGCTCTAGTCACTTTAAGCGCTTGCGGTGGCGGAAGTGGAAGTAATGCAGGTCTGACCGACCCCGGTCCGGGGCCGCGCGTCGCCAGTATCTCCGGCACCGTCACCTTCGAAGGCAATGCGCTCTCCGGGGTGACGATTCATGCCTTGGAGACCAATACGAATACGGTCGTCCAGACAACCACTACGGATGCAAATGGCAATTACACCTTTTCGAACTTGATGGCCGGAGGAAATGTGGCCACCGAATACCAGTTTTGGGCCATCAAGACGGGATACGGATTTTACCCATCTGCGCCGAGCGGGGCCACGGTGATGCGCGCCGGAATGAATGAACAATTTGCGGGACTGAACACTGGGAATCCCCCGATCATTTTTGTTGTGCTCGATTGGGTGCCTGCTCCTTACAGCTCCTTGAGCGGAGCCAATTTCACCGCGTACAACGGCAGCGACCCGCTGGTAAGTCTTGCCGCCACGGGCCAAACCACATCGTATGCAGCCGGCGATGACGGAGCACTGCGCAAGGGAACGGCGTGGCCGGAAATACGTTTCTCCGCTAACGGAGACGGGACAATTACAGATCACCTTACCGGCCTGATCTGGCTGCAAAACGCAGGTTGTTTGAGCCCCGCAACCTGGAACAAAGCGCTGGCGGAGGCCAATCAGTTGGCCAGCGGACAATGTGGCTTGACGGATGGCTCGGTTGCGGGCACCTGGCGTTTGCCGAACATGATCGAACTCGAGAGCCTGGTAGATGTCTCCGCCAGTAATCTGGCTGTCACTTTAGAATCCCAGTTTTCTAATGTATCGAGCGGAATCTACTGGACCTCAACTGGCTATTATGGAGGCGAAGCGGGTTTTGATGGCGAAACCGGTACCATTTGGGCCTGGACCATCCGCTTCAGCGATGGGGAGTACGTGAACGATGGCGTTTCAAACGTCATGGCCACCTCCACGAATGCGGTTTGGGCGGTCAAAGGCACGACCGGCGGCGCGGTGAAGCTGCAAGCTACCGGGTTCAATGTGCCCATTGCGAGCGGCGACGACGGAACGCTCGAAAAGGGCGTGGGCCTGCCCTCTCCACGATGGATTGACAATGGCAACGGAACCGTCACCGACATCGTGACGGGGTTGGTGTGGCTCAAACTGGCCAATTGCATCAACCTGCCCTGGACTGCCGCCGTCGCTGCCGTCAACAATTTGGCCAGCGGCCAATGCGGCTTGTCGGACGGATCGGCGCCGGGCCAGTGGCGGATGCCCAACAGGAATGAGATGCAAAGCATGGCTGATCGCATGCAAACCAACGAAAGCCAATATTTTGACTACACCATTTTGAACCTCGACAACACGGTGTATCAGCCGCCAATTCTCACCAATTTTGTGGCAAGCCAGTACTACTGGACTTCCACCACCAATGCGGCCACCGGAGACGCGTGGACGGTCTATAGTTGCGACTTCGGAGTGTATGACTCGCCCAAGAGCAATAGCGGATACACTCTTGCGGTGCGGTCGTTGCCGTGATGCAGGGCTGCCGGAAGGGAAGGCGGTACGGGGGTTGGCTTGAGGCCTGTTCGCATGATGGGGATGGCCACCAAAACCGGTTTTTCCGAGTTCCAGGAGCAAGGAGCAACGCATTGAAGGCATCGCGGGATGAAAACTCGCCAGGCCTTGCTGCATTCGTACAACTCTGGCCTGGGGACTGATCCGTTCCCAAAGCCCGTGCCCTGACAGCCCGACGCGCATTTCGCGTGCGGTATCCTCAAACTGGGGCTTGCTGGGGAAATGTCCAACCATAAATGACCTTTCCGAACAACAACGACTGGCAGATCGTCGCCGGCGTAACCACAGTTGCCGCAGTCGCGTCCCTGGCTCTTTGGCTGGTGTTGCGCCGCCGTCCCACCGCAGAGGAGATCGAGCGCGCGCGTCGCCAGTTCCTGGTCCAGTCGGGGCGTCTCGTCGATGGCATGCTGCTCGACATCTACGACTTCGAAGGCGCTGACGGCCGCACGCTGACCTTCCTCCTCTTCAGCTACCGCATCGGCGGCGTGGACTACGAGTGCTCGCAGGAGATTACCACCATGCTGGGCGTGGTCGAGGCGGGCCAGGTGCGCGCCGGATTTCCCTGCACCGCGCGCTACCAGCCCGGCAACCCCTACAACAGCATCGTGGTCGCAGAGGGTTGGACCGGTCTGCGCGCGGGGCTGCCACAATTCCCCTCCATCGACGACCCCAATCCCATCGACCGCAGCCATCTCGAACCCGGTGCCCACTAGCATGCAGACCCGCAAACCCTCCTAATTCACTTCTTTCACTCTCTTCACTTCTTTCACTTTTTTCACTCCTTCACTCGCCCCTCGCTCTCTCGACGCCTACTTCCCTAGTCCCTAGTCCCTAGCCCCTTAGTCCCTGGTCCCTGCTTCTCCCCCATACCCAACCCCGGTTACACTATCCTTATGCATTGGCACCCAGCCCGGGCCGACAAAGGGGTAAACCGCACCGCCCTGGTTCTGCGCATTTCGCTGGCTGCCACGCTGGCCTATGTCGTCGTCACCTTCGTTGCCGGTTTGCGCGCTCACTCCCTGGCGCTGCTCTCCGAATCCGGCCACAACGCCTCCGATTTTCTGGCCCTCCTGCTCAGCTTTGCCGCAGTCTACTTCCAATCGCGTCCTGCCGACCACGCTCGTACCTTCGGCTACCAGCGCGCCGGTGTCCTCGCTGCCTTCATCAACGCCGCCACCCTCATCGCCATCTCGCTCTGGATCGCCGTCGAGGCCGTGCACCGTCTCAGTGCCCCCGTCGCCGTCCAGCCCCGCATCATGATGATTGTGGCCGCCGCAGGCGTCGCCATGAACGGCATCATCGCCGCGCTTTTGTGGGGCGTGGCCCGCGACGTCAACCTCCGCAGCGCCTTCCTGCACATGGCCGGCGACACGCTTTCCACGGCTGCCGTTATCGCCGGCGGCTTCGGCATTCTCCTCACCGGGCAAAGCTGGATCGACCCCGCGCTCTCGCTGCTCATCGCCGCGCTCATTTTCTGGTCCAGTATCGGCATCGTCCGCGAAACCCTGAACATTCTCCTCGAAGGCGCGCCGCGCGGCTGTTCGCTGCCCCAGATCCGCTCTGTCATGGAAGCTGTTGAAGGCGTCGTCAATGTCCACGACCTGCACGTCTGGAGCCTCGGCTCCAATTCGCGCGCCCTTGCGTGTCACGTCACCATCGCCGACATTCCGCCGTCTGAAAGCGCGTGCATTCTCGTCAAGCTCAACGGCCTGCTCCGCGAGCAGTATGAGATCAGCCACACCACTATCCAGTTCGAGCACATTGGTTGCGAGTTCCTCGATGGCTGCGTCGCGCCTCCCGAGTCCATCTCTACCGGCCACGCGCATCCTCACAGCCACGGACACGCGCACTAGCGTCCGGTTCCTGAAGGCCGCGCCCAAAGTTAATCTGCCATCCTGGGCGATATAAATCGGATGTCATCCTGAGCGATATAAATCGGATGTCATCCTGAGCGAGGTCGCTGCGGCGACCGAGTCGAAGGATCTGCGGTTGCTTTTCAAAGGATTACCGATAGACCGCATATCGCTGGTACGCTGATTCGTGACGACAATTTTCTTCGGAAACGAACTATGATTTCCCGCCGCGCCTTCCATTCCGCCCTTTTCTTTGCCTTGTTTGCCTTTCCTTCCGCGCTGGTCGCGCAAGCAGCGGCCTCTTCGCCTCTCGATGCCTTCGCCGGCGAATACGCCTTTCCCGGCCAACCCGGCATCGCATTCAGCTTTTACGTGCACGACGGCAAGCTGACCGTCGAATCCGATCGCTGGGTGCCCACCGAGCTCAAGCAGATCTCGGCATCGGTTTTTGGCATCACGCAAAGCGATAACAAGGTCACCTTTTCCCTCGACGCATCCGGCCGCGCAGCCTCCGTCTCGATTTCCGCCTTTCCTGGCGTCAGCTTCGAGCGCAACGGGCCGCCGGTTTACCACGTCTTCCACGATTACGTGCGCACTGAGGCCATGATTCCCATGCGCGACGGCGTCAATCTCCACGTGGTCGTCCTCAAACCCTCCGACATCGCCACGCCGCTGCCCATTCTTCTCGAACGCACGCCCTACGGCGTGGGGGATCAGGACCGCAAGTCGATTTTTGCGCGCCGTCCCGAGCTCGCCCGCGATGGTTACATCTTCGTCGGCGAAGACATTCGCGGCCGCTACAAGAGCCAGGGAAAATTCATCATGATGCGCTCGATGGCCGATCACCACAACCCCGCGGCCATCGACGAAAGCACTGACGCCTGGGACACTGTCGCCTGGCTCGTAAAAAATGTGCCGGGCAACAACGGCCGCGTCGGCGTTGTCGGCACCAGTTACGACGGCTTTCTCGCCATGATGGCGGGCGTCGATCCGCACCCCGCTGTCAAAGCCATCTCGCCGCAAGCGCCCATGATCGACGTCTGGATCGGCGACGATTTCTTTCACAATGGCGCCTTCCGCCAGAGCTACGGCTACGACTACGTGCTGGGGATGGAAGGGAACGATTCGCTCAACGGCGTGAGCTACGGCAAGGACAAGAATGGCCAACCCGTCGACGGCTACAACTTCTTTCTCGATCGCGGCAATTTTGCCAACGAAGTCAAAAAATCCGGAGCCGATCTGCTGCCCACGTGGAAACTTTTCCTCGATCATCCCGCGTACGATGCGGTTTGGTCTTCGCGCGCTGTGGAGAATGCGCTCAACGCGGTCGCCGTGCCCACGCTCAGCGTCGGCGGCTACTACGACCAGGAAGATATGTACGGTCCGCAGGAAGAATACGCTCAGCTCGAGCCGCACGACACGAAGCACCAGAATTTTCTCGTGCTCGGCCCCTGGCGTCACGGCTATTGGTCGTCGCCCAACTGGGGCCTCGGCAATCTCTACTTCGGCGAGCCCATCGGCACCGAGTTCCGCACCCGCATCGAGGCCCCGTTCTTCGCGCACTATCTCAAGGACGAGTCCGGCTTTACTCTCGAAGACACCGCCAGCTTCCAGACCGGCTCGAACACCTGGCAGTATTACGGGCAATTTCCGCCCAAGGAATCACGCCCCACAAGCCTCTATCTCGCGGGCGCTGGTCTGCTCAGTTGGAACTCCTCAACCACATCGGCAACCGCATCCTACGTGAGCGACCCTGCCAATCCCGTCCCCGTCCGTCACCGTCCCATCCAGCCCACATACTCCGACGGCTCGCAGTGGTACAACTGGCTCACGGAAGACCAGCGCTTCGTCACCAGCCGCAACGACGTCGCCGTCTTCAAGCTGCCCGTGCTTACGCAGAACCTGACCGTCGCCGGAGAGGTCGTCGCGGATATCTTCGCTGCAACCACCGGCAGCGACAACGATCTCGTCGTCAAGCTCATCGACCAATATCCGGATGACGATCCCGACTCGACAATGCGCGGCTATCAGCTCATCGTCAACGCGGAAATCTTTCGCGGCCGCTATCTGTCAGGCTATGACAACCCCACGGCACTCGCGCCGGGATCCATCCACGAGTACAAGTTCGGCCTTCACGATGTGGACCACGTCTTCAAGGCTGGCCACACCGTCATGGTCGAAATCCAAAGCACATGGTTCCCGCTTTACGATCGTAATCCGCAAACCTTCGTGCCCAACATCATGAAGGCCAAGCCCGCCGACTACAAGCCCGCGACCATCACCATCTACTCCGGCCCCGGCCACGACTCCGCGCTCCAACTTCCCGTCATGACTCCCTGAATGTTCCAGCCCAGCACGAAAAACGGGTGCCCACATCTCGATTTTGGAATGCGGGCTAGCATGAACCTCAACCCACAGGCCCTGGATCAGGGCACAGCTTCCGCCGCGCCACAAACATGGCCGCAGCCGCCCCCGGCACCCTATAATTTCCTCAGGCACTGTACCGGCCCCTAATTCCCGGCAAAGCGAGAAAAACCTTGGCACGTGAGCTTTATACAGCGCGTCTTCTGCGCAAAGAGTGCATCTCTGAAGTTGCGCAGTGCTATCACTTCGTGTTCTCTGTCGAGTCGCTCGAGTCCTTCCCTTACCTGCCCGGCCAGTTCGTCTCCGCAGTCGCACCGGACGCGAACGGCAAGCAGCAGACCCGCGCCTATTCCATCGCTTCGGCGCCCGTTGGCAACCAGTTCGAACTGTGCGTCAACCGCGTGGAGGATGGCTTCTTTTCGAATCACCTCGCCGACCTGCCCGACCTGCCCATTGGCTCGATCATTGAGATCCACGGCCCGCACGGCCACTTTGTGCTGCAGGAACCCATCACCGACTCCATCTTTGTCGCGACCGGCACCGGCGTCGCACCCATGCGAGCCTACGCGCAGTGGCTCTTCCCCCCCCAAAACGGTCCCGACGCCGGCCCCGATCGCAGCAATGGCAAGCAGATATGGCTGGTCTACGGCACACGCTACGAAACCGACATGTACTACCATGACGAATTCACTGCGCTCGCCCAGCGCGTGCCCAACTTCCACTACCTGCCCACGCTCAGCCGCGCACAGCCCGAGTGGACCGGTCTCCGCGGTTACGTGCAGGAGCATGTCGCCAAAATTGTCGAGGACCGCGCCGCGCGCCTGGGCCAGCCCCTGCCCGTGCCGCCCGTCGATCCCGCAAGCCCGGCCACCGCGTTGAGCTTCGACATCTACACCTACATCTGCGGTCTCAATTTCATGGTGTCGAGTGTGCGCGAGCGCCTGGACGCCTTTGGCTGGCACAAAAAGCAAATTGTCTTCGAGCGCTACGACTGACGCCGCTACAAATTGAACAGCTCGCGCAGCCGCTTGGTCTGCGCGCGACTCACCGGGATCTCCGTCTGCTGTTTATCGTTCATGCGCAGTTGGTAGCTCGACTTGAACCACGGCATCACTTCGCGAATCTGGTCGATATTCACCACAAATCCGCGATGCGCTCTCCAGAAGCGCGCCGGGTCGAGCAGCTCCATCAATTCTTCAAGCGTGCGGCATTTCGACTGTCCCTCGAACGCGCGCGTCACCACGCGAATCACGCCCTCGTCGATCGCCGCAAAGCAGATCTCCGCCTGGTCCACGAGCAGCAAGCGGCTCTGCGCCTGCACAATCAGCTTGGCCGGCGCCCGTCCCGGCTCTGCGCCCTGCGGCCGCCCCTCCTGCCGATCGAGCAAACGCAGCAGCCGCTCGATCTGTGTCTCGGCCTGTGACTCCGCATCCGGCGCGCCAGCGCTCGACGACCCGCCCGTGGCCAGCCGTACGCGCACCCGCTCCACTGCCTCAAGAACCCGCGCGCGGTCGAACGGCTTCAGCAGGTAATCCACGGCATTCACATCGAACGCGCGCACCGCGTACTGGTCGTACGCAGTCGCAAACACAAAATGCGGCAGCGCCGCCGTGGGCTTGACCGCGCTCGCGGCACTCTCGCCGCCGCGTTTCTCCGCCTCGGCCGCGTCCTTGCGACTCCGCTCCATCAGCCGCTGGATCACCGCGAATCCATCCTGCCCCGGCATCTGCACATCCAGAAACACCAGGTCCGGATGGTGCTCCTCGATCAGATCCACGGCCTCAATGCCGTTCGCTCCCTGCGCCACCACGTCCACCCCGCCCACCGAGTCGAGCAGATACTTCAGCTCCTCGCGGGCCAGTTGTTCGTCGTCGATAATCAGTGCGGAAATGGACATGGCAACCGAAGATTCGATTGTAGGTAGCCGAACCGGCGGGGTCAATGCGGAGGAACAGCGGCGCTAACGGAGTTAGCGGAGCTGGAACGGCAGCAGAATCGCACCACCTCTGCCACGCACGAAAAAGCTGATAGCTGCTTTTCTACTCGCTCATCACGCGCAGCCGCGCCGGCGTCTGATCCTGCGCCAGCTCGTGGCCGCAGCGCGTGCAGAACTGATCGGTAGCGCGCACCGTGCGGAAGCAGTTGCCGCAGCTGGCCGCAAGCTGGTAGTTGCACTGCGGGCAAAAGTGGAAATCGGCCTGCGCATGCGTGCCGCACGCGGGGCAGCGGAAAACCTGCGGCGGCCGCAGCAGAAAATAAAGCACGGCCCCGATCCCCGCCGGCATCACGAAGCAGATGAACATCCAGAAGCGCGTGCTCATCGCGCGCCGCGGCGCATCCTTGCTGATGTAGCCCACCATCAGGAAGTAAAGCGAGGCCACCACGCCCCACGAGATGTTGAAGTAGATGCGCAGTCCCAAGGGCGGCGCCGCATGGTGGTGCTGCGTGGGCGCAACGATCCAGAAATAGTACTCCACCAGGACAAACGCCAGGCTGGCCGCGATAATCGACCACACCGGAATCATCCGTTCTTCTTCGTTCACGCTGATGGCTTGCGGATCGGGCATGGATCTTCCCTCGCCACGGAGGGCCTTTCCTCAAAATCTCTTGAAACCGATGAACCCTTTTTGAATGGACGGGAGAGGCAAGACAGAAGTTGCCAACCTTCTGGATTTTGTCTGTTTTTTGGGGGATTTCGTACTTCCTTGCGGACTGTTTGGGCAGGATCCCCACGCCAACGCGGCCTGACACCTGTACCCCGACCCCTGGGAACCTCTAATCTATTGCTTGATGCGCGCCCATCCGGCCACAATCACCGCCGCCAGAATAACAGGGCACAGGATGCAGATCCAAAGGCTGGTCTGGGTCACGATATCGGCCATGTGCTCGCCGCCAATCAGGTCGTCCGTCACGTGCCATACGAACGGTCCCAGCGCAAGCAGAACCAGCAGCAGAGCTGCCAGGGCCAAAGCGCGGCTGCGCCGCCGGCTCGCACTTTGCTCCTGCATCACTCCCAGCGAAGTCGACACTACGCGACGGGTCGTCTGGGCCACAGCGCGGTCCCGGGCTGCCTGCTTTCCGGCCAGCGCCGCCAGCAGGCCGCGATGAGCTTCTTCGGCGCCGGCCCCCAGGGTCGCTGCCGCCCCAGCCGCAGGATTCGCTGCCGCGTCTTCGGCCCACTCCGCCGTTTTCACAGCGCCTCCCCTAAGCGTGCCCCTGCGCGTGCATCGCAGCGTGCTTCGAAGCGCTCCGCAGCGTAGCCAAGCCGCGGCCTGATCATCGCCAGCCCACGATAAAGCCTTGATTTCACAGTAGAAAGCGGCGCTCTGGTTACCTTGGCAATCTCTTCCAGCGAGAGTTCCTCGTGAAAGCGCAGCACCAGCACCTCGCGGTGCAGTGTATCCAGTTCCAGCAGCGCGGCCGCAATCTTTTCGCGGTCTTCCAGGTTTGAAACGTGTTCGAAAGGCGTGGGGTCGTCGGCAGCCACTTCAAAAGTCATCGCCCGGTCGTCGTCGCCCACGCCGTCGATCAGCTCATCCAAGCTGTTCATGGTGCGCTTGCGCCGCTGGTCGATCACCAGGTTGCGCGCAATGGTAAACAGCCAGGTCTCAAACCTCGCCTTGCCGTTAAACTGGGCGCCCCGCACCAGCACCCGCATCCAGACCTCCTGAAACATGTCCTCTGCGGTCTCCCGGTTCCCGGTCAGGAAGAGCAGATAGCGCAGCAGCCGGTGCTGGTACTTGACGATGAGCTCATCCAGCAGCCCTGCCTTGCGCCGTTTCAGCCCTTCGGCGACGGCAACGCTTTCCCGCCGAGCCTGCTCATCGGCAGCTACGGGCGCTTTCATAAAAAATGGCCGTACTGAAGCGATCGTCATCTCTCTCTCCATTAGACGACAAGAACCGACTCCAAGACGAGAAATCCTCAACCAGACGCTCGGAAATCCCGTCCCCCGCAGGCTCCATCGTCCTCCCCACTCCACTACTCCAACCCCGCTCCCGCTCCAAAAGTTGTCCACAGAATCGAAAACAGCTCGCAGCCTTCAGCTTTTAGCTCTTAGCTCTTGGGCTTTTACCTATTCCCTATTGGCTACTCCCTATTCCCTGTCTTTTTCACTGCTTCTTCAATCGCCTTGGCCGCTCGCCGCTCGCGCCCCTCGGCCGTCTCATAATAAAAGATGCCCAGCAGATGATTCCGCCGCTGCGCCGGCGTCAGCGCAAACCACGCCTCCCGCGCTCGCGGCTGCCGCTGAAAGGCCGCCTTCAGCACCGGCGGAGGCTCCTGTTCCCCCTCCATCGCCTGCATCAGCCGCTCCGCCATCTTTTCCGCGCGCTTCTTCCGGCTCGCCGGAGTCTTCGGCTCGTCGGCCCACTTCCCAATTTCGCGCCGCATCGAATCGCTCAAGCCATCGAACCATTTCCGCAACCCGCGATCGCTGTTCAGTTCCTGTTTCAACTCCTCCGGCAGCAGAATCTCGCGCTCCTCCAGATCCGGCTCCAGCCAGATCCGCGCCTTCTCGCCCGCGCGCACTCCTGCGCCCGCCTGCATCTTCTTGTTCACCAGCAATAAATGCTCGCCGCCCCCGGGACGCGGAAACAGCGTGGTCCGGAACGCGAATCCTTCAATCTCGCCGCGCACTCGCCGCCCTTTGCGCTCCGGCCACGTCTTCGCCACGTCGAACGGCACCCGCGCCACTACCCACCGCAGCGCCGTTCCGTCCGGCTCCAGCACCGCCGTGAACGACTTCCGCACCGCGCGCGTTTTCTTCTCCGCCATCGTCCGCTCCTCAGGCTAAAGTTCGCGGTTCAAAGAAAGCTGACCTGCTGAGCAATCCAAGAAGAACCGGCATTTCATCGAACTTCTGAGATACCGCGCCAACTTCCTGCATGCGCGAGAAGTGCAACGGAATCCGCCACTTCCGCTCTCGTTTCAACCTCATCAAAAGCCATCATACCCGCCCCAGGCCTCGCGGCCCACGCCTCTGCATCTAAGTCTGAAGAGGTGACCTATGTACCATCTACATGCAATGGACCAATCGATGACGAGAGAGGAAAAAGTTGCAGTGATCATGATCGCCGCGATTTTCGTGGCAATGGCAGTGTTTGCTGCTCTCCGTTAACGCGCAAGCCATTTCCTGGCGGCCTTTCCTGGGTACAAAAATGGATGCGTCCGGGTCCCGACTTTGGGGCCCGGAGAGCACCGGCCATGCCGGTCTCCAATCTTTGTAAGTTACGAACTTATACGGGGTGTTACAGACCTATGCGCGGCAACGAGTTTGTATCAGGGCGCGGATTCATTCGCCGTGAATTGCGCTAATTAAATAAGCGGGAGCCTTAGACCGCGTAGCACTCTACTCGACCTATCTACGTTAAACCCATCTTCAATTCCGCCCTTTTCCGCAACCTACCTACGCGCAGTCGTCTCCGCGCGTCTCCTGAACGGTGCCCGCATCGCGCGCCACATCCAGCGCACCAGCACCAGAGCGATCACCACCAGCGCCACGGCCACTCCTGCTGCCACGTACGGCTTCCACGTCGAAAGCCATGTCAGGAATACCGCCAGCGCATCCCCGCCCAGGCTGAGCGCAATATTCGAGAACGGCTCGGGCGATGGCGTCACTGCGACGCGCGCTGCCGTCTTGCCGCCATGCGCAATAAAGGCAATCATCCCTCCGGCGAGCGTCGCCACCAGTTGCTCGCCCGGCGAGAGATTCGCCGCCGCCTGGAATGCCATCAACGCCGCCACCGGCACGCGGATAAACGTGTGCAGCGCATTCCATATCACGTCGAACCCGGGAATCTTGTCGGCAAAAAAGTCCACCGCGAACAGCGCCAGCGCCGCCGCAATCACCCACCAGTCCGTCAGCAGGTGCAGCGATGCCGGCAGCACCAGCCATCGCGTATGTCCCATCAGCCCCAGCGTCGCCACCGTGGCATACACGTTCAACCCCGCAGCAAAGCTCACCGCAATCATCAGGGCGGCGAGTTGGTCCGGCGGCAAAGGCATAGCGCACAGTATAGTGCCACGGACGAGCGTCAATGACGCTGGATGCTCTTCTCGCGGCCGCCTTTTTCGAAAGATACCGGCACCGTTCGTCACCGAAAAGCATCGAACCGACAGGAGGCAACTTTATGGCTGATCCCAGGCGAAAATTGCGCGACGAAACCGGCCCCGACTCAGCTGGGCAGTCCGGAGATCTGCAGCAGATCCGCGACTCTGCCCTCGCGGACTCTGAAAGCGTAGAGGAACTGATCGAAGAGGGCAACGCCTATGAAGCCGGAATCCTCTCCGGAGTAGAAAATGCCCCCGACCCCGATGTTGCCGAGGTCCGCACCCGCGAAGTACCCGAGGACGACGTCCCCGAGGAGTACCTCGACAACGAACCCTGACCCCCGCCTACCTCACGCCCTCACTTCTTCACTCGCTTTCCCGCCCACCTGCCTCGATGAGCTAGCAGCTAGAAGCTGCTTTCCGTCCCTGCACTTATCCACTTTACTTTTCGTCTTATATTCGCCTATGCTGTCCCCATGTTCCAAGGGCTGGCGCATCGCAAAACCTTCGTGGTCACGTGCAAGACGTGCCGGCGCGATATCCCCACCGGCCTTGATGAGTTTCCCTTCCAGTCCATCACCGTGGTCTGCCCCCTGTGCGGTGAGCCCCGCCGCTACCGCCCTTCCGAGACCTTTCTTGGCCGCGCCGACTCGCTCGTAGTGCACCAGAAGCGAAGGCCCCGATGATGTTCGATCCCGATGCCCACCTGCCCCGAATAAACCGCGGAATGATCTACCTCGGAGCCTGTCTCATCGCCGGCATCCGCCTCGCCCGCGAGCGTCAAATCAACGTTCGCGTCATCCCCACCAGCCACGCCATCGACGAGTCCGTCGATCTGGCTCACGAGATCTTCAACCGCGTCTTCCGCAAAACCCCAGAGAAAATCGACCGTACGTGAATCCATCCCCTGACGCGCGCTTCCCCTCAAACTGACCCACTGCCGGCCCACTGCATTTGCAGCAGAAAGTACCGCAGTCGTCACGCGAAAACATAATCAGCGATCACGGATCACGAACGCCTTACGGCCACCCTTGCCGCAGCGGAGACGCAAACCGTGCGGTGCATTTCCAGTTCGCTCCGCGCGCGCTCCATCTCCACTGAGGCATACGCCATCCGCTTTGAGCTCACGCGACGGAACGCCTCAGAACAGGTCGTCATGTACTCGCCGTGCCTGTTCTGAAAAGCGCATTCGAGATAGGTGCAGATGGAGCAGCCCACAGCTTCCCCTTCCAGCCCTTCGGCCGGAGCGATCGCAAATAATGTCCGGTTGCTTTCGAGCGGTACCACGATTTCTGTACCCCAGCACTCCGCGCCCCATCCTTGCGACTTTTTTCCGGTCGCACGGGTGGGAGACTTCCATCCCTGGGTATAGCCTCTCTGGTTTCGCTCTAGTGCGTCAGTATCTGACGTTCGGCGCGCAGCCAGTCCTGCATGTCGTTGCCGGGCTTGCTGCCGCGTTTCATATAAATCTCAAACGCCCGCTCTCGTATCTGGTCCTGCGAGGCGCAAATCTGCGCCAAAGCGCCAGTCATGGCGGTGGAGGCTTGCGGCGCCACAACGACAACTTTATTCAGTTTCGGCTGTTTTTTGACTCTTGACACGATCATAGAGAGCCCTCATAGCAACTCGTGGGCTAAGAGCGGAGATACTCCAGATAAACTGCCTTAGTTCAGAGGACCTGAAAGAGGAGAACGGTGCTCACTCCATCTCTCACATTACGCTCAATCCGTAGGCGCCGCACAATTGTTTCGCGTGCGATCCGGGTCGAACGGGATTTGCATTTCTTGCGCGCAGGGTGGGTTGTTCATTAAGTCCAGCAGAATCAGACGAAATGTCCGTTTATCGGGTGCCGGGAAAGGGCCAAATGTTCGCTTAAGTGGTGTCATGCGCCCCCGGGAATGTTCGCTCCGGAGGTTGCGATTTTTTGAGAGGAATACCGGGAAATTGGCCATTTAAGGGGTGAGTGTAACCAAAGAATTTCCCGAATATGAGCGCCAGTTTGCAGAGAATTTCCCAAAAGAGCGGTAAAACAGGGGATAATCACGCTAAAAAGCGTGTTTTTGGCGCATTTTTTGCGTGTTTTGCATGCCAGAAAGCGCTTTCTTGTGCGCTGCGCGCAGGGGTCAGGTGTCAGGTTTCAGAGGGGTAGGGACCAAGGGAACAAGGGAGCGAGGGAACAAGAAGACGGGGGCTCGCGGCTACGGGACTGAGGGGCTGGGAACAAAATCGCCGGACCGACTGGGCAGGACAGCGCTCCCGGACCCTGGGGCGTTTGCGGATACCTATGATGCCGCAGGTTCGCCCTCACCAATCTCCCAGTCCTCGGAGATCAGATCCGCAATTAGCAGAATCGCAGGGAGATTTCTCTCGCTAACGATAATCCTGGGCTCGATTCCTGGTAGGAGAGCCGTCATTTGGCAGATCAGCAGGGCAGTCGTCTCAATTCTCTGCATCTCATCTGTACTAATCTGAGTTTTTGTATTGGCGTCGTGTGCGAACTCGTGCCGAAGCGAGAAAACCCGGCCTAGATCGGACTGCCAAGATGCTGGGAGTTTGATGCGGGCCGGCCCGGGGCGTCGCGCAGACGGGATGTCGCAGATCGGATCAAACTGACCGAGGGCGTCGAAGAAAGGGGATGGGAAGAAGATTGAAATGTTCTGGTTGATCGCCTCTGCATTTTGGAACGAGGCTTGGTGGGCCGCGAACTCCTCGGGGGAGACGCCGTGAGCGGTGTACTGAGGGAGTCGGCTGGCGGGCTCCTTGCGATTGCGTTCATTCAGCGCCCGCTGGAGCATCGCCGGGTTGCGCTTGAGGAGGTAGAAATATAGATCCCGGAAGAACGTCTCGGTACAGGCAGCAACGCCAATCACGTATGCCCGCATGGCGGCTTGGAGCAGTTCTTCTTTGCCTTTTCTCGGTGGTAGGAGCGAGTGCATCAGCCGGGCTGGGGCACTGAAGTTGACTGCAAAGTTCAGCACGAGTTCTCGCGGGTCGCCGCGGTGGAGCTCGCGCTGCTTGAGGATGTCGGCTTTCTTCATGTGCGCAATTTTAGCCGAGACGCTCCGGTGTGCGTGCCGTTGAGGGCAGACGAAGCGCGCGAATAGCACTCGCCGCAGCTACTCACAGAGCGCTAATCGGTAACCTGAGGCCGACCAGCGTTCAGGTTTTCTGAGCCAATGTCACGGATCGAAATCTGGAGCAGAGCCCGTTTGCAGGTATCGATCCAGAAATGTGATTGACAGGAGCAACTGGGCCGAGCCACCTGGACGCCCCCCCCGAGAGCCATTGAACGTCGAGGAACGAAAACGACCTTGCGCCGGACCTCTGAATGGAGAGACCATTCATTCATATAAGCTTTGGAGAATCGATGATGGACTTTGCGCTCTACATCGATGACAGTGGTCATCCAGACAATCAGCCAAATGTTGTCACGGCTGGATTCGTTGCTTCGGAAGATCAATGGAGTCAATTTGAGGTCGAATGGAACAGTGCACTTCTTCGATTCGGGATCGTTGGCGCATTCCATATGACAGAATTTATGCGCGAAAAACGCACGGGACTCAAGCGGGATTGGATTCTCGAGTCGCTCTGCCGAATCATCAATAAGCACGTGGGTGGTCGGTTCCTTCACGCCGTCGATATGGAAGCGTACAAGAGGATCAACGATGAATGGACGCTTGAGGAATCCATTGGAGCCCCGATCGCACTTGCTGCGAGGAGCCTAACCACTGAGATCAATGGGTGGCGACGGATTCATATTCTGTCTGGAGACAACTTCGGGATATTTATTGAGCAGGGATCAAAACACTACGGCGATATTGAGCAAGTCTTCAAGAGAGACGGCCAACCTTCGCCGGTTCGCGTGGCCAAGTCGAACCCGCGGTGTCAGCCCGCAGATATGCTTGGTTGGGAGGGTTTTCGATACCTGAGGACCGGAATCACCAGCAAGAACATGAAAAGGCTGCTTCCGAAGGATGTTGACACTTTTGGCGGAATTTTTTTGGCGAAGGACTTGATCGAACTTTGCAAGCAAACGGCGGTTCCCAAACGAGCAGATTTCAAACCCATCGATTCCATTTCATTCCACTCAGAAAAGAAGAGGAAGCGCCAAAGGACTGTCTTTTGAATACTGGCTACGACGCCTTGGGACCCGAAAGGCCGCCATTGCGACTGGGATATCGCGCCTTCCGCTCCGCTGAGGGCTCCCGCCGCAGACGGCGTTCGACGGGACCGATCCTGCAGTCTCCCCGGTCCCCAAGGGCGAGGGACCGGGGGCACCCTCGGTGTGGTTTTTGGGTCGTCGAGACCGAGGCCACCCGCCTCCTGTGACGGATTAAAATCTGATGCGTGATCGACCTGAGTGAACTGACGAAAGCACAGAAAGCCACCGAAGGCTTCGCCAACACGTATACCGAGATGATGAAGCTCTACAACCAACCCGGCTTTATCGCGGCTTTATGTGCTCATGAAGCCGCGCACCTCATCTTTTATGAGCGGATGGGTAGTATCCCGTTTGAGATCGTCCGACCGAAGATTCATTACAACGATTCAATGAGCAGGTTCGAAGGCTACTTGGCTGGAATCAAGCCCCAGCTTCCCGACTGTGAACCTGGGAAATGGCGAGAGTGGGTGTCAGCCAAAGCACTCGGCTGCGCTGCCGGTGGAGTCGTAGGGCGACCCCTGTTCCCACATGCAGACGGCGGTGATTTTGAAGACAAACGGCTGTTCATCCAGGAGTGTGCTGATTTGGTCAGGCATTTTGGAGGCATTTCCATTAACGCGGAAGAGGTCTGGGCGTGGGCTCAGCAGGAGGTTTCGCGACAACTGGACTTAGATCCCAAGCTCATGGAATTGATTCAGAAACGGGCCGAGGAGCTGAAAGCGCTGTTCGGCTTCACGAGGCTGCAGGATTAAAATTGCGCCTATGCTCAACGTCCTTCTCCTTGGTGTCGTTCACGAATTCCAGCGGCAAGAGCCTCGATTTCTTTACATGCCTAAAGAGAAGGCTGAAATCTACCTTGCGCAAGTACGTCTGTACGCGCAATGGGTAAGGGCACAGATCGATGGCTTCGAGGCCGAATTGATATTTGACGAAATGAATTTGCCGGAATGGGAGCACTTCAATAGGCTGGAAGACTTCGTCGTCGTTCCCTGGATGTACATGGATATCCCGGAAAACGTCAGGAAACGATTTGGCCTAACGACCGTGAGAACCCCCGGTCTAGAAATTGTTCCTGAAATAGACGAACCACGCGAGAGGCATTGGCTCAAAATTATTGAGAGCGTCTCCACCGAATGCAAATTACAGAACGTCGTTGTCTTGTGTGGTGCAGCTCATCTGCCGACCTTCTCTCAAAGGCTGATTGAAGCCGGCTTTGACGTGAAGTCACTAGATGTCCGGGAGACGGAGTGGTATAACGCCGGCTATGCTAATAGGTCCTCATAAGTCGGCATTGCGTAAGTTTCCCATGCTGGGGAGTTGCTTGGACTGGGTGACGGGCTACTTTGGGGCAATCTTGCTTGCCTTGGCGCTTATATAGAGGGGTTGGCCCGGTTGCCTCGTTAAGGCGAGTTAGAAAATGGGGAAAAGCACATCGGAGAAGCATCCCTCCGGGGCTCGGCAGTGTTTGGTGAATCGAAAGCGGAACGGCAGAAGATAAACGGGGGTTAAAGAGGCTGCGGAAAAAGGCCGAATTTGCGGCTGACGATGAAAGATTAACCCGCAGGGGCTAAAGCCCCACACTCATTTTGTGCAACTTGCGGCACGAGTAAACTCGTGCCCTGATACAAAACTGGTTGCCAGGCGAGTTTTTCCGCAGCCTCTAAAACCCCACGGTTTTTTGCGCTTTTTCGGCGCGGCTGAGTCCGCGCCCTGATACATGGCCGTTTATACAACTGATTCTGGGCCGCATATCCCGCAGATGCGCCGCTACGCGGAATTTGAGATATGGCGAGGTCGCTGAGGGCCGGGAGGCCCTCAGTACAGCCGGTCTGGAGACCGGCGGTACAGGTTGCCGCTCGGTACAGATGGGATGAGACGGCTGGTCTCGCGGAGCAGCTAAGCTGACCGCACGCACTCGAAGGTGCCAAAAGGAGACCAGCCGATGAAGAAGGTTAGCAAACGTGGCCCGCAAATGGAAGCCGGTCAGGAGGCCGGCGGTGCGGGTTGCCGCTGCCTTTTCGCTCCCTGCCTCATCCGTGTTCAAATAGAAGCAATGGCAATTCCCCGGAGATCGACGTTCAAAGGGCGCTGGATCGCTGCCAAGCGCAAGCTGCGCGAGTATTGGATGGTGGTGTGGGCGCTGGCGCACAAATCGCATCCCGTGCTGGTGCAGATCATTCCCACGCGTTACTGCAATCTGAGCTGCGCTTATTGCAACGAGTACGACAAGGTGAGCAAGCCGGTGCCGCTGGAGGAGATGTTCCGGCGGATCGACCACCTGGGACGGCTGGGCACGGCCATGATCGGCATCTCGGGCGGCGAGCCGCTGACGCATCCCGATCTTGACGACATCATCCGGCGGATGCGGAAGACCGGCGCCATTGCCGGCATGATCACCAACGGCTTTCTGCTGAGCCCCGAGCGCATTCAACGGTTGAATGAAGCCGGCCTGGACCACATGCAGATTTCGATTGATAACCTCGAGCCCGACGACGTGTCGCTGAAATCGCTCAAGACGCTCGACAAGCGCCTGGAAATGCTGGCCCAGTATGCCGAGTTCCACGTGAACATCAACTCCGTGGTGGGCGGGGGCATTCGCAATCCCAACGACGCGCTGGTGATCGGCAAGCGCGCGCTCGAACTGGGCTTTGAGTCGACCATCGGCATTATCCACGACGGCGACGGGCAGCTCAAACCTCTCGCAGAGAATGAGGCGCGCGTTTACCACGCCATGACCGACCGCAGGAAGACTAACTACGCGCAGTTCGACAAGTTTCAGGAAGCCATTGTGCAGGGGCGGGCGAACAACTGGCGCTGCCGCGCCGGATCTCGGTATTTATATATCTGCGAAGACGGCCTGGTGCACTATTGCTCGCAGCAGCGCGGCTATCCCGGCGTGCCCATCGCCGGGTACACGCTTGACGACGTGAAGCGCGAGTTTGTGACCGCCAAGAGCTGCGCGCCGCATTGCACCATCGGCTGCGTGCACCGCATCAGCTACATCGATCACTGGCGCGCGCCACAGACGCGCATGGTCGCGCCAGGCGGCCAGGAGCTGGTCAAGATCAGTGGTCAGTCGTCAGTGGTCAGTGGTCAGTGATCAGTGCGGCGGATCCTACGGAACGTTAAGTCTTAACTCGCACGCATTAATACTCGCGTTCCAATGACGAGGGCTGGCGCACGCGCAGCTAAGGCAACTTCCGTTGCCGAACCAACCATCGGGCGGCTTGGGCCCGCGTTCGGAAGCAGCGGGGCATTTGGCCTCGACCTTGCCCGGCGCCACGCAGGCTTTTACGACGGCGTTCACTTTCAGCCAATCGGGGTTATTCAAGCAAACCGTCTCGTCGGTGCCGGGAAGCTTGCCCGGGGTTTGTCCAGTAAGACACTTGGGATACACAGCCTCAAACAGCACGCCGTTGCTGTCGGAGCCCAGCGAGAACTCGGCGCCGGGCAGCGCGAGCTCGCTCTTTGCAACGGCGAGAAGCACGTTGATTTTGATGATGGATGGGTTGAGCGGGCCGGAGAAATCGAATGGGCGGCCGACGAGCCGGTTGAGAACCGGAGTGATGGAGCCCAGCACGCTGCCCATGGCGATGATGGCCTGGGCCTGCGTATTGTTGCCACTGAGGGAAATGTGGGCGATTTCAGCATTGGCTGAATCGACGTGGAGCTCGGAGCCGTTGTAGCTGAGAACCGCGGTGGCGTTCACGTCCACCCAGGCCGTGAAGTTAGGATCGCCGGTATTCACCACGTTGCATACACCCTGCACCGATGTGGTGAACCTGAGCTGGTTGTTGCTGGTGCGCAAGGTGATGGTGGCAGTATTGTTGCGGCTGTCGACAGAGATCGCCGGGTTCTGGTCGAAGTTGCAGGTATTGCCGGTGTTGTAAAGGTTGCGAAGGCAGTTGCCGGCGCCGGAGAGGCCGGGGCCGAGACTGTTCCAGACGGCCTGGCACATGGGGCCGTTGTTGCCCGATATCGATCGCCAGGCGGAGAGGACCTGGGCGTTCAAGTCGACGTGGGTGTCGGTGGTCGATGTCCACGGCGGATTCTGCGCCGCCCACTTCGCCGTGAGAACCAAATCGCCCGCCATCGCCTGCACGGCGAACAGAAAGCATGCGAGCACAGGGCTCATTTTCACAAGGAACTTCACAAGACCTCCTTAGCACCTGGGATGACCGAAGGGAAGCGCCCTATCGGGCAGCGAATGGGCGCAGTATACACCCCAGGCATAAGACCTGCAGAACTGGAGACTTGCAGAATCGGAGACTTGCAGAAGAAGTTCCTTAAAGGCGACGTAGAAAAAGTCCTCCGGCTTGGCCGGAGGCTTTACGGCTGCCGGTCCCCGCAAAGGGGCCGTTCCCGTTTTCCTGCAACTTACTCGCTACAGGCTCGTCGCAATCCCGGCGAAACGGCGTGCAGCGAGTGCAATGGGCGGACCCACACAGACCATGTGGATGGCGATACCGATGAGGGTAATCTCGAGCGAAAAGCGATGCTGTGCGTACCGCGAGAGCGGCAGCACCACGAGTTGCATGAACCAGTAGACGGCAATGCCGTAAAGCGGGCCGCCGAGCCAGGGGTGGCGCGTGAGGAAGCCGAGAAAGCGGCTGGCGAATAAGTAGACCGCGGCTGCGCCGGTGGCGATCAGGAACTCGAAAAAGAAGCCAAGCAGCGCTGTGGCCATTCCGCCGGAAAAGGCGCGCGGGCCAAGCAGGCCGGAGGCGATTCCCTGAAGGAGCGGCATGGGGCGCAGGCCCATTGCGCCGTAGATAACGAAAGCTGCGGCGAGGTCGAGCGCGCCGCACAGCAGTCCGCCCCACAAGATGGCGCGGAGGGGGCTGCGAGTTGTGGCCTTGGGCTCCATTGTGGCGCCCTGCGCTAGCGTCCGCGCGCCTCGGCCTCGGCCTGGTCGATGAGTTGGAAGAGCTTGCTGCGGTCGACCACCTCGACGAACGGCGCTGCATGCGCAGCATTGGTCACAATCCAGATGGTCGGCGTGTGCTCAATGCCGATCTTCTGTCCGAGCGCGTAGTCCGCTTTGACCTCCTGCGTAAGCTTGCCCATGGGATCGATGGCGAAGGGCAGTGCGACCTTGTGCGCGTCGGCAAAGCGCTGCGTAAATTGCTGCAGTTGCGCAGGCGTCTCGATCGAAATCTGGTTGGCAAAGACGGAATCGCGGTACTCGTTGCCGAGGGCCTGGCTCTTGGTGTCGAGGAAGCGCGCGTTCACGGCCGCCTGGAAGCTCCAGTTGTGCATCGGTAGCGGGAAGTCGTGGCGCACCCAGGGAATGTTGTACTTGGCTGCGGCCTCTTTCAGCAGCGGATTGGCGTTGGCGCAGTCGGGGCACTCCAGGTCCTCGAACTCGATAATGGCCACGCGGGCGCCGGCCGGGGGCTTGAGGGCCGAGGCGTCGTGCACCGAGGTGGTGGGCGGCGCGCCAAACTGGGCGTGTGCGGCGGGCACAACCCAAAGCAACACCGCGGACAGCAGGGCCAGCGCAAGGCGGCCACGGTTCAGTCGTACGGAGAATGGAATGGCAAACATGAGTCGCATAGGTGTTTTGACGGCTCCCTGAAGCTATTGTAAACAGGGACCGAGGACTGCGGGACCGAGGGCTGCGGGACTGCGAGACTACGGGACTGAGGGCCTAGCGGCCGGCCCGCGGGTCCGGCTCGTTGCGTTCGCGCCGTCGCGCGGCCATCCACTGCCGCCATTTGTAGTCGGCCACCAGCGAGCCGGCAAGAACCAGAACCACGACAACAATGAGGATGAGTTTCATCGCATCGGCGAGCAACTGCTACAGAAACTATACGGGAATTACGGCCGGGGAGGGCCGCGCGGGCTATAGCGGTTCTCCAATGGGAGGATGAGTCAGGAAGAAAGACGATCCTGGAATGCGGCGACGGCGCGCAGACTGGCGAACGGGCGGGGGGAGGATGCTATCTTGGTCGCACACGCGGGTGCATCGATGATGAGCTGCCAAATTAAAGCGGGCACGCGTCGCAGGTGGGCGATTGCGTTCGCAGTGGCATGGATGGCGGTAACTGGAGATCTTTTTGCGCAGCAGCAGCCGCGCGGCGATGCGGCGCCTGTGTGCACGGCGAAAAACCTGAGCAGCACGGTAGCGGTGGGTCAGTTGAAGATTTCGGCTTTTTCCGCCGACACTGCTGACTGCCTGCAGGTGACGAGCGGAACCACAGTGCTCTATCGCGGCACCGTAGAGGGCGGGGGATCGCTGACGCTGGGACAGCCCGGCTCAGGCTCCGACGTTCCTGAGATCGCCAACGGCGCCGACGTGACGGGGCGCGGGCATCCGGACTTGATCGTTTCAGTGTTTACCGGCGGAGCGCACTGCTGCACGTCCCACTACCTCTACGAGCTGGCTCCGGAGGTGCGGCTCGTGGCCCGGTTGAACGATGCCGATGACGACATGGCGCACTTTGGGCGCGATCCGAAGGATCGAAAATACTATTACTACACCGCAGATTGGACGTTTAGATACTGGCCCACATGTTTTGCGTGCTCGCCTTCGGAGGATGTGATTTTGCGCTTTGTGGACGATGCCAACGGCGGTGCATATCACGTTGCTTTCGACAAGATGCAAAAGCCCGCGCCGAAGCAATCGGCGTGGAAAAAAGAGTTGAGCACGGCACAAAAGGCAGTGCATGACGGCGCCGTCGACGACATGGGCCAGGTGATGTGGGGCGTGGTGCTCGACCTGCTCTACACAGGCCACTCGGATCTGGCATGGAAGTTTGTGGATGCGCTGGGACCCAAAGCGCAGCAGAAGCCATTCGCTTCGCTCGAAGATTTCTGCTCGCTGCTAAGGAAGAGCCCGTACTGGGCGGATCTGGGGCCGACGTTGCAGGGGCCGCCCCCGCCGTGCGCGTACACTCCGCTCGCCAGTACCAAGTAGGGAATGCCAGCTGCGCGGTTTTTAGGCTCCCATGCATTACTCTCAAAGCTGCAGTTCATTCGAGCATCGGGGGAACCGGGATTGCGCATTGTTCTGTCGAACATCGGGACCTTTGGAGACATCAATCCACTCATTTCCATTGCCCTGGAGCTCAAGCGCCGCGGCCACGCGCCCGTGATGGTGCTGCCCAACGTGTACCGTCCGAAGATTGCGCCGCTGGGGCTGGAGTTTCGCGAGCTGCGGCCCGATATCGACCCCACGAACACCAAACTCGTGGAGATGATCTACGACGTCAAAAAAGGCACGGAGACGGGGCTGCGCGAATTTCTGTTTCCGGTGCTGCGCCAGACTTACGACGACCTGCTCGATGCAGCCACCAAACCCGCCCGCGCCGATCTGCTCCTGCTCGGCGAGCTCAACTACGCGGGACCCATCGTAGCTGAAGTCACGGGCATTCCCTGGGCGAGCTATGTGCTGGCGCCGTTTTCATTTTTTTCTGCGTTCGATCCCCCGGTGCTGCCGCCCTTTCCCAAATTGGCTCGCGCCGATAAAGCCCCAGGCATGGGACGCGCGATGCGCCGCCTGGCGCGCTTTGTCACGCGCAAATGGCCTGAACCTGTCTACGCGTTGCGCCTCGAGCTTGGATTGCCGCCGGGCAAGAATCCAATCTTCGACGCCAAGCACTCGCCCAACCTGGTGCTTGCGCTCTTCTCGCGCGTGCTGGGCACCGAGCAAAAGGATTGGCCTGAAAACACGCTCATCACCGGCTTCTGCTTTTACGATGCTGACGCGGGCAACGCGGCCCTGCCCGCGCAGCTCGAAGAGTTTCTCGCCGCGGGCGAACCTCCTATCGTCTTCACGCTGGGATCGGCCGCTGTGCTGGCCGCGGGAGATTTTTACGAGCAGTCGGCATTTGCGGTAAAGGAGCTGGGCGTGCGCGCCGTGCTGCTCATCGGCGCCGATCAGCGCAATCGCCCGCAGCAGGAGCTGCCCAGTTCGATTTGTGTAGCGGAGTACGCGCCCTATTCGGAACTGTTTCCGCGCGCCTCGCTCGTGGTGCATCAGGGCGGCGTCGGAACCACGGCGCAGTGCCTCCGCGCTGGCCGGCCCATGCTCATCATGCCCTATTCGCACGACCAGCCCGACAACGCGCGGCGCATGAAGCGCATGGGTGTGGCGGACGTCATCCAGCGCTCGCAGTACAAGCCGTGGCGCGTGGCGCGCCGCGTGCGTGACCTGCTCGCCAATCCTGAGTATGCAGAACAGGCGCGCATCGCCGCCGGGGAAGTGGCCCGCGAGAACGGCGTGAAAACTGCGTGCGACGCACTCGAAGCTTTGCACGCGCGTCAGGCCACGGTCACTGCCGCAACCTCGTAATCGCCCACCGAGGGAACGGTGAACTGCAGCACGCCATTTGCGAAATGGAACTGAATACCCCGCTCGGCCTTGAGTAATTCCACTTTTCTCACGCGCACTCCATGCGGCAACTTCATGCTCACGTGCTGCGGACCCAGCGGCTCCACAGTCTGCATCCAGCCATGAAACGCGTTCGCGTTCGAGTAGTTGAGCAGGTGGACGGCGTATCCCGGTGCGGTCTCCCAGCAGAACAGTTCGATAAAGCCCGCCCCGTCCACGCTCACCATGCGCTCGTCGCGCGTGACCCAGCGAATTGTGTTGTCGATCAGGCGCAGCAGATCGCCATGGCCCGTGAGCCAGTAGGTGCGTTCCACGTCGCCGGCAAACCACGCCATCCGGCTTGCGCCTTCTTCGCGCAGCACCACGGCCGGTTCGTCGGTCTCTGAAACCGGCGGATAAGCGAGCTCCGGCGGATAGCGCACGAACCCCGGCACCACCGTCAGCACCGGATTCGCAATCGGCTTGAGCGGCATGCGATTTTGCGTCCCCGCCAGCCAGTTGGTATCGCTGAAACCCTCAAGAATCTCGTGGGGATGCGTAGATCGGGGCGACTCAATACGCGCGTAGTACGGATTGCCGTTGGTGCCCACGACATTGCCCGCACGCGACACGCCAAACAGGTCGCCGAGGCCGAAATCCGACCGCGGGTTCAGGTCTTCGTCATATAGGCTGGTCTCAAAGCTCGCGACCAGCGAACCGCCGCCGTGCACATACGCGCGCAACTGCTCGCATTGCCGATCGCTGAGCATGGCAATGTTCGGCAGCAGCAATGCGCGGTATTTCGCCAAGCGCTCCGGCTCCAGCCGGTCCTCATGCACGTAGTCGAAGGCGAAGCGGCCGCGGAGCAGTGCGTCGTACATGCCTTGCGTCGTCTCGCGCATATACGTACGCACCCGCGCGGTGGCCGGGCCCGGATAAAGCAGTTGCGTGCTCTGCCCCATGACCACGCCGATGTTGGCAACGGAGCGACGCGCGGCGAAGTGCGCATCATGCCGCGCCGTCCATTGGAAGTACTCTTCGCCCACCTTCTGCCAGCGGCGGTCCTCGCAGAATCCCTTTTCCGCGCCGACAAAATGGTTGTAGGGGGCCATGCCACTGGCCAGTGTTTCGTTGAACCACATGCGCGTTTCTTCGGGAGACTTCGACAAATTGCGCCATCCGGGAGTGCCGGTGGAGTAGGCCGCCGTCACGTTCGCGGCAAATTTTCCATCCAGCACCGCGCTGCACGCCCGGCCCTGCAGGCTGCATCCCCACACCGCGGGATCGTCGTAGGTGCGTCCCTGATTGTCCGCCTGGAACCACGCGATGGTTTTGCCCAACTGATCGAGGTTCACGCTCGCGTGTACATTTCCCCCCGAGTTGGCAAAGAAGAAACTGTCGGCCTTCTTCTCTTTGGCGATCGCGTCGTAGCGCTTCCAGAGATCCAGCACGCGATTGTTGAAGGCGCGCCAGTAGGCCGGCGTGCCGCTCGCCGGCAGCTTGCTGCAAACGGCGCAGGAACACTCGGGCAACATGCCGATCGAAGGCCATCCGTTGGTGTAAAAGCAATCCACGTCGTAGAGCGAGTTGATCTCGCGCATCACGGCCGGCACGTAATCGTCCATGTAAGTCGAAAACATGCACGTCTTGAAGAGCAGCGGTTCTTCTGCGCTCGATTGCACGGAGCCGTCCTTGTGGCGCATCGCCCACTCCGGGTGCGCCGCCAGCGCATCGCCCCAGTTCAGGTCGGGACTCATGCGCGCCACCACGCGCATGCCGCGCTTTTTCGCAGCCGCCTCGCACTCGCCGAAAAAGTCGCGACCGTTCAGAAACTTCCCGTGCCGGTGAAACGGCACCTTGGAGGGATAGAAAGCCAGGATGCCCGTCACGCTGACAAACACCACGTCGACCTTGCATGAGTGCCAGTAGTCGGCCCACTCTTCCACGTTCATCACCGCGGGATCGTGCTCGGTCATGTTCGTCTGGCCCACGCGGCGGACCCTGTTTTGCCATGGCTCTGTGGCCGCTTCCGATTTCGCCAGGCGCGCCGGCAGCACAATCATTTGGTAGGCCGGGATTGATGGCGCAAAGTTCGCGGTATCGTGGGCCGGCTGCTGCGCGGCGTCGAGAACCGAGGCCAGTGGAAGCGCTGCGGCCCCGGTGGTGAGGCCAGTCTTCAGGAATTTGCGGCGGCTGAGCATGTATACCTCGACTGAAACGTCGGGACAAGTGTACATGTCGTCGGAGTGTTTGTCTCAGGCGCTGAGGAGACAGCCCTAGAAGAACAGGCTGCGTTTCGACGTGAGGATGGTGCCGTTGTCGCCGGCGACCCAGAGAGTCTTGCCATCACTGGTGCCATAGATGGCATTGAGATCGACTTTGACGCCACTCGGCCGCTGCTTCCATGTGGCGCCGCCGTCGTTCGACTCGAGAATCATGCCGCTGGCTCCTACGGCCCACAGGTGCTTGCCATTGGCAGTGCCGAAGACGCCGAGAAGATTGCTTCTCACTCCCGCGTAGCGGATCGTCCAGTGGACGCCCTCGTCGGAGGAGGTGAAGACCGTGCCGTAGTTGCCGACGGCGCAAATCTGTTGCCCATCCGCGGTCATGAAGACGGCGTTTAGATCGGGGGTGCCGAAGCCGGCTGGGCTGCGCCAAGAAGTGTCGCTGCGCCAGGTGATGCCCCAGTCTGCTGTCTCGAGATACGTGCCCTTGTCGCCGACAGCTATCAGAAATTTACCGTCCGGCGTGCCGGTAACGGCATTCAGCGTAGCTTGTACTCCGCTGTGCTGGACGCCGATGTCCTTACTTTGATACTCGGTGCCAAAAATCTCACCTTTGTCGCCAACGGCCATGGTGCGCGTGCCATCGCTGAAGATTCCCCTCATCTGGATCGGCAGCGCGTACGCCTTTGGGGAGAAGAAGATGCTTTCTTGCGTCTTTTGAGGCAATGTGTAGGTGCCCGATGAATTTATTCCGGGGCCGGTAGGCAGATTCGCGATGTCAATCGGCTTCAGGGAGGACAACAACTGGGACAAATCCTCCAGTTGGATGGTTTCCCAATCCACCCCGCCGTTGTACGTCCAGAGGATGGCAGAGATCGCGCTTATCGTCTGCGTTAG
Source organism: Occallatibacter sp. (assembly GCA_050012895.1). Lineage (GTDB taxonomy): Bacteria > Acidobacteriota > Terriglobia > Terriglobales > Acidobacteriaceae > Telmatobacter. The sequence continues at coordinate 28,369 of JBEKGH010000050.1, forward strand.
GGGGCCGGTGATGGAGGTCGCGGGAATCAGAATCTTCTTGCCATCGGGAGTGAGTGCAATCGACAGGCAATTGGAGGGTTCGTTGGTCGTATGATTCGTCCATGTGGCGCCGCCGTCGGTGGAAACGAGAAAAGACCTACCTGCGCCGCAGGCATAAAGAGTCTTGCCGTCGGGTGAGCCCGTGATCGCGAGCACGGGACCGGTAATTCCGCTGTCGAGAGGGGCCCATTTAGCGCCGGCGTGCCCCAGCCAAAGGTGGAAGACGAGATCGGCCACAAGGATGACACATGCCAACGGGACTAAGGCAAAGATGCGCTTGAGAGCCGCGAACAATAAAGCATAATCCTTTGGGGAGTCCTTCTTTTCCTCGCGCCCTTTGCGTTGCTGTTCCTCGCGCTTCTTTCGCTCGGCTTCTTCACGGGCCTTTTGCTCGACCAGCTCAGGTGCTTTGCGATCCTTCTCTTCGCGCTCCTTGCGTTCCTTCTCTTCGCGCTCCTTGCGCTCCTTCTCTTCGCGCTCCTTGCGCTCCCTCTCTTGGCGCTCCTTGCGCTCCTTCTCTTCGCGCTCTTTGCGCTCCCTCTCTTGGCGCTCCTTGCGCTCCTTCTCTTGCATCTCCAGACGGGTTCGCTTCACCTGCCGCCTCAGGCCATCCAATATTTCGAAGCGAACGTCCGCCCATTTCGGTTCACTTTCGGTGTGATGGATCAGCGGGCTGGAGCCTGGGACCATCTGCCGGTCGGCGAGGAAGGGAAAGTCGTGCCAGTTGCACGGCTCTACAAGCACGGGAATCACGACCAATTCCTTGCGCTCTGCGCGCGCGGCTATGCGCGGCAATTCGAAAGTCTCAATAAACTCAGAGTTCAGAAAATGCTGCGAGACCATGAGCAAGGCGATTTGCGCCTTGTCGATCTCGGATTCTATGAGGCGCTTGTACTCATCGCCGCCCATGAGATCCTTGTCGAACCAGAATTCCGTGTTATCCCGGCGCAGCGATTCCTTCAGGAACGGAACAAGATTGAAGCGATATTCCGGATCGAGCCATCGCTTGTCTTCGTGGGCATAACCCACGAAGATGTGCACGGTGAGGTCGTGCGGCCCGCCGGTCAGGATTGGACTTGAGGAAGACAAGAGGTTCGCTCTCGGAGAAGGAACTGTGGCTGGAGCCACTATATCGCAGAGGCCACGTGGCTGGTAAAGAGGAGTTGCTCGGGCGCCGCAACAATAATGTCCAGGTTGCCTTCAGCAGGGGCTTTAGCCTACTGCGGCGCGGGAAGATTGCCGGTGACTTCGCCCGGCACCGACGCCAGCGTCTTGGTCTCGTCGGGCAGCGGCGCGGGCAACGGGCGCTCCAGGGCCAGCGCCAGCACTTCGTCCATGGTGTCCACAAAGCGAAGTTTCATGGAGTTCTTGATGTTGTCGGGCAGCTCCGAGAGATCCTTCTCGTTGGCGCGCGGCAAAATCGTCTCGAAGATTCCGGCGCGCAGCGCGGCCAGCAATTTTTCCTTCAACCCGCCGATGGGCAGCACCTTGCCGCGCAGCGTAATCTCGCCCGTCATGGCCACGTCGCGCCGCACGGGAATTCTGGCCAGAGCGCTCGCCAGCGCCGTGGCCATGGTGATGCCTGCCGAAGGACCGTCCTTGGGAATGGCGCCTTCGGGCACGTGCAGATGGATGTCGATGTTGCGGTAAAACTCGCGCGAAAGCCCAAGCGCATGCGCCTTGCTGCGAATGTAGGCCAGTGCCGCCTGCGCCGACTCCTGCATCACGTCGCCGAGCTGGCCGGTGATGGTGAGCTTGCCCTTGCCGTCGAGCACCTGCACTTCTGTGGTCAGAATGCTGCCGCCCACTTCGGTCCACGCCAGTCCGGTCACCAGCCCGACTTCGCTCTTCTCGTGCGCTTCGGAGTCGCGGTACCTGGCCACGCCGAGAAAATCGGCGATGTTCGCCGCACTGATCTCTTCCTTGTGCTTGTTTCCCGCCTTCACCACCTTGCGCGCCACCTTGCGGCACAGGTTGCCGATCTCGCGTTCCAGGTTGCGCACTCCTGCTTCGCGCGTGTAGAAGCGGATGATTTCCAGAATCGCGTCGTCCTTGAATACGATATTTTTCTCGCTCAGGCCGGTCTGCTCGCGCTGCTTCTTGACGAGATACTGGCGCGCGATTTCCAGCTTTTCCTGCTCCGTGTAGCCCTGCAGGCGGAGAACCTCCATGCGGTCCTGCAGCGCCGCCGGAATGGTGTGCAGTACATTGGCCGTGGCCACGAACAGCACCTGCGACAGATCGTAGTCCACGTCGAGGTAGTGATCCTGGAAGGTCACGTTCTGCTCGGGGTCCAGCACTTCCAGCAGCGCCGATGCCGGGTCGCCGCGAAAGTCCGATGAGATCTTGTCCACTTCATCCAGCAGAAACACGGGATTCTTCGTCCCCGCGCGCTTCATGTGCTGGATGATCTGGCCGGGCATGGCCCCAATATAGGTGCGCCGATGGCCGCGAATTTCGGCCTCGTCGTGCACCCCACCCAGTGACAGGCGCACGAACTTGCGCCCCGTCGCCTTGGCAATCGACATGCCGAGCGAAGTTTTGCCCACGCCGGGAGGCCCGACGAAACAGAGGATCGAGCCTTTTGGATTTTTGACCAACTGCCGTACGGCGAGAAACTCGAGGATCCTCTCCTTGATTTTTTCCAGGCCGTAGTGGTCGGTGTTCAAAACCTTTTCGGCATAGTCGACCGACCGCGTCTCCTTCGATCGCTTCTTCCACGGCACCGCCAGCAGCCAGTCGATGTAATTGCGGCTCACGGTCGACTCAGCCGACATGGGCGGCATGGCTTCCAGCTTCTTCATCTCCTGGATGCACTTTTCCAAAACCTCTTTGGGCATGCCCGCGGCTTCTATCTTCTTGCGCAGCTCGTCATACTCGCTCTTCTCGCCGCGGCCCAGTTCTTTTTGGATGGCCTTGATCTTCTCGTTGAGGTAATACTCTTTTTGCGCGCGCTCCATTTGGCGCTTCACGCGCGACTGGATGTTGCGGTCGAGATCCAGCTTCTCGATCTCCACATCCAGCATGTCGGCCAGCCGCGCCAGCCGCGCCGCCGGGTCGAAGATCGCCAGCAACTCCTGCTTCTCCTCGATGCCCACCTGCAAATTCGCGGCAATGGTGTCAGAGAGCTTGGCCGGCTCGTCCATGCGCACCGTGGCGATGATGGTCTCGTAGTTCAGCGACTGCTGCAGCTTGACGTAGTTTTCAAACAGTGTCGTCACACGCTGCATCAGTTGCTCGGCGCCCGGCGTCATCTCGAAGTCTCGTTTGCCGGTGCGCACCGTGGCCACAAAGAAGCCGTCGCGGTCGGTTACCTCCAGCGATTTGGCGCGCTCCACGCCTTCCACCAGCACCTTGATGTTGCCATCGGGCATCTTGACGCTCTGCACGATGTTGCAAATCGACCCGACCTGGTAGATGTCCTTGGCCTTGGGTTCGTCGATTGAGGCGTCGTGCTGCGTGGCGAGAAAAATCTTGCGGTCCCCGGTCAGAGCCTCTTCGAGGGCGCGCACGCTCGACTCCCGGCCCACCACGAACGGGGTCATCATGTAGGGAAAGATGACCATGTCGCGGATGGGCATCATGGGCAGCTTGCGCGGTTCGTTCTTGTCGCGGGGCACAGTCATCGGCTCATCTCAGTATTAGACGCCCGCGGCCACCCTCACGATGCGAGGCTGGACGCGGCTCATGTAGGGATTGTACAGCCAAGAAGGTATTCAGGGAACGAGAGGAAAAATTCGCGCGGCCCACGAAAGTACCGGCGTCTTGAACCTGCACAGTTTTTCCGCGTGACCTTAGTCACGCGCCCTTGCATCCGGCATCTGAAAAGGAAACCGCATTGCGGGTGGTTTTTCGTGCCCCGTAGGGCCGCGTCGTGTTTTTCGTAGCCGTCGCATCGCGTTCACGTAATTGCCCTCCGCCGCACACCTTCGCATGAAAGACCATATGGTCTATAATGCCATCATAAGCGCCGTATGAAGGCAGATCTGCTCTTTAGCCAGCGGATCGACTACGACGACGGTGCAATCGTGCAGATGGTCCTGTGGCGCGTTCCGTCACCGGTTCCACCCTCGACGCACCGCCTGAAGTATTCGCTGTTTTATGGCCGTCCGGGCGTTCGTGAGGTGGGCTACGACAACGAGCGCGGCAAAGGCGATCACCGGCATTTTCAGGGCGTCGAGACCGCCTACCGCTTCACCACCGTCGTGCGGCTGATCGCCGATTTCTGGCGCGATGTACGCAGATTGAGGGGGGAACCGTGAGCCAGGTGAAACTTACCGTAGGCGGCGCGATAGAGGGCGAGGCTTCGCGCCGATTTGTCAATGCATGGCATCGCGCCGAGCGAGGCGAGAAGTTCCATGAGCGCCACCTGGCGTTTGAAAGCTGGGACGCGCTGGCCCGCGTCCTGACGGGCAAGCGCATGGAGCTGCTGCGCTACGTGCGCCGTCACAACGTGACCAGCATCCGGTCTTTGGCCAAGGCGCTGAAGCGCGACTACAGCAACGTTCATGCGGACGTGCAGGCTTTGGCTGGCGCCGGTCTCCTCGATGCCTCGGCTAAGGGCGTCAAGGCCGACTACGACGCGATTGAAACGAAGATTGCGATTTGAGGGATCAGTCCCGCGATTCACCCGAACAGCAACCGCAGATCCTTCGACTGCAAAGGCCGTCCACACCGTGGACGGCCCTTTTCGCTCAGGAGGACAGATTTGATTCTCAGGATGACAGATTTTGATTAGAGATTCCGGAAAAATTATCCGGCTTTTTCCAGCAGGCACAGCGACAGGTCGCGGCGCTCCACCATGTCCTTGGTGATCTCAAGATCGCGCACGCGTTTGTTCGAGGGCAGGTGGTACATCAGGTCGAGCATCAGTTCCTCGAGGATCATCCGCAATCCGCGCGCGCCCACCTTGCGGGCCAGCGCATCGCGGGCTATGGCGCATGCCGCATCCTGCGTAAAGTGCAGGCGCACGTTCTCGTACTCAAAGAGGCGCTGGTACTGCTTGAGGATGGCGTTGCGCGGCTTGGTCAGGATCTCGATGAGCGCGGCCTCGTCAAGCTCGTCGAGCACGCCCATCACCGGCAGGCGGCCCACAAACTCGGGAATCAATCCGTACTTGATCAGGTCCTGCGGCTCGGTCCGGCGCAGCAGCTCGGTGTCGCGATGCGAGCGCGTGGTGGCCTCGTCGTTGTCGGCATCGATGGTGCGGAAGCCTAGCGCCTTCTTGCCCACGCGGCGCCCTACGACGCGCTCCAGGCCCACAAATGCGCCGCCGCAGATGAAGAGAATGTTGGTAGTGTCGACCGCGGTGAATTCCTGGTGCGGATGCTTGCGCCCGCCTTGCGGAGGCACGTTGGCCACCGTGCCCTCAAGGATCTTGAGCAGCGCCTGCTGCACGCCCTCCCCGCTTACGTCGCGCGTAATCGACGGGTTCTCGTCCTTGCGACCGATCTTGTCGATCTCGTCGATATAGATGATGCCCTGCTGCGCTCTCGTCACGTCGCCGTCGGCGGCCTGCAGCAGCTTGAGAATGATGTTTTCCACATCCTCGCCGACGTATCCGGCTTCGGTAAGCGTGGTCGCGTCCACAATCGCAAACGGCACATCCAGCATCTTGGCCAGGGTGTGCGCCAGCAGCGTTTTGCCGCTTCCTGTGGGGCCGATGAGCAGAATATTCGATTTGGCCAGCTCTACTTCGTTCGAGCGCACCTTGTTCATCTGGATGCGCTTGTAATGGTTGTAGACAGCCACGGCGAGCTTCTTCTTCGTCTGGTCCTGGCCGATCACGTAATCGTCGAGGAAGCTCTTGACCTCCGTCGGCTTGGGCAGATGGCCCGCAGTAGTGGCGGGAGCTTCTCCGCTGCGGTCGTCTTCAAGGATGGAGTTGCAGACGGCAACGCACTCATCGCAGATGTAGGCGCGAGGATAGTCGCTGGGCGACGAGATCAACTTGGCTACGGCATCCTGCGACTTGTGGCAGAACGAACAGCGTAGCGCTTCTTCAGGTCCCATCCGCGTTTTCATCCAGTTTGCTCCCCCCGAAACCTTACCCCAACCGCACATTGTCGAGTGTAATCCAATTCCCCCGGTGCGGCTACGTGCGCGGACGGTCGATAATCTCGTCCACAATTCCGTATTCCTTGGCCTGCTGCGCGTTCATGATGAAGTCCCGCTCCACGTCGCGCTCAATCCGTTCCAGCGGCTGGCCGGTGTGGCGGGCTATCAAGTTGTTAGTGATCTCGCGAATGCGCAGAATCTCGCGCGCGTGAATATCGATATCGGTGGCCTGGCCGCTCAATCCGCCCATCGACGGCTGATGAATCAAGATGCGTGAATTGGGCAGCGCAAACCGCTTTCCCTTTTCTCCTGCCAGCAGCAGAAACGCGCCCATACTCGCCGCCTGGCCGATGCAATACGTCACCACTTTGTTCTTGATGAATTGCATGGTGTCGTAAATTGCCAGGCCCGCGGTGATGGAGCCGCCCGGAGAATTGATGTACAGGGAAACGTCTTTCTCGGGATCCTCACCCTGCAAAAACAGCATCTGCGCCACGATGAGATTGGCCACCATGTCGTCGATCGGGGTACCAAGAAAGATAATATTGTCGCGCAGCAGACGGGAATAAATATCGTAGGCGCGCTCGCCCCGGCTCGTCTGCTCTACCACCATGGGAACCAATGCCATGCGTTCTTAACTCCTGGTTGCCAGCTTGCAGCTCCTGGCCTTTTCCTGTTTGTATCGCTGTTTTCGGCCTAATTCCCGCATCGGAACCCGGGAACTTTCGCTCCATTACGCAGGCAGGCGTTCGTACAAAACCGCCGCAGTCTTCTCCCGCCTTAGCTGCTCCCTGATCCTAGCCAGTCCGCCTTCCTTGGTCAATCGCACTTTCAGGGCATCGAGCGGCTCGCGAGATTGAATCGCAGCAATCTGCAACTCCTTGTCCATTTCCTCTTCGCTTACGGTAATGTTTTCTTCTCCGGCAATGCAGTCGAGAAGGACGTTGGCTTTCACTTCGGCCAGGGCGCTGTCACGCTGTGCGGCGCGCAGCCGTGCAAAATCCAGCTTCCGCATCTGCTCGGCCGGCATGCCCTGCGCGGCGAGCGCGCGCAATCCGCGTTCCAGACGCGTGTCAATCTGGTCCTGCACAAGCGATTCCGGAACCGCGAACGTGAACTTCTCATTCAGTGCTGCAAACAGCCGATCCTTGGTTTCAGACTCGACACTGCGCTGCTTGCGGCTCTTCATGTACTCGCGAACGCTCTTCTCCAAATCGGCGTAGCTCTCGTAGTGCCCGATCTCCTTTGCGAACTCGTCGTTCAGCTCGGGCAGAATGCGCTTCTTGATGCCTTTCACCGTCACTTCGTACGCCACCGTCTTGCCGGCCAGCTTCGCTTCCGCGTAGTCCGCCGGGTAGATCACTTCCACCTTCAGCTCCTGGCCAGGCTTGGCGCCACGCAGCGCGCCGGTGAAAGCCTCCACCGTATCCTTGCCGCCGATCTCCACCAGCGTGTCTTCTCCGCTCACTGGCTGCGCTTCGGCCGCACCTTCAGCCGCAGCTTCCGTTGCGTCCTTCTGGATCTCGCCCTTGTAGCTGATCTGCGCCCAGTCCCCGTCCGCAAGCGCGCGGTCCTCTTCCACAGGCTCAATCGTCGCGCGTGAATCACGAAGCTGCGCGAGCTCCTGCTTGAACTCCTCTTCCGTCACTTCCACCGAAGGCTTGGCCACCGTCACGTCCTTGTAGCCATCGACCGAGAAGGCGGGAAGGTATTCGAAGACCGCCTTCACGTGCAGCGGCGCGCCTTCCTCCACCGAAAGCTCGGTCACCTGTGGCTGGCCCACGGGACGAATGCCCAGCTCGGCGACGCCCTTGTTGAACCGCTCCGGCAGCAGGCTGTCGATCACTTCCTTGCGGATTTCCGCCCCAAACCGCCGGCGGATCACCGATTCCGGCACCTTGCCGGCACGGAAGCCGGGGATCTTGGCGTGTTTGCGGTAGGCCGTGGCCACGTTGGTCCATGCCCGCGAGACTTCTTCCGCGGGCACGTCGATCACCAGTTCCCGGGTGCACTCGGGATTCAGAACCGGGCCGTGGGTGTGGTCGTGAGGCTCTTCGGCATGATCGTGATTGTGCTCGGATTCAGCCGTTTCGGAGTTGTTTTCGAGGGTGTTGCTGGCAGTCAAAATGTACCTTCCGGGCTTTCGCCATGGTCCATGCGGCCACGGCTGCCTCTGAGGCGATTCAGCGCCGTTTGGCCTTGGGAATCCCTGCTTTTATGGTACGGGGCTTTGCTGGAGGGGTCAAACCAGAGGCGCGGCTCGGCCGCACCAAAGAACCGCCAAAGGCACGTTACTGTTCTGCGCCCTGGGGCTTACGAACGTAAGGCAGAAAACGCGGATGCGCCGCCCCAAATTGGCTGTAATTGGTGCGCGCCTGGTTCAGGCTCAACTGGCCGTTCACTGTTAATCGAACTTCCGACGCGTCCTCGTCTTCCTGCCCATCATCTTCCCACCAGCAGACAGGGCACAACTGCAGGGTGCCGGGCGCCTCGAGCGTCTTAAATCCGCAGCAAGGACAACGATATCGGACTTCGACCGCAGTGCTCACATAAGGATTGACGGGAGATTGGGCGCAACAGATTACTTAACATTGCAAGCAATCCGCCAACTTCACGGATTCCTCATGTCCTTTTGGCCATCTCCCATGAGATTCCCAAAATAAGCCTCACATGCCTTGAGGGCGCAGCCGCGCGCCCTCAGTCTGCTTCCGCGCTTCGTTACTTCCCCATCAGCTTTTTCAACCCGCGGTAGTTCGCATACACCGCGGCCACGAACGGCACATACAAGGTCGACAGGTTCAGCGATCCCGAGCAGGACTTGCTCGCCACGGCCTCAATGCAGCGCCAGCGATCGAAGTACACCCACAAAGTGAGGAGGATGGCCACTACGATGGCGATCCCGCAGGCGCGGCTTTGCGTCATGCCGGCTCCGCCCACGTGCGAGAGCAGCAAGGCCAGAAGAAATCCCAACGCGATAATCTGCGCGAAAAACGCCACGTGCACGTGCCACCACGCCGAGTAGCGCCCGCGCTTGATGCCCGCGTTCTCACGGGCGGCATCGCCGTATCGCAGCCGGACCTCCGTCGCCGGCGGTCCCACCGCGTACACGTTCGCGGCTGCCGCAGCCGCCTGCGATCGGTCGGTCGCTGCGGCAAACTGCTTCATCTGCACCCAGATGTAGGCGATCAATGCCAGCACCAGGCACGCGATGCCGAAGTTCCTCAGCTTCGCGTCCACGTGCCCCGGCGAGAGCCCATTCTCTGCCGGGTTGTCCTTCATGTAATGCACCGTGCAGCCGGGATCCTGCGGCTCCGTGCCCACTGTGCCCTTGCCCTTGTACTGCTGGCCGTTCACGGTGAAGCTATACGTCACCTCGTACGAAATGCTCGTCGTGCCGTTGTCATGCGAGGTCACCTGGGTGTAGTTCTCATCGAGCGTGCCGGGCGCTGTGGCATTGAAGTCATGCGCGGTGAAGGCGTTGGCCAGCAGCTCCACGCCGGCCAAGGCAAACACCGTGAAGAGAACCACGAACACCACAAATTTGCCGCTGTACCTGCCCAGGTAAACTTGCTCCGGGGCGCTGCCGGGAAGGGTGGGTGTGGCCATTGAAGCCTCCTTGCACAGCCCCGCGACCTGGCCCGTTCACAAACCGACGGCAAGGCCATTCTTCGTACAGGCGGAAAAGGTTGGGGAACCAAGCCGCCCGCGCAGAAATATGCGAGGCATGAAGCATCCCAATTTCAGCATGAAAAGTCGCAACCGGCAAGCAGTTTTCGCCGGAGGCTCGCGCTGCGCGTCAGCCTTCTTCCGCTTCGCGCGGCTGACGGTACCATTGAAAATCATCCAGTCTCAATCCGCATCAGGAAAATGCCGTTCACGCCCGCCCGGCGAACTCCCTGGTTTCGGTGTAAACCCTCACCTTTTCGCCCTCCTGAATGTAGAGGGGAACCTTGATCTCGAGGCCCGTCTCCAACCGGGCGAGTTTGGTCACGTCGCCTGACGTGTTGCCGCGCGCTCCGGGCTCGGAGTACGCAACTTTCAACTCGACCTGGGCCGGCAACTGCAATCCGATGGGGTTGCCGTTGAACTTGTGCAACTGAATCAGCGCTCCCTCCACCAGAAAGTCCAGCGCGTCGCCCACCATACTCGGCGAGAGCGTGTGCGTATCGAAGCTCTGCTGGTCGAGAAAATAGGAGCCATCTCCATCGCTGTAAAGGTAGGACGACTCGACAAGCTCCAGGTCCGGCTCACGAAACTTTTCGCCGGCTTTGAAAGTCTTGTCAAACACGGCGCGCGTGAGCAGGTTGCGCATTTTCAGGCGGACGAGAGTCTGCCCGCCGCGGGCCGTCGGCGTGGAAACTTCCGCCTCCAGGCAGTAATACGGCGTGCCTTCAAACTCAAAAACCATCTTGCGCTTTACTTCGATTGCTTCAATCAGTGCAGCCATGCGTTCCCCAAATAGAAAGGTCGATGTGGCAACGAGCGCGCGGAGCGCTCTGCCCACTAATGCCCATTATAGGGAGGGAAACGACGCGAAGCGCTTACTGAGCGAGCGCGGCAATTTCGGCGAAGGGAACCGTGTAGGAAGTCCCCGGCAACGCAAACACGTCACCAGGAGTTAGTTGCCCGGCCTGAAACTGGTAATACACCTGTTTCGTCGGTTCGATCACCCAGATTGCGGCTATACCCATTCGCTCATAATCCGCCAGTTTTTCAAGCATCCGAGCCATCGTATCTTCCGGAGACAGAATCTCAAATACGGCCAGCGGTGCATGGGTAATGATCTGCTCTCGCGGAGCTTTCCGGCTCAAAAGTGTTACGTCGGGTACGCGGAAGCGGCGATGAGCAACTTGCATGCGCAATTCGGTTCTCGCTTCGATCCCCAGCTCCACCTGCCGAATGGTAAAAAACGCCGCCAGAATTGTCTGCCACGTTGCATGATCGTACTCTCCCACCGGGCGCTCCTCGATCACACCGTCGACATACTCGCAGTCTGGATCCGAGGTTGTCCTCAGGTATTCTTCGACCGGGATGAGGGAAGGTTGTGCAGCCATGGTGCGATACTCCGTGGCTCATATTGTACGCCCGATGCGATGAGCGCCCGCCTCAGCCCTCTTCCGCTTCGCGCAGCTTGGCGATGACCGTGAAATCCTCGAGCGTGGTCACGTCGCCCTTGATCTCGCCGTGCGTGGCAAGATCGCGCAGCAATCTGCGCATGATCTTACCGCTGCGCGTCTTGGGCAGCGCTTCGGTAAAGCGAATATCGTCGGGCCGCGCCAGCGCGCCGATCTCTTTCGTCACCCATTTGCGCAGCTCGTCCTTCAGAGCGTCGTTGGGTGGGTAGCCGCTTTCCAATGTGACGAACGCCGATATGGCTTGCCCTTTCAGATCGTCCGGCCGTCCCACCACGGCGGCTTCGGCCACCTTGGGATGCGCCACCAGCGCCGACTCCACTTCCATCGTGCCCAGCCGGTGCCCGCTCACGTTGATCACGTCGTCCACGCGGCCCATCAGCCAGAAGTAGCCGTCCGCGTCCTGGCGCGCGCCGTCGCCGGTGAAGTAGCAGCCCGGCACATCGGACCAATAAGTTTTTTCGTAGCGCTCGGGATCGCCGTAAATCGTGCGCGCCATCGCGGGCCACGGCTTGCGCACTACCAGCAATCCGCCGCTGCCCGCCGGAACCTTCTCAAAATGGCCGTTCGCATCCGGCTTCGTCACCACCTCCGGCTGAATACCGAAGAAGGGCCGCGTCGCCGAGCCCGGCTTGGTCGGCACCGCACCGGGAATGGGCGCAATCATGATCGCGCCCGTCTCGGTCTGCCACCACGTGTCTACAATTGGGCAGCGGTTGTGGCCGATCTTCTCGCGATACCACATCCACGCCTCGGGATTGATCGGTTCACCCACTGTGCCCAGCAGCCGCAGCGAGTCCAGTTTGTACTTGTCAACAAACTCATTGCCCCACTTGATGAACGCGCGGATCGCCGTGGGCGCGGTGTAGAAAATCGTCACTTTGTGGTCGTCGATAATCTTCCAGAAGCGCGAAAAATCCGGCCAATTCGGCGCGCCCTCGTACATCAGCACCGTGGCGCCGTTCTGCAGCGGTCCATACACCACGTACGAGTGTCCCGTCACCCAGCCGATATCGGCCGTACACCAAAATACGTCCTCGTCGCGCAGGTCGAAAACGTATTTCGCGGTCAGGTAGGTCTGCACCGCGTACCCGCCCGTGGTGTGCAGCAGGCCTTTGGGTTTTCCCGTGGACCCCGACGTATACAGGATGTAGAGCGGATCCTCTGAATCCATCGGCTCCGCGGGGCATTCTGCATCGGCCTTGGCAACCAGTTCGTGCCACCAGTGATCGCGGCCGGCCACCATGTTCACCGGCGTGCCCGTGCGTTTGTACACCACCACGTGCTTCACCGTGGGGCACGCGGGCATAGCCTCGTCGACAGTTGCTTTGAGTTTGACCTCGTTGCCCCGCCGGTAGCTCGTGTCCTGCGTCAGGATGGCCACGCATCCCGAGTCCGCCACGCGGTCGGCAATGGCATTGGCGGCGAACCCGCCGAAGATCACCGAGTGCACGGCGCCGATGCGTGCACAGGCCAGCAGCGCAATGGCCAGCTCCGGCGTCATGCCCATGTACACTGCCACGCGATCGCCCTTCTGGATGCCCAGCGACTTGAGCGCGTTCGAAAACTTCTGCACCTCAGCATGCAATTCCGCATAGGTCAGCCGGCGAATCTCTCCCGGCTCGCCCTCCCAGATGATCGCGGTCTTGTTGCGCCGTTCGCCCAGCGCATGACGATCCACGCAGTTGGTGCTCAGGTTGAGCTTGCCGCCTACAAACCACTTGGCCCACGGCAGATTCCACTCCAGAACCTTGTCCCACGGCTTGAACCACTCAAGCTCCCGCGCCGCACCCGCCCAGAACGTTTCGGGGTCCTCGATGGACTGCTTGTAAAGCGACTCGTATTCCTCCAGGCTCTTGATATGAGCCTTGGCGCTGAACTCCTCCAGCGGCGGAAACACACGGTTTTCCCGCAACGTTGAGTCGATGTCCCGGTTGGCGACGGATGCAGGCAAGCTAGACATGCACGATCCTCTGGGGAATGAACAGACTGGGGTTCCGCGGGGCGCTGAGATGCGGCGCTCAGGCAGGAGAAGCCCCGGCTCAAACTTTAGCGGGCGAGACGGGGGAGAGGCAAGTGCACATGGATGTAGCGCCGGTCTCCAGACCGGCTGTCGTGCGGGTCTCCAGACCCGCACCCAGTTAAGAAGCGCACCAGCGGCAAGTCCTTCTACGCGAGAGGGAAACTGGCGGATCGAGATTGCGCAGGGCGTACATAGTGTACATCTAGTTATGTACATCATGCTACAATCGAAATTCGTGGAAGTCCCCATCACCCAATTCCGGCAGAAGCTCTTTGACCTCGTGAATCAGGCGCTCGACGGCAAGGAAGTCTGGGTCTCTCACAAAGGCCGCAGGCTGCGCCTTGTCCCAGAACATGCTCCGTCCAAACTAAGCCGCATCACGCCGATGCAAATTATCGTTCCCGGTGCAGATATTGAGGACGACTCCTGGAAGGTTGAGATCATGCGCGACTGGGAGCGAAAATGGGACCGCAAGCTCGGGCCGCTGGCAAAGCCCGCATCGGCGACCGGCCGCACCGGCGCGCGTAAGGCCCGGCGCTCAGCATGATCGCATATCTCGACACCCACACCGCGAGTCGTCTTGCGCACGGCCGTGCGCGCATCGGGCGCGACGCCGCACGGCTAATCCAAAGGGCCGAGTTGCTGGTTTCGCCCATGGTGCTGGTCGAGCTTGAGTACCTGTACGAGATCGGAAGACTCACGCTCCCCGGCAAAGACATTTTGCGAAAACTGGAGCATGAGCTCGGACTTCTCCTATGCGATCTGCCTTTCGCGGACGTAGCCAGAGCCGCACTCGACGAGAAGTGGACGCGCGACGCCTTCGACCGCATCATTGTGGCCCAGGCCCGGCTGAACGGGCTGGCGCCGTTGATCTCTTCTGACGAACACGTCGCGGAGCACTATCCGCGCACAGTCTGGTAAACACCGTCACATAGAAAAGCCCCGCTCAAGAGCAGGGCTTATCGTTTCAGTGTGTCGGCCGATTCCGGATTAGTGCGCCTTCGTCGTTTCGCTTGCCGACGAGATCTTGGCTTCGGCTTCGGAGATCACGCGGAGGGCCTCGTCGTAGGCTTCTTCACTGTCGCCGGCCTCCTTCCACATCTTCTCGCCGCGGTCGAGTTGCTGCTCGGCGCGTGGCACGTCAATTTCTTCCGGTTTGAGCGCGTCGCTGGCCAGGATGGTAACGCGGTCACCCAGCACCTCAACGAATCCCCAGCTCACGTTGTAGCGCGTCGTTTCAGGGCTGGTGGACTCGATGCCGCCGCCCTGGTGAATACGAACGTCGCCCGCGCCCAGCTCGGCCATCAGCGGCGCGTGCCCGTAGAGCACTTCCATGTAGCCGTTCTTCGCGGGCAGCTCCACCGCCGCGGCGTCCGCCTCGAAGAGAATGCGCTCCGGCGTCACGAGACGAACGCGAAGTTGGTCGGATGTCGCTTCTGCCATAAATTACTCCGAGCTACTAGCCACTAGCTCTTCTTGCGAAAGTTGATTCCGTCAACTGCCTGGGAGAAAAGCTAGAAGCTTGGGGCTAGCAGCTAGAAGCTGTCTTTACACCGTCGCCTTCAGCTTCTCCGCGGATTCGAGCACTTCCTCGATGCCGCCCTTCATGTAAAACGCCTGCTCGGGGACACCGTCGTGCTTGCCTTCGATGATCTCCCTGAAGGCGCGCACCGTGTCGGCAATCTTGACGTAGGCGCCGGGAATGCCGGTGAACGTCTCGGCCACGTGGAACGGCTGCGAGAGGAACTTCTGCACCTTGCGCGCCCGGGTGACCGTCAGCTTATCGTCTTCGGAAAGTTCGTCGATGCCCAGGATGGCGATAATGTCCTGCAGGTCCTTGTAGCGCTGCAAAATCTTCTTCACGCCCTGCGCGACATCGTAGTGCTCATCGCCTACGACGCGCGCCGTCAGAATACGCGAGGTTGACGCTAATGGATCGACGGCCGGGTAAATGCCGAGCTCGCTCAACGGGCGGCTCAACACTGTAGTCGCATCCAGGTGAGCGAAGGTTGTGGCCGGCGCGGGATCGGTCAAGTCGTCGGCAGGCACGTAGACGGCCTGCACGGATGTGACCGAACCTTTGCTTGTGGAAGTGATGCGCTCCTGCAGCTCGCCTGAAGCGGAAGATGTTGTCGATGAAGAGCAGTGTGTCGGCGCCTTCCTTGTCGCGAAAATACTCGGCAACCGTCAGCGCGCTCAAGGCCACGCGCAACCGCGCTCCGGGCGGCTCCGTCATCTGCCCGTACACCAGGGCGCACTTCGATTCCTGCCAATGCCCTGGCTTGATGACGCCGCTCTCGCTCATCTCGAGCCACAGGTCGTTGCCCTCGCGGGTGCGCTCGCCCACGCCGGCAAACACCGAGAAGCCGCCGTGGTTCTTGGCCACGTTGTTGATCAGTTCCATGATCACAACGGTCTTGCCCACGCCGGCGCCACCGAACAGGCCGATCTTGCCGCCCTTCAGGAAGGGCTGGATCAGGTCGATGACCTTGATGCCGGTCTCGAACATCTCCTCGTGGGTCGACTGCTCGTCAAATAGCGGAGCAGGCCGGTGAATCGGCATGCGCTCCTTCTCGCCCACCGGCCCCAGTTCGTCCACCGGCTCGCCGATCACGTTGAGCACTCGACCCAGCGTCTCCTTGCCCACCGGCATGCTGATCGG